>NZ_JBANBF010000066.1:0-232 GCF_037000545.1 Blautia sp. JLR.GB0024 | reverse complement strand
TGGTAGCAATATCGTGTGGGTTCAAGTCCCATCTCCTGCATCCTTTTTTTGTTTTTGACAATACTTTCTGGCGGTGACTGCGGTTGCCGGCAGATTTTTTATTTTTTCTTAAAAAAGGTATTGACTTTCTTGTGTGAATCGTGTATTATATCACTTGTGTTCGAGAGAACACCAACTTAATAGAAGATGCAGGAGTGGCGGAATTGGCAGACGCGCAGGCTTCAGGTGCCTG
>NZ_JBANBF010000065.1:0-233 GCF_037000545.1 Blautia sp. JLR.GB0024 | reverse complement strand
CCCACTACCAGTTTGTTCTTCTCCGCGTCACGGATCCAGATGTAGTTATCCCTGTCCTGGCTCCTTCTGTTCGGGTCGATCACTTCCATGGCTGCATGGTCTGTGGCACGCAGGTCCTCCGGCTTGCCGGACAGACAGCACCAGCGGAACGGGCCGTATCCGTAGTCAAACAGCTCCGGTCCCAGGATATCCTCCACATAGGATGGGAAGATGAATCCTTCGCTTGTGTCCAC
>NZ_JBANBF010000064.1:0-246 GCF_037000545.1 Blautia sp. JLR.GB0024 | reverse complement strand
CGCTTTCCTTCCGTCATTTGTACTCTGTGTACTGGTTTCTTTTGTCTTGCCATAATAAAAGGCCCTCCTATGATTTTTATTTTATCATAGAAGAACCTTATAAATCCTATTTTACAGAAAAAGTTTCACACTCTCGCAGATGAACGATCACACAGATTTGTGTGGTCGTTTTTCTATGCACACCATTTCTCTTTATATTTCTCAATTCTCTTATTCGTAGGAATTGGATATTCCTGAATTATCTCT
>NZ_JBANBF010000063.1:0-275 GCF_037000545.1 Blautia sp. JLR.GB0024 | reverse complement strand
AGGAGGGAGCTGCCGAAGGCGGGACCGATAACTGGGGTGAAGTCGTAACAAGGTAGCCGTATCGGAAGGTGCGGCTGGATCACCTCCTTTCTAAGGAAGAAGAAGTAGATGAATATGTTTCACTGTTGAGTTACCAAGAAGATGGATAACTAAATCTTTCCGGTGGCGATACGCCCAGGGGACACACCCGTACCCATCCCGAACACGATGGTTAAGACCTGGGAGGCCGATGATACTATGCTGGAGACGGCATGGGAAAGCAGGTGGCTGCCGGA
>NZ_JBANBF010000062.1:0-281 GCF_037000545.1 Blautia sp. JLR.GB0024 | reverse complement strand
ATTGAGGGAAGTGACCATTTCTTATTCTACACACTGGAATACATGACAAAGAAAAAATTCATCCACGGCCAGCCGGTATGCCTGGGAATCTTTGTAGGCTCCGCAATGGGAGGAAATGACCCGGACGGGATCCTGGATATCATCCACAAGGCAGGAGTGGAGATCAGGCCGGAAGGAATGGGGATCACCTGGGATGACGTGTTCGCAGCGATCAAATATGAGAAAGAGTTCCTGGAGAGCCACGGATACTGGTATACAGTAGTCAATGACTTCAAGGTAAC
>NZ_JBANBF010000061.1:0-281 GCF_037000545.1 Blautia sp. JLR.GB0024 | reverse complement strand
CCGTTCTTGGCGATGTCCTTTGCTCCCGCATCGAACACGGCACGCATGAAGGAGTTTCCGTAATCGAAGAAGTAGGAGCCTCTCTCCACCAGGGTCTTGATCAGGTGGTAGTGTTTTACCAGGGTCTGGTCCACCAGCTCGCAGAATCTCTCTTTATCGTTTGCCAGCATCTCCGTGCGCTCCTCAAAGGTCAGGCCCTGCGGGCAGTAGCCTCCGTCGTACGGCACATGGCAGCTTGTCTGGTCAGATAACAGCTCTATCTTGATGTTGTTGTCCACTGC
>NZ_JBANBF010000060.1:0-288 GCF_037000545.1 Blautia sp. JLR.GB0024 | reverse complement strand
TTAAAATGGGGATATAGCTCAGTTGGGAGAGCACCTGCCTTGCAAGCAGGGGGTCGAGAGTTCGAATCTCTTTATCTCCACTCAAAACTCAATAAAACGAGTTAGGGCTTATAGCTCAGCTGGTTAGAGCGCACGCCTGATAAGCGTGAGGTCGGTGGTTCGAGTCCACTTAAGCCCACTAGGTAAAGTATTTATACTTTGCCAGCATCGTACCTTGAAAACTGCATATACGAAACATCTAGAATACGTTAAACGTAAAGATAGAGACGAAAACGAGGCGCTGTAGTA
>NZ_JBANBF010000059.1:0-289 GCF_037000545.1 Blautia sp. JLR.GB0024 | reverse complement strand
TACAAATCCAGAATGGCACTTAAATAGAGTTTCTTCTGTGTACCTGGTACTTTGAATTCTGTTACATCTGTTGTCCATTTCTTATTAGGTGCATCTGCATAAAAATCTCTTCCAAGTTTATTTTCAGCCGTTTCATCAGGTGTAGAAGATCTATATGTTTTCTTTTTCTTTCGGATTACTGCATGGATATCAAGTTTTTGCATGATTCTATGCACACGTTTTTTGCTGTAGTTCGTATGATTAAAGTGATTAATCCACGAAGTCATTCTACGATATCCCAAGATGTGAT
>NZ_JBANBF010000058.1:0-314 GCF_037000545.1 Blautia sp. JLR.GB0024 | reverse complement strand
AAGGTTGGGTCACTGACTTCGGGCGTTACTGACTCCCATGGTGTGACGGGCGGTGTGTACAAGACCCGGGAACGTATTCACCGCGACATTCTGATTCGCGATTACTAGCGATTCCAGCTTCGTGCAGTCGAGTTGCAGACTGCAGTCCGAACTGGGACGTTATTTTTGGGATTTGCTCAACATCGCTGTCTCGCTTCCCTTTGTTTACGCCATTGTAGCACGTGTGTAGCCCAAATCATAAGGGGCATGATGATTTGACGTCGTCCCCGCCTTCCTCCGGGTTATCCCCGGCAGTCTCCCTAGAGTGCCCAGCT
>NZ_JBANBF010000057.1:0-340 GCF_037000545.1 Blautia sp. JLR.GB0024 | reverse complement strand
TTTAATGTGGGCTTATAGCTCAGCTGGTTAGAGCGCACGCCTGATAAGCGTGAGGTCGGTGGTTCGAGTCCACTTAAGCCCATCTGCATGAGTCATAGGGCAAAGGTTCACTTAAGCCCATGCGTAATTTTCTTTAAAGTTTTACATATAACTACATACGGGGATATAGCTCAGTTGGGAGAGCACCTGCCTTGCAAGCAGGGGGTCGAGAGTTCGAATCTCTTTATCTCCATTTGGTAAAGTATTTATACTTTGCCAGCATCGTACCTTGAAAACTGCATATACGAAACATCTAGAATACGTTAAACGTAAAGATAGAGACGAAAACGAGGCGCTGTAG
>NZ_JBANBF010000056.1:0-343 GCF_037000545.1 Blautia sp. JLR.GB0024 | reverse complement strand
CATTTCTAACTGTTATCCCCCTGTATGAGGCAGGTTACCCACGCGTTACTCACCCGTCCGCCGCTCAGTCAAATAAGTTTCAATCCGAAGAGATCCACTTAAGTGCTTCGCTCGACTTGCATGTGTTAAGCACGCCGCCAGCGTTCATCCTGAGCCAGGATCAAACTCTCTGATAAAGTGTTTGTCCAAGTTCAAAATTAACTTTGGCTAATTTATCCCTTTTACTGTTTTGGTTCGTTAGAACCGTTCTTAAAATTGAATGTAAAAGAATTTTCGATTCATGTGTTTCACTGTTCAGTTATCAAGGTTCCTGTCAGTTTTTGACAGCTTTGATATTTTATCA
>NZ_JBANBF010000055.1:0-379 GCF_037000545.1 Blautia sp. JLR.GB0024 | reverse complement strand
AGATACAGCGAATTGAGAAACAAAAACCAAGCAACAACCCAAGCCGTCAGGTACCAACGCTATGGTATCTGGTAAGGCCAAGCAAGAAAGAGCGCAGGGTGGATGCCTTGGCACTAAGAGCCGATGAAAGACGTGATAAGCTGCGAAAAGCTTCGGGGAGGAGCAAATATCCTATGAGCCGGAGATATCTGAATGGGGAAACCCACATGAGCAAACCTCATGTATCCATACGCCAATCCATAACGTATGGAAGGGAACCGGGGGAACTGAAACATCTAAGTACCCCGAGGAGAAGAAAGAAAACTCGATTTCCTAAGTAGCGGCGAGCGAACGGGAAAGAGCCTAAACCGTCATGCGTGCATGGCGGGGTTCGGACTGC
>NZ_JBANBF010000054.1:0-395 GCF_037000545.1 Blautia sp. JLR.GB0024 | reverse complement strand
GACTGTAGCGCTTCATTTCTTACTTCCAAAGGTGTTTTACAATGATATCTATCTTGTGGTCGTTTTGTTGAATAAAATCGTATGTAATCATTTATTGCATGCCTTAAAGAAGCTTCCTCTGTGATCTCATACATTTGATACATTTCAGCTTTTATAATGCCCCAAAACCCCTCTGTAGGTCCGTTATCAATACAATGTCCAACTCTTGACATAGATTGTTCCATTTCCTGTTCTATAAGTTTTCTTTTAAACACTTTACTGGTATATTGAAACCCTCTGTCTGAGTGAAAAAGTGGCTTAGCATCTGGATTGGCTTCGATTGCTTTTTCAAATGTTTTAAATACCAGATGATTATCATTTCTGCAACTTATGACATGTGAAACTGGATATCTGTC
>NZ_JBANBF010000053.1:0-398 GCF_037000545.1 Blautia sp. JLR.GB0024 | reverse complement strand
GGTCTTGGGTTCCAGCCGTTGTTGTGGAACGCTGCTCCGCCCCATCTCAGGCCCTCTGTCAGTACACGGATTCCTTTTTCATTTAACTCGTAGATGTCGTCCAGGTTGTCCACTACAGACTGGTATACCTCTTTTACCTCATCCACCATCTCCTGGTCATACGGCCATTTCTCCTCGCATTTCCCCTGGTCTGCCGCATATTTCCAGTCAAACATGGAGTTGTTATAGCAGAGTACATCGCATACACCGCTTCTGTTCAGAGCTTTCGGGCCGCTCTGGATCACATCGTAGTCCACGTATATAGCTACAGGCTCCACATATCCCACATATCTCACAACACTGTTGAATCTAAGACCCGCGCGGTGTCCGAACACTGCGTTTGTGGCGATGGATGTGGG
>NZ_JBANBF010000052.1:0-418 GCF_037000545.1 Blautia sp. JLR.GB0024 | reverse complement strand
AATCTGCAATCAGTGGTTCTCCTCCTTTCTGATCACAAAGCCCTTTGAAGAAGTGGAGAAGGAGTTCCGAGCACAGCTTGCGTTCTTAAAGGCAATGGGCGCCAAGATCATCGGTGCATCCGAGCAGAGCCACAGCGTACAGGGCATGCAGGACACTCCCATTTTCGGCCACAAATACGTGATGAACGACCAGGAGTGGGAGACCTTCTGTACAGGTATGAACAGACTGGGTAAGATCGCAAAGGAAGAGTACGGGATCAGCCTGACCTTCCATCACCACATGGGAACCGTGGTGCAGAACCCGGACGAGGTGGAGAGAATGATGGAAAATACAGATCCGGAATATGTGAGTCTGTTATTTGATACCGGCCATTTTACCTACTGCGGCGCAGACCCTCTTGAGATGGTAAAGAAGTAC
>NZ_JBANBF010000051.1:0-418 GCF_037000545.1 Blautia sp. JLR.GB0024 | reverse complement strand
ATATTTTTTCACCATCTCAAGAGGGTCTGCGCCGCAGTAGGTGAAATGGCCGGTATCAAATAACAGGCTCACATATTCCGGGTCTGTATTTTCCATCATTCTCTCCACCTCGTCCGGGTTCTGCACCACGGTTCCCATGTGGTGATGGAAGGTCAGGCTGATCCCGTACTCTTCCTTCGCGATCTTACCCAGTCTGTTCATACCTGTACAGAAGGTCTCCCACTCCTGGTCATTCATCACGTATTTGTGGCCGAAAATGGGGGTGTCCTGCATGCCCTGTACACTGTGGCTCTGCTCGGATGCACCAATGATCTTGGCGCCCATTGCCTTTAAGAACGCAAGCTGTGCGCGGAACTCCTTCTCCACCTCTTCAAAGGGCTTTGTGATCAGAAAGGAGGAGAACCACTGATTGCAGATC
>NZ_JBANBF010000050.1:0-536 GCF_037000545.1 Blautia sp. JLR.GB0024 | reverse complement strand
ATGAACAATGCGGAAATCGGAAAAGCAATGGTAATCAAACTGGATCCCGTTCTGCCGGAGTACCCGACCTTTAAAGAAGGTGTCAGAAGAGCCCCGAAAAGAGAGCTGACCCTGAACAAAAGAGAGATCAAGCTGGCGGTAGCAAACGCCCTCAGATATGTGCCGGAAGAGCTGCACGAACAGCTCGCACCGGAATTTTTAGACGAACTTCTGACAAGAGGACGTATCTACGGATACCGTTTCATGCCGAAGGAAAGGATCTACGGAAGACCGATCGATGAATATAAAGGAAAATGTGTGGAAGGAAAGGCATTCCAGGTCATGATCGACAACAACCTGGACCATGATGTTGCCCTTTACCCCTACGAGCTTGTTACATACGGAGAGACCGGCCAGGTATGCCAGAACTGGATGCAGTACCAGCTCATCAAGAGATACCTGGAGGAGCTCACAGACGAGCACACCCTTGTGATGATGAGCGGCCATCCCATGGGCCTGTTCAAATCCCACAAGACCAGCCCCCGTGTCATCGTGAC
>NZ_JBANBF010000049.1:0-632 GCF_037000545.1 Blautia sp. JLR.GB0024 | reverse complement strand
GGAGTACCTTGATGGGAGTTCCTATCCTTTTCTGTCAGAAAAATATAACATTGGGAAAACAACGCTGCAGCAATGGGTAGCCAAATACAGGCTTTATGGAATCTCCGCATTTTTCAAGGTTTCCGGAAACTCCTCTTATTCGTCAGATTTTAAAAAGATGTGCGCAGAGGCTGTCCTGTCAGGACAAGGGAGCGTAGACGATATTGTTGCCAGATATAATATCTCTTCAAGGGCGGTACTCAGAGGCTGGATTATGCGTTATAATGCCAATAGAGAACTTAAGGATTATAATCCTAAAAGGGAGGTCTATATGGCAGAAGCAAGAAGAAAAACAACTATTGAGGAACGCAGAGAAATTGTTGAATACTGTATAAATCACGAACGTAATTACAAAGATACTGCATCCTTGTATGATGTATCTTACAACCAGGTTTATTCTTGGGTAAAGAAATATGATGCTAATGGAAATGATGCATTAATAGATAAACGAGGTCATCATAAAACGGATGATGAGGTTGATGAATTAGAACGCTTGCGGCGTGAAAATCTTAGATTAAAGAGTCAACTGAAAGAAAAGGATATGCTGACAGAACTGTTAAAAAAAGTGAAAGAATTCGAAAGGATGTGAGGCT
>NZ_JBANBF010000048.1:0-919 GCF_037000545.1 Blautia sp. JLR.GB0024 | reverse complement strand
TTGTATAGTCATAAAAATCTCTTGAAACATATTTTTATTTATTGTTATATAAAGCCTTGTAAAATAAGGCTTACGTCAGTGTTTCGTTTATATATTGTATCATACTGACATGTACTGTTGCCACACAAAATCTATACAAGGTTGGCAAAACGTAGACATTGCCTACCGTCGAAATCTGTCTGCTATTATATATTGCATCTCTACTTATTATATAGTAACATAAAGATGTAAACAGAGGTATGGATAACCTCTGATCCGACACAGGTGGCCGGCACTGTAATGGTGTCGGCCGTTTTATTATTTGCACTTGCAAACAAATAACAATCATGTTATAATAAATATCGCACACATACACTGTGCAAAATGTGATCCTGGGGACCGGCTACGGCTGGCCCCCTTTTGTTTGCCCCGGCTCATCACCGGGGCTGTTATTATGCCACTGACTCGACGTCGAGCTTACAGAGCAATCATATCCTGCCAGGTCTTGGCTCCAATTATCCCGTCTGCCGCACCGCAGGCTCCCTTGCGGTCTGTCTGGTACTTTTTAGTGGCTTCCACCATCAGCGGGCCAAAGCCCTTGTCCAGTTCTCCTTTGTAATATCCACGGCTTCCCAGTATCTCCTGAGCCAGTAATACATCATTGCCATAATCTCCATTACCAATCTCTCTTACTCCAAACATATATACATTACCTCCTGTGGTTGTGTTGTCCGGCACGGTTGTGACCGGCTTGCTATTAATAGTCCCGCTGGCGATCTCCGAAAATGGGAAATGTGCTCCCGGGCAGTCCGTGCTGCCAACATCCTTATGGCGCTGCACCAGAGAGATGCCATACTTGCTCTTGAGATAGGCCACCAGCTCCCGGCCGGCCTGGATCTGGGCTTGTCCCATGTACTCCGTATTAAACGCACCTTCAAAG
>NZ_JBANBF010000045.1:0-1325 GCF_037000545.1 Blautia sp. JLR.GB0024 | reverse complement strand
CCAAGCAAACATATCATACGGTACCGCCCTCACCGCTTCATACCCTTTCTTAACCAAATATCTCAGGTCCCTTGCCAGCGTCTCCGGATTGCAGGAAATGTATACTACCTTTTTCGGTCCCAGCTTCACGACGGATGAGAGGAAAGCCTCATCACTGCCTGCCCTTGGAGGGTCCATGAAAACTACATCTGCCTGTTCTCCCGCTTCGGCCATCTGCACCATGAATGCGCCGGCGTCCCCCTGAAATGCCCGGAAATTTTTGCTGCCGTTTCTCTTTGCATTGATGCCGGCATCGCGCACTGCGTCCTTATTTAACTCCACGCCGATCACTTCTTTTGCGTGTTTCGACGCAATGAGGCCAATGGTTCCGATGCCGCAGTATGCATCAATCACGCGCTCTTTCCCTGTAAGCCCGGCAAATTCCAGGGCTTTTCCATATAATTTTTCCGTCTGCACGGGGTTTACCTGGTAAAAGGAGGAAGGAGAAATGCGGAAAATACATCCGCACAGCTCATCCTCAATATAGCCCTTCCCGTAAATGGTGATATTCCGCTCCCCAAGCACCATGCTGGTCCTCTTGTCATTTACATTGAGAATCACGGTCGTGATCTCGGGATGGAGCTTTCTAAGGGCCTTCACAAAATTATTCTTTGATGGGAAAATAGGAGAAACCAATACCAGAACCACCATGATCTCCCCGCTTCTGAATCCCCTGCGCACCATAACATGCCGCAGAAGCCCGAATCCGCTGTCCTCATTATAAATCTTGATCTTAAAAGATTTTAAAAGTCCCCTGATATCTCTCACAATGGCATCTGCCTTTTCATCCTCAATCAGGCAGTCATCCACAGGCACCACTCTGTGCGTCCCCTCCGCATACTTTCCGGAAACTATACTGCCGTCCCGGAGGCGGGCAAAGGAGGCATGTATCTTGTTCCTGTAATGATAGGGATTCTCCATACCTATGATCGGCTCTACTTTACAGATTCCCTTTAAAAGCTTCCTCACCTTCTTTTCCTTGATATCAGTCTCTTCTTTATAGGAAATGCCTCTGCAGCCGCACCCTCCGCATTTTTTTACCACAAGACATTTTTTTGATTCCAGTTTGTTTTCCATATATAACAACCTTTCTTTTTCGCTCTTTTTTAACCCGGCAGCTCTCTTCCCCACTGCTTTTCATCTATTATATCCGTTAAACCCGCCCGCGTCTATAAGAAAGAAAAGATAATAAAACAACGGCAGATTCCTCCGTATCATCGGTGATATGATACCTCTTAAGTAGACAATGGAAATAACCAAAAGCTACTTAGGAGGTATTTTTATGC
>NZ_JBANBF010000044.1:0-1422 GCF_037000545.1 Blautia sp. JLR.GB0024 | reverse complement strand
TAAGTGATTCGTTGAGGATAATGGAATGGTTTTGGGAAAGCCAGCCAGAGAGGGTGAAAGCCCCGTACATGAAATCCGAGATGACACGGCAGGATCCAGAGTACCACGAGACACGAGAAACCTTGTGGGAACGCGCGGGGACCACCCCGTAAGGCTAAATACTCCTTAGTGACCGATAGTGCATAGTACTGTGAAGGAAAGGTGAAAAGGACCCCGGGAGGGGAGTGAAAGAGAACCTGAAACCCTGTGTTTACAAGCTGTGGAACACCTTTATATGGTGGACCGCGTACTTTTTGTAGAACGGTCCGGCGAGTTGTGCATACTGGCAAGGTTAAGCGTCTAAGACGCGGAGCCGTAGGGAAACCAAGTCTGAACAGGGCCAGAGTCAGTATGTGCAGACCCGAAACCGGGTGATCTATCCATGTCCAGGTTGAAGCTGCCGTAAGAGGTAGTGGAGGACCGAACGCACATCCGTTGAAAAGGGTGGCGATGAGGTGTGGATAGGGGAGAAATTCCAATCGAACCCGGAGATAGCTGGTTCTCCTCGAAATAGCTTTAGGGCTAGCCTCGGTATAGATTCATGGAGGTAGAGCACTGAATTTCCTAGGGGGCGTCAAAGCCTACCGAAGAATATCAAACTCCGAATGCCATCGAACCGATTACCGGGAGTCAGACTATACGAGATAAGTTGGATAGTCAAAAGGGAAAGAGCCCAGACCTCCAGCTAAGGTCCCAAAGTGCGTGTTAAGTGGAAAAGGATGTGGGATTTCAAAGACAACCAGGATGTTGGCTCAGAAGCAGCCATCCATTCAAAGAGTGCGTAATAGCTCACTGGTCGAGAGGTCCTGCGCCGAAAATGTCCGGGGCTGAAACACGACACCGAAGCTGAGGAATGACATAGTCATTGGTAGAGGAGCATTGAATGCGGGAAGAAGCAGTACCGTAAGGAGCTGTGGACTGCATTGAAGAGAGAATGCCGGAATGAGTAGCGAGAACAAGGTGGGAATCCTTGTGGCCGAATATCTAAGGTTTCCAGGGTAAAGCTGATCTGCCCTGGGTAAGTCGGGGCCTAAGGCGAGGTCGAAAGACGTAGCCGATGGACAACAGGTTGAGATTCCTGTACTGCGATATGACAGAACTGTGGGGACACGTGTGGAGAGCACAACCCGGGAATGGAATCCCGGGGCAAGCGAGGTAGGGGTCTGGTAGGAAAAACCGCCAGGCAACCCGAAGGCGTGATGCGGACCGAACTAAAGTAGGGAAGTGTGTGAGCCATGCGTCAAGAAAAGCCGCTATTGTTCATATCGTACCCGTACCGTAAACCGACACAGGTGGATGAGGAGAGAATCCTAAGGCCGACGGAAGAAGCATTGCCAAGGAACTCGGCAAAATGACCCCGTAACTTCGGGAGAAGGGGTGCCA
>NZ_JBANBF010000043.1:0-1903 GCF_037000545.1 Blautia sp. JLR.GB0024 | reverse complement strand
GATAGTGTCAAGTGATGTATGAAAAAACTGAGCCGAAAAAATAGGCTCAAATGAACCTTGAAAACTGCAGATATTTATACTTGAGCTCTCCAAGGGCATAGGGCTTTGCCCTATGTACCCACAAGGGACAAGTCCCTTGACCCATGATCGGGCTCTGCCCGAACCCGTCCTCGCCGGAAGGCAGGAAAAGGGCGCAGTTGCCCCTTTTCTTTGTAAAAAGGATCATCCGTGAACCTTATGTCAAGTAACTTTCGCGGCATAACGGAACTTCGTTCCATTATTCCACGCTTCACCTGACAACGGCTCCGCTCCGTTATGCTGATACCTGGTTCTGAAGATTCAGGATCGTCTGTTGTCCAAGAAAAATGAGAAGCTGCCACTTGCCCGGCATATTGTCCGCATCTTTGAGCATCTCAACCTCATTCAGGACTTTATAGCCAGCATGTTTATGAGGCCGGAGAAAGTTATAGTAGGCAACCCAGAGAGTCAGGTCATAGTTGGCACCGTCGATGTTATCAAAACCATTCGTAGATCTGTAAGTAGCCTTGTATGTACGGTTCAGCCGTTCAATCATCTGTTTGAACGGACGAAATTCTTCGGACACTTCATCGTCGTTGGTAAGCCCAATTACCTGAGTGATCTCAAACTTGAACTTTTCGCCAAACTCATGGAAGAACTGCTGGGCAGCGAGAGGGTAGGCACTATAGCCGTCAGCAATAAAACGGAAGTTCTTTGGAAGCTCCGTTAAGTGACGAAACGCCATTCTCATGGCAAGAATACAGGGGCCAACTCCACGGTTGTCAGATACCTGATAGCCGATGATGGAACGTTTGGCGGCATCCATGATGAACCAGATGTAAGCCTTAATACCACGGATTTTGATATAGGTTTCATCAGCAGTGAAGACACTGCCAGAGCCGTAATCGTAATGATCGACAAAGGGTTTCACACAGATAGCGGCTGTTTTGCAGTAATTCGCTATCTGCTGATGTGAGATGGAGATATTATACAAGTCCTTTAAAGCCTGGGAAGTTTTTCTGAGAGACAATCCAAGATTTACGTGGAGAGTCAGGCACAGAGCCATTGTGTTGGAGTCAAACTTACTGAACTTCAGGGAGGAGGCATTCTTTGGCAGGGAGTTTAAATCCATGCGAAAAAAATCTATCGTGAATTCACGGTAGATATAGTGGAGTTTGTATTTATTCCTGCCATAGTCCTCATCCAGATCTTTTTTATCAACTTTCCGAAGGTTGTGAAGATAGTAAGGGCATTTGGGATTCACACATTTATGGATGATGAAGTGTTTCCTGTTCTTTTTTGGAACAAGAGCATTTCCACAATGGGGACAACGCAGCTTAACTGAGGAAAAACGGCTTTGTTCCGGAGAGAATCTGGTATCACAGATCTTGCAGAGGACCTGCCCTTTGGAACCATTATTTTTGTATAGAAATGGTTTAGGAGCACCACAGCGTGGGCAGCAGCATTCGTCTGGGATATCACACTCGGACCGGCGGCTGACGGGACGGATCTTCTTACCATACCGTTTTTCAAAGTAAGGGATCAGCTCCTTATAAGTCCAGTCCTGACGGAAATCTGTAATGAGAGGAAGCGCATCCGTTTTGAATTTCTGATACTTCGGAGAGTGGGAATCATCAAAAGCCCACTGTCTGAGTGGTATATATCTGCAGATAAAAGAAAAAAGATAGCGGATAATTCGCTGTTGGTATTGAATGTAGTTAAGTAAATAAAGTATAATGTCCATGAGCAATGAAATCCTTTGGTATTTTGGTGTTTGTGGTGAACTCATTATACTATAAAAAGGGAGGTCATTGCTCTTTTTGTTGCAAACTCCCATTAAATCAAGGTTTAACAATAAAAAATGGTAGTGAAACTTGACACTACC
>NZ_JBANBF010000042.1:0-1910 GCF_037000545.1 Blautia sp. JLR.GB0024 | reverse complement strand
TTATGTGCGCCTGGCGGCGCACGTTTCCAACGAGTGAAAGTCTCGAATCCGCCCGGTAGTGGGAAGGATATAGCCGAAAGCAAGGGTGTCCGCCGTGAGACGGAATCGGAAGGAAGCTGGATATGGGGAACATACTAACCCATGGGCAAATCTCCGGTCTGACGAACAGAAATCACATAAAAGGTTATGCATGAGGGTAAGGCTGCATAACAAGTCGAAGCCCAATAACTACACGGAATCATGCATGATAAATGTGGCAGATAGATGGAGAGAAGGAAACGTGTGGTACCCAGGGAGGTCTGTGTGGAATGCTCTGAAAGGAGTAACCATAACTGTAAGGTTATGCTGAACGCACAGAAGTCAGCAGAGGTCATAGTAGTCGAAAGATGAAGGACCGAATCAATAGGAGCCTTGAGTATGACCGAGAAAGGGAGGAATGACTTACAATGACAGAAAACATGAACAATGGCTGTTCGCAAAGAGATAATGCGGAACATGAAGGGTATGCGAAAGCGTCTAGGTCGTTCAATCGGATATGGAAAGAAAGAGACAGTGCACAGCCGAAACTCTTAGAGGCGATACTGTACAAGGGCAACATGAACAGAGCGTACAAAAGAGTAAAGGCAAACAAGGGAGCGGCGGGAATTGACGGAATGACCGTTGAAGAAGCACTCCCATATTTAAGGGAACATCAAAAGGAGTTGACAGACCGAATATTAAGAGGGAAATATACTCCGTCTCCAGTAAGGAGAGTTGAAATCCCAAAAGCAGATGGTGGTGTGCGAAAGCTAGGCATACCGACAGTGATAGACCGAACCATACAACAGGCAATAGCACAACAGCTAATGCCAATCTATGAACCACTCTTTAGCGAAACGAGTTACGGATATCGCCCGAACAGAAGCGCAAAAGACGCAATCCTTAAGGTAAAAGAGTATGCAGAACAAGGCTATACCTATGCGGTATCGCTGGATTTATCGAGATATTTTGATACGTTAAATCATGAACTGTTATTAAACCTTTTACGCAAGAATGTAAAAGATGAAAGAGTAATCCAACTCATAAAACGATATCTGAAAAGTGGTGTAATGGAAAATGGAGTGGTAATGGAAACGGAAGAAGGTTCTCCGCAAGGTGGAAATCTTTCGCCGTTACTGGCAAATATCTATCTGAATGAGTTTGACCAAGAGTTCTTTAAGAGAGGTGTGCCTTGTGTCAGATATGCTGATGACATAGTGTTGTTAGCAAAGAGCAAGCGAGCATCAGAAAGACTGTTGGAAAGCAGTACGAAATATCTCGAAGAGAAACTGAAACTAACAGTGAACAGAAAGAAAAGCCGTACTGTCAGTGTGTTTGCAATCCGAAAATTTAAGTTCCTTGGCTTTACGTTGGGAAGGAATGGTAGTGGCATATATGTCCGAGTTCATCCAAAGTCATGGAAGAAATTTAAGTCAAAACTGAAAACCTTATCTTCCCGTAAGAAGTGTCAGAGCATAAAACCGAGTCTTGAAGAGATAAAGGTGTATGCTAGGGGCTGGCTGAATTACTACGGAATCGCAAGCATGAAGAACAACATAGAAGATATCAACGGATGGCTCTATCACAGAATACGCATGTGTATATGGAAACAGTGGAAGCTGCCTAAAACGAAAAAGAGAAATCTAATCAGAATGGGAATTCCAGAATACTATGCACATATAGCGGCTAACAGTCGAAAAGGACATTGGTTCTCTTCAAATCTTACGACAGTAAAGAGAGCTATGTTAAAAGAAAGACTGATAAACAGTGGCTTTTATGATTTAGCCACAGCCTATCAGTCTGTGCATGTCAACTATTGAAACCGCCGTGTACCGAACGGTACGCACGGTGGTGTGAGAGGACGGGAGCTAGTCACTCCCTCCTACTCTATT
>NZ_JBANBF010000041.1:0-1914 GCF_037000545.1 Blautia sp. JLR.GB0024 | reverse complement strand
CTCCATTGTCACTACCAGATAAGGTCTCTGTACGATATTTTTCAGCTCACCAACTAAATTGCGTCCGTAAATTGTTGTAAACATCTTTTTTGCCATGATTTTAATCTCCTCTTCTATTCAATCAGTTTTATTTGTTGTTCTTTTCTTCTGCAGCCTTTGCTGCTTTTTCCGCTCTTCTGGCCCTCACGTCCACCATACAGGCCTCCAGCTTCTTATCGCTGAGACCGTAGAACATCTGAAGGACCATATGTATAAGTGTCACAACTGCCGGAATCACGAAGGCAAGAATTAGCAGGGAACGGATTGTCCCGTCACTCTGTGTCTGGTTAGCCACATATCCGGAGCCGTCCAGCAGAATTCCCATGATCTGTGCGCCTAGCGCGGCACCGATGGTGATACAGAATCCGTTGACTGCAGACACCACGCCTGCCTGCCCTTTTCCGTTTTTCCACTCGCCGTAGTCCACGGTTGCCGGAATCATTACATTGGAGAAAGAGTAATATGCACCGCTTAAAATTCCGTTTAATATAAACATTGCAAAGAGTAATCCGAACTGCATAGACTGTGATGCCCCCGCCGGCCCGTAGATACTGCATACCGCGAACAGAGCAATACTGAATACAGCGCTGGATGCCATACAGATCATATACGCACGGCTGGTATCCTTAAACATCCGTATGAACGGTTTCATAAGGAAAACTCCCAGCATCAGTGCTATGGTATAGGCAAACATTGCCACCGAGTAAAAGTCTTCCAACCCCAGAAAATAGATGAAAATGTAAATGATCATCCCATTTTTGATTGCCTGCATGATCTGTTTCAGTACTTCGCCGATCTGCAGGATAATAGCCGGCCTGTTCTTTGCAAAACTCTTTAACTGGGCAAACATGGGCTCGTGCTCCACCTGTCTTAAATGCTCCCGGCAGGAACCGTCCCTGTTCAGTTCGTATTTCTTGGTCATCTGGGCATTGAGTATCTGGAATAACATAACTGTCAGTCCAATGGCAAATGCTGCCCAGAAGAAGCCCTGTGCCTCATTTCCCTTGCTGCCGCCGAATAATTTTACCATAGGCATAAAGAGAGCTGCCGCTGCCACCTGCGCCAGATTGGTACAGAGGCTTTTAACAATGGCGATGGTCTCCCGCTCCCTCGGATTTCTGGTCATGTTACAGAACTGTGCGATCTGCGGCATGAAAGAGAACGTCGCGCCAATGGAACCAAAGCATCCGTAACATACTGCTGCCCACGCCACTTTAAGACCTGTACTCTCCACCGGAAGAGCTGTGAATACGCCGATAAACAGAAGAAACAGCGGAATGATCCCGAAAATTGCCCAGGAACGGTAACGCCCCCATTTATAACAGACATTGTCCAGCATATAGCCAACCCACAGGTCTGTAAAACAATCCGCCACACGGGCAAATAACATAATAGAGCCTGCGACCGTGGCGCTGAGTCCCACCACATCCGTGTAAAAGTACACCAGATAATATCCGAAAATAACCCAGGAAACGTTAAAGCTGTATGCCCCGTACATACTGTGTATAATTTTGTCATACCACGGTACCTTGGCGGTTGTGGATGTAAAGTCTATATCATATGGATCTTTCTTACCGTTTAACGGCATTGCCATACCATCCTGAGACATATAATACCCCCTTTTCATGTCCGGCAGCAAAAGCCCCCATGAAGCCTGTACTGATGCTGCGTCTTCTGCCGCCTCATAATTTTATTTTGAAGTTGATTTTTTCTTATATTTATGTATAATGAATCTTATAAGAATACCTTTGTAGAAGATTGGCAGCCGTCCTGCAAAACGCGCCCTCTTTTATAGGTGGGTATTCTTTTTATTTTGCTTCCCATTCACCATATTTTGCGATCACCTTGTCCTTGATCATCTGGCAGAACTCATCC
>NZ_JBANBF010000040.1:0-3022 GCF_037000545.1 Blautia sp. JLR.GB0024 | reverse complement strand
CACGGTAAAGACTACCAGCGGAAAGACAGCCACCTGTAAAGTTACGGTAAAAGTACCGTCCACTAAAGTGACCATGAGTAAGACTTCCGTTTCAATCAATAAAGGAAAGACTTATACGTTAAAAGGAACCATGTCGCCCAGTAATACTACAGATACCCTGAAATGGAGCAGTTCTAATACAAAGGTAGCCAAAGTTTCCTCAACAGGCGTGGTAACTGCAGTGGAAAAGGGAACAGCGACTATTACAGTGAAGACTACCAGCGGAAAAACCGCCACATGTAAAGTGACAGTGAAAATTCCATCCACAAAAGTAGCTCTCAGCAAAACATCAATCAGTGTTTATAAAGGAAAGACATATACACTGAAAGGAACTTTGACTCCGGGAAATTCTACGGATACCCTGAAATGGAGCAGTTCCAATACAAAAGTGGCAACTGTATCGGGCAGCGGAGTGGTAAAAGGTATCAGTGCAGGAACAACTTCGATTACAGTGAAAACCAGCAGCGGAAAAACAGCAACCTGCAAAGTGACTGTAAAAGAAATAAAGGCTGCCTCTATTCAGTTTGACAGTGGAGAGATGAATTTGACTTCCGGCCAATCGGTAAAGGCTGGCATTACTGTTCTCCCGGCCAATACAACTGATAGTATTACCTGGAGCAGTTCCGATGACAGTATAGTGCGTGTATCGTCGGATGGTGTTATAACCGCAGTAAAAGAGGGAGAAGCGAGTGTTGAAGCGAAAACTTCCAGTGGAAAGAAATGTAGTTGTAAAATTACAGTATCTGCTTCGACAGATAATACAGAAGAAACAGCACAATGAAATAGTTTAACGATTTGAGGAATCAGGCTGCAGAGAACTGTTCTGCAGCCTGATTCCTTTTCGCAATAGTTGTCTAAAGATTCCTTAATAATTATATTGCAATCACTTGGCAGAGTATGTTATCTTGTATAAAGAAGGTTTGGCAATGGTGAGCAGCCGAAAAAATATATATGTAAATGTTGGAGCGCAGTATGGACACAAAAGATGAAGCAAAAGAAGAATTAAAACAGGATTCCCCGGAGAATGAAAAAATAAAGTTTACTGTACATAAGAAAATAATAAGGATCATAGTAATTGCAATAGGATTTCTGGCCGCTTTTATTTCCCTGCTGATAGCTACCAGTATATCCTGGATGTTCAGGACATGGACAGGTCTTACGATGAATGAGCTGATGTTTCATATACAATCGCCTATACAGGGAACAGATCATGGCATCATTATCAGCTACATATTATCATGTATTCTTGTATCTATAGGCATCACTATGCTGATAGGCATCATATATAAATTTGTGAAGAAAAAAAGGGGGCTGATACTTTTAGCATCTGCGGTTGTATCCGTCATAGCTGCCGGTACTTCCATAAATCACATGTGGAGCAGATTGGATATTAAGGCCTATGCCAGCAATAAAAATACATATTCCACATTTATTGATGATAACTATATAGATCCAAAATCAGTCAATATTACTTTTCCGGAACAGAAGAGAAATTTAGTATATATTTATTTGGAATCTATGGAAAATACTTATGCAGACGAAAACCATGGCGGCGCATTTGAGAAAAATGTTATTCCGGAACTGACGGAACTTTCAAATAAGAATGAGAATTTTTCCGGTGATCATAAAACATTAAACGGCGGTATTTCCCTAAATGGCACGGGATGGACGGTTGCAGCCATGTTTGCGCAGAGTTCGGGACTTCCCCTTTTGATTCCTATTGAAGGTAATTCCATGAATGAGCAGGATTCATTTCTGCCGGGTCTGACTACAATCGGAGATATTTTAAAGGATGCGGGATATACGCAGAGCCTGGTTTTGGGATCGGATGCAAATTTTGGCGGCAGAAAGTTGTTTTATACACAGCATGGAATGTATGATATTTATGATTATTACTACAGCAAAGACAATGGTCAGATACCGGAGGATTATCATGTTTTCTGGGGATACGAAGACAGTAAATTGTTTGATTTCGCAAAGCAGCACCTGTTGGAAGCCGGCGCTTCCGATGAACCTTTTAATATGACTATTTTAACAGTAGATACCCACTTTGAAGATGGCTATTTGTGTGAAGATTGTCAGGATACTTTTGGGGATAATCAATATGCAAATGTTATGGCATGTTCCAGTAAACGTGTGACTGATTTTGTGAATTGGATACAGGAGCAGGATTTTTATGAAAATACAACAATAGTTATTTCCGGAGATCATCCCACTATGGACAGTGACTTTTGTGAAGATGTGGATAATAGTTATGACAGAAAAGTCTACACTACCTACATAAATTCTGCTGCAGATACGAAGAATGATACTTACAGACAATATTCAACCTTTGATAATTTCCCGACCACACTGGCAAGTCTGGGCGTGGAGATAGAGGGCAACCGATTAGGTCTGGGAACCAATCTATTTTCATCAGAGGCAACCTTGATGGAAAAATACGATAAAAACACAATAGACATTGAGCTGGACAAAAAGTCAAAATTAATGGAAAAGCTTACGAAAGATATTGTAGTACCGGAGCCGGAAGAAGAGCTGACGGCCGAAGCAGAAGAGGATTCATCTGAAGAGCCGGAAATCATACCTGCAGAGATAGAAGTGACACCATACGATTTCAGAACCGGTAAATATGAAGTAATCGTGAAAAATCTGCCGTCAGACACAGATGTTCAGGCGCTGCGCTGCGCGGTATGGGCGGAAGAAGACCAAAGTGACTTAAAATGGTATGAAGCGGAATTACAGGCAGACGGTTCTTATATTACGAAAGTATGGGCAGCGGATTTTGCTTACAAGGTATCAGAGTATAATATTCATATCTATACATTAGATACAGAAGGGGAACCGCATCTGCTTGCAGAAGCAGCAGGAGAGATAACCAGATAATAAAATCCCAGGTGCAAACAGCCACCTGGGATAAATTTTAATATTTAAATAAAAAAAGGATGCAGGAGATGGGACTTGAACCCACACGATATTGCTACCA
>NZ_JBANBF010000039.1:0-3424 GCF_037000545.1 Blautia sp. JLR.GB0024 | reverse complement strand
GATTATTCCGATTTCCGGTTTATTCCGATTGTATCATCAAGCTCTGTTCCTTGACCGTGTTTCACAAATAAAAATCGGAATAATTCTTGCAGATATAGTTACGCCATGTTTCCATGATATTGGGCAAATAGGAGGGCCCTATACATGGAAGCAAACACATTAAGGAAACATTTTGACTATCTGATCCAAAGTACAGAAAAACTTCAATTATCAAAATATGTTCTGGAACGCTATAAGAAGCATTATGAGGATGTTTTTCTATTCTGTGTCGAAAAACATCTTGATGCCTTTGGTCATCGGAATGCAGAGGATTTCTGCAGGGTAAAATGCCTTTCCCTGAAAAAGTTCGCTGCAAAGGAAACCGCAAAGATAGCTTACACGACTGCAGGATATTTTGAAAATGGGTATTTCATGTGGAAATCCATCACCTTTACACTGTATCCGGTCTGTGAGAACTATGAAAAACTTCTGGAAGGATTCTGCCGGGAATTGTTAAAAACACTCAGCCCCGGTACTGTCAGGGGAGGAGCGGGCATCATCCGGCAATTCCTATATTTCCTTGAACAGTCCAAAGTGACCAGCGCAGCACGCATGACCGCTTTAAACGTCCTGGACTTTGTCCGCCAGGAAGCCCCGAACCACAAAAGCAGCATGGCAAAGCTTTTAAGGACAATGAGAAAATTCGTCTGTTTCCTGCGTTCGGAAGGCATCGTGGAATTGGATGTGGACCGTTTCCTTGAAAATGCCGGCAGACAGAGACAGAAAGCATTGCCCTGTTTTACGGATGATGATATCCATCGCATTTTTGCACAGATAGACCGTTCCACCGACAAAGGCCGGCGGGATTACGCCATATTTGTGACCTCTTTTCGGATCGGTCTCAGGGCTTCCGATATTTCAAAGTTAATGCTTACCGATATCGACTGGGCAGGAAAAACGGTCAGGGTTGTCCAAAAGAAAACGAACACAGTGCTGGAACTGCCACTGCCTGTCGATGTGGGGAATGCCATTGCAGACTATATCCTGCACGCAAGGTATAAGACAGATTGCCCATATATTTTTCTCAGGCTCAGGAACTCACCGTCAATCACCCCCATGAACCCAACAGCATTTAACGGCTGCCTGCGCAGATACCTGGAAAAGGCAGGAATTGAGCGCACCGGCTGGGACGGGAGGTCATTCCATGCACTGCGCAGGACAGCAGGAACAAATATGGTGATGTCCGGTGTTCCCATTTCCACGGTATCCCAAATCCTTGGCCATGGCAGCATGGAATCCTCCAAGCGGTATATATCTCTGGACACGGAAACACTCAGGGAATGTGCCCTGGATCTTGGTGAAATGCATACAGAAAAGGAGGGGCTGGTATGAAACCTTCCTTTCACAGTGGGTTTGCCGTCGACATCCGGGATATGATGGAATGGCGGGGGGTCCTTGGATATACGGAATCATGCTACACGCAGGAGCTGGCAGCTTTTGACCGCTACTGTCAGAAGAACTTTCCCGACACCAGTATCCTCACATGGGAGATATCCCTTTCTTACCTCAATGCCATCCGCGAAAGACGGGGAGTCAGGACGGATGTGGCTGCACTCAGGAACCTTGGCAGATACCAGGCCATGGCCGGCAAGACAGCCTGCATCTTTCCGGCAGATTATTTCAGCCATAAGAAGCGGCGCATGCCATATATCATGAATGACAGGGAACTGCAGCGCTTCTTTAAAGCGGCTGATGAGTACCCGTACAATAAATGCTGTCCGCTCCTGACATACACTGCGGCTGTCATTTTCAGGCTCCAGTATTCCACAGGCATGAGGCCACAGGAAACGAGGCATCTTACAAGGCAGGATTTCGATTTTTTACATGACACCGTTTACATTGCGGATTCCAAACGGCATAAGGACAGATGCATTGCGGTCCCCCACAAGATTATGGTCATGTGCAGGAAATATGATGGGATCGCGCGCCGGATATATCCGGAAACAAATGTATTTTTTCCTAACAGAAACAAAAAGGAACACAATGCCGCAAGCATCCAGACCCTTTTCCACAAGTGCTGGGAAAAGGCAGGAAACCCAGACGGACTTGAATACTGCACACCTTACATCCTTCGGCACAACTTTGCTACCCGGCGTATCACCGGATGGATGGAGGATGGGAAGGACTTTGACCGATATATGCCTTACCTGAGTGCCTACATGGGGCACCAGACCTTCCATGAGACCTGTTATTACCTGCACCTTATGCCTGACCGCCTTTCCCGGATGGACTGCATGGATATCTCTGATGTTGTACCGGAGGCGGCCTATGAAGAATAACCCTTTCTGGAAAAAGCTCAGAGATTACTTTTCTATATATCTGCCAAAACAGCGCAGCAGCAGTGAAAAAACAATAGACACCAGCCATATGGCATGGAACTTACTGCTCCGGTATCTCCTTCAGGAACGGGGGATGACGGCAGGCGCACTGGAGTTTGAATCCTTTACATCGGAACTGCTGACAGCGTTCCTCGACAGAATGGAAACAGTCAGGCATTGGAAAACATCCACGAGGAATAACCGCCTCAGCTGCATACGTGCATTTTTTAAATATGCGTCCTGCACATGCCCGGAAGCATACGTGGTGCATGAGGATCTGCGCACGATCCCGTTAAAGAAGGGAATCGACAGTTCACGGGTCGTAAGCCATATGGCAAAGGATGTCATTGCCTCCATCATAGGATGCATTGATATTTTATCGCCCAAAGGCCTGCGGGACTGCTTTTATCTGACCCTGATGTATGATTCCGCAGCCCGCAACGGGGAAATGCTAGGGCTAAAACTATCGGACATCAGCACAGACAATGCGTGCATCTGTCTGTTTGGGAAAGGCTCCAAGCCGAGGCTGGTCCCATTGACGAGGGAGACCATGGCCATGTTTGCGAAATATAAGACCTCTTTCCATAAGGGCAGTGACAGGAGTTCCCCACTGTTTTATACAATGCATAAAGGACAAAAGACTCCCATGTCTGATGACAATGTCGCCCGTTTCCTAAAAAAATATGCCATCCAGACATGCAGCCAGAACCCTCATGTGCCAGAAAACGTTCATCCACATATGATAAGACACTCCCGTGCAATGCATCTATACCAGGGCGGTATGCCGCTCGCAGTGTTATCAGAATTCCTAGGGCATGAAGACCCGGAAACGACACTGATTTATGCCTATGCAGACACGGAGATGAAACGACAGGCTGTGGAAAAAGCGTCCGAGAGTCTTCCGCTCACAGATATAGAGATGGAGTTCCCGGCTTGGGAAGATGCTGATATCATCGGTCGGCTTGTGCGAGGCTACTAAAAGAATTATTCCGATAAACTTGTTCAGAATACGTGAGAATACGGCTTTCAAAACGGTTTATCGGAATAAACCGGAAATCGGAATAATC
>NZ_JBANBF010000038.1:0-3735 GCF_037000545.1 Blautia sp. JLR.GB0024 | reverse complement strand
CTTTACCGAAGTCTTCGGAGGCGTGATTTCTAATGGGTTCTATGTTATAATGTACGCATAAGTGACGTGCGTCAGAATGTATGAACGGCAAAGGAGAGAGTATGCTGCAAAGTATCAGAAGCAAGGTGCTGCTGGCAATTCTGGTGGTAACCATAGTGACCGCCTGTTCTATCACTGTGGTATTTTATTTTAAATCAGCAGGGATGATAGAGGAGAATTATTCCACGAACCTTTACGGCAGGGTAAAGCAGACGGTTACCTCCCTGGATGATTCCCTCCAGGAAATTTACTATATCAACGTAAAAGCAGCCAGCGATATAAATATGGTCCAATACATAAAAGAATACAGGTCATCACATAGCGGTGAAGCCCTGGATGGGATTGCAGAACTTCTGAGAAATTACCGCACAGAATACAAGGATTTAAGCTCGCTGTATTTCATTTTTCCGGATGAGAGGATCGCTGTCACCTCAGAGGACTATCCTGTGTGCAAAAGGGATATTCCGGAGGCGGAGATCGAGAAGATACGCCGGACGGAGACCGAGGAAGCAGTCCCCATAATGTTCGGGGATATGGTCCATGACACGGGAAAACAGCTTTCCTGCATCCAGGCTGTCACAGATGATGACGGCATCGTGCTGGGATATATGCTGGCAAACACAGAGGAGAGGACACTTTTTTATGAATATCTGGAACCTGTGTATGATGAGAAGGTGTCCAAGGCGCTGATTCTGGATAAAAACAGGGAGATCGTCACAAGCAAGGATTATGAGAGTGTAGGGCAGGTATATGAGGGCGTGGACCGACTGCCAAGTACCAGCGGTATTGAGAGTCAGGATGCCAGGGAGATCCGTATTTTCTATCAGGGGGCATTTTCCAAATGCGGTCTGTATATGGATATTCAGAAAAGTGAGGTTCTGCGGGATTTGAAGCAGATGCAGATATTTCTGGTGGCTATTTTTCTGCTGTTTCTCATGATCGGCGGCATTCTTGCCACATCCATCACCAGAGCCATGTATAAACCCATTAAAAATATGACAGATACCGTGGAAAAGGTCAGCAAAGGTGATCTGAGCCTTCGGGTGGATGTGACCACAGAGGATGAGATCGGAACCCTTTGCCGGGAATTTAACCACATGCTTGACAACCTGGAGGATCTGATCGCCAGGGTGATCGAGGAGGAGAGACTGAAAAAGGACGCGGAGCTGGAGGCGCTGCAGTATCAGATCACCCCTCATTTTATGTACAATACACTGAATTCTATCAAATACGCGGCCCTGATAAAGGGAGAGAAGGAGCTGGGCGGCCTCATCGGAGATTTTGTTGAGCTGCTGCAGGCCAGCGTTAATAAGAAGGGAACTTTTATATCCGTGGCGGATGAACTGCATATTTTAAAAAATTATATCCATCTGCAGGAATTTCGCTATCAGGGAAGTTTTGATGTGGAGTACGATATTGCGAAGGATGCTTACGGATGTTATATTCCCAGGCTGATCCTGCAGCCCCTGGTGGAGAATGCCATACTTCACGGAATTGATATGAAGGGCGGCAACGGGCGTCTTGTGATCAGAGGCAGAGTGGAGGGCACACGGCTGACGCTGTCTGTCATTGACAATGGGCGGGGAATGACAAAGGAGCAGATAGAGGAACTGCTCTCCAGCAAAGCCAAGAAGACAAACGGCCTGAGTGCCATCGGCGTGCCGAATGTGCGGGAACGTCTGGAACTCTATTATGAGGCGGAAGGCGGAATTACATATGAGAGCAGTGAAAACGGTACTACTGCCACCATCTTTCTGCCGGCAGACAGGGAAGTGAATATTTGACAGACAGATAAAATGTGACAAAGGGGATGAGGCCTATGTTTCGTACATTATTAGTGGATGATGATTTTTTAGTCAGGAGTTATTTGAAGACTCTGAATGCCTGGGAGAAAGCAGGATATGAGGTGGTAAAGGATGTACAGGACGGCGAGGAGGCCCTGCACGTTCTGGAGGAAGAGAAGATTGACGTGATCATCACAGACATCTCCATGCCGCTTATGGACGGCATTGAACTGATACGCCATATCAGGGAAGAGAAGGAAAATATATACATCATGGTTCTGAGTTGTCATGATGATTTTGAGTATGTCAAGGAGGCCATGCGCCTGGGAGCAGACGAGTATATCCTGAAAAATACTCTGGATGAGGATACACTTTTGGAGATCCTGGAAAAGTCCAGGCACCAGATCGAGTCACGACTGGAGAAAAGCAGTGAGCAGGAACGGACCAGGAAACTGATCCGTATGGGAAGCCATACCCTGAAATACCACTTTTTCAACGGCATTCTCTCCGGCACCTTAAACGGGCAGGAGCGGGAGGCAAAGAGAGCAGAAGCCGGTATCCGCGGGCGGTTCCAGAACAGTGCGGTCATCAATATGTTCATGCACGAATGGAATGAGAAGAACCAGGTATGGAGTCCTTTGGAGGCGGAACAGTATTCCCAGAGCTTCCGCCATGGGCTGATGACAGAGATGGAGGACCTTCTGCAGGAGGACAGTGACTATGCGGAGATCATTTACCTGGGAGCCGGGATATTCTGCTGCTTTCTGGATATGTCATCCATGCGGAGAAGCTCTGTCATGCGCCAGCGCCTGACAAATGTGGCATCCGCCTGCTTCAGGTACTGCAAAAAGGAGCCGTATCATTTCGGGATTGGGGTGAGCAATATCTGTTTCGGCGAGGAGGGTATCCGTCAGGCATACCAACAGGCCAGAGAAATGATGAAGCTGAGTTTTTATGATGACAGCGATATCCTCTATTTTGACAATGGAAAAGAGATCAGTTCCAGGCTTCCGGAAGCCGCGGAAGAGCTGTATGAGCGGATTGAGATCTTGAAAAAGGGGAGAAAGCAGGAGGAACTTGCAGAAATGTGGAGGCGTGTCACGGATGCCTGTAAGCGTACGCATGTGGACAGCAAACTGGTTTTCCAATGGCTCAGACGCCTGGATAAAAGGGCTGGTCTTGAACGGCCGGCGGAATTTTACAGCAATGTGCACAATATGGATGAGCTGTGCAGGATTGCCGAGAGTTACAGTCGGGAATTATTTGCTGATAAGAAAATAGCGGTACCCGCCGGCGTATCCGGGGCTGTGCGCCATGCCATTGAATTTATAAACGGTAATTATAAGAAACCCATCAGCCTGCAGGACGCTGCGGAAGCGGCGGGAGTGAATCCGGCTTACCTGAGTTATCTCTTTAAGCAGGAGATGGAGATCGGTTTTTCCAATTATCTGCAGGAGTGCAGAATGGAATGTGCCAAGGAACTTCTCTGCACCACCAATTACAAGATCAAGGATGTGGCATCTGAGGCGGGATTCAATGATTACCATTATTTTTCCAAGACATTTAAGAAGCTCAATGACTGCAGTCCCGCGGATTACCGCAGGGAACACAGCCAGTGACTTTCCGGAAGAAGGGATTTCTAAAAAAAAGACACAAAAAAATTCCACATTCTCAGGAGACCGGAAAACAGCATATGAAATGACAACAAAGCTAAAAAAATTTCCGATTTAAGCCATGACTGAATTCTGGTATTCTTTATTCAAGAACAAAGGAACGGCACGCCGGAGGCACCGGCCCCGGACAAAAGACAGTGAATAAAGGAGAATGAACAATGTTTAATAAGGAAAAAGTAAAATTAGGAATCGCACCTATCGCATGGACTAATGATGACCTTCCGGACCTGGGAAAAGAG
>NZ_JBANBF010000037.1:0-3976 GCF_037000545.1 Blautia sp. JLR.GB0024 | reverse complement strand
GATGTATCAGGCTGTAGTAACCTGGAGCATGTGTACTTTGATGGGACCGGTATCACTGGTCTATTATTACCGGTCGGCGGTATCCTCAAGACACTGCATCTGCCGGCCACGATAACCAACCTGACAATCCGTAACCAGACATCCCTGCAGGACCTGTCCATACCGTCATATGCGGGTATCTCCACCTTACGGCTCGAAAATGTCAGCAGTGCAGTGGACAGCAGAGCAATCCTGGAGGCCATCCCAGCCAACAGCCGTGTAAGACTCATCGGCATCAATTGGGCGGCAGGCACAGCAGACAAGCTGATGGAGATTATTGGACTGCTTGACACCATGAGGGGGCTGGATGAGGCCGGCAACAACACAGATATGGCACAGGTGAGCGGTACGATATCGGTCGATACGGTCACCGGGGCACAGCTTGCCGAGATCGCAGGTAAGTATCCGGATATCAAAGTTGCGTACCAGCATATCACCAGCAACCTGTATTTTTACAATGACGATGGCAGTAAGCTCCTGTATACCCAGGCTATCGTGGATGGCGGAGACGGCACTTACAGCGGCAGTACGCCAACTAAGGCCAGTACGGCACAGTATACTTACAGCCATGTGGGCTGGAGCAAAAAACCGGGAGGCGCGGCGGATAGTACAGCTCTCAAAGCGGTTACGGCGGACAGGAGCGTGTATGCGGCGTTTACGGCTACAGTAAGACGGTATACGGTCAAGTTTTATAACGGCTCAACACTACTGCAGACAGTCAGCAATGTGGCGTACGGCGGGAGTGCTACATACACCGGGACAACACCTGTATCGCCAGAGGATAGCAGTCTGGCATTTCTGGGATGGCAGCCAACCGGGAAAAACATCACAGGAAACACAAGCTGCTATGCACAGTTTGAGAGTGCGGTAGAGGTCAAGGAGATTACAGATAGTTGGGATGTTATCATTGCCAACATTGATAATGGCACCTATAAATCTAAGTACAAGATTGGTAATTACAAGCCGCTTGACCTTGGCAGTGAAGGTGTAATTAATATGCAGATGGCCGGATTTGAATTAGATGAGATGTCAGATGGCAGTGGAATGGCACCAATAACATGGATTGGAAAAGAATTGCTTATAACAGAGCGTCGAATGAATTCAAGGCTTATAACTAATGCAGATGGTACATGTCAAGAAGGAACTGGTGCTATTGGTGGATGGGAGAAGTGCGAAATGCGCACTAAATTAAACGTTGAAGTTCTTCCACTGGCGCCGGAAATTGTTATAAACCGTATTGCAAGAGTTATAAAAACACAGAAATCTATCGATAAAACAGGAGCTAATTACAATCAAACTACGCATGATGCATTATGGATACCAGATGTAAAAGATATGGGATATCCTAAAGCAAAATATGGCAGATTATATTCTGATAAAACAAGTATGTTAAAATGCAGAATAAATGCTGAAGGAACCGTGAACGATTGGTGGCTTCGCGGAACAGCAAAAGATAAAGATACTTATAATTATATGTCTGATAGTATCAACATGGACATAGGAAATAGTGGTGCTAATATCGGTGGAGAAAGAGGTGTCTGTCTTTGTTTCTGCCTCCGCGGCCCCCGCGAAATCACCGACACCTGGGAAGAAATCTTTGCGGCCGAGGCGGACGGTACATACAAAGAGAAATACCAGATATCCGATTATAAGCCGCTTGATCTAGGCAGCGAGGGCATTATCAACATGCAGATTGCTGGATTTGACGTAGATGATTTGGCGGATGGGACGGGTAAGGCACCGATTACCTGGATTGGGAAAGAGCTGCTGAAAACCGAACGTAGAATGAACCTACCACTTGTAACTAATGAAGATGGCACGTATCAAGAAGGTACAGGAAGCATTGGCGGTTGGGGAAAATGCGAATTAAGAGCTTGGATTAATGAGACGCTGAAGGCGGCTATACCAGAATCTGTACGCAATAATCTTGTAGAAGTAATAAATACACAGCGCGAGTACAATGCGTCTGGAAATATGTTGATACAAACATCAAATGATTATTTGTGGATACCTAAAGAGAACGAAATTATAAATAGGGCAGGTCTATATGCTCAGTTATTCCCAAATGATGAAAGCCGTAAAAAAAGCAGGTTTGGAAGGACAAGCTCTGACTACTGGCATACACGCGATATTACGAATAGTGGCTGTGAATATTTTGGGTTTATTAGCGATGAAGGTAATAGTAGTGGACGATATTATAGAGAAAATGGGGTATGCCTCTGCTTCTGCACCTGATAAGAAAGGAGAAACAATATGAATATGACACTGAAAGACGGGACAACCATCCCCATCGTAGACGGCTCTTACACAGGGGCCGTCGTTTTAATTGCAGACAACCGGCAAGCTCTTATGGACATCTGGGACCAGCTCACGCCAGATAACCTCCAGGAGCTCAAATTTACACAGGATGACGGCACAGTAGTCCACATCCTGCATGGGGCAGTGATAGACAGTCAGCAGTCAGTCACTAACCCGGATGGCACGTTGACGGTGCACTTTTACCTGAGTGAGACTATCACCGGGGACGTGCCGACAGATGCCGAGTATGCTCTGGCGGCAAAGATTATGCTGGGAGAGGAGGTGTAACATATGGGAGTAATTGAGAGAGCAAGGGCACTGCGCCGCCAGATCGAGGACAACGCTGCCGGCATGAGCGATTACATGGCCCTGCAGTACGTGGAGCTGTTTGGGGTATGGTCAGGAGATGGCGTAGCCTACAAGGCCGGAGACCGCATCAGATACAAGGGCACCCTGTACAAGGTGCTCCAGGACCACATCAGCCAGGGCGACTGGTTGCCCGACTCGACGTCGAGTTTGTACGCCCGGGTCTTAATCCCGGACCCGAGCGTGGTGCCGGAGTGGGAGCAGCCCGACAGTACCAACCCGTACAGCAAGGGTGATAAGGTGCTGCATGGGGGTAAGACGTGGGAGAGCCTGGTGGATGGCAATGTCTGGGAGCCGGGGGCAGTAGGTACGGAATCCCTCTGGCGGGAAGTGACGGAATAAGGAGGCAGCATGTATATAGGACCGCAGGAAATCATTATGGCAGGAAGTGTTATAACAGCAGTAATGGGTATTTTTGCCGTTGTATTTGCTGTGTACAGATGGTATTTGAAACAAAACAAGCAGGATGAGGAGATTGAAAAAATTAAGTCGGAGCAATGTCTGCTTACATACGGGATACTTGCCTGCCTGAAAGGGCTGAAGGAGCAGGGCTGTAATGGTCCTGTGACAGAGGCCATAGCAAAGATTGAGAAACATGTAAATAAGCAAGCTCATGATCAGGAGGATTGAGAATGGATATTAATGTGATTATGCAGTATGTAACTTATGGGCTGGCACTGCTGGGAGGATTGGCCTTCCTGGTGTCTATTGTGGTGCAGGTCATCAAGGAGCTGCCCGGACTTGCAAAAATCCCGACATGCATTGTTGCCCTGGTGGCATCTTTGATACTGTGTCCCGCAACACTGGTGGTACTTTGCGCATACTTTAAGATTGTTATTACATGGTACTATGTGTTTGCCTCTTTTCTGGCCGCCTTTATTGTATATTTAGTATCAACAGGAGGATGGGAAAAGATAAAGGAAATCTGGGATAGAACAAAATACAATAAATCAGAGGGCGAGTAAAATCGCTCTCTTTTTGCGCCGGCGCAAATCCAGCCGGCAGAAAGGAATAATATGAATATCATCGAAACAAATCTGAGTTTTGGGGGTATGTCCTCCAGATCAGCAACAAGACGTATCATCCTGCACCATGCGGAGGCCACAAGCTGTAGTGCCCAGGACATCCACAGGTGGCACAAAGAGGATAGAGGCTGGGCAGGAGCCGGGTACCATTTTTTAGTCCGCAAGGACGGCAAAGTATACCGCCTGCGCCCGGAATGGGCAGTAGGAGCACATGTTGCAGGAGCCAACAGTGACAGCCTGGGTATCTG
>NZ_JBANBF010000036.1:0-4391 GCF_037000545.1 Blautia sp. JLR.GB0024 | reverse complement strand
ACTGAGCTGGATGATCACCTGGGATATCAAAAATCGGAACGCTCAGACAATGATGATTACCGGAACGGTTACAAACGAAAACGGGTCAACAGTAGTTACGCTTCCATGGAAATCGATGTGCCGCAAGACCGAAAATCTACCTTTGAACCACAGGTGGTCAAAAAACGCCAGAAAGACATTTCTGATATTGACCAGAAGATCATTTCCATGTATGCGAAGGGAATGACTACCCGGCAGATATCTGAAACTATTGAAGATATCTACGGATTTGAGACCTCGGAAGGATTTATTTCTGATGTTACAGACAAGATCCTTCCTCAGATCGAAGACTGGCAGAACCGTCCTCTGGATAATGTCTATCCCATCCTTTACATTGACGCCATCCACTATTCTGTCCGTGACAATGGTGTGATCCGCAAGCTTGCCGCCTATGTCATCCTTGGGATCAATACAGAAGGAAAGAAAGAGGTACTGACAATCCATGTGGGAGAGAATGAAAGTTCAAAATACTGGCTGTCTGTTTTAAATGAACTGAAGAACCGGGGGGTAAAAGACATCCTCATCATCTGTGCGGACGGCCTTACGGGAATAAAGGAAGCCATTGCTGCCGCATTCCCCAAAACAGAATATCAGAGATGCATTGTCCATCAGGTAAGAAACACATTAAAATATGTTCCAGATAAAGACAGGAAGGCATTTGCCGCAGATCTAAAGACCATCTACCAGGCAGCTGATGAAAAAAAGGCGCTGGCAGCACTTGACCGGGTAACAGAAAAATGGACGCCCAAATATCCGAATTCCATGAAGCGCTGGAAGGATAACTGGGATGCCATATCCCCAATTTTCAAGTTTTCAGCAATGGTCAGGAAGGTCATATATACGACTTATCCCGACAAAAAAACTATACCGACATTTTTAATAAATCCCTCATTCACTGGCTCTTTCGAAAAAATATCGGTATAGTTTTTGACCTTTTCTTAAATATCCCTCATGATGGAACAAAAAGAAGGAGGTTTCCTATGATGAGGGAAAAACAAAAGGAACTTAATGGATCGATCCGGGAAGTAATGGATCAGATGGCCGAAAGAAGGTATGGAAAAAAGACACTTATACATTACCAGTCCAGTTACCAGCTTCTGATATCTCTGGCACAGCATATGGGAGAGGGAAGGCTTTCGGAGGAACTCATAAAAACTTTTCTGGACAGTCCGGCCACATGCAGTGAAAAATGGATCCAGAAGGAACTGACCCACCGAAAACGCTGTATCCGGCTGCTCCTGTCGCTTATACAAACAGGGACTGTTGACTGGAGAAGGCAGGATACAGAAGGTATATCCGAAAAACTTGTGAATGAAGGATTCCGATTGGAAATAAAAAGCTTTGTCAAAGTTCTGGAACAGGAGGGACTCAGCCCCAATACCATAGCCGGATATCAGCGTATCGTTACCTATTTTTTGTTGTTCTGCCAAAAAAACGGGTATGGGAAGTTATCCGATATCAGGACAGATGATGTGAGCACTTTTATCGTATCTCTTTACAAAGATGGACGGTACCAGCCGTCCACGATCGGAAGCGGCCTGGCAGGATTGCGCAGGTTCCTTTCCGGTAATGGCCACACGGCACAGTTTCTTCTGGAGATACCGGTGCATCTGCCAAAGGAAATAAAGATCATAGAGATCTATCAGGAGGAGGAGCTTGCGGCTCTCAGAACAACGCTCTCATCAGGGCTTTTGACAAAAAGAGATACTGCTGTCTGTAAGCTTCTTTTAGAGACAGGGCTCCGGGGGACCGATGTCTGTTCTTTGAAGCTGAAAGATATCGACTGGGAGAAGGACTGCATTTCCATCATTCAGGATAAGACAGGGAAACCGCTCATCCTTCCCTTGAGGGCGTCTTACGGGAATGCTATCGCTGATTACATCCTGAAGGAACGCCCTAAGAGCGGATCAGACAATGTTTTTTTGAAAACTTTTGCACCGTTTGGGCCTCTGGGTACGGGGAGCATTTATGAGATCCTGAAAAAACTGGAGGGGCTTGCCGGGATCAAAAACGAAGGACGGCCTGTGGGGAGCCGGATGACAAGGCACCACGCCGCATCCTCCATGCTGCGGGCGGGCATCCCCATGCCAGATATCTCAGCAGTTCTCGGGCACAGAGATCCAAACACGGTATCCGTATATCTTTCAACGGATGCCATCAGTCTGGCTGCTTGTACGCTCCCGCTCCCTCCTGTTTGGAAAGGGGGTATCGCCCATGTACAGTAAATCTCTTCCGGAACTTGCCAGCCAGTTTGTTTCTTATAAAAAGGCTAATGGGTATCAATACGAGACTGGAGCTTATTATCTAAAGAAGTATGTCCGGTTTGTCATGGAGACAGCTCCTGAAACTGCAGTTCCGGACAAAGCAAGCGTTGAGGGGTTTCTTGAAAGGCTCCAGGATACCCCGGGAGGCCTTTATAATGCGGCCGCATTTCTGCGTGAGTTCAGCAGATACCTTCATGCACGGGGCCTCAAAGCATATCTTATCCCGTCCGGAAGGCTGCATCCCCCCACACCGGCCCAACCGTATTTTTTTACGGAGGATGAGATCATCGCGTTCTTCATGGAATGCGACCGAATGCCGGATACACCCTATTTAAAGGGAAGGCATCTGATCCTCCCCGCGATCTTCCGGCTTATGTACTGCTGTGGGCTCCGCTGTAAAGAGGCACGCACACTTGCCAGGCAAAACGTACATCTGGATCAGGGTTATCTCGATGTCCTCCAGTCCAAGGGGCCCAAGAGCCGGAGAGTCTATATTTCCCAAGAACTTACGGAATATCTGGCTGGCTATGACAGCCGGATCAGCCGCCTGTTCCCGGACCGCACGTTCTTTTTCCCAAACAGGAAAGGCCGTCCATATGGTGCCTGCTGGCTGGAACGGAACTTCCTGCGTTTCTGGTATACCGCTTTCCCGGAAAAGAAGGATTCGGGCATCAGCATCCGTGCATATGATCTCCGACATCACTTTGTCTATGCCAACATGAACCGCTGGCTGCGGGAGGGGAAGGACGTAAACGCCATGCTCCCTTACCTTATGCGGTATATGGGGCATTCCGAGATCAAAAATACCCTGTATTATTTCCATCTTGTGCCGGATATTTATGGCGGGATCCTGGAGATGTCCGGGCATTCGGAAGGGCTGATACCGGAGGTGGATGATGGCAGGGAGGAATGATAAAAACAACCCCAAAAGGTTTGACAGCGTTTTCTTCTGGGAGACGGCCAGACGCTTTCTGGACCACGAGCTTCCAAAGATCAGGAAAAAGAGCGGGAATACAGTTGCTTCTTACCGCTCCTCGCTCAACACCTGTATTGACTTTCTGGAGGAGATGAAAGGTATCTGCCGTGAACGTGTATGTTTCAATGACCTGGACAGAAAAAGCCTGAAAGATTATCTTGTATGGATGGCTGATATCAAGAGCTGGAGTCCAAAGACCTGTAATCTCCGGCTGACCGCAGCGAGAGCCCTGCTGTCGTATGCATCGGAAGAATGCATCGATATTACCCCGCTCTTTGTTTCAAGCCAGACGATACATAGTTTGAATGTCCCCGGAGGCGAGATCAGGTATTTTGAAGATCATCAGATAAAGGCACTTCTTGACGCGCCTGGTAGGGAGAAACGGTCTGAACGCCGGAACCGGGTGCTCCTGGTCCTTGGATATGATGCCGCCATGCGGGTAGGGGAACTGACAGGGGTGAAGGTCCATGACCTGCATCTTAATGCGGAAACACCTTATATCCGGATACTTGGAAAAGGCGAAAAATACAGGAGTGTCCCACTGATGAAAAAGACTGTGCAGCACCTGAGGGGATACCTCGGGGAATTTCATGGGGATCTCCCTGAACCGGACGCGCCTCTCTTTTATGCGGCCACACATGGGGTGAGGCATGGGCTGTCAGATGACTGCATCCAGAAAGTCTTGAAAAAGTATGCGGAAAAATGCCGGAATGAAGGGGTCCCAATGCCGGAGGACATCCATTTTCACATGGTAAGAAAGACCAGGGCGATGAGCTTATACCAGGAGGGATGTCCTTTATCCTATATCCAGCAGATGCTTGGACATGAAAATATCTCAACCACCTCCGGATTCTACGCCTTTGTGACCCTGGATACATTAGCAAAGGTATTGGAACAGACCAATCCGGATGGAGGAGATGCAGAAAAGAACTGGAAGGATAAAAAAATATCGGAAGCTTTATACCGGCTATAAAAACTATACCGACATTTTTTTAGAAAGACCTTGTAAATACGGGATTTCTTAGAAATGTCGGTATAGTTTCTTTGTCGGCATAAGTCGTACTATCACGAAATCGGCATAGTACGACAAATGCCATTGAATCGCTGAATTC
>NZ_JBANBF010000035.1:0-5837 GCF_037000545.1 Blautia sp. JLR.GB0024 | reverse complement strand
AGCGGGATATGAAGGATATATGCTGGTAGAGGCAGAGCAGGACCCTGCAAAAGCCAATCCGCTTAAGTATGCCATCAAGGCAAGAAAATTCATTGCTGAGAAGACAGGGCTTTAAAATATCTTTGAGACAGGTATAAACTGTCCTGCAGAAGATCGCAGCCTCCTGCATGTACAGCTTATATAATAAATGCCCCTCTAATTGAAAATTGTGGTAACTATTTATGCCGCAAAAAATACTGCCGTGGAACAGGACCTGTGAGGAAATGTTCTGCGGCAGTATCTTTGTATATCAGCTTAAAAATTTTACACCTACCATGAGCAGACCCAGAAGAGAGAGCACTACGCCGGTGACACGGTTCAGGGTTTTGGCCGGCGCCTTGTTGGCAAACAGAGCTGCGACTCTGGCACCCAGAAAAGTGAACAGGATGCAGAAGAAAAGCGCACCCAGATCTGGCAGGGAGCCGTCAATGAAGAAGTGGGAGGCAGCGCCTGTGAATGCGGTGAAAGCCATAATAAACACACTGGTGCCAACCGCAGTCTTCAGTTCGTATCCCAGTACACTTGTGAGGATGAGAAGCATCATCATACCGCCTCCGGCGCCAATGAACCCGCAGATAAAGCCAATCACCGCGCCGCACAGAAGGGACTGGATGATCTTTGTTCTCTCGCTTTTATTTTCCAGGGCGCTTTTTTCTGTCATGACAGGACGTATGATAAATTTGATGCCCAGAAGCAGTGTCATGAAGACGGAGAAGTTTCCCATAGTGGTGCCCGGCAGCAGGGATGCAATATAGCTTCCCACCAGGGTAAAGGCCAGGACAGAGAAGAGCATGATGACACCATGGCGTACATCCAGGTTTCCGTGTTTTTTATAGGTATAGGCAGAGACTGCCGATGCCAGTACATCAGACGCCAGGGCGATTCCCACAGCCTGATAGGGATCAAAGTGCAGGAAGGTGATCAGCATGGGAGATATTACGGCAGCAGCCGAGAGACCTGCAAGGCCTGTCCCGATTCCGGCCCCCATTCCTGCCAGCAGATAGACGATCAGTTTCAGTATCATTTTTCAAGTGCCTCCTTTATATTCTCAGTTATCTGGCGGAAAGCCAGGTTCACCTCTTTTTTTCTTTCTTCCGGTATCTTTTGTGTGATAAGAGAAAAGATTTCTTCCTGTGTTTTTCTTAAATCCGTAAGTGCAGCATTAGCTTCTTCCGTCAGCCGCAAATGTGTGATTCTCCGGTCCCTTCGGTCCACTGAGGTTGTCAGGTACTGCTTTTGGACCAGTATCTCTATGGATTTTGATACATATGATTTTGCGATTCCACGGATATTCACAATGTCTCTGGCTGTGTCAAAACCGGGATTATTACAGAGGAAGAGAAGAATATCCGCCTCTGTTTTGGAAACGCCATAACGGGACGCGCTTTCCCCTATTTTCCTGGAATAGAGCTGATGAAAAAGCCAGCTTGTTGTCAGAGTATCGCTCAGTGCGTTCATAACAGCCTCCTTTTTGATAAAGTATATTTTGCTGCGGTTTTGCGGCAGAAATGCATGGTATATAGTTCTATATAAAACTGTTCCATATAGAACTATTATACAGAATGAAAGAGAGATGTCAATAGTTAAATGCACCACTGTACCGCCAGGTGTTTTCAGGCCGAAGGCATGGAAATCCCCAGGCGGCCAGGACGATATGGAGCCGAATGCACAGTTCTGCCCTTTAGGGTACAAAATGCAATAAATTGCATTTTGGCACTGACCAACTCGGGATTTTGCTTCGCATCGCGCAACATCCCCTTGGGGAAAACACCTCCCGGAACATTGACCGTGAATAGTGACTGACAGATTCAAATGCAGCGGGGCAAAAATACTGTTGCGGTTAATTTCATGATATGTTAGAATTATGAAAAGCATATTTTCTATGTAACTTTTCTGGTTTTGAATCCAATCAGGATACAAAATATCTAAGAGCATTTCATAACAGCAGGTTTGCATCTTTGACCTGTCTTTTCGGAAAATTCGTGCTTTTCTCTCATTTTAGCAGGGGTTTTCTGAAGCGCTTAGAAACCTCCTGCAGTCATTCATTTATGATAATAGAAAATCAACGAAGCGTTTTTCTATTATGGAATAAGGAGGAGGTTTTATATGGAAAAACGGAGGACACATGTGCTGCAGTGGCATCCTGCCTTTTATGCCGATATTCAGATTGAGCTGGAAGCGGAGGCAGGTCTTCTGATTTTTGAAAATGAACATCAGTTGGGGACAAAACCAAAGGAGATTGACGTGCTGATCGTAAAAAAGGAACAGGAAGTGCCTGTACGAAAAAATATCGGAAGGATCTTTCGGAAATATAATATTGTAGAATATAAGAGTCCGACAGATTATTTGAGTATAGACGATTTCTATAAAGTTTATGGCTATGCCTGTTTTTACAAGGCGGATACATCCAGGGAAGACAGTATTAAAATTCAAGATATCACCATAACATTTGTATGTCACAGGTATCCGCGCAGTCTTATACGGCATCTGAAGGAGGAAAGGGGATATCAGATCACCGGAGTGGAGGATGGGATCTATTATATTATCGGAGATAAGATTCCCATACAGATGATTCTGACGAAAGAATTATCGGAGAAACACAATTTATGGCTGAAAAGTCTGACTGACGACCTGGAAGGGGCAGATACCGTAAGGCGTCTGATTGAGCAGTACGGAGAGCATAAAGAAAATAAACTGTATAAATCGGTGATGAATCTGATTGTCCGTGCGAATCAGGATAAATTCAAGGAGGTAAAGACAATGTGTGAAGCATTGGAAGAGTTAATGAAAGATGAGATGGATGCAAAAAAGGCAGAAGGAAAAATGGAAGGAAAAACAGAATCTGTTTTGGATCTGCTGCTTGATCTGGGAGAAGTGCCTGAAAAATTACAGGCGGAAATTATGGGGCAGAAGAACCCTGAGATTTTGAAGCAGTGGATAAAATATGCAGCCAGGGCTGAGACAGTCGAAGAGTTTGAACAGAAGATCAGGAAGATGGAATAACAGTATGAATACGTTACTTTTCACACCCCACTGTCCCGCCAGGTGTTTTCAGGCCAAAGGCATGGAAATGTTACTATGCACGGTCAATGTCCCGGGAGGTGTTTTCCCCAAGGGGATGCTGCGCGATGCGAAGCAAAATCCCGAGGCAGCCAGTGCGAACGGATATCTCTTGCACATTTGACTAAGGGATTATATAATAGTCATAGACATTGCGTGCCCAGGAACGCACACAGGGGCGCGTCAGAAGGAGACAGTATGGGAGTGACAATACGGCAGATCGCAGAGGCGGCTGGAGTCTCACGGGGAACTGTGGACCGGGCCCTCAATAATCGGGGCAGAATTAAGCCGGAAGTGGCTGATCGGATCAGACAAATTGCGGAGGAGATGGGATATAAGCCCAACCAGCTTGGACGTGCCCTCTCTATGAGTAAAAATAACATTAAGATAGGGGTGATCCTCCAGGCAGCAGAGACCCCCTTTATGCAGTGCGTCCTGGAGGGGATTGAACGTGCAAAGGACGAGGTGGACAGCCTGGGCGGGACGGTCCTTCTCTGTAAAATCCCTCACATAAGCGGCAGAGACACCATAGACGCCATGGAGCACATGAGAAGTGAAGGTGTGAGCGCCATCGCCATGGTTCCCATTGAGGAGGAGGAGATAAAGGCGCATATCAATCTTTTTGTGGAGGAGTACCATATACCCATTGTGACTTTTAACTCCGATATGGAGGATACGAAGCGTCTCTGTTTTGTCGGCCAGAATGCCTTTCAGTGCGGACGCGCGGCGGCAGGCCTGATGGGGGAACTGGTGGGAGGCTGCGGAAAGGTGGCTGTTATTTCAGGATACAGTTCCAATCCGTCTCTGAGTAACCGTGTTCTCGGCTTCGGTTCGGAGCTGAAGGCAAAATACCCGGAGATTGAACTGGTGGGACCGGAATACTGTTTTGAGGATAATCATCTGGCAGGACAGGCTACAGAGAAGATTCTGAAAGAAAATCCTGATCTGAAAGGTATTTACATGACATCCCACGGTGAGGAAGGTGTGTGCAGAATGCTGGCAAAATACGGCAGGGCAGGCACCGTTAAAATGATAGCCAATGATTTTATGGGTAAAAATTATGAGTTGATGCGGGAAGGAAGTATCCATTTTCTGATCGGACAGGATGCACAGATACAGGGATATGAACCGGTAATGATCTTATTCCGCCTTCTCTTTAACGGGGAACAGCCCAAGGGAGAGCTGCAGTACACGGAGATATTTATCCGAAATGAATATACCATACCGGAGAATCTGTAAAATACAGTAACTATTCAGTAGGTCTGCGCATTTACTGCGCTGACCGTAAGAAAACGTTTAGCAGCCAAGCAAAAATTCCATCGCCAAAGGCGATTTTGCATGGATTTTTGCCTGTAACTGTGAGGGCACTGAACAGTTACAAAATACAGCAGATTTTCACAGAAATGCCCGGCCTGCCGGGACAGCGTCACTACACATAGGATGCTGCCCCGGCAGGTTTTTTTGGTAAAAATGAATAGAAATGTTATGGTAAAATTGTACAAAATTCAGGGTTGCGTTTTCGGGCACGCAATGATATTATAACATTATCAGATATGCGTGTTCGGGCACACATCAAAAGACACACGCAGAACCATAAAATCATAAAAATGAGTAAAAGGAGATCAGAAAATGGTAAAAGTAGGTATTATCGGAGCAGGCAGAATCGGAAGAGTACATATCACAAGTATCAGCACAAGAGTGAAGGACGCAGTGATCAAAACAGTTGCAGATCCGTTCTTAAATGATGAGACAGCAGCATGGGCAAAGAGCATGGGTGTGGAGCATACAACAAAAGATTACAAGGAGATCATCAACGATCCGGAAATCAACGCGGTATTGATCTGCTCATCCACAGATACGCATTCTCCCATCTCTCTGGAAGCAATCAAAGCAGGAAAGCATGTTTTCTGTGAAAAACCGATTGACCATGATGTAGATAAGATTAAAGAAGTTATTGAAGCACTGGAAGGAACTGACATTAAATACCAGGTGGGATTCAACAGAAGATTTGACCACAACTTTGAGGCAGTGCAGCAGGCAGTTGCAGCAGGCAAAGTCGGCAAACCGGAGATCATTAAGATCACCTCCCGCGACCCGGAACCGCCAAGCATTGACTATGTGAAAGTTTCCGGCGGTATGTTCCTGGATATGACGATTCATGATTTCGATATGGTACGTTTCCTGGCTGGCTGTGATGCCACAGAGGTTTATGTACAGGGCGCTAACCTGGTTGATCCGGCTATCGGTGAGGCAGGTGACGTGGATACAGCAGTTATCACCTTACAGATGGAAAACGGCGCGATCGCAGTGATCGACAACTGCAGAAAAGCTGTTTACGGTTATGACCAGAGAGCTGAAGTATTCGGTTCTGAGGGAATGGTAGCAGTCAGCAATGACAGCCAGTCCTCCGCAGTTATCAGCAACGCAGACGGTGTGACAGGTGAAAAACCCATGTTCTTCTTCCTGGAGAGATATATGGATGCATACGGAAAAGAGATCGCAGCGTTCATCGACGCAATCGAAAATGACAAGGAGACTCCTCTGAACGTTATGGATGGCCTGAAACCCGTACTTATGGGCCTGGCTGCAAAGAAATCCTGCGAGGAACACAGACCGGTTAAAATTTCTGAAATCATGTAAGGAAAGGCAGACAGACTATGTTTAATAAAGATAAAGTAAAATTAGGAATCGCACCCATTGCATGGACCAATGATGACCTTCCGGACCTGGGAAAAGAA
>NZ_JBANBF010000034.1:0-6845 GCF_037000545.1 Blautia sp. JLR.GB0024 | reverse complement strand
CCACCGGAGTGCAGTAACCTATAATAGTGCTTCAAACCCGCTGTTTATGCGGGTTCCGGGCATTTTTTAAGTGGCAAAATTGTTACAAAAGTATTAAACTAAGAAATTATGATATCAAAATAGAGTTTGCCGGAAACCTTGTCATAAACGATCTGGTTGACGATAGTACGGATAAACATGCCCTTTGTTTCATAGTCATTTTCTGGACCCCGAACGATTTCGTAGACATTCCTTATTTCCTCTACTACATCTTTTTTCTCTGGCTGCTCGGTATTTTGAAAGATATTTTCCAATGAAGCAATCTCTTTCATGAGATACTCCCTTTGGGCATTTAAGCGTTTCCTGTTTTCTTTGTACTCTTCCAGAGTGTCTATCTCATTTTCATAGGCAGCCCGTACACGCTGCTCTTTGATGGTGATGCGGTCCAGCTCATGCTTTAAGTTATCCAGTTCGGATGTATCCGTTGAGGATATATTATCACCTTTGTAGGTATATGTAAAATCCTCTCCATTCACGATTTTTTCCAGATAATCAATGACTGCCGTTTCAACCTTCTTTACAGAAATACTGACAGATGTCTTATGGAACCCTTTGGCATATTTCCAACATTGAAAATATGGACAGGCCTGGTTGCCGGTATAGGAGAGCGTAGCACCGCAAATAGAGCATTTTAACAGACCTGAGAGCCAATGCTTGCAGGCAGACACATTCCGGTTCTTGGCGGGGCGTCTACGGGCATTCATGAGTCTAAGGCGTTTTTTGTAACGTTCTTTTGAAAGACGAGCTTCATGTGTACCCTCAAATTCAGTTCCATTCCAGATTACGGTTCCGGTATAAAAAGGGTTTTTTAAAATAAAGTCAATGTTTCTCCGTTCAAAGAGATTTCCCCGCTTGGTCCGATATCCCAGATCATTGCATTTCCGCGCAATCGCTGTGGTGTCAACATTATAATTGTCGTACTGATCCATAATGTAATCTATGATTCGGTATTCTTTTTCGTTAATAATGAATGGCTGGCCGTTTCCTACGGCATCATATCCGAGGCATGGAGTAGCCTGATATCCGTTCTTTAGAGCTTTTTCCTTCATGCCACGAAGAACTTCGCCGGACAAACGGATGGAATAGTATTCATCCATCCATTCAATGATTCTTTCTATGAGTGTTCCAAACGGACCGTCAATGAGTGGTTCGGAAACACTGATGACCTCCACACCATCTTTTTTCAACATACTTTTGTAAACAATGGATTCCTCCTGGTTCCTGGCAAAACGGCTGTATTTCCATACCAGAATGACGTCAATGGGGTGGCTTTCCTGCTTGGCAGTGGCAATCATCTTTTGAAACTCAGGCCTCTTCTGGGCCCGGCGGCCGGAAACACTTTCCATGTAAACAAAATCATTGGATATGACAATGTTATTCTTTTTGGCATAATCCAGAAGGAGACGTTTCTGTGCGTCCGGGGACAGCTCTGCCTGATCAGCGGTGCTGACGCGGATGTAGAGGGCACCGGTCCGTAGTTGTTTTGTATCATTTTCGGACATTATTTTATCACCTCTTATATATAATATTGATTTTTAGGTACAAAAATAACAGCCAGCGAACTTTTGTTCCGCTTGCGTGGCTGCTCCGGAGATGATACAATATCAGTGTCTAAGTAATAAGTATGCATCTTCGGATGTATGGCCGGTCTCTGTTGGCGCAGGGGCCGGTTTTACTATTTGACATTTCGGTATATTTTGCTATAATATACTTAACAAGACAGCCGACAGGTAGGTGCACGCTACCCGTCCCGGCGAAATATAGTTACACTATTTAAAAATAGCCGTTCCTAAACTTTGACGAGAGCAGGACGGCTATTTTTTATGTATCTGAACAATCAGTGCGATTATACCTGTTATCATGATGATAAAGGTAAAGAGGTCACTATAAGTCACGTACATAAGCACCACCCCTTTCCGCAAGACTCGGAACGGGATAGAGGGCCGCCTGTTCGGCTGCCTGGGTGAGTATATTATTTTTGTGGCCCCTGCTGTTGGGGCAGGGGCCGGTTGTTTTGTATGATGGAATATTTAACATTTGGACAAAACCGCGTAAATATAGGTATCATATTCGTTGGATTTAATTCAAATTAGCTATCGCATAATCGGCTTCTTCAGCAGTAAACTGTTCGCCATACTCTGAAGTAAGCTGGTCACGTATGGCTTCGGGAGACATATCCATTGTATCCTGATAGTTCTTTGCTGTTGCTAAAGCATTTGCATTCCAGTCAGCTTCTATGGTGTCGACAGCATACTGGGCTTCTTCTGGAGTAAATTGTTCTCCATTTTCTGATACAAGTTGATTGTATAGACCCATTTTAGACATATGCATGGTTTCGTTGTAGTTTTCAGCTGTTGCCAATGCATTTGCATTCCAGTCAGCTTCTATGGTGTCGACAGCATACTGGGCAGCTTCAGCAGAAAATTTTTCACCGTATTCTGAGGTGAGCTGGTCATAAAGGCCTGCTTTAGACATATGCATGGTTTCGCTATAGCTTTTGGCTTTATTAAGTGCAGATTTGTACTCCTTGGGGACCTGATCATCTTTGGAATTATCGGTAGCAGACTGCTCCTCTTTGGGTTCAGTAGATTTATCTTGTTCTTCAGTCTTTTCTGTTGATGCGGCTGTTTTTTTGGTCGTGTTTTGGGCCTTGTCTTTGTCACCGCCTATTGTTGAACCGATTCCTCCTATTATTGCGAGTGCAAGAACAATTATAAGTAATGTTTTAAGACAGCTCCCTTTCTTTTTTCCTTCTTTAGACATGTAGATTTCCTCCTTAACTTATACGAATATAGAATCATTGGTCAATTTTATCAACATATACTCCAGGGATAGTAATGGTTCCTCCTAAAGTTGATTTATAGCTGATTGTACCAACAGAAGTTCCATATATCGTTATATGGTCATCTTCTAATATCCTAGAGGAAACTATACTTTTTGAATATTCTGCAAGTAAAACTGTATCATAATCATCGTTGACTGCTAGGCGGATCTGGGTACTAGTATCGCCCTCCATGACTTGAATTACTTTACCTGAAAATTTAACTTTTTTTGAAAGATAATCATCAGGAGTTCTGGCTAACTGGTCATATGAAATACCAGTTTCGTAACCTTGGGCCTCCTCCTCAGCAGCAGCCTGTTCCTGAGCGGATAATGAGGCATCAGCCGCTTGAACTGCCTGCATTAGTTCATTTTTTTTGGTTTCATCAGTTAAAGTATTAACCTTGGCTAAGGCATCATTATATAATTCTCTAGTAGCCCCGGATACCAACGTACCATTAGCAAAATCCCATATTTTATTTACGGCATCAGTAGCGGCAGTTTGATTTTGTGATTCCTTTTGGGCGGCTTCAGCTTCAGCCTTTTTTTGTTCAGCTTCGGCCGCTTCCATTTCCTCAAATGGCTTCATTTTTTCTTTGTACTTATCAAACTCTGATTTTAGTGAATCATAATCAGACTGCAATGCTATAAGGTCAGATTTTGATTTTTCAAGTTCGTCTTTTGAATCTTCTAATTGAGATTCCAGTTTGCTGTTTTTTTCTTTGGCAGAGTTATAATCAGCTTCATTGATTCCGCATGATGTGAACGTCAAGGACATTGACATTGCAAGTAATAGTGCTGCCATTTTTTTCTTCATAAGTTTTTCCCCCAGTACATTATAATATTTATTAATACGCCGAAGCGGATTAATCTACATCTGCTCATCAGGTAATATGTTAAGTGTGCGGTCGTTGGTTAGAGATAATATTCCATTCACCTCCTAGATGGTGGCAGTTGAACTATCTTGCATCATAAGTGGTATAAACGTTATAGTGTACATGTACTTCGTTTCTCTGATTGATATACCTAAACCCTTAAGACTAGCTGTTAAATCTCCTATAAAATATTGATATGAAAAATCAAGTACTAAAACTTCATAATCATCTTCTGGTTTTGTTTTTTTATTCTCACTCCCTATTGAGTCAATATATTGGTCTTTTCTTCGATAGATCATCTGACATAGCCCAACACAGGGCATATAACTCAGAGCACAGATATCTTGCTCGTTCGTACGTAAATACTTTAAATCCGTAGTATTCAAAGACAGCGATATAATCAAATGGGAAGTCTTTAATTCCACATTCTGTACAGACTTCTCAGACTTTTTTATGTAGTTTTTCAGGATTCATTTTGTTCTCCAGAATTACTCAATTCTTTCGGACAAAAGTTGTATCAGGTGCAATTTCTGCTCTTTTGACATTTGTTTCCCATTTCTGGCAATGAGGCGTTCGACATCATCATATGACGGCTCATGTTTTGAGATGTCTTCATCAGTGTCACAAAAATATTCAGCGTCTACGCCAAGTTCTTTAGCAAGCTTAAAGAGAACTTCTATATCTGCTTTTTACTGTCGCGTCTAATCATAGAATAAATAGTGGTAGGAGCAACTCCAATATTTTGTGCTAATTCATTTGCATTCATGTTTCTTTTTTTTAGTAACTTCTCCAGTTTGGCTCCAATTCCCATCATATCACCGCCTTTCATATAAATATATGATAACACATTTAAATAAGTAAGTAAATGAAAGAATGCGCAAATGCGTAAAAAACATTGAAATATTACTCATTTAGGATTGATGTATGGTTATGAATGACGCATTTGAATATAAGTGGGAATGTAAGGGGGTACTTGAATCTAAAAGCAGAGATGGCAAAGAAGGGAATAATCTTTGAAAATGTAGCACAATTATAGACAGGAAATAGTGGAAAATCAATAAGTATCCCAGACAACCCCAGTTACATACCATAATCAGAGAGGGTGATGGCATGAAAATAGAAGTAGTACCCCGTTTTCGTATAGAAGGGAAATACTATACGATGGACCAGTTACCAGAAGAACAGGTGAGGGAGATTGTCATAGAGAAGCTTGACCTGGCAATGGCCGCATTGAAATACGAGAGGAAAAGAGCCGCCAAATAAGGCGGTAAGAAGGAGAGGAAAAGTTCATGCACTATGAAACCATAAAAGACGCAGCCTTATGTACCGCTCTTGCTACATCAACCAGATTTTAGCAGCCACGGGACTGGGAAAGACAGATAAAAAAGAGTTAATTATGGGATAGATGCGAATAGATGTACGTCCTTATTATATGACTTTCACATTATTTTTTTGTGAATTTAATGATTGGTTTGTTCTTTATCTTATTCCATATAAATAGTAACAGTCCAATAATTGCAATAATAAAACCGTGTATAGGCTTTGTAACAACAAGATAAGCAACTACCAGCCAAAAAATAAGGGATAATAAAGCTTTAAAAAAATCTTTTTTCTTTTTAGTCATAAGTCAACCTCTTTTTCTTTTCATTATACTCCTATGGTAGGAGAAAATCCAGATTAGTGTAATGTTGTGCTTATAAAGAAGGAGGGCCGGGTCAGCAGGCCCGGCAGTATGAAAAAGAAAAGTCTATATGAAAAAGGTTATTGCCCTTTGTTGAGTATTACTATACCGGGAAAATGTGATGAAACTGTGGTAAAAAGATAAAAGAAATGTAAAGAGTTTTTGAAAGATTTATGAAAGCAGATGTGAGGTGATGACGATGGATAAGAAGACGTTCCCTTTACTGAGGTGCGGACGTCTGTACATATAGATGAGTCGAAAGAGACTGACGAGATTGACCGGCGGCTGTGGATAGGAAAGAGAGGGGGGATGGAGTTTGAAGAGTTTATATCGTTTGCAGGCTGTCTTGGAATATGGAAATGTCATTGGTGTTGATGACTTTGCATTTAAAAGCGGCACACATACGGTACAATCATTGTAAATCAGGCTACCCATAGGCCGGTTGCGGTACTTGATGGACGTGATGGAATGACCCTAAAGGAATGGCTTAAGAACAATAAGCATATTAAAGCAGTTACACGAGACAGGAGAAGTGCCTATGCGTCTGCTATTCAGGAAATACTGTCCGATGCTATGCAGATAGCGGATAGATATCATCTCCACCAAAACCTTCTGGAAGCCATTAAGGTATGACAGTTGAAGGGGATGATGGTAAAAAGTATCATATCCGCTCAGTTGGAATGGTGAAATCTGCAGATAGTATCACTGCTACGACACCCTGCTTTGATTGAAGGTGAATTTGATCTTGATAGTTGGTAGTTCACACACTTAGAAACGGAGAATTAGAAGATGAAGACCAGGAAAATTATGAATTTATGTCTTTTTGAGGAAGGCGGTGACGGCAGCCAGACAAGCTCCGGAAATGTGATATTGGACAGAAGCAGACCACAAAACAGGTATGGGATAAGAAATTTATCACGGTAGAAGAAATCGCAGTCATTGTGCCGGACCCGAATCCGTGCTGGATAACTCTGACTATGATATCTGGGGCAAAGTTAAGCTCAGAATTGTGGAAGTATTTGGTCAAAAAAATGGCGGGCCGTATTTTTTGATGTAGATAAGCCGTCTACATGGAGAGATGGCGTTGTTGCTACAGCAACAAAAGGGGTTCTGCAGTTGATTTTGGAGAATCTGATAATCTGTATGAGAAAATTATGGGTGAGGACGGTGCGATTGCGAAGGGCGGAGCATTCCGGCTTTTTTGTTAATGGGCATATAGCTGATATCTCTATGAAAGCGGAGCTCAGAGGTTTGGGGGATGATAGAAATTATATTAGACGTGGTGCAGATCATTGTCAGCACAGGAATCATTGTAGTGCTGCTCAAAGACCGGAAATGCAAGTAAGAACTACCGGACCGGCGCCCGGTTATGCGCCGGATCTATTCGATTTTACTATGAATTTTTATTATAGGTTATTACACTCCGGTCC
>NZ_JBANBF010000033.1:0-7241 GCF_037000545.1 Blautia sp. JLR.GB0024 | reverse complement strand
TATGAACAGTGCTTTCTATATGCTAACACCGCAGCGTGTACATTTAGGGGGTGAAAAAGCCTTATTTCGCGCGGTTTTCAAGCCTCGTTTTCGGTGGGGTAATATAAAAACCCTTATCTTTACATTACCTTCTGAAACATATGGCGCACCTTGTCCAGGCGGCTGTTTGGACGGCGGGGCTGGATGACCGGCTGACCGACAGCGGCCTGATATCCTTTCAGCTCTGTAAGGCATACGCTCCGCCCGTTGGTGTAAAAGGCCAGATCAGTACGGTATGCCTGTATACAGCGGGCGGGAATCTCGCCAGTAAAGACAACTTCATCCTTTTTTACCTGGGCCGTTTCGATGGTGGCACAGTATTTCGGTGCATCATGATAAGCCCTGGAAAGGTATTCCTGGGGCGCATAGAGGATGAAGGAGAGATAAGGTTCCAGCAGCTGCGTCCCCGATTCCTTCAATGCCTGTTCCAATACAATCGGGGCCAATGAGCGGAAGTCCGCCGGCGTGCTGACCGGACTGTAATAAAGCCCGTATTCAAAGCAAATCTTACAGTCCGTTACGTTCCAGCCGAACAAGCCCTGCTCCAGCCCGTAACGGATACCATCCCTGACAGCGTTTTGAAAACTCTGGTTCAAGTATCCCAGCGAAACCCGGCTCTCGTATTGTACACCGGAGCCAAGCGAGAGTGGTGTAACAGACAGTCCTATGGATGCCCAAAACGGGTTGGGCGGCACCTCGATATGGATGGTGTGGCTGGCTGCTTTGAGCGGCCGCTCCATATAAATGACGGAGGGTTCCTTTACCACTGTTTCAAGCTTGTATTTTTCCGACAGCAAAGCGGAAACAACCTCCAACTGCACCCGGCCCAAAAAAGAAAGAATGATCTCATGGGTGATGGAATCCACTTCGCAACGCAAAAGCGGGTCAGTATCCGCAAGTTGCGTAAGAGCGTCCAGCAGCCGTTCTCTTTGCGCTGCCGTTTTCGGCGCAATCGTCGTCCGCAGCATGGGGAGGGGGTCCTCGCGCCACCTTTTACGAGGGAGCCGGGTTTGGTCCCCTAATACATCGTTTAACCTCACGCTGTCGCTGGGAAGGATAACAATTTCACCCTGATAAGCGGTGTCTGTCCGAACAATTTCCCCTTTGGATGGAATACGCATCTCTGTGATTTTCAGCTTTTCTCTCCCGGCCAGGGCCACCGTATCCCGCAGGCGCAGCGTTCCGCTGTATAACCGTAGATAGACACGCCGCTGGCCGCAATCGGTGTACTCAACCTTGAAAACGCTGCCGCATAGGGCGGCGCCCCCCTGTTCCCCAATCGGTTGGAACAGCCCTGTCACCGCATCCATCAACGGTTGAATGCCAAGGCCATTTTTGGCGCTGCCATGATAGACTGGGAACAGGGAGGCGTCTTGAACCCGCTGCTGTTCCTCCCGCGCAAGTTTTTCCCGGCTGATTGGTTCTCCTGCGATATACTTTTCCAATAATTCATCGTTATTTTCGATGACCGCATCCCATGCTTCTATGTCGGTATTTTCCTCCAGGACTATTTCCGGGGACAGCGACACCGTCTGCTTGATGATAATATCGGCGGAGAGCTTATCCCGAACAGACTGAACCACGCTCTGCAAATCAACGCCAGCCTGGTCGATCTTGTTGATAAAGATAACGGTGGGAATGTTCATTTTCCGCAGGGCATGGAACAGAATACGGGTCTGGGCCTGCACGCCATCTTTAGCGGAGATCACCAAGATGGCCCCATCTAAAACAGCCAAAGAGCGGTACACCTCCGCCAAAAAATCCATGTGGCCGGGCGTATCCACAATGTTAACTTTACATCTGTGCCACTGGAAGGAAGTGACTGCCGCTTGAATGGTAATCCCACGCTGCCGCTCCAAAAACATGGTGTCCGTCCTCGTTGTCCCTTTTTCGACGCTCCCCGGTTCTGAAATGGCTCCGCTGGCATATAGCAGGCTCTCCGTCAAGGTCGTCTTTCCAGCGTCTACATGGGCAAGAATTCCAATATTGATTATTTTCATGTGATTGTCCTCCCTTTACAGCCCCAAAGGGCATAAAAATCCCCAGCAGTAAAATACTTTTACCACTGGGGATTATAAGTTGCGGACATACACATATACAGCATACACCTGTTTGTGATTGCTGTTTTTGGGGATATGTCAAAATTGATAAGGCAAAAGTATTCTTAAATTGGGTACAAAAAACTAAGCCCCTACAAAAGGAGCTATCATAATCCTTTGTTCCCACTATTTGATTATAGTTTTATTTAAGAATACCTTGCCGCATATTTTTTACTCCTTTTCTGGATTAAATCATTGTATCACATCAGTTTTAGGAAAGCAAGTACCTAAAAGAAATTTTTCTTCCCCTTACCCGCCCCGAAAACGCCTTGTAGGGCGTTTCTGGGGCGTTTACAGCCCTTTCTTAAATTCCTCCACCAACAGATCGCTCAAAGCCTGTGATGGGCGTATTTTGACCGTTATATGCCCCTCCGGTACGGTGTCCCACCATTTGCGGATCGTTTTCGGATCAAGTCCGGTGTCCCTATGACAATCGGCCTTGCGTCCCTCTGGATGCTCCTGCCGCCACGCATAGACTTGCGCTTTCTTTTCTTCTGCCCCTTTTCTTCTCCATGTGCCGCCAGGATAATCCACTTCCTGCACCGCCCTTGCTCTTTTCAAATGCTCTTTCTGTGATCTACCATTCCTCTTGTTGCGCTCGATGCGAACATCGGTCAGAGCTTCAATATCGGAAATCGTGAAATTGTAATACTCCTTGTCGTAGGCTTCCAGCGCACTCCGTATATCTTCCTCGGTCAATGCGTTCTCATGCTTCACCATCTGCAGATCATCAAAAGCCTCTTTCATATCCTGCCGGAGCTGCTGCTTCGACACACCGCATTTGTAAGCATAGATAGCAAGGCACATCAAAAAGAAATACCGATGCCCGCCCTTTATCTCTCCGATCTGCCGCAGCCACCAATGGTAGAGCGCATACGGATCATCACCATGCACCTTTCCGGCAATATCCCACTTCTTGCGTCCTTTCTCGCCTCTCACAACAACACGCTCATACCACTCCGGATATGCCTCCCTCGCCTCAGCTCGTGTCATTTTGGATGGGCTGAAAGGCTTATTGACATCCACCCTGTTTTCTGGCTTTGCGTAGGCGTTCAGATAATCCAGCGTTACCCGTTCTCCGGTACGGAAAGCGACCAGCTCCGTCCCATGCTTGTCATTGATGCTGCCCACCATGCGGAAGCTCTGATTGATGGATTGATACTGGATCGCCTTGACCTGCGAAGTGCTGCCATACTCCCATAGCCGGAAAGTGAGGTCATATTTCAGACTTTTAAGCTGAATTTTTATATTCGAGTATAGGTCAATCGGCTGCTGGAAAACATAGTAGATATGCAGCCCTGTCCCCGACAGAACAAGGAAAGTCGGCATCGGCAACCGGCGCACTCGCTCCGGATCGCCGCCAAAGCGCAGAAAGAGGTTGCGCAGCTCGGCAAGACCTACGCCATCCAGATCGAAGATCAGAGCATACATCCGCTGGGCGTTCTCCAGCCTGTTCTCCTTTCTGCGATATGCAAGACCGCTGCACAAAGTAAGGCTGTTCCCCTCGACAAACTCCATGTAATCCTGTTCCCATGTGTCGTTATACATCTTCCTGCGCCGGAGCTTCTTATCCTCGCTCTGTTCGTCCCGATACAGATACACAGCGTTCGGATGGGAAAAATCCGTGTGCCGTTCTCCGGAGTTCTCATTGTCCGGAAACAGCTCTTTATAAAACTCATAGCCTCCGACCTCCGGATATTGTGCGCTCAAATACTCGTAGCAGCCTCGATAATTCTCGGTCATATTACCACCTCACAAAAGAAAAAGTACCAAAAAGAAAATCCGCTGCGGCGGGGATCGCCTGCGGGCGGGAAGGGGGAAAAGGGGGAGCAAAAGAGCGGCGGCTACGCCGCCTTAAAGAGAAAGTCACCTCCCCCTTTTCCCCCTCGCTGCGGGGCATTGAAAGTGCCGCCACTATGGAAAACCCGATGGGTTTACCACAGTGGCTTGGAAAACCTCTAACGAGGTTTACCACACTTCCAACACCCCTCCGCTCACCCCCCTTTTCCCCTCCGACTTTCTCCCTTTCAGAGAGAAAAAATATAGGTTGGGAGTACCCTTACAGGGGGCTTAGATTATCAATACAGCAATTCCCTATTTTCAGTTGTTATTATAGCCTGTCCGAAAGAGATTTTCAAGCCCTCCGGACAGGCTTCTTTTACAGCTCCATGCCGCCCATTCCTCGCTGGTGCTGCTGTTGCTCCTGCTGCTGTCCAATCTCCGGATCGGGCAGCAGCTCCCTCGCCTTTTCAAGCAGAGGACGCAGACGCTCCGGCAAGTGTTCTTCCAAGAAGTCCAGCATCCGACCGATGCCGTCCGTCAGACGCTCGGTGAAGCTGCGTTCCTCCTGCAGCTCGGATTGCAGATAATAGTTTTCATCGCGCAGCCTCCGGTTTTCCTGTTCAAGCCTCTGCTGCCGCTGCGCTTCTTCCAGCCGCTTCTTCATGGACGGCACCTGTGACCGCAGACGGGTGTTTTCCTCCGTCAGCTCCTGTACCTTGTGCCGATCCGTCACGCTGCGCAGTGCCATTTTCTTTAGCTGCTCGACCTGATCCACCGTCACGCCCTTTACTGCCCCTGTGAGCGTCTTTTCCGGCTGAATATCATGCAGGGGTGCATTTACCCTGTCAGCCTCCTTTAAGAGCCGCACAGTGCCTTTCAGAGCGTCCCGCTGCCGTTCCAGCTCAGCAACCTCCCGCTCTACTGCCGCTGTCTGCTGCTGCACCGCTTCCAGCCTCGCAGCCGCTTCCTTGAACTGCGGCAAGTCCATGTGCGGTCTGTTCGTGCCGAGAGAGATAATTTCAAAATCGTGCCGCTGGGCGATCTCCGTCAGAGCTTCTTTCTCCCGTTCCATCCACGCCGCCCATTCGGTCTGCTTTCTGCCGACACCGACAAACCCCTGCTGCTTCAATGCCTGTTTCATAGATACCCTTGTAGAAAGTCCTCTTGACTGCTCCGTTGCCACAGGGATAAAATCGACATGGAGATGGGGCGTTGCCTCGTCCATGTGCAGCACCATATTGAACACCCGCAGATGGGGGTTGCGTTCTGCAAAAGACTCCGCAAAATCTTTCAGAGCTGCCGCCGCCCGTTCTCCGTCCGGCGTACCGCACCCACAGTCGCTCATGTTGCCGATCTGGAAGATCGCTTCATGGAACAGCTTTTCCTGTTTACTCTGCCGGATATGCTCATAGTAGTCCGGTATCTTATCTCTCGTTTTGGTTTTCTTTGCGTTGTAGGCTGCGAGAGCTTCATCAAAGACCATATGATAGACCTGCTTCAGATCCTCGTTGCAGAAAACAATGTTCTGCTCCGTCCGGCTCCGGTCTACATTCGCCGCTGAGAAGCTGCGGTTGTTGTGCCGGATGCTCCCTGCACCTGTCATACCCGAAATCGTAACTCCCATAAAATCGCCCCCTTTCCGCTTATTCTTCCGTCCTCTATTTTATCATAAATTTCCGCTAAAAACAACCTCTTTGTTACTTTCTGGTGAGAAAGTAACGCAAAAGCACTTTCACACCGCCACCCCATCGGTGCAGCGGTGTGAAAGTGCTTTGCGCCCCTAAAGGGGAGGGGTTGCCGGAGCTGCTTCACTGCCGGCTCGTGCCTGCTGCTCTGCCAGCTCCGGAGGGGCGCTGCCCCTGCCGTCTGCGGACGGCTCCCCGACCTTCATCCCACCGATAAACTGAAATTTAATACTCAATGACAATTTTCTTGCACTTCTCGCAGAGCCAAGCCTCCGCAGACGCTCCACCAAAAGGTCCACCGATTGACTTTTCATTGAGTTTGATTGACTTGCCCCCACCAATGTTGAGGGCCGCAATAACTCGTTCTTTTTCGCTCCAATAGACACCATCTCTGCATTGAATACAACCAAGTTGCATTTCTTCACCACAATACGGACATTTCATTTTAATCACCCCTACAAATTCCCGATTTGTCGTTCTGTTTAGTCCCCAAAGAACCTACTAAACCAGCTACGCTTTTGAACCGGTTCTGTCTCACGCTCCGGCTGATCGGCTCCGGACTTGCCGGAAAGAAGCTGCTGATGCATTGTCCCAGCATGGAGAGCCTGGGCCGCTGCCGCAGTCTGCTGTGCCGTCACCAACGCCGAGCTGACCTCCGCCAACCTTGCGTTCAGTTCCTCGATCTGCTTGTCCTTTACAGCAAGTTGCTCGCTTTTCCGGTCTAATTCTCCCTGCAGCATAGCGATCAAAGTGGTTTCGCAAGTTTCGCAACTTGCTTTCGCCTGTTGCGAAACTTGCTTTCGTTCAACACCTAAATAATGCTGATATATGGCGGTTTTTTGACTTTCGCTGATTGCGAAACTTCCTTTCGCATCTTTCGCAACATGGTTTCGCCTACACCATGCACGAACTGCCTGTTCCGACACGCCACATTCTATTGCAATTTCCGTTATTACACCCGCCAAATATCATCACCACTCTTTCATCCGGAGTTAATCTCAAAACAAATCGCTATGAGATCCCGTCCTTATCAATTTCAAAATCAAAGTCTGCCGAACAACTTTATAGACCAACAGCCAGTCCGGCTCGATGTGACATTCTCTCATGTCCTTATAATTTCTGGAATTAGTGAGAGCATGATCTCGATACGCCTCCGGCAACGGCTGCTCGTTACACAACAGCGTGATCACTTCCTCCAACTTCTTCGGATCGCAGCCTCTCTTGATCGCAAGCTTGTAATCTCGTTTGAACTGCCCCGAAAACTCCGGCTTAAGCATTCAGCGCCTCCATCAGATCTGCAACGCTATCAAACGGACCATACATATCCTCTCCCTTTTCTGCCGCCTCCATCGCCGCATAGGTAACAGCATTCGGCTCGTCAACCTTGACTTCAAAGGGAAGTCCATGACACCTAAGTGCCTGTCGATAAAAAATACCCGTTGCCGTACTCAAATCCATTCCGAGGGACTTAAAGAGAGCTGCCGCCTGTGCTTTCAGCTCCGGCTCCATTCTTATCGTCATATTTCCTTTAGCCATAATAGCACTCCTTTCCTCGTCATTTTTAGCTTGCACTAATATTATATTCAATATTCGTGACATTTGCAAGTGCATTGCAAATGTTTTTTTGCAACTTTTC
>NZ_JBANBF010000032.1:0-10042 GCF_037000545.1 Blautia sp. JLR.GB0024 | reverse complement strand
CTGCTCCATATCGCGCTGGCTGCCTCGGGATTTTCATGCCTTCGGCCTGAAAACACCTCGGGGGATAGTGGCGTGTGAACAGTAACAATAAAATTTCTGTCTGAAACTGTTTTAGCTGTGTCATATTGGATTTCCATAATATTATCAAGCAAGAGGTAAGAAAGTGAATAAAAAAATAGAGAATGAGTTTTGTCAGTGTCTGGGCAGTGACAATGTCAATGTCTGTGAACCAATGAAAAAGCATACAACATTTCGCATTGGAGGGCCTGCGGAATACTACCTGCGTCCTCACAGCGTGGATGAACTGCGGAAGATTTTACATATCTGTAAAAGGGAGAATCTGCCGTTTTTCATTTTGGGCAATGGAAGTAATCTGCTTGTAAGTGATAAAGGGTACAATGGTGTTGTCATTCAGCTCTGGAAGAATATGAGTGACATAGAAGTGAACCACGACGTCATCAGGGCAAAGGCCGGAGCACTTCTCTCAAAAATCGCAGTGGTGGCTCTGGAGCACAGCCTGGCCGGATTTGCGTTTGCCAGCGGCATTCCCGGAACTCTGGGAGGCGCTGTAGTGATGAACGCAGGCGCTTACGGCGGGGAGATGAAGGATGTACTGGAGGAAGTCACCGTTATGGATGCGGACGGCAATGTGATCCGCCTGAAACGTGAGGAACTGAATCTGGGGTACCGGACAAGTATCGTAAAAGAAAAAGGATATATTGTGCTGGAGGCTGTCATCAGGCTGAACAAAGGTGAGGCATCCCATATTAAGGAGCAGATGGATGACTTCAAAGAGCGCCGTACCAGCAAACAGCCGCTGGATATGCCCAGTGCCGGAAGTACCTTCAAGCGGCCGGAGGGATATTTTGCAGGAAAACTGATCATGGATACAGGTCTGCGCGGCTTTCAGGTGGGCGGAGCGCAGATTTCCGAGAAGCACTGCGGTTTTGTTGTCAATACCGGAGATGCCACAGCGGAGGATGTGAAGAACCTGATAGAGGAAGTACAGAAGAGAGTCAGGGAGAAATTCGGCGTCACACTTGAGCCGGAAGTAAAATTCCTGGGTGAGTTTTGACATTAGCGGAGAGGATTCTATATGCGTTTTGTAATTGTGACGGGAATGTCAGGTGCCGGCAAGAGTACGGCCCTGAAAATGCTGGAAGATATGGAGTATTTTTGTGTGGATAATCTTCCCATACTCCTGATTGAGAAATTTGCACAGCTTGTGAAGGACGGAAGTTCCGGGGAGATAGAGCGTGTAGCCGTGGGTGTTGATATCAGGAGCGGCAAAGCTTTAAGTGAACTGGAACATGTTCTGGAACGGCTGCGGCTGCCGGGATTCCAGCCGGAGATCCTCTTTTTGGATGCGGATGACAAGACACTGGTAAAGCGTTATAAGGAGACACGGCGCTCCCATCCCCTTTCCGGCAACGGAAGGGTGGATGAAGGGATTCAACTGGAACGCAGCAGGCTGGCTTTTCTGCGGGAATTTTCGGACTACATTCTGGATACCAGCCAGCTTCTCACCAGAGAGCTGAAAGAAGAACTGGAAAAGATCTTTGTGGAGAACCAGAAGTTCAAGAATCTGATGATCACAGTTCTGTCCTTTGGGTTCAAGTACGGAATCCCCGGTGATTCTGATCTGGTGTTTGACGTGAGGTTTCTGCCGAACCCTTATTATATAGAAGGAATGCGTTTTTTGAGCGGCAATGACAAGCCGGTCAGCGACTACGTCATGGGATTTGAGCTGGCACAGGAGTTCTCCGATAAACTGGAGGATATGCTGCGCTTTCTGATCCCCAACTACATATCCGAAGGCAAATCCCAGCTTGTGATCTCCATCGGATGTACAGGCGGCAAGCACCGCAGTGTGACGCTGGCCAATGAACTATACAGACGGCTGAAAAAGTCAGAAGAATACGGAATACGGATTGAACATAGAGATATAGAAAAGGATGCGAAGAAATGTCATTCTCCGGAAGCGTAAAACAGGAGCTGGAGCGCTGCATCAGCCCTGCCAGGCATTGCCAGATCGCAGAGCTTTCAGCTATTTTCAGCTTTTGCGGTGAGATACAGAGAACAGAGGAAGGCCAGACATTTCTCTGTTTTTCTACAGAAAATGAAAGTGTTATAAGAAAGTGCTTTACTTTATTGCAAAAAACATTTAAAATAGATAGAGAAATTTCTATAGATAAACGTTTAATAAAAAGAAACAACAGATTTGTGATTGAAGTACGAGGTCAGGAAGATACCGTAAGAATTCTGCAGGCAGCAAAGTATCTGACCGCAGACAGGCAGCCAATGCCCTGTGCCGCTCTTGTGAATCCTCTGGTTATTCAAAAGAACTGCTGCAGGAGGGCTTTTCTGCGGGGAGCATTTTTATGTGCAGGTTCTATCAGTGACCCGGAGAAATTTTATCATTTTGAAATCGTATGTTCCACATTGTCAAAAGCTCAGCAGCTTCAGGAACTGGTGCAATCCTTTGAGGTGGATGCTAAAGTTGTAAGCCGCAAGAAGCACGAAGTTGTTTATGTAAAAGAAGGCGCGCAGATCGTAGAAATTTTAGGCCTCATGGGGGCCAATGTATCTTTGATGAATCTTGAGAATGTCAGGATTCTGAAGGAAATGCGCAATAGCGTAAACCGCAAGGTTAACTGCGAAACGGCGAATATTAACAAGACTGTAAATGCTGCAGTAAAACAAATGGAGGATATAGCCTATATCCGTGATACCATTGGATTGGAGCGGCTTCCGGATAATTTGGAGGAGATTGCACAGATAAGGCTGGAATATCCACAGGCTTCTTTGAAAGAACTTGGCATGTTACTAGCACCGCCAGTGGGAAAGTCAGGAGTCAATCACAGACTGCGGAAAATCGGCAGCATAGCAGAGGAGCTCAGAGGGAACAAGGAGGAACAGATATGATCAGGAAACCAATTACCATCGGTATTTCAAACGGCCTGGAAGCAAGACCGATCGCATTACTCGTGCAGGTAGCCAGCCAGTATGCCAGCAATATCTATCTGGAGAGTCAGGAAAAGAAGGTAAATGCAAAGAGCATCATGGGTATGATGAGTTTGGGATTAGACGCTGGTGAGAGCGTGACTGTATCAGTTGAAGGCGAAGACGAAGTCGAAGCGATGAAAAGCATCGAAGAGTATTTGAGCAACAAATAAATATTGAACTTTTAAGGAAAAAGAGAGCAGATATGAAAGAGTGAGGCCGTCCTGGATGAGGGGCGGCCTTTTTAACGGCGCGCAGATTGCAGGAGATATAAAAAGATGGAGAGAGAAAAAAGTATCGGTATTATGAGGGTAAGGATGTTAGGGGGGTTTTCCATTACTTATGAGGGAGCGGCAGTGGTCTTTGACAGGAGGAGCCCGGCAAAATTTATCCAGTTATTTCAGCTTCTCATGCTGCACTTAAGGGAGGGGATAGATAAGGCGGAGCTGATCGATGCTCTTTACGGCAAGGATGGGGTGGAAAACGGGAACAGCAGTCTGAACAATACGATCTTCAGGCTCCGCAGACAGTTGAAAAAGGCAGGCATGCCGGAGGATGCGTACATTATTGTAAAGAAGGGGAAATGCCGGTGGAGTGAGAATATTAAGGCAGTGGTGGATATCCATCAAATGGAGGCAGCCATCGAGGAGGCCTGCATGGAAAGCGGGGAGAAGAAGGAAGAGCTTTTAAAGGAAGCCTGCAGTCTGTATAAAGGGGAATTTCTGCCATCCTCCGCAGCGGAAGCCTGGTCTGTCATAGCAGGCGTGAAGTACAGAGACTTATACTTTGACTGTATGCGGGAGTTGTTTTCCATTCTGAAAAACCGCGGAGCCTATGAGGATATACTTTACATCAGCTCCCATGCGGCCTCTATCTATCCCTATGAGGAGTGGCAGCTTTGGCGGATTGACAGCCTCCTTGCCCTGAACCGGCATAAAGAGGCACTGAAGGTCTATGAGGAGACCGCATCCCTGTATTTTAATGAGTTTGGCTTAAATCCGTCCGGGAAAATGCTGGAGCGCTTTCATGCCATGAGCAGTCAGATACAGGGGGTTCCCTCAGATATGTCGGAGATCCGCAGGGACTTAAGGGAGAAGACAAAGGGAAAAGGCGCTTATTTCTGCTCTCTGCCCAGTTTTATTGATACCTACAGGATTATGACGCGTATGATGGAGAGGACCGGGATGTCTGTATTTCTCATGCTGTGCACACTGACGGACAGTTTCGGAGTTCCCATTGAAAAAGAAGAGAAGATCAGTAAAGCAGCAGAAAAATTCCAGACAGCGGTGAAGCTGTCCCTGCGCCGCGGAGACTTATATACCAGATACAGCTCCTGTCAGTTTCTGGTCATGCTTCCGGGCATTACCCAGGAAAACTGTTTCCGTGTGGCGGAGCGCATCAGCCGTCTCTTTAAGGAGGCAGGGGGCGGCAGCAACAGAATCCGATGTTATATCAGTTCCCTGATTGATGTGACCGAGGACTTCGGGGGGCTTAAGCACGGGATCACCTTTCCGGACGGCTGGATGCGGCCATAAACATACAACTGAAAAACTTGTACCCTTCCTGTAAATACAACTTGTAAAGATAACCGTACAAGTTTTAAGATAAAGGAAACAGAAAACCTAACAGGAGGGCGATTTTAATGAAGACAGGCAGAAATTACAAGTTTTGGTTTGCAACAGGTTCTCAGGATCTGTACGGAGATGAGTGCCTCAGAAAAGTGGCTGAGCATTCCAGAATTATCGTAGAGGAATTAAATAAATCAGGAGTGCTTCCTTATGAAGTGGTTCTGAAACCAACTCTGATCACAAATGAGGTTATCAGAAAGACATTCAATGAGGCAAATGACGATGAGGACTGCGCAGGTGTCATCACATGGATGCACACCTTCTCACCGGCTAAGTCCTGGATTCTGGGACTGCAGGAGTACAGAAAACCCCTGATGCATCTGCATACACAGTTCAACCAGGAAATTCCCTATGATACCATTGATATGGATTTTATGAATGAAAACCAGTCTGCCCACGGTGACAGAGAATATGGTCACATTGTGTCCCGCATGGGGATTGAGCGCAAAGTGGTAGTGGGCCATTGGAGCGATGAAAAAGTACAGGAAAAGATTGCGTCCTGGATGCGCACTGCAGTAGGTATTATGGAGAGCAGCCATATCCGTGTTATGAGAATTGCGGACAACATGAGAAATGTAGCTGTGACAGAAGGTGACAAGGTAGAGGCCCAGATCAAGTTCGGATGGGAAATTGACGCTTATCCGGTAAATGAGATCGCAGAGGCAGTGGAAGCTGTGTCAAAGGGTGATACGGACGCTTTGGTGGAAGAGTATTACGATAAATATGAGATTCTTCTGGAAGGCAGAGATCCGGAAGAGTTCAAGCGTCACGTGGCAGTGCAGGCACAGATCGAAATCGGATTTGAGAGATTCCTGGAGGAGAAAAATTATCAGGCGATCGTAACACATTTCGGTGATCTGGGTTCCCTGAAACAGCTTCCGGGACTGGCTATTCAGAGGCTGATGGAAAAAGGTTACGGTTTCGGCGGAGAGGGTGACTGGAAGACTGCAGCTATGGTGCGTCTGATGAAGATCATGACAGCAGGTATGGAAGGTGCAAAGGGTACTTCCTTTATGGAGGATTATACATATAATCTGGTTCCGGGTAAGGAAGGAATTCTGCAGGCGCATATGCTGGAAGTGTGCCCGACTATTTCTGACGGTCCGATCAGCATTAAGGTGAATCCGCTGAGCATGGGAGACAGGGAAGACCCGGCGCGTCTTGTATTCACAGCTAAGACCGGTCCGGCCATCGCTGCATCTTTGATCGATCTGGGGAACAGGTTCCGTCTGATCATTAATGAGGTGGATTGTAAGAAGACAGAGAAGGCCATGCCGAAGCTGCCGGTGGCTACAGCGTTCTGGACACCGAAGCCGGATCTGGCTACAGGTGCGGAAGCCTGGATTCTGGCAGGAGGGGCGCATCATACGGCGTTCTCTTATGATATTACGGCTGAGCAGATGGGTGACTGGGCTGCGGCTATGGGGATTGAAGCGGTTTATATTGATGGGGATACGAAGATTCGCGGGTTTAAGAGGGATCTGCAGTTGGGGGAATTGGTGTTTAGATAGGAATTTTGGCTGAGGGGGACGGCGGAGCAGTGGATGGGAAGGCGGGGAACCGGTTCGCGTGGAGCGAAGCGTTCCGCTGCCCGGGAGCTAACCTGCTCCCAGTCACTAAGTTCATCGCGAGAGCGCTCTTCACTAAGTGTCTGGGGCAGGTGGATCTCCCGGGCGCTCCACTGAGACATCGCTCCCCCCGAACCGGTTCCCCGCCTTCCCATCCACTGCTCCGCCTGGCGCTTTAGGACGGAAGCTTCTGTATGGAAAGTGGAAGAACAATGGTGAGTGGTTTTTTAAAAAAGAGATATGGCATTCGTCGGGTGATGGAATGCTGTATCTTTTTTTGCGTGGGAGGAGAAAAGCATCATGCGCGGGGCGTGAGTATTTTACGGGTGGTGATGATGAGGCCAAGGGGAGGCCTCATGCGCGGGTGCGTGAACGTTTTACGGCGGTGGTGATGAGGCCCAGTAGTAGGAAGAGAGCGGCGGCTGAGAAGTAGAAGATGGGGTAGTGGTCGGAGAGGCGCCAGGAGTCATTGGGGCCGATGAAGGCATCGATCCGGTTGTTGGTGCAGCGCTCTGCGGCGTAGAAGGCAAGGATGAAGTAACCGGTTGTCAGGAATCCGTTAGCGTGTGTCAGGGTTTTGAGAAGGGCAGTGACTGCAAGTGCGGCCAGCCAGGCCAGGCTTACGGGGATGCCGAGTCTTGTTGTCCAGTATATGGGCTGGGGGAGGTAGAGATTGGCTGTGTATTCTATAATATAGAGGAAGGGAATCAGCAGGATGGCCAGGACCAGGTATGTGAAAAGGATACGGTGTTTCCCGCCGAATATGAGGGTATACAGCATCAGATAGGCGTAGAGACAACTGGCTGCTGTCAGGAGGGACCAGCTAAACTGCCGGTCCAGGGCAAAGTTTACGATGAAACAGGTCAGGACAGCCAGGATAAACGGGGATGCCAGCAGGATGTTCCACATATTTCTTTTTTTAGTCATTTGAGACCTCTTTTCTTGGTGTTGGGTAAATGGGGGTCAGGATACGATCCAATACGGAAAATAGGAGGGATCTGGGTACCTCCGGTTTTTCGGAGGAGACCAGCAGGTTCTGAAAGGCCAGTCCGTCAATGGCTCCTGTTATGAATTTAGCCAGCTCGGAAACCGGCAGGCAGGTCTGGAACTCCCCGTTTCGGATGCCTTCTTCCAGAACTGCAGTGATGAGGGCATTGTATTTTTCATAGCCGCTTTTGATCAGTGTCTTGACCACGTGGCTTTCGGAGTAGGATTCCAGATAGAATTTGATGGGAAAGACACACATCAGGGCAGCCTGTATGGTGTCCTCCTCCCCGAGAACGATCCTGCGGAGTTTTTCACAGGAACTCAGAGGGCTGCCGCTGATTTTTTCTATGTATCCGATATAGGTATCGTAAATGCTCCGGGCTACTTCATCGACCAGGGCATTTTTGTTTGGGAAATACCAGTAGATGGCAGCCTTTGTCAGACCAACTTTTTTCGCCACATCGGTCAGGCTGAACTCGGTCATGCTCCTCTTTACCATGATCTCGATGGCTGCCTGTATGATTCCCTGTTTCATTTTCTCATAGTTCTCCGGTACTTTTTTCCTTGCCATAAAACTGCCTTTCTGTAATTAATTAACCGTACGTTTAATTAATTATGGCACAGAATTTCTCCGGAGTCAAGTTTAGAATCCAAGTTCTCTGTGAAGACGTATTGCCATGAAGACAGTGATCACAGCAGAGATGACGTCTGCAGCCGGCTGTGCGTACAGGATTCCGCTGACACCTGCAAAGAGGGGAAGGAGCAGAATGAACGGCACAAAGCAGATGCCCTGTCTGCAGGCCCCCAGGATAAAGCCCTCTTTCCCTTTGCCAAGAGCCAGAAACAGTGAGGAGTACACCGTGTAGAAACCGAACAGCAGGAAGGACAGGCCGTTTGCGCTCAGGGCCCTGGCGCCGATTCTGACCATTTCCAGATCCCCTTTTGTAAACTGAGAGATGATATTCGCGGAGAACAGAGATGCCGATACCCCATAGATCACGCAGAAAACAGTGGACCAGATAATGGAGAGCCGTATGGCCTCGTGGAGACGCCCATATTTTTTTGCCCCGTAGCTGTATCCCGCAATGGGCTGGAAACCTTTCATAAAGCCAAAGACCATAAGGCTCCCCACAGAGATGATCCTTGTCACAGGCCCCATACCTGCAATGACAGAGTCCCCGTATTCCTTAGCCTGAAAATTAATGAGGGAGATGGAAAGACTTGTCAGAAGCTGGAATACCATAGTGGGAATACCGATCTTCAATATTTCAGACATAATCTCTTTGGAGAAACAGCACGCACGGATACGGAAACTGAAGATACTTTTTTTCCTGAGAATATAACCCAGGTATACCAGAGAAGAGACAATCTGGGAGATAGCCGTAGCAGCCGCAGCACCGGCCACACCAAAATCCAGAACATAGATAAAGACAGGGTCCAGAACAATATTCAGCACAGCGCCGGCAAGCAGCGTAAACATAGTGGTTTTCGCAGCCCCCTCACTGGTCACAAGATTATTCATTGTCACATTAAACACATTAAAAATTGAGAACACCACATAGATACGCGTATACTCCTCCGCATAAGGCAGAATACTTTCCGTTGCCCCCAGCATCTTCAAAATGGGATGCAGAAAGACAAGCGTACACAGAATCAACAGGGCACCAACCGCAATACTGCTGTACAGGGCCGTACTTGCCGCCTGATCTGCCGTTTTTCTGTCTCCCCTTCCCAAAAGCCGGGAGATATAAGAGGCAGCCCCGTTACCAAACAACAGCCCGAGACCCACCACAACCTGCCCAATGGGAAACGCCACAGAGATTGCCCCCATCTGACTCGTCCCCAGTCCCCCCACAAAATAAGCATCCACCAGATTATACAAGGCATTGATCATCATCCCGATCATCGTGGGAAGCCCCATTGCCAAAAGCGCCCTCCATACAGGTGCGCTGCCCAGCAGTTCCATTTTTTTATTTCCTTCACTCATAATCATGATTTCTGTAACGGTACCGTTACAAACTCCTTTCTTTTTGCTTGACAACAGTTATAAAATATAATACTATAAATTATAGTAAAAACAAGTTGAGCTAAATAATACTATAATTTATAGTAACTGTCAAGAAAAATATAAAAAAGGAAGGTAACCACATGGCAACCATAGATTTAATCGTACTGGGAATTGTAAAAAAAGAGCCGCTAAGCGCATACGACATTCAAAAACTGGTAGAGTACCGAAACATATCCCGCTGGGTAAAGATCAGCACCCCCTCCATCTACAAAAAGGTGATCCAGCTTGAGAAAAAAGGCTACATCAGGAGCACCATGGTAAAAGAGGGAAACATGGCGGAAAAAGCCGTCTATTCCCTGACCGAAGCCGGCGAGCAGGAATTCAAAACCCTGATGCTGGGAATCTCCACCCAGCCCATCAACATCTTCCTGGACTTCAACGCTGTCATGGTAAACCTGGACAATCTCCCCCCCGAGATCCAGAAAATCTGCCTTGAAAACATTGCATCCGGCATAAAAACCCTAAAAACCAACCTGGAACAAAACATAACCGAAAAAACCTCCAACCCCCAAATTCCCGAAACCGCCAAAGCCGTCCTGCACCAGCAATACCTCCTGGCCCAATCCATAGAAACCTGGCTCGCCTCCGTAAAAACCAACCTGATCACAACAACCGCCCCCAGCCAAACCGATTCCATATAAACATTTAAAAGTTAGGAAAAAAGATGAACTACCAAGAAAATTAAAAAGATCCTAATAAACTACGCCAAAAAAACGCATTGAAGAAATGCCAAAAAGACCCTAAATACGATACAATAAACCGACAGCCCTTCAAAATCAGGAGAAGCG
>NZ_JBANBF010000031.1:0-11917 GCF_037000545.1 Blautia sp. JLR.GB0024 | reverse complement strand
CGAAATGCAGAATGAGGACGAGCATAATCTGCCAAAGCGAAGCCGCTATTATCAGGGAGAGATGGACATTACATCCCTGAAACCGGGAGAAGATTTCAAAAGTCTGAGACCCTGTTTTATTATCTTTATCTGCACCTTTGACCCCTTCGGCAAAGGATTGTACCGGTATACGTTTGAAAATAAATGCCTGGAAACGGAGTTGTCTTTAGGTGATGAGGTGCAGAAAATCTTTCTGAACACAAAAGGGATACATACGGAAGGCGTTTCAGAAGAGCTGATATATTTACTGAAGTACATAGAAAACAGCACGGATACATGCGCGGCAGAGGCAAAAAATGCAGCCATTCAGAAGATTCACAGCAGAATCAAGGAAATGAAAAAGAATCGGAATCTGGGGGTGAGGTATATGCAGATGGAAGAACTGCTGAAAAAGAGGGAGCAGGAAGGTGAGAGACGCTTTGGCGAATTGGCGCTTAAATTATTCGAGACCGGCAGAGAGAAAGAAATCATAGAAGCAGCCTCAAATCCAAAATTACGGCAGGCCTTATATCGGGAATTTGGCCTCTGATCTGAGCAATTCCAAACAAATCAAAATGTCTGCAGGCGAATGCCAAGCATTCGCCTGTCAAAAAATTCTATTTATGTTCTATATTAAATTCTAATTAAAATCCCAAAAATCATGAATATGTCATGGAACCTGTCTGTATCAATCCAAAGTATAGAATAAAACCTTATATTTGCAAACTATATTTATAATTATGCAGATTAATCTTTTATAAAACATTTCGTATGCACATAAACCAAAAACAAAAGAATAAGCAACGCAATAAAAGCCGCAAAAGCAGCCAGATGCGTGAGAATATCAAGAGCCAGATAAATGGTAGCAGCACCTGCAAGCAATACGCACAACCCACCAAACGCAATAGAACCCCCATCCCTGTGTCCCTGTCCCCATGATGCGTTTTTTTCTTCTCTCTAGAATTTCTCCAGTTGACACTATTTTTTCCACTCCCCCGTCTAGAATTCATCCAGGAAACCTACAATTTCTCAACTATAATTTTCCCTTCCCCCAATGTATAGTAAATATATACAAAACAGAACGCCAAAACCCCCGGCCGGCAGGGATTTTGACGGGATGAGAGGGAGGTATTCAATTGAAACAGAAGAAGAAAAAAGAAAAGATAAGCTTCTTCACCCGTGTCAAAACCAACAAAGAACTGTTGCTGCTCAGCCTTCCGGGAACCGCGTGGTTTTTCCTGTTTGCATATTTGCCGCTGTTTGGTATCCTGGTAGCTTTCAAGAAATTCCGTCTGACCGGAAGCAACTTTTTTACAAGTCTCTTAAGCAGTGAATTTGTAGGATTTGATAATTTCAAGTTCCTGTTTTCCAGCGGTGACGCCTGGATCATTTTGAGAAACACGGTTTTATACAATGCTGCATTCATCATCCTTGGTGTCGTGCTCCCTGTTATCGTGGCATTGATGTTAAATGAACTCCGCAACAAGGGCATGGCTAAAATCTATCAAAGCTCCATGTTTCTGCCCTACTTCCTGTCCTGGGTAGTTGTCAGCTACTGTGTATTCGCATTTTTAAACCCGGAAAAAGGTTATTTTAACTCTGTACTTGCACATTTTGGAATTGATGGAATCTCCTGGTATACCGAGAAATCCATGTGGCCTTTTATCATTATCTTCATGAGCCAGTGGAAGGGCGTCGGTTATAATACCGTCGTATACCTGGCATCCATCTGCGGCATCAACAAGACATACTATGAGGCAGCGGTCCTTGACGGAGCCAGCAAATGGCAGCAGATCAAATACATTACCCTGCCGCTGCTGAAACCGGTTATCACCATTCTGCTGATCATGGCAGTGGGTGGAATCTTCAAGTCGGATTTCGGTCTGTTCTATCAGCTCCCGCAGGATTCCGGTCCTTTATACCCGGTAACCAATGTACTTGACACTTATATTTTCCGTGCCCTGAAGACAAACGGAGAGCTGGGCATGAGTTCTGCGGCAGCGTTATTCCAGTCAACTGTGGGATTTATACTTATCATGATCGCCAACAAGCTTGTATCCAAGGTTGACAGCGAAAACGCACTATTTTAGGAAGGAGGTAAGGAGAATGTCTTCAAAAAGAGAAGAACGTAAAAAGGCAAAAATGATAGAGAAGATGGAGGCAGAGACTTGTGAATACAACAAAGTAAAAAAACCGACCAACGCAGTGCTGAATGTTTTACTTGCAGTTATGTCACTGATCAGTATTCTGCCGTTCATCTTTGTTGTCATCATATCACTGACAGATGAGCAGACCCTGGCAATGAACGGTTACCAGTTTGTACCGGAAAAGCTCAGTCTCTATGCATACCACTATATTATAAGCGCCGGAGAGAATATCCTGCGCAGTTACGGTGTCACAATTCTGGTCACAATTGCCGGAACCGTGATCGGCCTGTTCCTTACCGGAACCTATGCCTATGCGCTGTCCAGAAAAACCTATGCGTTTAAGAAATTTTTTACCACGGTCATCACCATACCCATGCTGTTTTCCGGTGGTATGGTAGCCAACTATCTGATCGTTACAAAGGTGCTGATGCTGAAGGACAGCATATGGGCGCTTATCCTGCCCCTGTGTCTGAACACCTTCAATGTCATTGTACTGAGAACCTTCTTTAAGACCACCATACCGGATTCTGTAGTGGAATCTGCCAAGATTGACGGTGCTTCTGAGTGGAGGCTGTTTTTCAAGATCGTCATCCCCATGGCAATGCCGGGACTGGCGACCATCGGGCTTTTCCTTACATTGGGCTACTGGAATGACTGGTTTAATGCTATGATGTATATAGACAGCCAGAACCTGATACCCCTTCAGTATCTGCTGATCAAGATTGAAAGTTCCATTGACTGGCTGGCCAGCAATAAGGCCATGATGGGCATCAATGGAATTCAGATAGCGCAGAACATGCCGAAAGAGACCATTAAAATGGCAATCGTTGTTATTTCAACCCTGCCAATCATCTTTGCTTACCCCTTCTTCCAGAGGTATTTTGTAAATGGTCTGACGATTGGTGCGGTGAAAGAGTAAGAAACGATGAAAGTGAAACATTTGAGGAGGAGAATAGAATGAAATATAGAATCGTAAAACGTGCCCTGGCAGTTTCCCTGGCAGCAGCAATGACAGCAGGAATGCTGTCCGGCTGCGGCAAGAAGACAGAGACAAATGAAAAGGGAGAGGAAGTTGTTGAACTTGTCTGGTATCAGGTGGGGGACGCACAGAAAGACGCACCTGACGTAATAGAAAAAGTCAATGAGTACACAGAGGAGAAAATCGGAGTCAAGATCAAAGTAAACAATGTGGCATGGGGCGATTACAACCAGAAAATGCAGGTGGTCATCAACACAGGTGATGACTGGGATATGTGCTTTACCTGTTCCTGGGCAAATGATTATCTGCAGAACGCCCAGAAGGGCGCCTTTCTGGAACTGGATGACCTTCTGAAAGAAGAAGGAAAAGAAATTTATGACACCATTGATGAGCGCTTCTGGGAAGCAGCAAAAGTAGGGGGCAAAACATACGGTGTGCCCAGCGAAAAAGAGATCGGAAGCTGCCCCATGTGGGTATTTACAAAAGAATACGTGGACAAATACAACATCCCGTATGAGGAGATCGAGACACTGGAGGATCTGGAACCATGGCTGAAGGTGATCAAAGAGAATGAGCCGGATGTGGTTCCGTTCTATCTCACAAAAGATTACTCAGCGCCTACCTACATGGATAAGATCCAGGACCCTGTCGGCATTGAATACGGCGATGATACTCTTACGGTCAAAAATGTATTTGAGACAGACAGAATGAAATCCACTCTGAAAACCATGAGAAAATATTATGAGGCAGGTTATATCAACAAAGACGCCGCAACAGCAACCGACGACAAATCCATCAAACGTTTTGTGACAAAAGGTGACGGACAGCCTTATGCAGAACTGACCTGGGGCAAGGTTTTAGGATATGAGGTAGTCGCCAGTCCCATTATGGATACCCAGGTAACAAACGCGTCTGCCCGCGGTGCTCTGACAGCCATCAACAAAAACTCCGCGCATCCGGAAAAGGCTATGGAATTCCTGAACCTGGTCAACACAGATGAATACCTGAGGAATCTCTTGAACTATGGTATTGAAGGCGTCCACTGGACAAAGGCAGAGCCCACAGCAGAAGAAAAGGCAGCGGCAGAGGGAAAAGATTATATTTATGACACAAAAGTAAAACTGGAACCGGCTGCAAACAAAGACTACGCAGTGCCGTACTGGGTACAGGGCGGATTATTTAACACTTATGTACTGGAGAATGAGCCCCTTGACAAATGGAACACATTTAAAGAATTCAATGATGCCTCCCAGGAAGCCCCGTCCTTTGGATTTGACTTCGATCTGGAATCGGTGAGCACCCAGGTGGCAGGCTTCAGAAATGTGCTGGATGAGTTTGGAAAATCCCTGTACACAGGAAGCGTGGACCCTGACGAATATCTGCCGAAACTCCAGGAAAAGCTGGAGGCAACAGGTATCCAGGAAGTCATTGACGAGATGCAGAAACAGATTGACGAGTGGAAAGCCACAAAGTAAACAGACAGTCAGATTACCGGGTTACCTGATCATGCGGAAAGCTGTCAGGTGCCCGGAATCAGAAAGGGACAAAGTAGAGCGATGAAAAGATCCGAGATTAACGCGGCTTTAAAAGAGATGGAAGCCATGATCCAGAAACACGGTTTTGCCCTCCCTCCGTTCTGCGGTTTTACTCCAAAGGACTGGGAGCAGAAGGGCCATGCATACGACGAGATCCGTGACAATATGCTGGGGTGGGATATTACAGATTATGGACTGGGAAGATTTGATGAAGTGGGATTTTCCCTGATCACACTGCGAAACGGCAACCTGAAGAACAACAAATATACAAAGACATATGCGGAAAAGCTTCTCTATATCAGGGAAGGTCAGATGGCGCCCATGCATTTTCACTGGGATAAGATGGAGGATATTATCAACAGGGGCGGAGGAAATGTGCTGATTCGCGTCTACAACTCCACAGAGGACGGGCAGTTTGCGGATACGGATGTGACGGTAAACTGCGATGGCAGAGAATTTACGGTTCCTGCAGGGACACAGGTGAGGCTGCAGCCCGGGGAGAGCATTACGGTCTATCCCTATATGTACCATGATTTTGAGCTGGAGCCGGGAACTGGCCCTGTACTTTTGGGCGAAGTCTCCATGTGCAATGATGATGAGAACGACAACCGTTTCTATGAGCCCATCGGCAGATTCCCCGAGATTGAGGAGGATGAACCGCCGTACCGCCTGCTCTGCACGGAATATCCCAGAGCAGAAGGATGATCTGCAGGTAAAAAAGGAAAATAAGCGCCCGCTTACATTGAGCAGGGCGCTTATTTTGAAGCAATGGAAAAGACATAGTATCATATAAGGAGCAGGTTATGGAAATACAACATTTAGATACCCGTAACAAAATGCAGGAACACAGCAGAGCTGCGGAGCAAATGCAGGAACACAGCAGAGCTGCGGAGCAAATGCAGGAACACAGCAGAGCTGCGGAGCAAATGCAGGAACACAGCAGAGCTGCGGAGCAAATGCAGAAATACAGCAGAGCTGTGGCGAGGATACAGAGCCCCTGCAGAACATCCGAAGAGCCAGACACACAACTCTGCACAGTATGGCAGATGCGTGAGCTTGGCAGCACTACCTGGCTGGATGCTGTTGTCCCGGGTACGGTATATACAGATTTACTTAGAAACGGCCGGATGGACGATCCGTTCTGGAAAGACAATGAGGACAGAATCTGTGCCCTCATGGAAAAAGATTATGAATACCGGTGCCGGTTTACCTTACTTCCGGGAATGCTGGAAAATCACAGGGTTGTCCTTCATTTTGACGGTCTGGACACACTTGCAGATATTTATGTAAACCAAATACATGCCGGTAAAGCTTTCAACATGCACCGAACCTGGGAATTTGATGTGAAGGGTATCCTGCAGGAAGGAGAAAATGAGATACGGGTGATCTTTCATTCCCCGCTGCAATACATTGCCAAAGCCCATAAAAAATACGGAAATATAGGAAATGACGATACATTTGAAGGTTTTATGCACCTCAGAAAAGCCCACTATATGTTTGGCTGGGACTGGGGCGCCCATCTTCCGGACGCAGGTATATTCCGCCCCGTCTCCCTTCTCGGCATCCGTGAAGCCAGAATCGACAGTGTATACATACAGCAGAATCATACACAGGGAAAGGTCCGCCTCTCCTTTCAGGTAGAAACCGAATGGTCTGCCGGAGTGATCTCAGAAGAATCACCACGCCCCTGCAGTCCCGAACTTACCTATACAGTCCACATGACAGAACCGGGCGGCAGGACCTGGATTCTGGAGGATTCCCCCCAAGAGCTGACCATTGACAACCCAAAACTATGGTGGGTCAACAACCTGGGCAGCCAGCCCCTCTACCACGTCTGCGTCACACTCCTGTATCAGGGACGTACACTGGATATATGGGAACAAAAAATCGGTCTTCGGCAGGTCACCATGCTGCGGAAGAAAGACCAGTGGGGCGAGAGCTTCGCTCATCAGTTAAACAGCAGGGCCATATTTGCCATGGGAGCAGATTATATCCCGGAGGACCATCTTCTGGGCAGGACCTGCAGGGAAAAGACAAGAAAATTGCTGGAAGCCTGCCGGGAGGCCAACTTCAACGTCATTCGTGTCTGGGGCGGAGGCTGCTACCCGGAAGACTGGTTCTATGAACTGTGCGATGAGATGGGATTTTTGGTCTGGCAGGATTTTATGTTTGCCTGTTCGGTCTATGAGCTGACCCCTGAGTTTGAGGAAAACATCCGGCGGGAATTTGCAGACAATATAAAGAGAATCCGGCATCACGCTTCCCTGGGTCTGTGGTGCGGCAACAATGAGATGGAAATGTTCGTGGATGAGAGGTGCTGGGTGACAAAACCGTCGGAGGTGAGAGATTACCTGTTCATGTATGAACGCATTCTCCCCGAAGTCCTGGCAAAATACGATCCCCAGACCTTTTACTGGCCGGCCAGCCCATCCTCGGGAGGTTCCTTTGACAATCCCAATGACCCGAACAGAGGGGATGTGCATTACTGGAAGGTCTGGCATGGCGGCCGTCCTTTCTCTGAGTACCGGAAACATTTTTTCCGTTATGCTTCTGAATTCGGTTTTCAGGCATTTCCCTTTAAAAAGACTCTGGAGCAGATCACGGACGACCCGGATGACTTTAACATTTTTTCCTATGTGATGGAAAAGCACCAGAGAAATTACGGTGCAAACGGAAAAATCATGAATTATCTGCAGCAGACCTACCGCTACCCCACAGAATTTACCACCATTCTCTATGCCTCCCAGCTTCTCCAGGCAGATGCCATCCGCTATGGGGTGGAGCATTTTCGCAGAAACAGGGGAAGATGTATGGGAGCCGTGTACTGGCAGTTAAATGACTGCTGGCCTGTGGTATCCTGGTCCTCTGTTGATTACTGCGGCAGGTGGAAGGCACTTCACTATTATGCCAGGCGCTTTTTTGCCCCGGTGATGATCTCCTGCCGGGAGGAGGGTTGGATGACCCGGGAGGCTAATATGAACCGGCAGCATTTTACATTTGAAAAATCCATCCGTCTGAATGTGGTGAACGAGACCTTAAAAGACAGGCAGATCAAAGTCTGCTGGCAGCTCCGTGACAGTAAGGCAGCGGTTCTTCGCCGGGAGGAGCAGGTGATCGCAGTGCCGGCTCTCACGGCAGTCTGGATGGATAAGACAGAGCTTCCGGATGTGGATGTCTTTGAACAATATGTCAGCTTCCAGGCTTTTGAAGTAAACTGCGGGACACCGGAAAAAGAGGACAGCGCCGGGGCAAAAGCTCTGTCAGAGGGCACGGTTATCTTTTCCTATCCGAAATATTTCCGGTATGAGAATCCCTGTCTTACCTGGGAAATAGAGGGAAATAAGATCAGAGTCTCTGCGTCCGCCTATGCCAAGAGTGTGGAGATCCTCAATGAGACGGAAGACCTTATCCTCTCTGACAATTATTTTGATCTGAACGGAGATACCAAAGAGGTGGAGATCCTGTCCGGAAATGCAGATACGCTCAGACTTCGCAGCGTATATGATATCCGTTAAAGCTTCTGCTTCACAAAATCTGTACCCGGCAGAGCGCTTCGTGATGCAGTACCTGGCGGGACAGCGGTGCGTAAACAGTAAGAGTTTATAAGCCTTTTAGAAAAAGTTCAGCCCAGCTTTATTTATGGATCAGCCGGTTTATGTTATAGTAAAGGGAGCGGGCAGACAGGGGGATGGTCTGCCTATATAAGGAGGACGGAGTATGACTAATGAACAATATTACGATTTAATTGTTCCCTATCAGGATGCGCTTAACCTTTTTAAGGCCAGGCTGGATGTGCTGAACCATTCCATGTATGGCAGTGCGTCTCATCCGATTCACAATATCCAGTCCAGAATCAAGCAGAAACAGAGTATTGAGGAGAAACTGGAGCGCATGGAACTGAGCGCCAGCTTTACAAATGCCAAGGAAAACCTTCAGGACATTGCAGGTGCCAGGGTAATCTGCTATTTTGAGAGAGACGTGGAGCTGCTGGCAGAGCAGTTAAAAAAACAGAGCGATCTCATATTGATCAAAGAAAAAGACTACATTGCCAATCCGAAACAGAACGGTTACCGGAGCTATCACATGGTTCTGGGCATTCAGGTCTGCACCATTGACAGTACGGAATACTATCCTGTTGAAGTACAGATCAGAACCATTGGCATGGATTTCTGGGCCAGCATGGAGCACCGGGTGTGCTATAAACAGGAGCGTGAAGACAAAGAGGAGATTCAGAAGGAACTCCTCAGATATGCAAAAATTTTAAAAGAAATCGAAGAGGGATTTGAGCAGTACAATGACAGGCGCTGACGATTCTTCTGCTGAGGCAGATCTTAATATAAGCGGATCTGCCTCTTTTTTTATAATTTTTTCCAGCACATATTTTTCCCGTAACATTCTCATACTATCAGAAAGCTTCCAAATCAGGAAGCAGGAAAAAGGATGGTGAAAGTTATGGCAACTGCGGCGGAGCAGGAAAAACAGAAAAAAGCCAAAGAATATGAAAAATATGTAAAACAGGTGACACCCACCCACAGCCTGTTTAAAAACATGTGCCGTGCCTTTCTCTGCGGCGGCGCGATCTGTGTACTGGGGCAGGGAATCATGAACTTCTGCATGAGTCAGGGACTGGACAAGGAAATCAGCGGCGGCTGGACTTCCCTGATCCTGGTGCTTTTAAGTGTACTCTGTACAGGATTTAATATTTATCCGAAAATAGCCAAATGGGGCGGTGCCGGTACGCTGGTACCTATCACCGGTTTTGCCAATTCTGTGGCAGCACCGGCTATTGAATACCAGAAAGAGGGACAAGTATTTGGAATCGGATGCAAGATTTTTATCATAGCAGGTCCGGTTATCCTTTACGGTATACTGACCTCCGCGGCTTTGGGGGCTATCTATTACGTTCTTAAATTATGGGGGATTGTGGGATGACAGAAGTAAGAAAACAGACCATCGGCAAACAGAGCATTCAGTTTGAACATGCAGTTCATATTCTAAGCGGAGCCTCCATAGTGGGGAAAAAGGAAGGGGACGGCCCTCTGGGAAAATGTTTTGACGTGATAGGCGGGGAGGACGGCATGTTCGGGTGCCAGTCCTGGGAGGAGGCAGAGAGTGTCCTTCAAAAAGAAGCCGTCAGCATGGCAATCGGAAAGGCAGAGCTGGAGAACTGGCAGATCCGCACCATTTACGTGGGCGATCTTCTGGCACAGACCATTGCCTCCTCTTTTGGCATCATAGGGTTTGACACGCCTGTGTATGGGCTGTACGGCGCCTGCGCCACCATGGGGGAAGCACTCTCTCTGTCCTCCATGTCCGTTGCCGCGGGATACGGTGACTATGTGGTGGCAGTGACATCCAGCCATTTCGGCAGCGCGGAGAAAGAATTCCGTTTTCCTCTCGGATACGGAAACCAGCGGCCTCTGTCCGCCACCTGGACAGTGACGGGAAGCGGAGCCTGCGTACTTGGAACAAAAGGCGGTAAGGCACGGATCACAGGGATCACTACAGGCAAGATCATTGATTTCGGACTTAAGGATTCTCTGAATATGGGGGCATGTATGGCTCCGGCTGCCTGTGATACCATTTACCAGAATATGATGGACTTTAACCGCATGCCTGAGGACTACGACAGGATCATCACAGGTGACCTGGGCGAGGTTGGGCAGCACATTCTCTTTGATATGATGAAAGAAAAGGGGTTTGATATTGAGAAACAGCATATGGACTGCGGCATTGAGATCTATGACAAGGAGTCCCAGGACACACATGCCGGTGGCAGCGGCTGTGGCTGTTCCGCTGTGACCTTTGCCTCCTATATCCTTCCCAAGATTGAGAAGGGGGAGTGGAAACGTGTTCTTTTTGTTCCCACAGGGGCATTATTGTCAAAGGTCAGCTACAATGAGGGGAAAAGTGTGCCCGGAATTGCGCAGGCTGTTGTGGTGGAGCATTGCTAAAACAGGATAACAGGAGGCAGTAAATATGGATTATATCAATGCATTTTGGGTAGGAGGGCTGATCTGTGCCCTGGTTCAGATACTTTTAGACAAGACAAAGCTGCTGCCGGGCCGTGTTATGGTGCTGCTGGTATGTACCGGAGCCGTACTGGGGTCTGTGGGCATTTACAACAAGCTCATGGATTTTGCCGGTGCAGGTGCCAGCGTCCCCCTTTTGGGATTCGGCAACCTGCTCTGGAAAGGTGTAAAAAAAGCCATCGGTGAGCAGGGCTTCATCGGCATCTTCATGGGAGGCTTCACATCCAGCGCCGTGGGAATCTCCGCAGCCCTCATTTTCGCCTATTTGGCCAGCCTTATTTTTAAACCAAAGATGAAAAACTAGTTCTATACAATTGATAGATTTAATAGTATAATGAAGAATAACGGCGAGCCCGGGAAGCGAGCCGTTATTCGATACGGCTTGACTACAGTCAGGGCAGTACATTGAGAACTTTTTACTTAGGAGGAACCGCAAGTATGCTGCATGCATTTTCCCGTTCAGAAGGATTAATAGGAAAAGAGGGGCTGGAGATTCTTGCCGATTCCAAGGTCGCGGTGTTTGGCCTGGGCGGTGTGGGGTCTTATGTGGTTGAGGCGCTGGCAAGAGCCGGTGTGGGAAACCTGATTCTGGTGGACCACGATGAGGTTGCAGTGACCAACCTGAACAGACAGCTGGTGGCGCTGCGCTCTACGATCGGAAGGAAAAAGGTACAGGTTGCCAAAGAACGCATTGCAGATATCAATGAGGATGCAGTGGTCCATACCTATGAGACTTTTTTCTCAGCTGAGACAGCCGGTTTATTTGATTTTTCCAGCTATGACTATATTGTGGACGCAGTGGACACTGTCTCTGCCAAGATCCTTCTCATTGAGAAGGCAAAAGCCTGCAATAAGCCGGTCATATCCTGTATGGGAACCGGAAACAAACTGGACCCGTCCTGTTTTCAGATTGCGGATATTGCGAAGACCAGTGTGTGCCCTCTGGCAAAGGTCATGCGCACGGAATTGAAAAAGAGAAAAATAAAGAAGGTTAAGGTGCTTTTCTCCACGGAAATCGCGCCAAAAGAAAAAAAACGCCGGATGGGCCTGAAAGAAGAAAAGGTACAGACGGAAGAGACCAGGCCGTCCACAGGAAGGCCGGTGCCCTCCAGTATATCCTTTGTTCCGGGAGTTGCCGGACTGATGATCGCCGGAGAGGTGATAAAAGATTTAATCGGGATGAGACAGAAGACAGACAGAAAATAA
>NZ_JBANBF010000030.1:0-31042 GCF_037000545.1 Blautia sp. JLR.GB0024 | reverse complement strand
CATAAAGTCTTTTCGGACAGCCGTCTTTTGCAGCTTTCACTTCCAGAAACTGCGCCTCTGCCCTCTGTGCCCGGACTTTTGCAGCCAGTTCCCTTAACTCTTCCGGTAACATCAAATCCCCCTCTTTCGCAATACAGAACATTTGTTCTTATTTTATGGATTTATAATACCATATTACGGATGATTTATCAAGTTTATTTTGAAAGTTTTGTTTGTATTTGTAATATTTGTTCGTATATTTACCCCATTATTTTGTAATTTTACTCTTCTGTTCCAATGATCCATCTGTAAACACCTGACGATTTTTCCGGAATCACGTCTGTGCCGGCACACTTTGCATAAAAAGGTACTGCCATTTCTGTGTACAAATTACAGACCGCCGGAATCTCTCCCGGCGGCCTGTATCTCTTACCTGTTTCATTATTTCATAAAATACACATGATACTTTTCATGGTCTATCTCAGCCAAAGGAACAAACCTGCGCTGTCCCTCGGTAAACTCCAGACACTTTCCATTCTCCGTCCTTCTCATTTTCTGCAGATCCGGCAGCGGTCGGAACGCCTCTTCCTCTGAAACCTCTGCCAGTATATACGGTCCGTATGCCAGACTTCTAAACTTCCGGTTGTCCGGGGATACGATTTCTCTCATGGTATAGATTTCACGGACTATGACGGTCGTTTCCTGATTCCAGTTTCTTCTGATATGGATATAGCCGTCCGCTGCCGCCTCCCTGTAGATTTCTTCCCCTATCCGGATCTCAAAACCATCTGTCCACCCGGGCACACGAAATGCTGCCTCTTTATCCCCATATATCCTGACTGTAAAGCGGATAACTCCGCAGGTTTCTTCTGTCTGTTCTATATGGATTTTATCTGTTTTCAAAACAGACGGGATATAGAGATTGATATACACAGACTCCTGACTATCCATATAAATATCTTCCATATACCGGAATCTGCTCTCCAGCCCTGTTCCGTGGCAGCAGGTATTTTCCTCTGTGCTAAACTCCTTCTGTCCGCCCGGACGAAGGGGCATGAAATAGGTGGTTCCTCCGTCGTATGCATGGCTCATGGATGAAAGAACATGATTGCAGAGAGTATTCTCATAGTAATCCATCCTGCTGCCCGCAGGCTTCATACGAAACAGCCCGGAGGTCAGTCTCAGCATATTGTAGCTGGCACAGCTCTCCGCAGACTTGTCTGTGAGATAGTCTGTGAGATGACCGGCCATATGGAACATCTCTGTCTCACCGGTCCCGCCGATGGTGTAGACATGGCCTTTTGTGACCATATCCCAGAAGTTCCGGGCAATGTCCAGATACCGCTTCTCACCCTTAGCCTTATACATTTCCAGCGCGCCGATGATCTGGGGAATATGCTGGTTGGCATGCATATCCTTCAGCGTATCCACATTTTCCGCCATGGGATAGAACAATTTCTCATTGCGGAAATATTCCGCTGCCCTGTAATAACGTTCCTTCCCGGCTTTCTCATACAATTTTACCAGGATTCCGATCATTCCTCCGAATTCACCTGCAATGTACATGGACCACATCCTGTCACGCTGTTCCTTTGTCAGAACAGAAAGCCTTTCGTACACCCAGTCCCCCATACGCTGCAGAAGCTCCAGCGCCTGATGATTTTCTCCAAGGGTACAGCAGTCGTACAAACCCGACATGATCTTATCCAAAGTATAGTACGGCGCCCAGATGGTGGGATATGTGGTATATTCCTCCAGAAGGTCGAACTGCTCCTCCCCGTACGCGCTGAGGAAACCCTTATGCCATCCCTTTTCTTCCAGCGCCTTCTGACAGTGGAACAGGCCGGATACCATGTAATCCATTTTCTTTTTCAGCACTTCATCCCCGGAAGCGCTGTAGGAAAGGGCGAGCGCGGATAAATAATGTCCTGTGGTATGCCCTTTCAGATTACACTCCGGTGCGTCCCAGCCGGTCATGGGCTGGGCGCCCTTTGTATCCAGTCCGGCTGCCGCACGGAAATTATACAGCATCTGGTCATCGTCTGTTTTCTTCAGGAATTCTGCCATCTTCTCCTGGGCTTCATAAAACATACTTCCCGGCTTTAAGGTTACACTTCCTGCCGGAAAAGAAACCAGAACCTCTTTATCCCGGACTTTATTTTCCATACTTTTCTTCTTCTCATAGTGGATTTCCGCCAGCGCTTTTTTCTCCGTATCTTCCGCTGCGCCGCATACGCACAGGATTCCTTCTTCCTTTTTCGGTTCGTACGCATCCCACATAACAGGAAGTGTGACGGCATCCCCGTTTTCCTCCAGTACAATGACAACGGGAGGCAGCTCTGCCCTTTTTCCCGGCTCTGCATGGACAATCACTTTTTTTATCTCTTTGACCCGGACTTTTCTGGGTTCCTCCAGAACAGTGGCTTCAAAAACCCGGCTTGCTCTGCTTCCCAGGTATTTTGCTTCTACCTGCAGGGTCACTTTTCTGTTGCCGACGCCAAAGGTGGGCCTTGTCACTTTTCCGTCATGGCTGATAAAGAGAATCTCCTTTGACTCCCATTGAAAAGAAGAGCCGTTTCTCCCCTTTAAAGGCAGTTTCAGATCCGCGTCCACGGTATTCAGATTCCCTATGTAAATCTCTTCCAAATCTTTTTTTACAATTTCTGTCTCTGTCATATTTCCTCCTGAAATTTATACCTCTGCCGGTGTGAACACTTTTGCCTTCACCCAGTCTCTGCCTTCTACAATTTTAGCCACCAGCATGGCAAGGGCCGGGTCCCCTGATACACTTACCATGGTACAGAACGGGTCTGTCAGGGTCCCCATGATGACAATAACGGGAATGACCGTTGTGGGGAAGCCAAATGCTGTACATATGAACATTTCACCGATGAAACCGCCGCTCGGTATGGTTCCCACAATGATGCCGCTGATAACTGCCACCAGAACTGCTTTCACCATCTCCTGCGGTCCCATTTCCATATGGAAGACACCCAGAAGAAACGCTATTTTTACTATCTGTACTGCAATGACACCGTTTTTGTGCATGCTTGCCCCAAGGGGGATGACAAGGCTGCTGACCTCATCCGGGATTCCCATTTTCTTAGATGCCAACAGATTCAGAGGAATACAGGCTGTACTGCTGCAGGAACCGGCTGCGGTTGCGGCAGGAAGCCAGATTTCTTTCCAGTATCTGCAGAGACCTTCTTTCCCGCCTCCCAGAAACGGCATAATGATTCCAAATGCCACAAAAAACAAAATACAGAATCCCACATAGATCACTGACATTCTCGCCACGGAACCGATGATCTGACTGCCTGTCTTTCCGATCAGTGTAGCAAAATAACAGGCAATGCCCACCGGAGCATAGAACATTACAATAGAAACCATCTTACCAAGGGCTTCGCTTAACGCCTCAAACAATGTGACCACCGGTTTCCCCTTCTCCCCAATACAGGCAACGGAAATACCGAAAAGAATGGCAAATACAATCAGTGCCATCATGTTGTTGATAGACAGCAGATCCACAAAATCAGAGGTAGTGAAGAGATTTACCAGATTCAGCGAAGTGTTTCCCGCATCCACAGCCTCATCAAAGACCACACTCACACCCTTGGCAGGATCAAAGATCTGAACCGCGATAATGCCAAGGGCTGAAGTGATGATTCCCCCTCCCACTACCACTGCAAAGAAAACTCCCAGGACTTTTCCCAGCTTTTTCAGATTCCCCATGTTTGCAATAGAATTTGCGATTGAGACAAATACTACTGGTACGATCAGGCAGAATACCATATTCAGAAAAATATCTGCCAGCGGCTGCAGAACGCCTGCCTTCTCACCAAGAAATACGCCCAGCAGCGCTCCCACTACCACACCCATCAATAAAATGATGGAAAACTTGTAGTTCTTTAAAATTGTTTTCCATTTTGCCTGTGACTTCTCCATAATAAATTGACCTCCTGAAATATTATCTTTTTTGTTTTCCGTCTTGGCTTTTGCTGATGGACTTATTATAGTATGACATTTTCGACAGGAAAATGGCAGAATATGACCTTTTATATAACAATACAAACCTGATTTATATAACAAAATTGATTATTTCTTGTTTTTCTCTGGAACAAATGATAAAATCATACAATAAATGTTGTCATACGGGCGAAGAAACCCTTATTTTAACGAAAGGTCATGAACACTATGTACATCCACTTTACCTGTCCGCCTCTGCCGCATCTGATCGTGGGCGGAATGTCCATTTACCGCAAGGGGGACCGCCATGAACGGCGAATGATCCACAATACCTTTGATTTGATCTATGTAAGAGAAGGTGTTCTATATATGGAAGAGAAGGGGAAGCAGTTTACCGTGCAGGAAGGAGAATTCCTGATTCTGGTACCGGAACGAACCCATATGGGATACCGTCACTGCACGGAAGATACTGTTTTTTCCTGGGTGCATTTCTATACAGAGGGAGCTTTTTCCTACTCAGATGCCCCGGCTGTCAATCTAAGTGACAAAATGAACAAAAATAAATATTACCAGAAAGAGCAGTTCCACGTCTCTCTCCCGCAGTTTGGATTGATTCCGGAGGGATACAGAGAAAAGCTTCTGGGATATCTGGACCAGATTTCCCTTGTAAAAATTGACAGATACAATCAGCAAAAATTATTTTTTGACTCTGTATCATCCCAGATTGAATACCAGATTCTCTTTATGAATATACTGGCACTCATCTGCAGCTGCAATGACCAGCCAAGAGAGAAAACACTGGCAGAAGAGATTTATGAGTATCTGTGTGCCAATTACCGGCAGCCATTCAGTCTGACAGAACTGTCACGGCAGTTTTCTTTCCATCCGGCATACATCACGCGCTGCATAAAGAAAAAATACCAGCTGACTCCGCTTCAGCTTCTCACAAGAATCCGCATTGAGGAGGCCCAGAAGCTGCTTGGCACTACACAGCTCCATGTAAATATCATTGGCGAAAATGTGGGCTATTCAGACCCTGCTTATTTTTCCAAACAATTTAAGAAGGTGACAGGCATGACAGCCCTTGAATACCGTTTGAATCACGAACGCCATGTTTAATAGAATCTGTAAATCAATAGAAAGAAGCACATTATGGACAATACGCAAAAACCAAAAGTAGAATTCAGATATTACGACACTCTGCCTCAGCTTCCCATATATTTTCTGACCGGGAACAACTGGCTGAACTGCGTCGGGACACGGACCGCATGCCTTCATTTTCATAATCTGATGGAAATCGGCTACTGTTATAACGGGAACGGAAATCTGCTGCTGGGCGATCAGGCCCTCAAAATCGAATCCCATATGATTTCCGTAATCCCTCCCAATTATCCCCATTCCACAGACAGCATTCCCGGCAGTATCATCACCTGGGAATACCTCTTCATAGACATAGACAAATGTCTGGAACCCGTCTATGGAAATGATAAATCCAGACTGAATTATATGAAAAAACTGATCACACAGAAGGCGCATTTTATCCATGCAAAAGAATATCCGGAAATTGCCGCTGCCTTTCGTATCATTCTCCACGAAATGCTGGTGCAGAAGGAATACAATACATATATCGTAAAAGGCATGGTATTTTCCCTGCTCATGAGGATTGCCCGGCTGACATCTTCTGAGATGGATGACGCGCTTTTATCCCGCAGTAAGCCTTTGGATGTGGAGAATGTAAGCCAGATCAAACCGGCACTTGATTACATCCGCAGCCATTATCAGTCCCCAATCAGGATTCAGGACCTGGCTGATGCCTGCAGCATCAGTGAGACGTATTTCAGAAAAATTTTCAAGGCATTTATGAATACCTCTGCTCTTGACTATATCAATAAGATAAGAATCCTGAATGCCGCTGACTCCATGCGCAGCACAGACTGCTCCATTCATGAGATCATCTCAAAATCCGGCTTCACATCGGAATCTACATTCAACAGGAATTTCAAGAAATATATGGGGGACTCCCCAAAACAATGGAGGGAAAAATACGCGGGGCAGGAACGGCAATTGAAAGATTTCGATATATATCTTGAAAACGGCTGGTAAACTTCCGGTATAATATTGAAAAATACCGGTATATCATTTTATCGGCAGTGATGATACGGCAGATGTTTTCTGAATATTTATTTAATACAAATAAAGCAGTCAATCCTTTTCTTTTGTGATACAATAAAAGTATGAACAATTATTGTGCTATACAAAGGAGGATTGTATATGAGCACTACAGAACAGTACCAGCAAAGAATGAAACGAATCGACGAGGCACTTACGGTAAAGGAACCTGACCGTGTACCTGTAATACCCTTTGTCCAGACCTATTCCGTTACTCATTCCGGCCACACCATGGCGGAGGCCATGTATGATTCGGCGGTCATGCAGAACGCACTCCGCCAATATCTGAAGGATTACGAACCGGATGCCAACTATGGCTACTCCCCGTTTTTCTGCGGACTCGGGCGCTGCTTTGAGCTGACAGGAATCACGTTCCTGCAGTGGGCCGGACAGCAGGGCGGCGTCTGTACCGAAAATTCCATCCATCAATTTGTGGAGAAGGCGTATCTGGGCGATGATGAATATTCAGAGCTTCTGACAGACCTGACCGGCTGGATCATGAAGAAATACCTTCCCAGGAATTTCAAACTGCTGGAGCCCATGGCAAAGATGTCCTTCGGCGGAATGCTGGGATACGGCGCTCTCCCCGGAATGATGCAGTTTGCAGACCCGGAAATTGCTGAGATGTTCATAAAACTGGGGGACGCCGCCAAAATGATCTCCCGGTATTACGGGGAGGCCCATAACTTTGACGCGGAAATGATGGAGGCCGGCTATCCCCTCTTTTTCAAAGCCACCACTACCTGTGCCTTTGACATGTTAAGCGACTGTCTCAGAGGTACGCTGGATACCATGGCCGATCTGTACGAACAGCCGGAGAATGTCCATAAAGCCATTGACTTCTTCTACCCCGGCACCTTATATGGAGCGCTTTCCCAGGCCGAAACTTCCAAGGGAAAAGTGGTCTTCATTCCTCTGCACAAAGGGCTTGACGGTTTTATGGGAAATGAGCAGTACAGAGAATTTTACTGGCCGACTTTAAAGGCTCTGGTAAATGATCTGGCTGCTGCCGGACAGATTCCCTACGTCTACACAGAAGGGAAATATGATTCCCGGCTTGAATTCTTGTCAGAGCTTCCCGCCGGAAAGTGCCTGGTGCACTTTGAAAACTGTGATATGAAGGAGGCAAAACGGATCGTCGGAAAGAACTGCTGTATCTCCGGCGGATTTGACGGAAGAATCCTGGAGACAGGAACACCGGAACAGGTGACAGACGCGGTCAAACGCCTTCTGGATGTCTGTGCTCCGGACGGCGGATATATCTTTGATGTGAATACGACCATTGATTATGGGGTGAAGCATGAGAATGTGCTTGCTATGTTTGATGCGGTTAAGACTTATGGGAAATATTGACATATAGAGTATCCAAAGAGAGGTATGGCGCCTTGCCGCCATACCTCTCTACACTTCCATGTTTCCCTGCATCATATTCTATATTTCCCAAGCATCTGATTCACACATTCCTGGATTTCTTCTGCAAGCTCTCTGCATTTATTCCTGCTCATTCCTGCTTTCGTCCCTACCTTTATCAATTCTTTCATACCCGGATCTGATCCATTTCCATCAACAGTTGTTGTATGTTCCCCATAATAGGTACTGCTGTAAGTCAGATCATATGCAGGGCTAAGACACCATTTTTCCTTATTCTCATCGTACAAATATGTGAAATTCTTAGAATGGTCATCCCGGTTATGAGCAAATACATTAAAGCACATTCTGCGATACATATTCTCTATATCTTCCGGGCTGTCTCTGGTAATTATTTTTGTCAGTTTCATCAGACTGTGATAGTCCAGGCTGGGCTGCGTAAAATCCGGTTCTAAAAGTGCTGCCGCAGTACACATATGCACTCTGGACGCTCCGCGGTCAAACTTTCAAACATTTATTTTCTGTCATGAATAACCTCCTCTATACTTTGATAAGGGACCTCCGCAAATATATTCCTTATCTCATCAGCCAGATCAAGTGCTATAGAAATTCTGGTAAGAGAGAGCAGCGATATATTGCCAGTAGATTCAAACCTTTTGACAGAACCCAAACTTACACCACTGATCTCACTGAGACGCTCCTGGGATATTCTGCGTCTTCTTCTGATATTTCTTATACGTTTTGCTAAATTTTCATTAATTTCCTCTGCAGTCTCCCATACAAACTTTTCCATTCCGGCCTCCTGACCATATCTTAATTGCAGATACTACGAAACATAATTTATTATAGATATTATATTAGCCATTTTTTAATTATTTTAGTCTTTTTAGATAATATATTATCTCTTATATCATATACTCGATTTTTATCCAATACAAAAAAACTGACCGTCGGGCAGTATACTTGTACAAACCCGTAGAGTTTGCTGAAAAAATCCGACAAAAAGGAACGTTCATCCGAACGCCCCTCTTTTATACTAATCCCTTTCTCCCTTTCCTGTATTCTATATAAACGGTTATTTTTTATATCCTCTCTGACAGGCGCAGCCAGGTCTCCTTCGTCAGGAAACTCTCCTCCACCTGTTCCTCCATCTCCAGATACCTGTGATACGGAATGCTGAAGGTCAGCAGCTCTTTGCTGACACATTTGCGCGCCGACGGGTCAGTGAGGCCAATGGTACATTTTCCATTCCCCTCCTCCTCACCGCTCAGAGCGTAGAGAACCGCCTGTGCACACCCTGCACCGAACTTAATCTGTACATTATCCTGGGTTGGCCGGTCATAGTTGGCAAGTGTTGCAAGGGCGGAAAGCTGGTCTGCATTTACCAGGAAGACAACAGCCTCCGGCTTCTCGTCCTCCTTAAGGTCGCTGAGTGGTTTTAATATGACATATCTTTTTGCTTTTACTTTTGGGATGCTCTCTATATATTTTCTGGCCAGTTCAGGACTCTTTTTATAGAATTCGCCCGGTTTTGGTCCCACACCTCCGGTGGAAAGAAAATATTCAATGGTGCCCGGCTCAAAACTTTTGAAGCCCAATCCGACCTTACCGCCCTGGCAGGTGGTTGTTTCCTCGCAGAACGCCGCAGTCCTGCCCTTTGACGCAGCCGACAGCATGGCTATGGCACAGCCCCATACGCCCTCCTTAAAATGAATGGCACCGTTTGGCATTTCGTGGGATTTCAGAACTGCCACGGGGTGGCTCTGCAGTTTGATCGCCTCTTGCATTTTGCTCTTCATAAAAATTTACCGCCTTCCCTCTGAAAAATAATGTACATGCTCCGTAACTAACCAGCAGGCTGAATAGTTACCATACTTCTTATATTTACATTATACCTGTTTTGGCCGCTGCATGTAAGCCTGTCTGTGCTTATTTTTCCTGCTCGTGCAACAGGAGCTCAATGACTCAGGAACTCACACTGTCATACCTTCTCAACCCCGTTTTCCACATCACAACCGTCACCATCGTAAAACATGCCAGCACAATCCCCTCATGTGCTGCCATCTTCCACGAAAACCTCCCCAACAGAATCAGAGACGGATAGGTAGCGATGATACCATAGGGCAGCACATAATAAAACACAAATTTATATGCCCCGTAAAACACGGTCCCCGGTATCTGCATACACAGATCCAGACCACTCATTTCTATCTGCAGGACTCCATCTGAAGACACCGTAAAAAATGCCAGTGACCGTATGATCACCTCCAGCTCATAAAACAAAACCGTCATCATTCCCACAGACACCGCATATCCCGATACACTGCTGATAGTCACGTCCGCTCCCGCTGCATTTATCCCATAAAGAATGATTGCAATGCTGAAAATAACAAGCGGCAAAGCCCCGGGATTCACCTGTTCAAAGGTCAGTCTGAGCAGCGGACTCACAGGTTTTGTCAGATACAGGTCAATCTCCCCTGTCCTGATTTTTTCCGGTATAGAGTTGACTCCGAAGAAGTAAATACTCATGTTGAGAGCATTGATAAGGGAAAATGTCCCGATAAAAAGTATCATGTCCCCCTGCCCCCAATTTCCGATTCTGTCCACCTTTGAGTAAATGGCCTGAAACACCAGAAGCTGTATCACGAATAAACTCCCATCCACGAAAAACGGCCCGAAAAAGCCAAGGCGAAACATCATGACTCTCTCAAATCTTAATTTTACCAACGCTTTTACCAATCTTATATTATCTTTCATCACTGCCCCTCCTATATTCCTGCCCCGTCATATTTCACCCTGTATCTACTATAAACATTCCTTGAGAGAAGCCAGATACCGAGATTCCATCCCAGCATAACAAACACCCCTCCAACGGCTTCCTCCCCATTTCTCCCAATCAGCAGCATAGACGGCAGATAGGCTGTATAATAAAAAGGAAGAATCTGCATACATTTCACCACCATTTCCGGCAGGAGTGCCAATGGTATGATGGAGCCTGTGATCAAAGCCATGATATTCTGCTTTATCATTAAAAATGTTGAGATTTCCTCAAACCGAAATGTCAGGATCCCCAGAAAATAACTGAGCTGCGCCATAAAAAGCAATCCCAGAAAAGCAATCAACAACGCGCACAGAATGATAGCAACATCAGAGGTAATGTCTATTTTTATCCCAAATACCAGGCCGATCAGAAAGATTGCCGCAACATCCAGCACGATATGGGGCAATATGGAACCTGCCTCCATAGCCAGAAAATATTTGTCGGTATCCATAGGTACTGCCATATATTTCGTAAAAGTCCCGTTTCTTATCCCCAATGTGATGTCCCCGCTTATCTTTTCCGATATATCAATCTGTGTAAAAAAAGCACTGAGCAGATAATAAGCCATCATACTGTTCTGCGTAAATCCCGCTACTGTTTCCTTGTCCCTGAATATCACACCCCAAAGCAGCGAAGCAAATATGATTTTCATTACTATAGAAATAAAGCCGAATATCAGATCCGCCCTCCACATAAGTTTTACCTTCAAGTATACCTTCGCGACTTCCAGATATTTTTTCATGCCCTCACCCTCACATCTGAATAGATTCTTTCCACAACCTTGCCGATTTCCTCCTCATCCAGAGAGATATCTCTGGGCTTATAGCGCATAAAGTATTCCAGGATCCCGCCGGAGTCCTCTTTTGGTATCTCATATACTTTCTTATAACCGTTGTCATCCAGAATCCTGCATTTCCCTGCAAATGCCTCCGGAATCTCAATCTCTGTCAGACTGTCAAATACCAGCGTTATCTTTTTATTGTTCTGATAATGTTCAAAAAGCTGTTCGGTGCCGCCATCGTATACCTTTGTTCCGTGGTTGATGACAACAGAACGGCCACACAGGGATTTGATATCTTCCATGTAATGGGAGGTTAAGAGGATCGTCGTCTTTCTCTCCTGGTTCACTTCCTTCAGATACTTCCGGATCTGCATGCCTGCCACCGCATCCAGGCCTATGGTAGGCTCATCCAGAAATAAGATTTTAGGATTGTGGAGCAGAGCAGCGAGAAGTTCCATCTTCATCCTCTCCCCCAAAGACAGGGTTCTTACCTGCACATCCATAAGGTCTTTGATGCCGAACAGTTCTATAAAATAATCCCTGTTCTTTTCATATTCCTTTTCCGACAAATGGTACATCTCCTTAAAAAGATGAAGGGTATCCCCTGCTGTCAGCTCGAAAAACAACTGGCTCTTCTGTCCCATCACCAGGGCATACTGCTGCCGGAAACGTTTCTCCAGTTTGTTTGGATAATACCCCAAAACACGGATGGAACCGTTGGTAGGCGCAATAATACCTGTGAGCATTTTTACTAAGGTCGTCTTACCTGCCCCGTTCCGGCCTATCATACCTACAACTTCACCCTCCTCCACACATAAATCAACATGGCTGACTGCTGCCTTTTCTTCATATTCCCTTCGGAACAGGCCTTTCAGACTGCCCTTTATTCCCTCCGGTTTTATATACCTTCTGTAAACCTTTGTTAAATCCTCTGCTTCTATCACATTCATATTTATCTTCCTTTCTCATCTTTAAGGCCTTTGCCCTTATTCTTCCCGGTTGTGCAGTGTCCCGAAGGTTCTGCCATAAAGACGACTTTTCTACATAAAAAACTCATGGCCTTTTGCTTACATTAGTACGCAAACAAAACCATGAGTATATGAAAAAAAGCACAGCAAAAAAACATGCTGTGCCCTCACTTTCCTTTTGGTGTGGTTTGCTGCGTGTAAGCAAAATAAATCTGCACAACAACAAAAGAGTCATTCATACAACAACCCTTCTGCCTATTTGGTTATACATTCCGATTTATTTACTTGACGCAATAGACAAACACACACCTCCTACTTCATTTTAATAGTTATATTAACCTATGGCCTCCCATATGTCAATGATTCCTTATCTTTTCTGTGCCTCATAATCCTTCCGCCGGGAGATCAGACATTACAGGATTCATTCACCACCGGAAGATATATCATAAAACAACTTCCCCTTTCCAATTCGCTCATACATGTGATTTTCCCTCCATGCTTTTCCACAATACTTTTTACAATGGAAAGTCCCAGCCCGCTTCCGGATGTGCCGGATGGGGTTCTTGCATCAGACACCATATAAAGCCGTTCAAAAATCTTATCCAAATCTTCCCCTGTCATTCCGATTCCGGTATCTTTTATATAAATCGCAGCACAGGCACCGGCATCCTCCTTCGCTTTTGTCATAAAGGCCCCCAATGTAATAGATGCCCCGGCAGGTGAATACTTGGCAGCATTAATAAGAAGGTTATCCAGCGCCCTTGTCATTTTTCCGCTATCCATACGCACTACACAGGTAAGAGATGGGGAGACATCAAAATTCAGTTTTTTATCCTCATACCTTGCATCCATCTCTGCCATGTAAAAATATTCCTCCAAAAACTGGCCTAATGGAATGTCAGACATATCAAATGATTCCGCTTTATTATCCAGACAGGTAAGATAATATAAATCCTGGATCAGGTTTTCCAGGATTTTCGTCCGCTCATGAAGAAGGCTGCCGATTTGCCGCAGCTCGTCTTTATCTGTTTCCTCTTCTGTGCTGACGGTCAGAAGATAATCCACGGCGCTTCGTATTGCTGTAAGCGGTGCTCTCAGATCATGTGATATATTTTCCAGCATTTTTGTCCTTTTCTCTTCTGATTTTCTCAGTTTTTCATTTGCAACCAACAGTTTTGCTGAAAGTTCTTCTATAACGTTGAGCTCCGGCTCGCTAAACTTTTTTCGCATCTCTCTCTCCTGGAACTTGCTTTATAGCCATTTCATAATCATTGATCCAATCAACTCTGTGTACTCCTTTTGCAGGTGCTTCACCGACATACAGCATGATCATCTCTTCCAGCTTTTCAAATACCGGGCTGTAATCTGTCTTATGCTTTGGCAGCTCTTTCTTTAATACTTCTCTTATCTTTTCACCTGCTGCGCGGGCATTTTCCGCATAATACAGATAATCGCACGATTTCAGTGTATTATATGTCTCCTTCACCTTGTGATGATTATTGCCTAAGACAATACACGGAGTTTTCGTGATGACAGCAAAAATCATTCCATGGAGCCGGTCCGTAACTGCCAGCCGTGATCTTCCGAAAAGCCTCCACTTCCTGACCAGCTGGTTTTCCCGTTCTTTGCTTGTGATCTCTTTTCCCATGACTGTATCAGTAATATGTATTTTTCCTGCTGCCTTCTCACAACACGCCTGCAGATACTTTTTTTCATCTGCATTCAAAGCACTCTCCGCGTCAGAACGGAGACAAAGAAGAATCCCCTCTCTTTTTTCTGACACACAAAAGGAAGCATCAAGAGAAGCCACAATATCGATCATTTTAACAGCAGGAGACCGAAAATTCTGCCTCATCTGCTCGTATGAGACGGAATCCCTGGCTAACAGAAGAAGTCTCCTGCACCGGTCATATACCCTGCGGCTTACCAAACGGGCATTTTCCCCTTTCTCATCTTCTGTAAAATAGACTGTCTGGGGAAACAGGATGATTGAATTTTTATAAAATTTTTTCATTACTTTTCTGCGGAACACCTCTGCAAAAGGATATAAATTTCCAAGATTGCCTCCCCCCTGACAAAATATCAGGTCGTTTTTATGTATTTCTCTTCCCAGTTGAAAGACTGCGTCTGAAGTATCCCATGCGTCAATCACATGAACCTGCAAAAAAGGATACTTTTCGGATAATTTTGACAAAAAGACCTCCTGTGCATAAGCAATGGCATGATCTCCGAGATTGTCGAAACAAGGAAGCTCAAAGGAAAAAATCCTGGTGGTTTTACCTGGTTTCAACTCAAAATCAAACTGTCTGCTCATGCGGCAGACACGTCTGCAGACTGCGGCTGCCTTTCCAAAAACAGGACGCATTTTTTCCGTACACTTTTTTATCACCTTATATCCTTCAAATATAAAATGAGGAAGTGCATAAATACGGACCAGCTGCTTATCTTTTTTCCCGATATAAGGATTCTCATCCAACCGCCTCTTATGACTGAGCAGATATTTTTTTGCAGTATTAACGCCTTCCGGGTCCTCCAGTACATAACCGCCGCTGATAAATGAAAAAATATAGGGGAGCATTTCTGCCTGTGACATCATTTCCAGATCAGCATACCCTTTCTGATGAAAATAAGTAATTCTTTCCATCTGTCCCCACAAGCTGTCCCGGCAGTTTCTGTGCCATTTTGCTTCAGAGACATGGTAAGAAATACTGTCCTCCCTTATCTGGTAATAATAAAGATATTCGGGAATCCGGCATATCCTCTCTGCTCTGTCAAAGAGCAGATACGTAGCTGCCACATCTTCATAATTACGCCCTGCAGGATAGCGGATACCGGAGAATAATTCCCTTTTGTAAAGCTTATCCCATGCATAACTCTTCATATCCCTATCCCTGACCAAAAGTTCAAGAGCCTCCCCGGATGTATAGACTGCCTCCTCATCTATAATAGGCTCCTCCAGTATAAGCTTTTCTTCTTTTTCCGTATAGTGTCCGCAGACAGCAATATCTGCATCATTCCTTTTCATACTGTCATAAAGTATGCCGTACATATCCGGATGAATGTAATCATCGCTGTCTACAAATCCAATATAGCGCCCTGCAGCTATGTCTATTCCCGCATTTCTTGCGCTTGATAACCCGCCGTTTTCCTTGTGTATCACAGTTATCCGCTCATCCGATTCCGCATATTGATCACAGATCTCCCCGCATTGATCCTCTGATCCGTCATCTATCAAAATGATCTCCAGATTTTTGTAGGTCTGTGCCTGGATAGAACGGATACACCTGTCAAGGTATTTTTCTACGTTATAAACCGGAACCACTATGGTTATAAGCTCATTCTGACATGCCATAAGTAAAATCCCCTTCCTGTCCAAATTCAAAAGCTATTTCCTATTTATCCGGTAGCCTTTAGACCAGACGGTTTCGATCAGATCCTTCCGTCCCGTATAATCCACAATCTTTTTCCGCAGTCTCGACACATTCACCATAACTGTTTTTTTGTCTTCCTCCCTGTAACTTCCCCATGTATATATCCCGATTTCCCTAAATGTAAGCGGTTTATCAGGACATTTTGCCAGACACAGCAGTAAATCATACTCCCTGTTTGTCAGGGGAATCTCTTCCTGCAAATAAAACACTTTATGGTTTTCCAGATGAATGGACAGAGGAAAAACATCTATGATATTTTCATCCTTTTTCCTGAGAAGCTGCTGGTGCCTTCGTATATTTGCCACAATACGGAAATATACTTCTTTCAGACTATAAGGCTTTTCTATATAATCATCCGCTCCGCACTGGAAGCCCCTGATCTTGTCCTCCTCTGAAATTTTGCCGGATAAAAATAAAATCGGTACATCTGTCACCTTACGCATCTGCCTGCACAATTGGTAACCATTTAGTTTTGGCATCATCACATCAAGAAGAATACATTCAGGCTTAAATCTTCTCACTGACAACATTGCTGATGTTGAATCTGTACAGATTTCCACCTGAAAATTATTCTTTTCAAAAAATCTCCTGTTCACATCTAATACCTCAGCGTCATCATCCACCAGCAAAATCCGATACATATCTCTTTTCCAACCTTCCTTTACTTTCTGTTCTCAGACTACTTCTCCCAATTTCTTATTCTCTATACAGATTTCCCGGTCACAGTACTGCAGTACTGACCTTCTGTGTGTGATCAGCAAACAGGTGGGTGCCGGATTCCAGCTTCTGATTCCTTCCAGTACCCTGAGTTCTGTCTCTTCATCCAAAGAAGAAGTTGCCTCATCCAGAATAAGAAATGGTGCCTTGCGCACAAGCGCTCTGGCTATTGCGATACGCTGTGCCTGCCCTTCTGATATTCCGTGCCCCTTTTCTCCGATCACCGTATCAACCCCCTTGGGAAGCCCCGATACAAATCCATCTGCGGAAGCCCCCTTTAAAGCCTCCATAATCTCCTCCTCCGTTGCATCCAGCCGTCCCATACGGATATTTTCGCGGATGGTACCGCTGAATAATGTATTTCCCTGGGGAACATAGGAAATAAAATCTCTTGCACTGGCATTGGCTTTCTCCCTGTCTCCATGAACATTATAAAATTCGATGGTACCTGCCGCTTTATTGGTGAATGCCATGATCAGCCTTACCAGGGTGGTTTTTCCAATCCCGGAGGCCCCTACAATGGCAGTGAATTCTCCCGGCTTAAAATCAATGGATGCCTGGTCAAATACTAAATCCTCCCCATAACCAAAGGATATCTTGTTTACTCTGACGCCTACCTGGTCTCCCCTGATATTTTCTTCCAGACTTGTTTCTTCCGGAAGCTTTTGGATCTCAATAATCCTTGCCGCGGAAGCGATCATGGATACCAGCTTGGGAATGGACTGGGCCAGATTCACGATTGGAGACTGTATACGGTTCACAAGTGTCAAAAATACTGTCATGGTACCAAAAGTTATTGTATTTCTTGATATACTCACAGCCCCCCAGGCAAATGCAGCTACATAGCCAAACTGAAATGCCAGGCTTAATATGGTGGAGGCAGCCAGACCGGTTCTGTTTTTCTTTAATACCCAGTACAGCCTTTCATCACGGAGCCTGGTAAGCTTTTCCACGGAATAGTCCTCTGTCCGGAAAGATTTCACAATAAGTATATTAGACAGACTCTCCTGGATAAAGGACCGGTATCTGGACTCTGTCTCCTGGACTTTCATCTGTAGTTTTTTCAGTATTCTTCCCAGCCACATGCTGCTCAGTGCTGCGGCCGGTGCGATTGCCAGGGCAAACACCGCCAGTTTCCAGTCAAATACCGCCAGAGTACAAAAAGTAGCCAGAAGCTGTACTGCCAGCTGCAGGATTGAGGGAATGGTCACGGAAATACCATCCGCCACAATTCCCACATCCGTAGTCAGACGCGTCATCAGATCGCCTGTGTGATATTTTGTCACATCCAGCCAGTTTGTATCTAAAATCCTTCTGTACACCTGTTTTCTTATTCCAAATGCGAATTTCTCATATATTACAACCGCAGACAGTGCTCCAATACACATCATGGCCTGACTCACCAGAACGATCAGCACATAGAGAAGAATGACCTTTGTTACCGTATTGCCTGCACTTGCCTGATCCACCATGCGCTTTCCGATCAAAGCCAGTCCGATCGATGCCAGAGATACCATAATATTTAAAAACATGACCAGCGAAAGCTGAGGTATATATGGTTTTGTGTAATTCACGATCCACTTTATGTAAGAAGACTGATTCTCCCAGTCACTTATAAATTTTTTTATCTTCCGCAGCATGGTTTACTCCCTTCCGCATCCTCCTGCACGGAATTTATCCACAATTGCATAATCCCTTCCATCCCCCCCTGTCACATACATTTTTCCGCATCTCAGCCAGGCATGGGCTATCATTTTCCCATTCTCATCCAACCCACAGCCAAGATAAAGGGTGGTTGCAATTTTCTTCCTCCGCAGCAGCTTTTGAGCAGTCAGTGCCCGCACCAGACATTTACTCTCCCATTTTGTTTTTTGACACACCTGATCCACAGCATAGGAGACTTTTTTTGCATATAGATACTGGGGAACATCCGCCTCTTTGGGCGATTCCTCTCCTTCCGCTCCCCACCTGCACTTCAGCCTTTTCGTATCCATATAAAGGATCTGGAGCCGGAAAACAGCGGAATAGATCCATGCCAGCAAAGTCAGAGACTTGTGTTCATTGTATTTTATAAATCTTATCCCTCTTCTTATCAGGTTCATAAGTATATACTTCCAGTTCTTTATTTTTTAAAATTCAAATGCAGTCTCTGATAAATCATTCTGACTTTTTCGATATTCTCCGGCTCTGCACGCTCCAGATATTTTTTTCTTTCCATACTGCCTTTACGTGTGATCCCCTGAAATGCCCTGCATGTCCAGGCAATGGGCAGCATATACGGAAATTTATCCAGCCATGCATAATGCTCCTTCATATATCCTAAGGCAGGAAAATAATATTTCATTCGCACGGACCTTTTATTTATTTTATCTGAGGTGATTTCCTTGGCAAGCTGTCCCCAGACTCCGTTTTCCCCTTTTCCATAAATCCCACAATCCAGCATATACTCAAAAAGATTGTTATAGAATGTGTCGCCTGCAAGATTATCCAGCCATATGACAGAGAGATTCTTCATTTCTCTTTCAAAATTCAGTAACCCGCATTTTCGCAGCTCTTCCTCAACCAAACGCCTGTCCATTGTCGCTTTATATGCATTTTGATAAATATATATATCCAAAAGATTGCGGATTCCGCAGCCGGTTTCATAGAAATGTTTTGCCATATGGGAAATGAGATAAACATAAAAGTCTTCCTTACTGAATTCATAAGAATACTGCCATCCTTCTTTTTTCTCTGCGCGGAATTGTTTCTTAAAATAGACGGACTGGTTCCTGTCAACGTTCTGATCATATAAAGACCAATGCATTTCCAGCATTAAAAATGGCTTTTTGAAAAAGATCTCATGATGCTTAACCGTCTGATATTTCACAAATCCCAGCTCCTCCACCACTTTCTCTGCCTGTTCAAGGGAATCTTCATATATCATAATGTCTATATCACCCATTTCACGAAATTCCGGTCTTGGATATATATGCTTCATGACAGCACCTTTTAAAACCTGATGCCGGATTTTATTTTCTTCCAATTTCTCCTGGATCTCCCTGACTGCACACACCTGGGACAGTGTTTTTATGGTACTGTTCAACACAGACGGACGCATCTTCTCTGCATCTGCCTCCGGAATATCCAGCTTAAGCAGTGCTCCGAATATCAAATAACAAATCTGTCCTTTTTTCGCTGTCTCCTGCAGTTCTTCCAATGTCACACCCTTTGGCAGAGGCTGCGGAATCCGATCTTCCATTTGAGCATGTATCAGCTCACTCAAATATTCCATGATAACCGGTTTTTCTGATAAATTATCATTTCCCATTTTATCCCCTCCCGTCCCTGTGTATCACAATGCCTCACTTGATCATTTCATCTGTATAATGCAGCATATACTTGCTTCTGTTATTGAAAAAATGGAGTATTTTATCCACTTCATCCGCATAAAAATCATCTTTTACATTGCCGAAGAACCGCTTATAGCTGCTGACTGCCATTTTCTGAATCCTATGTGCGGTCTCATTTACAATCGCTTCTGCTTTTTCTTTCGGAAATATGTCATCTGCCATACGGTACATGGATTCCTTTAACTGCTGCCTGAATTCTCCGCTTCCAAGCAGGGACTGAAAAAACGCATCCTCCGTGACGCCCGGCTGTAACAGCGTATTGATCGAAGCTGTACTGACCGGCCCTGTGGTTCCGTTATCCATTGTCATATCCATACTTCCCAATACCCAACGCCACCTGCCATCTGCATACCCTCCATTTTCTGAAGATACAGTCCGCCATATACAGGCCTCCTCCTGTCCGTATTGGGCATTGGCAAGATACATATTGGCGCAGAAATAATCAAGATAACTCCGGATATCCATTTCCTGCTTTACTATTTCATACTTTGATGTATCACTCATATCACTGCCTGTCACAAAATTATAAAATTCATCATACAGAGACTGGAATTCCTTTTGATCAGCAGAACCGTTTCGGACAGTCACCACTTCTTCACCTGTTATCCCATACTGTTCTTCTATAAACTCCCGGGTAAAAGGCGCGCGCAGCATATAACCGCCCCAATTTTCCCCGTTTATAAAGACAACACAGGGCATCAGGATATTCGTTCCCACACTGGTCTCTTCAAGCAGTTTATTGGCTGTCAATTCCCGTATTTTATAGGCATTATCGTATTTGTTCGTCTGTATTGTCAGGGTCTTTTCCGTTTTATCAAGAAAGCGCTCCAAAGAAGAGCCTTCCCATCCGCCGCTTCCGGTGATTTGCGCAGAAAACCCTTTTTGCGGGGATGTAATATTCATATCTGTCAGCATAGAAAGATTGACGTCCCCTTCATATGTCATGTCCTTGCCGGATTCAAAAAACTCTATATGGGCCTTCTTCACCCAGCCGTTCCGATAATTTGCTTTTCTGTTATCTTTTCCCTCTCCCCGGGCAAGAGCATCTTCATAGCTTTGCCCCGAGACATACATACCGGTAAAGTAATCAAACAAATCAAGGGGATCGGCTGTAACAGATAAAACCGGCATATTGTTCAAATCACTGCTTCCGCCGACTCCCACATAATAGGAGCGGATCTTTTCTTCACTTCTCCTGCCATCCTCATCTACATAGACAGCCCGGATCACGGTCCCCTTCTGTATGCTGGCAGGCTTAAAATTGTGCTCATATCCGATTCCGTCGGAATCCGCATAGATATAGTCTGAACCACTCCTGTTTTCAATTGTGACAGGTGCTGTATATTTCTCTGACTTTTCCGTGGGAACCGTTCCGTCTGTTGTATAATATATTTCTGTATGATCAGGAGCGGAAATAGTCAACGGAAAAGCAGAATCATAAAAACCTGACGGGACAGAAAATTCCAACTGCTCTTTTTCTTTTTTTTCCGCAGGCTCATTGGCTTCTCCCTTTGTAGCATTCAGATATCCCATGGATATATCTCCGTCTGCCACTCGTCCATAACTCTCATTTTCAGTAAGCTTCGGAACGATCCATGACTGGATACAGGTTCCGTCCGCCTTTACCAGCGACAATAGATTCTCCTTCCCCTCGCCTAATTTTTCATCAAGGTCCAGTGTCAGAAACTTTCCTGCATCCAATCGTGTATGTTTGGTAAGCTCCGCTTTTTTTTCACCATTAACCAAAACAGCAATGCCTGATATATCCAGATCTTCCTTTTCACAGTTATACAATTCTATCCAGCCTGACTGGTTTACTTCATTAATCATCAGCGCTTTTGAAGAACCCGCATACAGACTGTCGTCATCCTCCCCGCTCTCTTCCTGCTGCATTGCCGCGGCAAGTTTTTCCCTCTCCTCCTGTTGTTTTTTTTCTGAATGGATGATAATAAAAATCAATACAGTCAGTGCCAGGATGCTCAGAGCAATGAGAAAAATATCTTTCGTGGAAAATTTTTTCTTCACTTTCTACCTCCTTTGTTTTCATGGCCGGTACAGCCTTTGTACTTTTTACTGTAAACAGCCCAGGCTGCACAAAATATGAGCACTCCCAGAAGACCGCCCGATACGTTTGTAATCATATCTGTCAGTTCAAAATATCCTCTTCCTGTTATCAACTGCAGAGTTTCAATGGTAAAGCTGGTGAGGAAACTGGCGGAACACACCATAAATATTTTTCTGCACATACACTCTTTTCCTCTTATGGCTGCCAGTAAAAATCCCCAGGGAACAAAAAGAGCCACATTTAACAAACTGTATACCCTCTGCTGAAAGCCCATATAATCTCCGGACCAGTTTCCGAAGTCAAGCTCTGTATAAACACCTTTCCTGCTGTTTGGCTCTCTGTTATATAAAGTGACCTGATACATAAAACATGCATATCCCGCAATCAGAAAGAGAACTGCCTCTCTTCTTTTGGAGCCTTCCTTACCTGCCAGCCTGTGAAAAACAAACCAAATAAGATGTATGGCAATGACTGCCGCCAGTACCGTAAGCATCAGTGTCTCTGCGGAAATTCCTTTTAACTGCTGTTTTAACAGGAGCAAAAAACATCGCCAGTATTCTTCTAAATGATTCATTTTTATAACTCCGGCAGTTCTTCATGATTCCTCTGTGCCAGATAATATGCATAAAAAGGAATCTCTTTTTTCATTTTCCTGTATCGGCGCTTACGCACAAGTATCTGTATTTTTTCAAAAACCTTTGGATTCCTTTTTAAAACAGACTTTATCTTGCTTTTTGTGCCATCAGCTCTGCCGGAATCACTTCTCCACTCTCCGGCACACAGATGGACTGCATAATGTTTTCCTGACAGTGTTCCGATTTCAAAAAACTCCTTGGGATAAATAACAAAATCTTTTAAATCCTGCATCTTATTATTTAACCGGAACTCCGGATAGTGCTTCAGTATAAAATATGTATAATAATAATTGCTGGTCACATAGCCGTTCACCATGCATCTACCATCCCTCCATTCCAAAGTCTTACCGTTTTTATTTTCTGTAAAAACAGTGGCATCATACATTTTCATCAGATTACCTATCAGCGGATTGCCTTTCTCAGCGCCAATCACTGCGGAACCCACAGAACAGTCAAAAATAAAATTTAAAAATGCCGTATGTGACAGTAATCCATCAAAAGAACGGTTTATCATTACATCTGTATCCAAATAGATTCCTCCATATTCATAAACTGCCTTCAATCTGTAGTAATCACCGATAAACCCCAGTTTTTTTTCTGCATATGTTCTGCGGACAAATTCATTTTCATTAAAACTGCAGTTTGTTTCATCCCAACGGATCACTTTATATCCCTTCAGCTTTTTCCATGAATCCATACATGCCCGCAGTTCCTCCGGTATGGGCTTTCCTCCAAACCAGCAATAGTGTATGATTTTAGGAATCTTATTATTATTTTCTGTCTGTTTTTTATCCATTATGCATCTCCTGATAATTCCCCTGTTTTATGATCACATCATAAAATGTATTCTTTCTGTTCACTGCTCTCTCATCAAACCTGGTATTTAATTTATGGATTCCGGTGCTGAGTTTCAAAATATCATATTTATTCCGGTTGTATGGTTCGCTGATATAGGATGCCAAAATATGAGCATCCGCCTGACTTACAACAGGCATCTCTTTGTATTCCTTTTCATAGCACTCCAATGCCATAGTCATAAATATATGAAACAGAAAATAATGCACCGGCCTGTTGTTTTCTTTCCAATAAGTATACAAAAGTTCCCTCACCAGACATATAATATTGTTGTTGGCCGTACTCTTAATAAACCAGTTATTTGTTTCCATTATCTCCGGATTAAATCCAAAATAGTAAAAACTGAACATAAACAGAGGCAGGGAATCAATATAATAAAAAAGCTTCGCGTCTGTACATAACACAGTTGCGTCAATCCAGTACCCCCCATATTTTATGAGTAATTCCAGCCTGATCAAATCGCTGAAATGAGCATTTCCGATTTTCCCCTGCTTCCGCTTATCCACAATATAATCCGGTAATACCACATAGTCATAAATATTTTCTTCGTCCACTAAGATGATCTTTTTATTCGGAAGTGATCTTCTGATGGATTCATAACACCTTTTTACAAGCAGAGGTGCCTGGTCCATTCCCTGCAGCCAGCAGATCCACACCGTTTCCGAATTTTCCTTTTTCTCTTGCTCTTCCCAATATGTATTTTGCAGTGCACGGTCCAAATACTTTTTTTTCAGTTTTTTGTAATATAACATTCTGTGTTTTTGACCGATTATCACGTTATACAAGAAAGTAAGCTTTCGGTCTCTGTATTTTGTTTTCTTCATAAAATAGTCATAAACAGAACCTAACAGCATTCCATCTTCCACTTTATATTTTATTTTCACTAATTTCTCACGGAGCTGCAGTCTGCTTTTTATATTGTATAAAAAATAAAGGGTTTTCTCAGCTTGGCATCGAATCAGCATTCTTGCAATTCTTTTTTTCCCCGGCAGCCTGGCATTTTGTAAAGCATTACAGAATATACTGCTTTCCGTGATCCGGCTGAGATATTTAAATTTCTTTTCTCTATCCCACTTATCATAACAACAGATTTGTTGTATATATGCAATAACAAGACCTGCGTATATGGTATCTATTTTGTTCATCTGCGGTTCGTGGCTTGGAAATTTACAGCAGTATTTCTGAGCCTTATTATAAAAATGAGTCGCTGCTTCAAAATAGTTTTCATGAAATGTAAAAACCAGACTTCCTGAGGTTTTTAAAAAGTAATTATAATATGCCTTTCTATTTACAGCCAGACGGTCCACCGCGGATAAAACATCTATAGAAAAAGCCATATCCTCACAAATGGAATAGGACGGATGAAATCTGATATAGCTCCTGTCCAATAAGGATTTTTTTATTAACTTATTCCACGGCGGATTTACCAGTTCCATATCAAGGATATGATTAAAATGGTTTTTAAAAAATGCATCGGAAGTTCCGCAGAAATTCTCCTTCAGCTCGTTTTCTTTTATGTGCCTTTCCTCTGTTAACAGATATCGGAAGCAGAAAAGGACAAGCTCCACATTGTTTTCTTCCGCAAGCTTCACATTATCTCCCACCGTATCGGGATCAATGGTATCATCTGCATCCACAAAGATAATATAATCACCTGTTGCCATATCCATTCCAAAGTTTCTGGCTGTACTTACCCCATGATTATCCAGAAAAAAGGCCCGGATCCTTTCATCCTTTTCCTGATACTGTTCACAAATTTTTTTTGAGCCATCATTACTTCCGTCATCCACCAGCAGTATCTCTATATTTTTGTAAGTTTGATTCAGAATACTGTTTATACAGTTTATCAAATACTTTTCCGCGTTATATATGGGAATAACAATGCTTACTTTCTTCATATGCACTCTCACCTTTTCATGTATTTTGACACATTAACATTACTTCTTTTTTTTCTTGTTTCAAAATCAAGGCTACAGTATAACGCCAGCAAAACATATAAGTATTTAAGTGTCTGCAAAGAGTCCACCCAAAACAGATTAATAAGATAGCACAGGCATCCTATCAGCAATACTTTATAAATGGCATCTTGTCTCCGGATACTTTTTTTCACCAGCCCCGCAATAAAATAACTGATGTACAGAACAAATGCTGCTAATCCGGGATACGCATACCGGATATATTCCGCAATATAAAAATTGTCAACAGACACGATAAAGGAACCGTTGAGCTCAGAAGAAAAAGATCTTTTTCTTCCTATTCCCAACAAAGGATTCAGCCAGTCTAAAGTAAAAATATACTTGAGCTGTTCCCTGTAATTGGCGCTGCTGCCCAATGCCTCTTTACTGGCCCCATAATGGGCTGCATAGGAGGTTCCCAGCACTTCATCTGCCAGTGTGGTGATCTGCAGCATAATATATCTTCCGAAATCTGTATTATGAAAAATCATCAAAAATACTATGAACAAAATCAAAGCAGCAGCCATCATCAAAGTATTTTTTCTTTTACTCTCTTTACATGATACAAAAAACAGGATTACAAGTTCCAATAAAAATACCCCCAAAGTAGATCTTGATCCTGTAAAAAATACATTTGCGCACCACAAAAGCAGCAAAAATGGTCGTTTAAAAATATCAATCCGATCATTCTGCAGATCTATACAGGAAAAAGGCACCACTGAGACGATCAGCAGTCCATAGCCCAGGGAATGGACACAGGAACTCATAATCCTGTAATGTCCGGAGCGTATGAACTGGCCGGTATAAATACCTTTGATTGTTTCCAGATAAGAAAAAGGTGAACGGCCAATTGCATATTCCACAATCCCAAGGATTGCCAGCAAATAACAAAAGGCCAAAATACAGCGGAAGGAATTGTGAAAACCCAGAGAATACTTGAATATGTAAATTAATAAATAAAAACAATATAACTCAATAAACGGATTTAAAAAAGCATTGATATCTGCCCTCAAGATCATTGTGTATGTGATCACCACTAAGTAGGGCAGTAATATAAGCGTGAACCTTGCCTCTTTTACCATCGTTATAAAATCATGTTTTCTGCTGTCACTGCAAAGTATCAGCAGCGTCAGAAGAACTGTCAGAATACGCAGAATTGTAAGATCAAACACAGGCAGTGGGATTCCGAAATATTGGGGCATCACAAATAAAGAGAATAAAAACAAACCTGCCACTGCCCGAAAAATATCTTTTTCTCCTGCGTTTTTTATATATTTACTTCCTGTTTCATATGATCCTGTCATAACCCAAACCCATTTTCAGCCTTTCAGCGCCATATACAGTTCCACTGGTATGGCACGTCTTTTGTGGTAGCAAGCAGAATATCTCAATGTCAAAGGTATGATATTCCAGTACTTTCTGTTTTGAAGAAGTTCAATTCTAAGCCTGGATGCATAGATATTTTTTTTCAGAATACGGATCTTCTTTTTCTCCAGTCCCATATTTTCCGCAAATCTCAGTGCCGCCTGACTGCCAACCAGATATTCATTTAAAAATTGCAGACGCTTTGTGATTTCTCTCATTTTACCCAGAGAAACATTGGCATCGTGGATCCGTCTTTTTAATGTGCTGGCATGATATATATACAGACCGTCCATGCAAAGAGCCAGCTTCCATACATACTCATCATGAGCCCATCCCTTATGCCAGTAGGGTTCTATGATCTGCAGAAAGGTTCTGCGCATACACATTGTACATCCCTGGCAGCCAATAAACACAGACTTTGGTGTAAAAGAAACCTTCTCCAGGGATTTGTCATTTTTAAACTGTTTCAACTCCCATTTCTGTGGAGAAAGGGCATCCGGTGAATCCAAAAAGATCTCAAATTCTGAACAGAGAAGCTGAATCTCCTGGTTCTTTTCTAAAATGTGCACCATCTCGGCAACCCGTTCCGGAAGCCAGATGTCGTCCTGATCGCAAAAGAAAACCACATCTCCTGAAGTCTTTCGCACAGCGCCTATAAAATTTGACGCATATCCCACATTCTGCGTATTCACCTCCACCCTCCAGGTATCCTGCAGGTGCTTTCTGGCAATAAAATCTTCTGCCAGTTCTGCTGTCCTGTCAGAAGACCGGTCATCACAGATAATGACTTCATCTACAGGTCTGGTCTGAGACAGAATAGATGCAAGCTGTTCTTCTATAAATTTTTCACCGTTAAAGGCTGCCATTGCAACTGATACCTTCATTTGTTATCCTTTCATCACATGTCCTAAAATTTTTCCTATGTATTTGCTGTTTCTGCGGTTTATATGTTTTATATACCAACCTGTCTTTCCTGTGAAATAAGGATTCTTTTTATATTCCGGAAATTTTTCAGAAACAAAGCAAAAGGTTCTGTCCAGCAGTTCCTTTTCAAGCGCGGCATCCTTCACCCTGCCGATCCTGCTCAGAGAACTGCAGAATAATATTTTCGTGCAGAAATACTCCAGTTCCTTTTCAAACTGCTCATAAAAACCATATCTTCTGTAAAAATCCAGGATATCCTGCAATACACAAAAAATATCTGCAACTTTTTTATTTTTATTTACATTCATGGTAGATGTATTCCGAAGAAAATAATAGACCAGACGTTCATCCAAATAGGCAGATTTCAACACATAAGGAATCGTTTTGATGTAAAAAGATGTATCTTCGTAAATAAGTCCTTCCGGGAAATCAAGTCCCGGGCGCAGAAGTATTTCTCTTAAATATAACTTGTTCCAGGGTGATACCTGAGGATCTATAAACATATCCCTCCTGTTTGCGTGCTGACGGATATTTCCCCGGGTGTGCAGTTCTTTATTTCCCTTTTCTGTCTCCTGTATATAATGATAATGGCATTCCACCATATGGCATTTTCTTTCCTCGGCCAGAAGATACATTTTCTCAAACATGGATACATCTACACAGTCATCCGAATCTGCAAATCCAATATATTTTCCTCTGCTGGCTCTGATGCCCATATTCCTGGCTGCTGCCTGACCTTCGTTTTCTTTTGTGATGATACGGATTTTATCCCCGTATATACCGGCATATTTTTTGAGAACTGCCGGGGAATGGTCTGTAGAGCCATCATCTACCGCTATGATTTCCAAGTCCTCCAAAGTCTGGTTTACTAACGCATCCAGGCATCGCGGCAGATATTTTTCCGTATTATATACAGGCAGGATCACACTTACCTTTGCCATAATCTTTTCTCTGTCTCCATTATTTCTTTTTTTCATATTCGTTGTTGTAATGCCTGTATTCATAATCCGGTGATTTGGCCGAAATTCCGTTATAAATAAAACCGCCTATGTTGGCATCCAGGGCTTCCAGTTTCCGCACCACTTTTTCTTCACGGTCGAATTTTGTCATCATTTCCCGCACGATCAGTATAAAAGCTGTAGCTGCTTTCGCCATAGACAGGGCATCCGATACAATTCCGATAGGCGGTGTATCTATAAATATTACATCATACTTTTTCTTACACTCCTGCAGAAGCTGATACCATTGATCACCTGCAAGTAATTCTGCGGGGTTTGGGGGAATACTGCCGGCAAGGATCAGATCCATATTGGCATCAACAGAAACAATTTCCAGCCGTTCCACAATGCCGGCCAGATACTGGCTCAATCCGGTTTCTGTATTTACCTTTAGAATTTGTCCCATAACACTTTTTCTCATATCCGCGTCTATGAGCAGAACTTTTTTTCCAAGATTGGAATAGGATTTTGCCACATTAAATGCGTTCAATGTTTTCCCTTCATTGACATCTGCACTTGTGACTGCATATACCGGACATTTTTCACCCCGCCTTGTAAACAACAGGTTTGCCCGGATATTGCTGTAAGCTTCCTTTAAATGAAAGGAGCTCTTTTCGTTTAAATATACATCTGCTTTTTCGCCTTCTTTTTCAGATAAAATCTGAGGAACCGTTCCGAGAATTGGAATTGTAAAGAGATTTTCAATTTCATAAAGTCTTCTGATGGTAGTATTCAGCATCCCTTTTATCAGAAAACATACGGCTGCCAGAAAGAATCCTGCCGCTCCGCCCAGAAGTGCATATTTTACCACACTGGTTGAGGCATATGGGACAGTAGGAAGCTCCGCTTCATCAAGGACTTCAATTCCTCCTGATTTTACTACGCTGATAATTTCATCCGGTGCCAGCTTTCCTATGGTGTTTGCTATATTCATGGCATTCTCAGGGCTGCTGTCATAAACGCTTACATGAAATACCGCCGTATTCTCTACAGCGGTAGCACCAATCTCTCCTCTCAGCCTTCCGATACTATATCCCTTCAGACCTGTCTCTTCCATAACAGCCTTTAAAAAGCGGTTGCTTCCGATGATCTGCATATAACTGTCCAGAAGCCCTTTAGCCTGAGTCATCTCATTACTGCTTATATTCACTCCAGTATCTGTTACATAATCCGGATTGCTGTATACATAAAAGGAAATTTTCGCCATATAAGTGGTATTTTGCTTCCATGCTGCCAAAATCCCTCCTCCCGCAGCCAGCAGTAAAGCTGCCAGAATCATATATTTAATCCTGGACTTCATGATCCAGAATATTTTTTCCAAATTGAAATTTGTCAGTATTATCTTGAACACTTTTACCCTCCTCAGTGTAATCGTTTGATCATTCTTTTTTATGTCTCAATCCGGCTTTCCGTTCAAATCTTCCATAATCCTGACGATAAGTTCTCTCTGCCGATCTGTTGTCATTCCTTCTGTCGGTCTCACCATTCTGAATATTCTTAGCTGCTTTGCAGCCTGCAGACATTCCGTCATCATTTCAGGCGTAAACCCCATTCTCTTATAAGAAGTTTTCTTATAGAGACTTTCTGTTACCAGATTCAGTTTTTCTCCCCCCGTGATTTCTTCTGCACAAACCTCAGAAACCGTTCCTGCCTGCAGGATCACCAGAACATGAGCCAAAACCCGTTCTTCCATACAGGAGTCTTTCATGCACAATCCATACTTTTCCCTGCCGCCGTCCGGAATCCGTATCAGCTGCGCTTTGCTGATACCCTGCTTCTTAACCACGTCCTCACAGAGACGCCTCAGTGGATACGCGCCGATTCCGTATATAACTCCGTTTTCTTCCTCCATAACAACTGCATCATCAGAAACAAATGAAAAGCCATGCTGTAAAAGCGCATCTGTTAGCGTGGATTTTCCACTTCCGCTCTCCCCACTGATGATCAGAAGTTTGTTTTTATATTCCAGCCCGCTTCCGTGAAGGACGATTTTTTCTCTCTGTATCAGGAGTATGGTCATACACATATTGAGAATCCACTGTTCCAACTGATATATATCAAGTTCTGCTGTCTTATGATATTCAATTTTCCTGCCCCGGGTTATTCTGAACAAGCCCACCGAAAAGACATATAAGAGACTGCACTCTCTGGCAAGCTTCTGCATCATCCATGCCTGCTTTCCCTCTTTGTCCACAGATACCTGCACCTGCGTTTCCTTGTATGCCTCTGCCTTACCATACTCTTCTGTCAGGTCAGCCCTTACGATCTCTGCCTCTGTCTCACTGTCATCGGAAAGCTGAAACGTGGAAGGCAGTTCTATTTCTGAATAAACATTCAAACCATATATTTTATATTTTGCCATCGTATATTCTTCACTTTATCTCTGATTTTCTGTCGTATAATACAAAATGACTGATGTGCACTCACCAGTCATTTTTTCATTTTTATTCACATACACTCAAGCTGATGTATTATTTTCTCCATATGACTGCTCCCACCCAATCACTTCCCCATTCGGTCCTATTACAGCAGTTTTATCACTATCTGGCATTTTGGGATTTTGGGGACCAAAAGCTGTTTCTTTTACATCCAACACTTCCATATCTGGCCTAACCCATGATTCTTTCATAGCGATAACCTCCTCCTTTTATAT
>NZ_JBANBF010000029.1:0-35874 GCF_037000545.1 Blautia sp. JLR.GB0024 | reverse complement strand
ACGGAGCATGTTGAAACTGTGTGTTTATTATCCCGTAAATAAGCGGGTTTACAGTGATTTTATGCTACCAGATTGGTTTTTTGCCTACTATCTGCCTACCAAATTTTTAAATGGTAGGCAGATTATTTGTGGCTTCAGTAAAAATCCTGACTGCATCGTCTTTCATTTTGTCAGTAGCAAAAATATACCGGTTGAAGGTAGTCTTGATATCCTTGTGCCCCAGACGTTCCATTACAGCCTTCGGATTTGCCCCATTTTCGGCCAAAATCGTCCCGTGGGTATGTCGCAAGCAGTGATGATGAAATAATGGATTACAGAGCTCATTATGGACTACACGGACGCAATACTTAAATGATTCTGGGGTAAGCAGTTCACCATTTTCACGGGCGCACACAGGCATGATTTCTTTTCCTACGATTTCGGTACTTGCGGGGGCCTGGAATAGAGAGTCATCTTTGCTGACATAAGTTTTCATGAAGTATTCTCCATAGAGCATCATATGCTTTTTACGATTCACAATCTCCTGTTTCAAAATAGATTCTATGAAAGGATCCATGCCGATAGTCCTGTACGAATCGTATTTTGGTGGACGGAGAAACCAAGTCTTGCCTTCTTTCTGCATTTGATAATTGATTGAAATGGTGTGTTTTTCAAAATTCACATCTCTGAGTAAATCAAATCCATAGCTTTCGCCCAGACGCGTCCCCAAATGATAGGCAACCATCAGCGGGATATAAAATATACTGCCAGGTCCAAAGCGGTTTACTATCTTATCAAAATCCTCCTGGACACAAATATATTCGGTCTTGGCTTTTCTTTCAGGCGGCTGTGTGACTTTCGCTATTTTGACGTGATCACACGGATTTGACTTAATATATTTACAGGGGAGTATCGCATAATTGAGTGCTCCAGACAGGCAGGCAAGGGAGTTTTTCAGCATATTCTTTGAATAACCCTTCTCTTTCATACCGTCTATCCATCTTTGGATTGCATCTGGCTCCAGGGCGGAAAGCCGATACTTACCAAATGCAGGTTTTAAATGGAGCCGTATCTTCGATTCATAATCGCATTGCGTTCGATAAGCGAGATGTTTCAAGACGTAGTTTTCATACCAGTAATCCAAATAATCTGCTACACTGACATCTGATGGCGTAAAACTGCGGCCGGTGTTATCATATTCTGCTTTTGCCTGCGTCCCTGCAGCAATGGCATCAGCTTTTGTCCTAAAACCACTCTTTGAGATGGGATTTCTCTTCCCATCAATCTTTGCTCCCTCAAAGGAATATTCCCAGTATTTGCCTCTTTTTCTGGTTCTTAATTCTCCCATATTCAACATCCTTCCTAAAAAAGGGTATAAAAAAATAACCCTCGTCAATTTGGGAGGATTATGGTATAATCAACTTGTTCAAGGTCGATGTATACCATAACCTCTGGTTAGCGAGTTACATCTATATTAAGCCGTTCCGGGTTGCCGCCCGGGGCGGTTTTTTATTTATTCGGTAGTACCAGGAGAATCAGTATCGGCCATTTTGGTGGAATCTCCAACCTGGATTACTTCGCCGGTATCTTTGTCTATGAAATTAACAACAGTTTTTAAATCGTTTTCAGGTACTGCATTAAGTGCCTGATACATATTTCCCATAATATAATAGGTTAATGCATAAATACCTTCAAGTCCGCCAAATGTAGCAGCATCTACTTTAATATCAAAAACAGTCACATCATCGTTATAACTGATGGAATCGAAGGAAGGGCATTTTTCTTTATCTTCCAGTGTTTCAGAGATTGACTTGTCGATGGATTCTTTAATAGAATCCAACATTTTTTTATGGGCAGCCTTTGTCATCTTCATGGTGACAGAACCATCGGCATTTTTTTTGATTTCTTTTACTCCGTTATCTTTTGCTTCTTCTGTTAATTCAGTAGCATTTGCCTCTTCTTTGATTAAAGAGGCAGGGATAGTTATTTCTACAGAGAATAGGTTTTTCTCTGCGGAAAGCGTACCTTCATTGTCTTGATTTTCTTCCGTTTTTGCATTTTCATTAGAATCTTCTTTTGTAGCAATTCTTTCTGTACTATTCGTTTTCGTGGATGTGGTATCGTCATTACTATAAATAGCGTACAATATACCAAAAGCGATCAAAGAACATCCAGCGATAAAAACGATTAGTAGTATTATGTCACTTCTTCTTAGCCGTCTTTTGGATTTTGGCTGTGGCGATATGGGATGTCCGCAGTTTGGACAATTTCCTGCCTTGTCGGATACTTCTTCCCCGCATTCGGGACATTTGATTAATGCCATAACAACTCCCCCTTTAGTTATATTTTATTTATTAAAGCGCCGAAGCGAATTAATCTATTTAAGACGCAATTCAATAAGCTTTTCGCTGTATCCGGTTAATCTGGAAATCTGTCCAAATGTATATCCTTGGTATTCCCGCACAAAATCATCGGAGAGTAGAAGATGAATAGCAAAATTATTAGCTTCTGTCTCATACTTTGATGTGGTGAAATGCGTTCGTGTGTCCATAAAAATGGCATTAGATTTTTTATGTAAAAACATATGACCAAGTTCATGAGCGCAAACAAAAAGTTTTTCGTGTTCAGGAAGATTTTCATCTATGTAAATTATATTATTGCGTTGAAAGTATTGATAAAAACCTCTGACTCCATCTAAAGGATAGGACACAAGAATCACATTCATTCCCTTTATCATCTCAAAAGGGTTTCTTGTCTGGTATTTCCTGACCAGGCTATCAACTTTTTTGCCAATCTCCATAGACAATCAGTCCTTTTTATATTTCTTAGGCGTATATTTTTCCTTGTTCTTTTTCTTTGCCATCTCCATGCCTATCTGCATGGCTGCGACGATTGATTCAACAGCTTCAGGGGTGGCCGGATCTCCATCAAACATCAGTCCTTCTTGATTCATGAGTTGCTGTCGGGTTTGTTCGAGTATCTTGGAAATGTCACGTTCATCCTTTGGTGTTAATTGAATTTCTCTTCCTAAGAGATAATCAATGGATACATTAAAATAATCGGCAATTCGTTGAAGTTTATCAGTATTAGGTGAAGAAGTTTTCCATCTGCTAATTGTACCATTTCCCAACCCTAATTCTACCTCAAGTTGTGGTAAGCTCATACTTCTTTGATTTGCCAGTACACGTATTTTTTCTACTAGTGTCAAAGTAAGTTACTCCTTTCTGTTTTTATATTACATGAAAAAAATCATGTAAAACTATTGACAACTAGAAAATTATCATGTATTATATGCTTGTAACGAAGAACGCATGAAAACAATCTACTTAGCTAATGATTCTGCAAAATCATTAGAATAGATACATGAAAATTTTCGGATATCTTTATGTCTATATAATAGATTATTTTCATGCAAATGTCAATAGATATGCACAAAATCATGTTGAAAGAAGGTGAAAAAGTGATTTATGAAAAAATCAAACATTTATGTAAAGAGAGAAAAATTTCAATTTACAGAGTAGAGAAAGATTTAGATCTCTCAAATTGTAGTATATGCAAATGGAAAACATCTAAACCAACTGTAGATAAACTACAAAAAGTAGCTAATTACTTCGATGTACCTATTGAATATTTCCTGGAAGAGGATAAGGAGGTGAAATGAAAAGGTTAAGAAAAATCTATCAGGAGTTGGTAGCCATAAGAAAAGAGCTCCAAGCTATTCGGATTAGCAAGGAGCCTGTTTCATTTGATGTTTTAATTAATAAAGAAAAAATCAATCAGGAAAATCACGTTTAACGGATTCGATTATAGTGTTGTAACAAGACATATATTGCTTATATACATCGAATGCTTTGTCTTCAACTGTCATGTCTGGATTTGTAATAACGTTGAGCTTATGCAAATCGTATATGATAGGAATAGAAGCAATAGCTAAATCGTGAGCACGTTTTTCGTTGTCAGTCATAGCCACACTCTCCTTTCTTTCGTACTTGGCGCTGCAACGCCTGTACTTAGATTATAGGAGATAAAACACCAAATAGCAAGAAAGGAGAAACATAAAATGCCAGTAGAACCATATAAACCGTTATACACAGTCAAACAGGCAGCCAAAGTGTTATTGGTGAGCCCATGCACAGTATATGAGCTCATAAACAATGGTAAACTGGACGCTTTATTGATTGGATCAAAGAAGATTCGCGGGAGTGACCTGGAAAAATTTATAGAAGGACAAAAGCCAGAGAAGTCTGGAGGAGGTGAGACAGAATGCACTACACCATAGTAAAAGACGCAGCTATCTGCACCGCCCTTGCCGCATCAACCGGATGGTGGCAGCCACGGGACGCACCGCAGGCAGTTATGTGTTACATAGTTATATTTGTGTTGCTGGTGGTGGCCTTTGAGGTCGCCAGGGATTATTGGGAGAGGAGGAGGAAACATGGATAAATTAAAATCAGATAGCGATATCATGGTATATCTGCGCAACGTGCGCATCGCGCTGCAGAAGATATCGGCGCAGACAGGACTCAATATAGATATCCATGCCACGCCTGACGGGTATGCATATGTAGAGACTGGGGACTACACGGCGATACAGTATGACAATGATACTGGATTTGGCGAGACGTATGAGTATCGGTCAAAAACATATTTCAGCACCTGGAGAGATGTGGAGTTGCAACAAATAGTCCTTGATGGAGAGCCAAAAGAAAAAGTCCCTGACGCCGGCAAGCAAACAGGGACCAAAGAAAAATAATATTTCGTCTTTATTATAAGGCAGAAATGGAGGGAAGGCAAGTGAATCTGAAAATCATTGATTTTGAACTGGGGCTTGCAGATATAGAAGAAATCCCAGAAAAATATATGCCTATCAGCAACGTCATTTTTTTTACTTTCATGAAAGAGATTGGATAGTATTCAACCCGGGACATCCTGATCATGATATATACCTTGATATCGTAAAGGCATATCTTGAACTGGGGAATCTGCGGAGAAAAGAACTGTATGAGAGTCTTGAACATGTGGCAGAAACAGCACTTCCGTGTATACGGATGCTGAATAATATTTTAAGAATAAGAAGAAGGAGAATGAAAGCATATGAAAATTAATGTTGAATTTGAAAGTTTGGAAGAAATGAGAGAATTTGCGGAACAGTTGAATGGACCATCAAGTTTTGATGGACTTGTAAAGGGTCCGTGTGTGACAAGAAAGCTGTCCCCGGAGGGAGCTGCAGGAGAAACAATGTTGGAGAATGAACCTGCGGTAGAATCGGAGCCTGCATCCGCAGAAGAAAAACCCGTAAAAGAGTCCGAGAAGGAGCTAACATTCGAAGTAAAGACTTACACCCTTGTGGACGTTCGCGGAAAGCTTTCGGAGCTGACAAAAGCAGGTAAAAAAGCCAAAGTGCAGGAACTGATTAAAAGCTTTGGGGTGGACAAGCTCTCTCAGATACCAGAAGACAAGTATGCTGAAATAATGGAAAAGGCAGGTGAGATCTAATGCCTGATATACATGCAAAATTAAGTGCAAGCGGGGCAAGCCGCTGGATGGCCTGCCCGCCATCCGCGAATCTGGAGGAGCAGTTTCCTGATAAAAATACAGAATTTGTTGAAGAGGGAACGCTGGCCCATAGCCTGGCAGAACAGATTCTCCGTTATAACAATGGGGAAATAACAAAAAAAGCTTTTAATACCAGGTTAAATAAAATTAAAAAGGACCCTTTGTATAACCAGGAGATGCAGGAATACATAGAAGACTATGCGCAAGGGGTATGGGAAATCTTCAATGAAGCAAAGGCTTCCTGCCCGGATGCCCAGATACTCTTTGAACAGAGGCTTGATTTCTCAGATTATGTACCGGACGGATTTGGTACGGGGGACGTTGTAATTATTGCTGATGACCTTGTGCAGGTGATTGACCTGAAATATGGGAAAGGTGTGGGTGTATCCGCAGTAAGCAACCCTCAACTCCGGCTTTATGGCCTGGGCGCTTATCTGGAACACTCCATGCTATATGACATCAAGCGCATCAAATGTACAATCATTCAGCCCAGGCTGGAAAACGTATCAACAGAAGAAATTACCGTTGAAGAATTACTTGCCTGGGCAGAAAAAGAGGTAAAACCTAAAGCACTAATGGCTATGGCTGGAGAAGGTGATTTCTGTGTGGGCGACCACTGCAGATTTTGCAAGGCCTTCGCCGTCTGCAGGGCACAGAAGGATTACCAGATGGAACTGGCGAAATATGATTTTGTGGATGCGGAGCTGCTTGAGGATTCCGAAATCGGCGAGGTATTGGGAAAAGTGGACGCACTGGTGAAATGGGCAGAAGCGGTTAAGGCGTATGCATTTGACCAGGCGGTGAACCACGGTCAGCATTACGATGGCTGGAAGCTAGTAGAAGGCAGAAGTAACCGGAAATATACGGATGAAGCACAAGTGGCCCAAAAGCTTACAGAAGCTGGATATCAGGAAATCTATAAACCCCAGGAACTGCAGGGAATTACGGCAATGGAAAAACTCATGGGAAAGAAGAAGTTCGCAGAACTGCTCGATGGGCTGGTGGAGAAGCCGGGAGGCAAACCTGTATTAGTTCCCGAGACGGACAAGCGCCCTGAATATAATAAGGCCGAAGCCATTAAAGAGGAGTTCGGGGAAGAGGATGACCTGTATAACTGCGCCCAGGAAATGCGGGAGTATCTGGAAAGCCATGAGCATGTCCTGGGAGGAAAGGCGTTCTGGCTGGCAAGGCTGGCTGGGAAATATGATAAAGAAACTATTGAGACTATATATCAGAGTGTATCTGATGAAGCATATATGATGTAAAGGAGATCAAAATTATGAGCACAAAAGTAATCACAGGAACTGTTAGACTTTCTTATCTGAACGTATTCAAACCGAAAGCAATCAGTGAAGGGCAGGATCCTAAGTTTTCCGTATGCCTGTTAATCCCGAAGGATGACAAAGCTACGTTGAAAAAAATCCGTGATGCCATTGAGAAAGAAAAGAAAGCTGGGGCTGCAGAGAAATGGAAAGGCAAGGTTCCCGCTAATTTGAAGACACCCCTGCGTGATGGGGATGTGGAACGTGCTGACGAACATCCGGAATATGCGGGAATGTACTTCATCAATGCCAATGCAACCAAAAAACCTGTTCTGCTGGATGAATACAAAGAGGAGATTCTGGACCAGACAGAATTGTACAGTGGATGCTGGGGACGTGCAAACGTGAGTTTCTATTCTTTCGATGTAAACGGAAACAGAGGTATCGCAGTAGGCTTAAATGCACTGCAGAAGAAACGTGATGATGAGCCACTGGGAGGGACTGTGACTATTGAATCCGCCGCTGCGGATTTCGATGATGAAGACGACGATGACATGTTAGGATGATGAACTATGCACATAATGAATGTGGATATTGAAACATACAGTGATGTAGATATTAAGACAGCAGGGGCTTACGCATATGCGGAAAGCCCCGCATTTGAAATACTCCTGATCGCCTACAAGATTGATAATGGTCCTGTGAAAGTGCTGGACCTTACACAGAAGAAACTCAAGGGAGTGCAGGGAAGCCTGCTTAATGACAAGCAGAAGAGATTCCACGCTGACTGCAAGGAGTTCTACGACATACTATTAAATCCAGAATATGTCAAAACAGCGTATAACGCCAACTTTGAACGTACGTGTCTGGCGGCATACTTGAAAATGCCAATGCCACCGGAGCAGTGGAGATGTACCGCTGTCCATGCAGCTACACTGGGCCTTCCTGCCACTCTGGGGGCTGTAGGCGAAGCCCTGGGCCTGCCTGAGGATAAGCAGAAGGACAAGATAGGTAAGAGCCTTATACAGTATTTCTGCAAGCCCTGTAAGCCAACAAAAGCCAACGGCGGACGGACCCGAAACCTGCCAGAACACGCACCGGAAAAGTGGGCGCAGTTCGTGGAATACAACTGGCAGGATGTAGTGACTGAAAATGCCATCTGGGAGAAGCTGACCATCTATCCGATACCGGAAGAAGAGCAAAGGCTCTGGGAACTGGATCAACACATGAACGACCGGGGCGTGCGGCTCGATATGCATATGGTAGAGAACATCCTGGGCTATGACGTGGTATATCAAGAACGACTGATGCATGAAGCCCGGGAGATCACAGGGCTTGATAATCCCAATAGCCTGGCACAGCTTAAACAATGGTTTGCCGACCGATATGAGATGGAGATAAAAAGTATAACCAAGGATACCATCCCCGAAATTATGGAGGGATTATCTAAAAAGCCATCCGCAGGGCCCGCACTCCGGATGCTGGAGATCCGGCAGGAGCTGGGGAAGACATCCACAAAGAAATATGCCGCTATGAAAAATGCCGTCTGCAGTGATGGATACTTGCGGGGAATCCTGCAGTTCTATGGTGCCAACCGCACAGGCCGCTGGGCCGGGCGCATCGTGCAGGTCCATAACCTTCCCCAGAACAAGATACCGGATATCGACTATGCAAGACAGCTTGTTTCTGAAGGTGATTTTGAAACACTGGAACTGCTGTTTGAGGGAGTGCCATTTGTGTTCTCACAGCTTATCCGCACGGCATTCGTGCCTTCCTCAAGGTGCAGGTTCTGTGTAGCGGACTTTTCTGCCATAGAGGCCAGGGTGATTGCCTGGCTGGCAGGCGAAGAGTGGCGGCTGGAGGTGTTCCGGACACACGGCAAGATATATGAAGCATCTGCATCCCAGATGTTCCATGTCCCGATCGAGAATATTAAGAAGGGCAGCAAGCTGAGACAGCAGGGAAAGGTCGCAGAACTGGCATTGGGATACGGCGGTGCCTTTGGAGCTATAAAGGCAATGGACAAGGCTGGGAGCATCCCTGATGAGGAGATCCCCATGCTGGTGGCCAACTGGCGTAGGGCCAGCCCAAATATCTGTAAATTCTGGCGGAATGCGGAAGCTGCGGCAAAGACTGCTATAAAAGAGAGGCGTACCGTGAAGTTGAAAAATGGGATTTCTTTTTCTTATATTAATAAGATACTCTTCATAAGATTGTTGTCAGGCCGGAAACTGGCCTACTTTGACGCAAGGATAGAGGAGACGCCGAAGGGGGAGTCTATCACCTATGCCGGGGTTGAGCAACAGACAAAGCGCTGGGGGAGGTTGGAGACCTGGGGTGGAAAGCTTGTAGAGAATATCGTACAGGCAACCGCCAGGGATTGTTTGGCGGCTACTATGATGCAGGTAAGTAGAATGGGATATCGCATAGTAATGCATATACACGATGAAATCATTGTGGATGCCCCTGTAAATGATACCCACGCATTGGATAATATCATCCGCGTCATGGCTCAGGAGATTTCTTGGGCATCAGGCCTGCCCCTGAAAGGAGACGGCTACGAGACTGATTTTTATAAGAAGGATTAAGGAGGAATAGCATGGGAATCGAAAAACTGGAAGACTATAAACTGCATATAAAACATGACGGTTCCCTCTGTATCGCCACGGGCAGGAGCCGGATGGAGAAGAACTGGAAGAACAAAACATTCACCTGGTCACAGCTCCTGGCGAAGCTCAAAAACCCAACAAGGACGCAGGAGACGATAGCAGAATACATGAGTCTGCCAAAAACCGATCAAGATAAGATAAAGGACGTAGGCGGGTTTGTAGGTGGCACACTGAAAGGAGGCCGCAGGAAAGCAGAAAATGTACAGGAAAGACAATTGATCACACTTGATGCAGATTTTGCACCTGTGGATCTTGTGGAGACATTATATCTGTATTTAGATGGTGCCTATGCTGTTTATTCCACACATAAACATACGCCGGAAAAGCCCAGACTCCGAATCCTCATACCACTTGACCGCCCAGTCACGCCTGACGAATACGAAGCCATTGCAAGGAAACTGGCGGAGGAAATAGGTATTGATTATTTTGACGACACCACATATCAGCCGGGTAGGCTGATGTACTGGGCTTCTGTAGCATCAGATGGGCAGTATGTATTTGACTATGATGACTCATCCTGGATCAGCGCTGATGATGTGCTTGCACAGTATCCAGATTGGACAGACACCAGCTATTGGCCGGAGAGCAGCCGGGCTGTAGAGCAGCGGAAGAGGACAGCAAAGAAGCAGGGGGACCCTTGTGAGAAGAAGGGGCTTATCGGGGCATTTTGTCGGACGTACACCATCGACGAGGCTATACGCGAGTTCCTGCAGGATGTTTATATCCCATGTGCGATGTCTGGGCGTTATACATATGCAGAGGGATCCACAGCCGCGGGTCTGGTATTGTATGATGATAAGTTTGCATATAGTAACCATGCCACAGACCCAGCAGGTGGGAAGCTTTGCAATGCCTTTGATTTGGTTCGTATTCACAAATTCGGCATTCAGGATGAAGATGTAGACTCAGACACAGCAGTAACGAAATTACCGAGTTATAAAGCCATGATGGAATTTATCCAGGAAGACAAGGAGACCCGGTTGACACTGGGGCGGGAGCGCAAGCAGGAGATAATGGAGGACTTTGAAGACGGGGATGAGTGGCTTTCCCTGCTTACCTACAACAAACAGGGGTTGGAAAAGAACCTGAATAATGTGTTGACTATCATGCAGCATGATGAATCCTTGAAAGGGCTTGTATTCAACCAGATGGCTGATAATCTTGAATTCCGTGATGAAGCACCCTGGAAACGGCCTGGAAGATTCTGGAGGGATGCAGACGACGCACAGCTTGAAGCATTTCTTGCGGCGAGGTATGTTGAATTTCCGAAAGCGAAGATATTGTCTGCAGTGACGAAGGTTGCTGATGACCGGGCGTACCATCCGGTCAGGGAGTACCTGGCAGGACTTCCGGAATGGGATGGAGTAAAGAGAGTAGACACACTTTTGATAGATTATCTGGGTGCCGATGATAATGACTATACCAGACAGGTGACACGAAAGACTTTATGTGCAGCAATCACAAGGGTTATGCATCCGGGATGCAAGTTTGATACCGTTTTGGTGCTCTGCGGTCCTCAGGGAATTGGAAAGAGTACATTGATCGCAAAGCTGGGACAGGAATGGTTCTCAGATTCCCTTAATCTGGCGGATACCAAGGATAAGACCGCGGCGGAGAAGCTGCAGGGATACTGGATTATCGAAATAGGGGAACTTGCTGGAATGGGAAGTGCGGGTGTGAAGACATTAAGAACTTTCATAACCACGCAAGATGACCGCTACAGAGCCTCCTATGGACGGCGTGTGAGTTCGCATCCACGGCAGTGTATCCTGATCGGAACTACCAATTCGGAAGAAGGATATTTAAATGATGTAGAGGGCGGCCGCAGGTTTTGGCCTGTGAATGTCCCCAGTATTGGAGAAAAAAGGGTATGGGATATCACACAGGAAGAGATTAACCAGATTTGGGCGGAGGCGTTTTGCAGGTATCATGCGGGGGAAGCCCTCATCTTGTCTGGCAGTGCGGCCGAAGAGGCAGTAAAGCGTCAAAAAGAGGCTATGATTAGCGACCCCAGAGAAGAAAAAGTGAGGGAATATTTAAATATTATGCTTCCGATTGACTGGTATGACCGTGACTTGGATAGGCGTCGGGATTTTTTATATGGAACAGAGCGTCCATTACCGGAAACACCTCTGCAAAGAGATTACGTGAGTCCGCAAGAGGTATGGTGTGAGTGCTTTGGCTATAGTTTGACGAAAATGGAAACTAAGGATACTTATACAGTAAAAAAGATACTATCAAAAATGGAAGGATGGGAATATTCGGGAGAACGGAAACGCTTAGGGGCCGATTATGGACAGCAAAGAGTCTACAAAAGAACTGTGACAGTCTGTGACAAGGTGGGTGAGACAGTCTCAAATTTGTGACAGTCTCATGAAAATTTTTGTGAGACAGAAAAAAGACTGTCACAGAGGTTGACTCAAAGACTGTCACAGCATAAAGCAAGGAAACAAGCGGATTTCAGAAGAGTTTGTGACAGTGTGACAGTCTTTTACTATAGAGATATAAATTAATAGAAATAGAAGGAATTATATGTAGATACCCGCGTTATACACGTCATACGCGTGCGAGGTGTCACTCTGTCACAGATAAGGAGTGATTGGAATGTTAGAAAAAGACATTGAGGCGTGGCTGAATAAAAAAATCAAAGAACTGGGTGGCATCTCTTTTAAGTTCGTATCACCCAATAACCCAGGGGTACCTGACAGGATATACATATTTCCCGGAGGAAGGGTATACTTTGCAGAATTGAAAACAGAGATTGGCCGAATGTCAAATATCCAGAAATGGCAGAGACAGCGGTTGCAAGATATGGGGTGTAGGTTCTATCTCATCAAAGGAATGGAACAGGCCAAAGCTTTCATCAAGGAGATGCAGAATGAAGTTCGTACCGCATGAGTACCAGAGATTTGCAATAGAAAAAATCATAGAACTGCCAGAAACAGGGCTGCTTATGGATATGGGACTTGGTAAGACAGTGATAACTCTTACAGCCATAAATTGCTTGATGTATGACATGTTTGAAGTGTCAAAGGTGCTGGTGATAGCACCTAAAAGAGTGGCGGAGGATACCTGGACCACGGAGGCCGGCAAATGGGATCATCTGCAGCAACTGCAGATATCGCGGGTGTTGGGAGGTCAGAAGGAACGTACGGCGGCATTGGCAGCAGAGGCGGATATCTACGTCATCAACAGGGAGAATGTGGTGTGGCTGGTAGAAAAATGCAGGAGGTCCTGGTCGTTTGATATGATCGTTGTGGACGAGCTGTCAAGTTTCAAGTCCAATCAGGCAAAGCGGTTTAAGGCCCTGAAGCAGGTCAGGCCCCTGGCATCCCGGTTTGTAGGCCTGACCGGCACACCGGCGCCTAATGGATTATTGGATCTTTGGCCGCAGATGTACCTCATAGATCGGGGGGAGCGCCTGGGGAAGAATATCACAGGCTACAGGAACCGGTATTTCTATCCCGGGAAGTCAAACGGATATGTGGTTTATTCCTATGAGCCGAAGCCCGGGGCAGAGGAAGCTATCCAGAAAAAGATATCCGATATCTGCATCAGCATGAAAGCTGATGATTACCTGCAGATGCCGGAGTTGATAGTAAATGACATACCGGTGTATTTGAGCATGAGGGAGATGGAGCGCTACCAGGAGCTGGAACAGGAAAAGCTGATGGATGTTGATGGGGAACAGATAACCGCCCTGAATGCTGCATCGGTTTACAACAAACTCCTGCAGATGGCAAATGGCAGTGTATACACAGATGATGGGAATGTGGTAGATATCCATAGCCAGAAGCTGGAGGCCCTGGCGGAGATCCTGGACACGGCCAATGGACAGCCAGTCCTGGTATTTTATAATTTTCGTCATGACTATGAACGGCTTATGTCAGCTTTTAAAAATTATAAGCCAAGAACACTGAAAGGCCAGAAAGATATACAGGATTGGAATACAGGCCGGATACCTCTTCTTCTGGCACAGCCTGCCAGCATGGGGCATGGTCTTAATCTTCAGGCAGGTGGTCATATCATAGTTTGGTACGGGCTTAACTGGAGCTTGGAGCTATACCAGCAGGCAAACGCAAGACTATACCGGCAGGGCCAGAAGCAGGGAGTGATCATCCACCGCCTGGTGGCAAATGGGACCGTGGATGAGGATGTGATCAAGAGACTGGAAAGTAAAGACGCTACACAAGATAGCCTTTTAGATGCTTTGAAAGCACGGATCAGGAGGTATAAAGATGATAGTAAGCTTTGAATATCAGAATAATCGGACGCGCCACAATTTCATGACTGTGGATTTTGAAAAATTTTTCCCAAACACTATTAGAAGGACTAAGAAATTATTTAAATTCATGGTGCCGAATTTGGATAGTCAGAAGATACAGGAGATTGAAGAGTGGTTAGCTGGAAAAGAGGATAAGAGATATAAAAGGTATCTCGAGATATTTAGGGAGGTAAAAAAGTGAAATTTATTAAAATCCCACTGACAAAACAAATGGAGGATGATTATAGGGAATGCGCAGCCATGATGGATAATGGCGAAGAAAAGGACTGTGAAGGCTGCAGTATGAGTGGTGGCAGTGAATTTGAATGCCTTGGGGAATACCCGTGGTGTAGCGATGATATTTAGGACTGGGGGTGAAAGCTGGTGGCAACAACGGAAAATGATAAGAAAAAGGAGTATCTGAGAGGATACAGAAAACATGCACGTAGAATCAAAAGAATTGAGGCAGAACTGGAAGAAATACGCTCTATGAGAACTTGCCCTTCCGTAAATAATGATGGTATGCCTCATGGGAGTGGTGGCACAGGTGATCTTTCGGGGTATGTGGCCCAGTTAGATGAAAAAGAAAGTGAGCTGTTTACAGAGGGCGTAGAGCAGGTTAAGATATACAAAGATATCTCGTATAGAATTAATCTGCTGGCAGATGAAGACGAAAGAGATGTACTATTTTACCGGTATATAAAGGGAATGGAATGGTGGGAAGTGTCAAGGGTTATGGGATATAGTGAAAGGTGGATTTATGAATTACATGGTAAGGCATTAAAAAAATTGGAAATATCATAAAGAGTGCAGTTCACTTCAGTTTTATCTGTGCTATTATGATATCATCGAAAAAAGAAACAGAAACACCTGGTTGGCATTGCTGGCTGGGTGTTTTTGCGTGTGGAAAAGGTAGGCGCTGACATGAAATACTTGTATTACACAGCAATAGTGTTTCTGGCAGTATACATGGCTGTCAATTATTCGTTTGGATGGATACTGTTGATTTTCTTTTTGATTTTAGATTAGCAGCAAGGAGGTGAGCCTGAATGACAAAGAAACAGAAAAGATTTGTAGAAGAATATTTGATAGACCTGAATGCCACTCAGGCAGCCATAAGAGCAGGATATTCAGTGAAAACCGCAAATGAACAGGGAAGCCAGAACTTAGCCAAACTTAGTATTCAACAGGCTATTGGTGAGGCAATGGCGGAACGCAGTAAGCGAACCGGTATAAATCAGGATCGTGTGCTGCAGGAGTTGGCCAGGATTGGATTTGCCCGGATAACGGACATTATGGACCCGGCAACGGCAAAAATCAGGGAGGACGCATCCGACGATGATCTTGCCTGCATCCAGTCGGTCAAGATAAAGCCGAATGAATGGGGCACAGAGAGGGAGGTAAAACTGTGTGATAAGAAAGCAGCTCTGGAACTCCTTGGCAGACATCTTGGTATGTGGAATGATAAGCTGGATCTAAAAGGCGTGGAAGGTGTGGTGATTGTCAATGACATCCCAAAACCAGACGACACAGGTTAAGCTCTCAGAGCTGATAGCTCCGTCCTTTTACGATCTGCACTGGGACATTGCGGGGCATAAGCATACACACTATAAGCTGGCCGGTGGTCGAGGCTCCACGAAGTCATCATTTATCAGTTTGGAGATTCCGCTGGGGATGATGCAGGATCCGCAGGCAAATGCAATTGCCATGCGTAAGGTTGGACGCTTCCTGGAGGAATCGGTGTTCCAGCAGCTTATTTGGGCTATCAATGCCCTGGGAGTGGCTGACAAATGGAAAATCAGGTATTCGCCATTGAGCCTGACATATATACCATATGGCAATAAAATCATATTCAGGGGCGCTGATGATCCACAAAAAATCAAGTCTGTAAAACTGGCAAACGGATATTTTAAGTATATCTGGTTCGAGGAGAGATCAGAATTTGACGGACCAGAAGAAGAACGTACAATACTCCAATCACTTATGAGAGGTGGTTCGGAGTATTTTGTTTTTTACTCCTGGAACCCTCCGAAGTCAATGAACAGTTGGGTGAACCAGGATGTGCTGACGGAAAGAGCCGATACGATTGTCAGTCATACTGATTACCGGTTGGTGCCGAGGGAATGGCTGGGTGAACAGTTCTTTATCGAGGCGGAACACTTAAAAGAGACGAAACCGAAGGCTTATGAGCATGAGTATCTGGGCGTTGCCACTGGTACCGGAGGAGCAGTCTTTGAAAATGTTACCGTCAGGATAATCACGGATGATGAGATTGCAATATTTGACCGCATCAAGCAAGGTCTTGACTTTGGATATGGCGCTGATCCGCTGGCATATGTCAAGATGCATTACAACAGCAAGCAGAAACGCCTCTTCCTGTTTGGAGAGATATATGCGGTCAAGTTGGGTAATACCAAGGCCGCCCGAGAAATCAGGAAGTATAATCCTCTCAACAGAGTGATCACGGCGGATTCCGAGGAGCCAAGGGCAATAGCCGCCCTGAATGAGTTGGGCCTGCGGATTGTCGGTGCAAAGAAAGGTCCTGGTTCTGTGGACTATGGAATGGAATTTCTGTCCGATGAGCTGGAGGAAATCATTATTGACCCGAAGCGTTGCCCGAATGCTGCCAGGGAGTTTACCGGATATGAGCTGGAAATGGACAAGGACGGGAATTTCAAGGGCAGTTATCCAGATAAGAACAACCATACAATTGATGCGGTGCGTTACGGCATGGAGGATTCCATGACCAGGCGCAAGGCGAAGATTCGGAACAAAGCGAAAGCTGGATTCTATTAAGGAGGTGATAAAAATGCATGTATTTACAATGCCGGCGGCAGAATGGGATGAACTAAATATTGATAAGCAGGCAGTAAGGCATCTGATTATGAAGCACAGGTCGCATGTGGCAGACCTTGCAAAGCTTAAAGCTTACTATGAGGGGCAACATAAGATTTTGGCAGATCCAGAGCGGCAGAATAAGCTTGTCTGCAATCATGCAAAGGATATTTCAGACACAGCAACCTCGTATTTTATCGGCAATCCGGTGTCTTACAAAAGTAAAGGTGATATCACGACTTTGACGGATGCTCTGGAGCTGGCCGGGGCTGATGAGGCAGATGGTGACAATGGCCTGGATTTGAGCATCTATGGGCGCGCCTATGAATACATATACACGAAACAGGGGGAGACAGAGCTGACAGTCAAGAACCTGCCGCCTGAGAACACCTTTGTTGTTTACGATGACAGCATTGAGCAGAATGAACTCTTTGCTGTTTATTATTATGCAAAGATTGACTCCAGAGACAAGGAGAACACAGTGTACGTGGCTACTGTCATGACCCAGAATTATAAATACACAGCCAACATTGAGGATATAGAGGGGCCACAGGGAATACTGGATGGACCGGAAGCGCACTTTAAAGGCGAGGTGCCGGTAATCGAATACCTGAATAATAAGCTGGCTATCGGTGATTATGAGCTGCAGATACCACTGATAGATGCCTACAATGCGCTGATGAGTGACCGGATCACGGACAAGGAGCAGTTTATTGATGCTATTTTGGCACTCTACGGTGCCTTGCTGTCGGATGAAGACAGTGAAGAAGATGGGGACAGAAATGGAAACCAGGAGGCAATGAAATATCTGAGAAAAGAGAAAATGGTAGAACTGCCGGCAGATGCAAAAGCGGAGTATCTGACCCGGACGTTTGATGAGGCAGGTGTTGAGATTCTGAAAAAGGCTATTGAGCAGGATATCCACAAATTTTCTCATATCCCCTGTATGACGGATGAGAGTTTCGGTGGCAACGTTTCTGGCGTGGCAATGGAGTTTAAATTGCTGGGCATGGAGAATATTACAAAAATCAAGACCAGATATTACAAGAAGGGACTACGCAAGCGCCTGCGAATATTTGCCAACTTTTTAAATACGAGATCAGGAATACACATTGATGTATCCGGCATTGCGCCGACATTTACACGGGCCATGCCGAAGAACCTCCTGGAAATCAGCCAGTATGTAGCGAACCTCTGGGGCAAGGTAAGCCGTAAGACACTGCTGTCTCAAATTCCATTTGTTGAAGATCCCGATGAAGAGCTGAAAGCTGTTGAGAAGGAGGAACAGGAGAATCTACAGAAGCAGAAAGAACTCTTCGGGAATCAGCCGAATGAACCGCCAGAGCCCTCAGAGGATGGTGACGTAGACGATGAGGAGTAGTGACTACTGGAAACAGAGGCAGGTACAGGATGCGTTCAATGTTTTCCAAAGGGCGGAGGATACAGCCGACCAGATATCAACTTTGTACCTGAAAGCCTCGCGGTATTTATCAATTGAAGCAGATGCCATTTTTGAAAGATATAAGATAAAATACGGGCTGTCAGAGGCAGAAGCCAGGCGTCTCCTGGATACTCTGCAGGATAAGACATCCATAGATGAACTCCTGCAGAAGCTACAGGGCGGAGATAAAAATGAATCAGAAAGAGATTTATTGATGCAGTTGGAGGCTCCGGCATACCGGGCCAGAATAGATTATTTCAAGCAGCTCCAACAGGATTTGGATATGACACTGCAGAATGTATATCTGCAGGAGAAAGACATTAGCGGAAAGCTATATGAAAACCTTGCGCAGGAAGCGTATTACCGGCAGATATTTCATACACAACAAAGGGCAGATGCAGCATTTTCGTTTCGCCCAGTCACTGTGAAAGTAATAGATAAAGTGATCAACAGTCGTTGGTCAGGTAAAAACTATTCGGAGCGCATCTGGGGTAACACACAAGCCCTTGCACAGGATCTGAAAGAGGAGTTACTTATCAATCTGGTAACAGGCCGCACAAACCGGGAAGCCGCTGCCGTTATAGTCAACAAGTTCGGCCAGGGCGCAAGCAACGCCAGAAGGCTGATTAGAACTGAAAGTAACTATGTATCGACAGAATTAAACTTTAAAGCTTATGAGGAATGCGAGATTGAAGAATATCAGTATCTTGCGACGCTTGACCTTAAAACCTCAAAGATATGCCGGGAGTTAGACGGGAAAATATATCCCGTCAAGGAAAGGCAGATAGGAAAGAATTGTCCTCCCATGCACCCCTGGTGTCGGTCTACTACGATATCTGTAGTGGATAGGTCACTGATAGACAAGATGCAGCGCTCTGCTATAGACCCTGCCACAGGTAAGCGTATCAAGGTGCCAAGGAGTATGACATATCAACAGTGGTATGATAAGTATGTAAAAGGCAGGCCGGAGGTGGAACTGGAAGAGAAGAAAATCCATAATCGCTCTGCGGACAGGACACAGCACAGTCGGTACAGAAAAATACTTGGAGAGGATGTCCCTGAAAAGCTGGATGATTTTCAGGAACTGAAATATAAAGAGCCGGATAAATACGGTGTCCTCAAAGCGAAGGTAAAAGGAATGTCATATTACAACAAAGCTCTGGACAGAGAACCGGAGATTACAGCACAGGTAAAGGACATTGCTAAAAAGACTGGGATGGATATGGAAGGACTTGAATATCGTATCAAAGGCAAGGGGTCATATCTGCGCAAGATAGGGAGCAAATACAGCCCAGATGGAAATACCTACGAGGTGAAGGATATCCTGAGATATACATACACAGCCATACCGGAGAAATTGGTGGAATGTATGCAGAAAGCCATTGAAGCCTATAGAAATATGGGGTACAATACAATTGAGGTAAAGAATTATTGGATGAATAAAAGGAATCCATATAATGGTGTCAACACCACAGTAAAGGCACCGAATGGACAGAAATTTGAGATCCAGTATCACACCCCGGAAAGCTACAAGGTAAAAGACACCATGCATGGGCTGTATGAAAAATGGAGAGTGCTGGACCCGACTACCACGGAAGCAATAGAGCTTCGGAAGCAGATGCACCAAATGTCGGCCAGTATGGAAGTGCCACAGAACATCAGTGAGGTGAAATGATGGAAACGGTATATTATCATATTTTAGATTTAGATATTGTGGGTAAGGAAGAGGGGTTTGTGCCTTATCTCTATGACAAGGAAAAAGGATGGCAGCCTGATAAGGACAATGTTTTGATGGACAGGGTAACAGGGTATGATTCGTCTGAGAGCAAAGGTTCTTCTTACGGGTTTGGGAATACAGATGTAATGTCTCTTGTGCAAGAGATAACGGAGGACCAGGCACGAAAGTTAATAAATGAATTATGATACCACCAGTCAGAAATGGCAGGTGGTATTTTTATACTCTTTTTTTAGATTTGCGCCAGCGCAACAGAGGGGGTGAGAAAAATGAGATACAGGAAGAAACCAGTTGAGATTGAGGCGTTTCGGCTGACGGATGATGCTGAGATGATTGCTCCTGCGTGGTTTACGGCTGCCGTAGCAGAGGAAAAAGTATGGATTGACCGAAGCCTGGTAGACGGCCATATGCATGTCTATGGATGTACAATTGACACTCTGGAAGGCCGGATGCACGCGAGACTTGGAGATTATATCATCCAGGGTTTACGAGGCGAATTATATCCGTGCAAACCAGACATTTTTGCAAAGACCTACGAGAAGGTAGGCTGAAAGGGTGGAGTATGAAAAAGAAACGAAAAGCATTTATAGCTGTTATCATAGCGGCATGTATGGCATTGGTTGGATGTTCAGAAGCAAGCATAGTCTCCTCTAATGTTTCACAGGATGCCGATAATTTTAACGTCCTTAGACGGTTTGCGGTGATTAATTCCAGGACGGATAAGGTGGAATTTGAAGTGATCGGTGCATTTTCGTTGGATGCGGCGGATAAGGAAAAAATAAGCATCATTTGTGAAATGGAAGATGGTACATATAAGAAACACATCATTGGTCTGAATGAGAATACGATGTATGTTATTGAAGATCTGGGAGGCGCCAAAGTAAATAAATACAAATATGAAGTGAACTATATACCGGAATCTATAGTACCGTTTACTGTAACTGAGAAGGAGTGAAGGAGGTGAAAAGGCATGGCTTGCAAAGGAAAAGGCGGCAAGAAAGGCAAAGGAAAGTAGAAAGGCGGTGGTCCTGAATCTCCCTCTGGGCGGCGGGGTGAAGCTGCTTGTAAAAGAAATAGTTAGAGACGCGCAGGTTATCCTGGGCGTTATTTTTGTGCCCGGAATGGCCGAAAACTATAATCTGATAGCAATGGCCTGGGCCTGCGGGAATGGGCTGGGGCGGAAAGGATGAGAGAATGAGAAATAAGTATTTTAGATTTGCAAGTTGTATGCTGCCTATGAACCTGCAGTTTTTTGCAGAGCCAGGTGGAGACGACACTGGGGCCGATGATGGCAATGGTGGCGGAGCCGGAGGCGAAGGAGACACAGGAGAAGGTGATGGCGAGGGCAATGAACCGCCCTCTTTTGACGATCTGCTGAAAGGCGGACATCAGGCAGAATTTGACCGGAGAGTGCAGAAAGCTATTGATACTGCGCTCACAAATGCGCAGGAAAAGTGGCAGGCACTCACGGATGATAAACTGTCAGAGGCCGAGAAACTGGCAAAGATGACCAAAGAGGAAAAAGCAGATTATCTGCAACAGAAGCGGGAAAAGGAACTGGCGGATAAAGAAGCGGCCATCACACGCCGGGAACTGATGGCAGAGGCCAAGAATACTCTGGCAGAAAAGAAGCTTCCGGTTGGGCTTGCGGAGGTGTTGAATTACGCTAATGCGGATTCTTGCAGCAAGTCTATTGCTGCAGTAGAAAAAGCGTTTAACGAAGCCGTGGAAGCAGGTGTACAGGAAAGGCTGAAAGGTAGCACTCCACCCAAAAAGGCACCAGGGAATCAGGAAACAGAACTTGCGAAGCAGGTAGAAGCCCTCATGATGGGCGCATAATAAGAAAGGAAAGGTGATATAAATGCCTATTAACACATTAGCAACAGCAACATTATTTCAGAATACACTGGATAAAGTGGCGGTACGAGAGGCTGTGACCGGCTGGATGGATGCAAATGCCGGACAGGTACTCTATAACGGCGGTGCGGAAGTGAAAATTCCAAAGATGTCCGTTCAGGGACTTGGAGATTATGACCGGGATAACGGATACCAGCAGGGTGGCGTTACACTGGAGTATGAGACACGGAAAATGACCCAGGACAGGGGACGCAAGTTCCAGCTCGACCCGGTGGATATTAATGAAAACAATTTCGTAACCACAGCGGCGGCAGTTATGGGCGAGTTCCAGAGGACATTTGTAGTCCCGGAAATTGATGCTTACCGTATCAGTAAGATTGCAACGGAAACTATTACGGCAAATAAGGCTGGAATGGTATCCTACGGTTATACTCCCGGAGCTACCGGAACATCCGCACTTCGAAAATTTAAGGAAGGGATTAAAGCAATTAGGGAGCTGTATAACGGTCCGCTGGTGATCCATGCAACCCCGGATATGATCATGGAACTTGAGATGGAGCTTGCCGGAAAGATTACCAAGACTACATTTTCAAAAGGCGGAATTGACACATCAGTTCCTTCTGTCGACGAAGTGCCGATCATTTCCACACCCTCTAATCGTATGTATACAGCAATTACAATTTATGATGGCAAAACAGCCGGACAGGAGCAGGGTGGTTATATCAAGGGAACCACAGCAAAAGAAATCAATTTTTTTGTTTGCCCACGTACCACGCCGATTGCAGTTACTAAGCAGGATATCATGCGAATCTTTGATCCTACAATCAACCAGAAGCTGAATGCATGGCAGATGGATTACAGAAGGTTTCATGATATTTGGGTGTTAGATAACAAACTGGATTCCATTTACTTAAACATAAAAGATGCTGAATAAGGAGGGCACGGTATGTTATTAAAAAGAGATAACGTAGAACGCGTAACTGAGTCAGAATCCGTGGCAGATAAATTAAAGGCTCAGGGATTTAGACCGATTGAAGCCGTGGTCCACAATCAGGATACTGATAAAGCAGTAGATATTGTGTCAATGACTGTGCCCGAACTGAAAGCTCTGGCAAAAGAGAAAGGTATCGAGGGCGCGGGCAGCCTCAATAAGGAGGAACTGCTGGCTGTCTTAAAGGATGTGGTCTAATTGACGGAAATCGAAAAACTGAAAAAGCTGACTGGGGAGAGCGACGAGGAATTGCTCTCCCTTTTACGCGATGAAGCAGAGGCTTTTGTGCTGTCTTACACCAATCGCACAAAGCTGGTTTCTGGCTTAGATAAGGCTGTTCGAGATTTGGCTGTTATAGCTCTCAATCGTATGGGAACAGAAGGTGAAAGCGGCCGGAGCGGTGCAGGAGAGACGTATAGTTTCGACAATGCGCCGAAACAGGTCTATGACCTCATGGACCGGTACCGGCTTGTCAGGATAGGGGGTAAGACGCATGAGGCTAAAACGTAATCGGCTGTCAACCTACCATATCAAGAAGGCTGTCCCTCAAAAAGACGCTGAAGGAGGAAGCTATATAGAGTACAGTCCTACAGCGCCTATTACCGCAGAGATGTGGTCGGGAGGAGGTAAACTCCAGACAGAAATGTACGGGAACCGCCTGCCGAACATCCGCAACCTGCGGCTGGATGGTGCGTATTATGAGGTGCCGGGAGGAATAAACGGAAAGGTCACATATCAGATGGAAGATGGGCCAGAGATTGCTGCAGGGGATGGTGTCTGCATCTATGCTGCAGCGGATCAGGAGCCGGACTATCAGATCGTTGCTGTTTATCCGTACAGCTATCTGACACTGGAGGTGGAAAAGAGATGATATTGGGTACAAACAATCTCAATAAACATTTTGACCGGCTGTCAAAGGTGGAACTTAGAAAAGGTATCGGAAAGGGAATATCACTGGTACAAGAATCGGCAAAAGCAAATTGCCCAGTATTTGACGGAGAATTGCGTAGCAAAATCCTGACGGAGGTTACCGAGGAAGAAGATACTGTTCGTGGAACTTGTTGGCCTGCTGTTAAGCATGGCACTTTTGTGGAGCTGGGGACTGGCCCGAAAGGCCAGGCAAATCACGAGGGGATATCTCCTGACATTGCTGTGGCTTATACGCAGTCTCCTTGGTGGATACATGAGAGTCAGATAGACCGGGAGGTTGCGGAACACTATCATTTCTTTCACATAGACACGCCGCAGGGGAGATTCTACCAATGCACCGGACAAGCAGCGCAGCCATACTTGTACCCAGCTTTAAAAGACAATGAAGAGGAAGTCGTAAAGTTGGTTGGAGAGGAGATTAAGAAGCAATTATGAAGAATGTAAAAGACCAGGTATATACGGCTCTGTCCGGTGTATTTGAAAATGTATCTGACCAGTATCCAAAGGATTGGGCAGAGTTACCTGCTGTACAGTACGCCGAAGAGGAAAACAAGGTCTATGAACACACAGACGAAGGAGAATGTAAATCATATGTCAGGTATCGTGTGGATATCTGGCACAACAGATCCACGTCTGAATCAGCATTAGAGGTTGACAAGGCATTGTCGGCTCTGGGGCTTGTGAGGACATCTTGCCAGGATGTACCGGACCCGTCCGGATTAAAGCATAAAATGATGAGATATGAGGCTATTATTGACATGATGAATGATTATGTCTATTGGCCAAACTAAGAAAGGAGAGTGGCGCATGTTAGCGAATGGTGCGAAATTAGGATACAAAAAGAGTGGAGGTTCCACCTTTACGGACCTTCCCGGACTCAAAGAGATTCCGGAGATTGGAGTAGAGCCGGAGAAGGTCGATAATTCCTGTCTGACTGATAAACACAAAATATACGAAATGGGTATTGGGGATTTGCCGGAGATGACATATAAATTCAGGTATGACAATTCAAAAGCAGATTCCCCCTATCGCGTGATGCGGAAAGCCCAGGATGATATGGAAGTTTTGACATTCCAGGAAACATTGAACGACGGTACGCAGACAGAATATGACGCCCAGGTAACTGTAAAACGTACCGGCGGTGGCGTAAATGGCGTTATTGATTTTGACCTGACAATGATGGTACAAAGTGATTTAAAATACACAGACCCTGGCGTGACACCGGGAGCATAAGGAGGTAGAAAGATATGGGAAATTTAGGTGGTATTGATGAGGATATGGAACAGGAAATCAGAGATGAAGAGCATGTAGAAAAGGTTGTCGGTATTGTAGAAAGAAAGCCCAAAAGACGTCCATTCCACTACTGGAAAGTGGGAGAAAGGGAATACAAGCTCAAGCTGACCACCAGGATGATTGAGAAACTGGAGAATAAGTATCGCCAGAATGTTTTGAACCTGGTCGCAGGAGATGGGATTCCCCCTTTGTCTGTTATGCTTACAGTAACGCAGGCGGCTATGTCACCTTGGGAGCATGGCGTAGGGTATGAAGATGTAAAAGACGCATATGATCGCTGGACAGAAAATGGCGGCAATCAGATGGACTTTTATACAGGTGTAGTGATGCCTACTTTGGCAGTGTCCGGTTTTTTTACCGAAAAGCAGGCGGAATCTATGATGAAGAGCCTGCAGGATGCGGACGAACTGCTGTAACAACGGTTACGCAGGAGCTGTATGAACGGGCACTTGACTGTGGTATAACTCCACGGGATTTTTGGAGCTATTCTCCACAAGAGATATCTGATCTGATGGAGAGCTATTTCCGCCAGGAAAAACAGAATGTCAAATGGAAGGTGTCTCAAGATTTTATTGCAGCAGAAGTGATTGCCAGATATCTATGTCGGGAGGAAAAGGACGATGTGCCTCATGCCTGGGAATATTACCCAAGCTTGTTTGAGGAAGAACAGAACAGGTATGAGAAATGGAAGGAACAGAGAGAGTTTGAGGAATACAAAGAAAAACGTAGGCAGTATGTAGCAGAATATAATAGGCGTAGACGGCAGGGCATGTGACCCTGCTATTTTTATGCGGAAGGAGGTGAGAGTGTGGGAGATACATTGGAAAAGCTTAATGTCATAATAGAAGGAACAGCAGCCCCTTATAAGAAAGCTTTAAATGAGGCGAAGTCCGCGACAAAAGAAACTACAGAATCAATGGAGAAGGACCTGAAAAAGTTTAAAAATCCATTGGCGGGATTTGGTGGTTCTGGGGCAATGAAAAAAATCCAGGAGATGCAGAGCGGGATAAAAAAGGTCATGTCTGCCGTGACCGGCGGTATTAAGGGAAAAGTAAAAGGGTTTCAAATTGATGCCGGGATAAAGGAATACACCGACGAATTTAAGGAAGTTGAAAATAATATCCAAAAAGCGATAGCAACTCGGGATAAATATTATGAAAGGCGAGACAAAATGGATGCCCTTGGCACTGATAAGGAGAGCAGGGCGTGGAGATCAATCGAATACGATATAAATAACGCAGAAGCGGCTGTCGCAAGATATAAAAGGCAGCGTGACAGCATGGTAAGTTCAGGCGCAGATGTACAACGGACTGTTTCTATCCCCAAGCAATTTGGAAATCTATTTAAGGCCATAGGTTCAAAAGGCTGGGGAGGGATGAAAAAGATTTTTGGCGGCCTACGATCTGTGTTGTCAAAGATAACACCTGCGATAAAAACAGCGGGCGGGGCTTTCGCGGCTCTCATACAAAAATTTGCAACAGGGATTCCGGGTATTAACCGGTTAAATAGCTCCATGAGACGTACTGGACAGACTGGCCGGCGCATGGGCGGGATTTTCCGCACATTGGGAATGACGGCCAGGTTTATGTTTGCCAGCTTCTTAATTCGCGGTGCCCTGAACGGAGCAAAAGAAGGTTTCCAGAATCTGGCGCAGTATAGCGGACAGACCAATGCGAGCTTGTCTATGCTGATGTCATCACTGACACAGCTTAAAAATGCCCTTGCTACAGCATTTGCTCCTATCTTAAATGTGATAGCGCCGCTATTGAATGTTCTAATACAGAAGGTGATACAGGCTGTATCTACGCTGGGAATGCTATTTGCGTCTCTTACAGGACAGAAGACCTTCACGGCAGCAAAGAAGGTTAACCAGGATTATGCCGCAAGCCTGAACCAGAATGCCAAGAATGCGGACAAAGCGAACAAGGCAAACCAAAAGCTGCAGCGAACACTCCTCGGATTCGACCAGATCAACAAGCTGGATGACAATTCTGATTCCGGATCCAGCGACACAGGTGCCGGGGATATTGGAGGACTGTCTCCAGCGGACATGTTTGAGGAAGTACCTATCCTCAATAAAATCAATGATTTCGCGGACAAGATTAAAGCGGCATGGAGGAATGCGGACTTTACCGAGATTGGACAGATCGTTGGTAATAAGCTTAATACTGCACTGGAAGGGATCCCCTGGGACCGAATACAAAATACAACCAATAAGATTGCAAAGAGCGTTGCGACTTTTCTAAACGGATTCATCGAAACGACGGATTGGGGGCTGGTCGGAAATACTCTTGCACAGGGTGTAAATACGGTCTTTATGACTGCGGATACCTTCGCACAAAATTTCCATTGGGATTCGCTTGGCATAGCGGCAGGAAATGGCATCAACGGTGCTATGGCGGGATTGGATTGGGCACTTATAAAGGGAACAATCCATAATGTAGTATCTGGGCTCATTGATACGCTTAATAAATTTCTTTGGCAAGCAAACTGGACAGTAATCGGTGAAACGATTGCTGAGTTTTTTAATTCAAAGCTGGAGGCATTCCATACAGCGGTCACTGAATTTGAGTGGAAGAAATTAGGTGATTCTGTTGCTGAGGCAATTGACGGTCTATTTTCCACCTATGACTTTCCAAAATTAGGAGAGGGTATATCTAACTTTGCAAAGGGTATTCTTGATACACTTATTCATGCCATTGAGAATACAAATTGGCAGCAAGTTGGAGAGAGCCTAAAAACCCTTTTGGAGAGTATCGAGTGGACAGATATTGTAGAACGTTTATTTGAATTGATTGGAGCAGCCCTTGGAGGGCTTGCTGCTTTTCTTGGTGGATTATTGGGAGATGCTGCAATTGCGGCTAAAGAATATTTTCAAGAAAAAATTGAAGAGTGTGGTGGTAATTTCGTTCTTGGTATTCTTAAGGGCATTGGAGATGCTTTAGCTGATATTGGGGATTGGATATACGAACACATATTTACTCCAATAATTAATGGATTTAAAAAAGCATTTGGTATCAATAGTCCGTCAACTGTTATGGAAGAACAGGGTGGATACATCATTGAAGGGCTTTTGGGTGGCCTTACAGGAAACATTGAAACAGTTATAACTTGGTTTAAAGACCTTCCTGGCAATATAAAGAAAACACTTGGTAATGCAAAAGACTGGCTGGTTGAAAAAGGAAAGGGAGCTATTGAAGGTATTAAGAACGGTTATGAAGCCGTTAAAGACAGTAAACTATTCTCAGAATTCAAAAAGCTTAAAGACGAGGCATTTTCATCTGTTGGAGACATCGCTGGCAAGGTAAAGGCAAAAGGTACTGATGTAGTTTCTGGCATTAAAGAGGGATACGAAAAGAGTAAACAAAGTGGGCTATTATCAAAGGTGGCCACATTGAAGGATAACGTATTCTCTTCCATTGGAGACGTTGCAAAGAAGGTAAAAGCAAAAGGAACCGACATATCGTCAGGTATCAAATCTGGATATGAAGGCAGCAAAGAGACAATCAAAAATGCAGTATCTGAAATCCCGAATCTGATATCAAATGGTATCGGGAGCCTTTGGGATATCGGTAAAAATGCGATAAAGTCATTTGCAGATGGATTCTCTTCTATCCATATTCCTATGCCGCACATTGGTTGGGACTGGAATGAGTTCAATCTTGGTAATTTCAGCTTCAGTGTACCGAGTTTCAACCTGGACTGGTATGCGAAAGGAGGATTCCCAGCAGCCGGTGAGATGTTCATGGCACGTGAGAGCGGGCCGGAGCTGGTTGGTCGCATAGGTAGCCGGTCTGCAGTAGCAAACAATGACCAGATTGTGGATGGTATCAAAGCTGGTGTCTACGACGCTGTTGTGGAGGCCATGATGCTCTTCCAGGGTAGCGGCAACGAAGGCGGCGGAGAACCGGTCATTGAGCTGACAGTTATATCGGATACAGAAACCCTTTACAAAGCAGTCAAAAAGGGAGAACGGAAAGCAGAGCGTCGTTTTGAGGCAGTGGTTACGGTTTAGGAGGTGACAGGACAGAGTGGCAATGATTTTAGTGGGCGGGTCTGAAGTAAAAGACCCGTCCGTTTTTGAATGGGGATTACAAGATATTTCCGGCGCTGACGCGGGACGTACAGATGACACAATCATGCATAAAAACCGTGTGGGCCAAAAGCGGAAATTGAAACTGGCCTGGAACAATCCAACACCGGAGGAGACATCAGCTATCCTGCAGGCGTTTGATCCGGAGTATGTCATGGTCACATATCCGGATGCAAAGAGCGGGCTGAATGAAACCAGGGAATTTTATGTAGGTGACAGAACCGCTCCAATGCGGGCCTGGGCATCAAGATATAAAAGATATACGCAGGTGACTTTTGAGATCATAGAGAGGTGATGGCATGATAAACACAAGTATTGAATTTCAGCAGGCGCACTTACAGAATAGTGCATGTATCACTAAAGCCAGTATCCTCTTAAAAGATGGCACTCTACTGCAGATAGACAGCCCCCAGATATCCCAGGGTGCTACGAAAATAGATGATGGGGTGACCGGTTCAAATAAATTTGACGTCGGCTCGGCTATCACAAACAAACTAACACTGAGCTTAAATAACCGTTATGATAAGTTTTCAGACTATGATTTTACCGATGCGGTTGTAACGGTTTGGGTGGGCAAACAGTTATCAGATAGGATGGAGTGGCTAAAAAAGGGAGTCTACAACACAGATGACCCTACTGCAACTCCGGCCATATTGACGCTGGAGTGCCTAGACAATATGAGTAAATTTGATACCACCTATGACGGCGGGATAGGATTTCCAGCCAGTCTGCAGACTATCGTGCAGTATTGCTGTACCCAGTGTGGCGTACTGCTGGTCAACGGCGAGTTCCCCAATTTTAGATATCAGATAAGCAAAAATCCATTTGATGCCACCACCAACATAACCTATCGTGCCATAATCGCCTACTGTGCCCTGCTGGCCGGATGTTATGCCCGGTGCAATACGGATGGGCGCCTGGAGCTCAAGTGGTATGATACTGCGGCATTTGACGGGATAATCGACGGCGGTATATTTGACGAGACGACAGCGGCCAGTTACCAGACCGGCGCTAACCTGGATGGTGGTAACTTTACAGATTACAGCTCCGGCGATACTGCAGACGGCGGTACATTTACCGATGTCTTGCCGTACCATCATATCTACAGCTTTTCGTCGTTGTCCGTGTCCACTGAGGACGTAGTGATCACCGGTATCCGGGTGACGGCCGCAGATAGCGAGGATGCCAACGGCAAAAAGGTGGAGGGTGAAACGTACCTCTGTGGTGCCGAGGGATATGTACTGGATGTATCCGGTAATCCCCTCATAGAGGCCGGCAAGGCCCGGGAGGTCGCGGAGTATCTGGCAGGCCGTGTTGTGGGGATGCGGTTCAGGCCCTTCCAGGCATCTGCCATCGGTGATCCGTCTTGGGAGGCAGGGGACGCGGCCATAGTCACGGACCGCAAGGGCAACAGCTATCACACGTATTTAACCAACATCACATACAGCACTGGTGGGTATGCAAGTATATCGTGTGACGCGGAGCCGGCGGCACGTCATTCGGCGGACCGGTACGCTGAGATTAATAAGATAGTAAATGACATCAAAAAGGACAGCCAACAAAAGCTGACCGAGTATGGAAAGCTCCTGGAACAGATGAACGGACTTGCCATAAATGCTATGGGGTATTATGAGACGCAAGAGACGCAGGATGATGGCAGTGTGATCACTTATATGCATGATAAGCCGATATTATCTGAGAGTAAGATTGTGTATAAACAGTCCATTGATGGTTTCTTTTGGTCTAAAGACGGCGGCAAGACCTGGACCGGAGGCATTGACAAAGACGGTAACGCGGTCATGAATGTGATTGCGGCCATTGGCTTATATGCTGATTGGATTATAGCCGGGAAAATCAGCTCGAAGAATGGCCGAGTGTATTTTGACCTGGATAACAATGAATTGGTCTGTAGTAAGCTTACAGATAAGACAAATGATTCTGTAACGATTGGTGGCGTGTCGTATTCAAATGTAGTGGCAATGTTGCAGTCTGTACTGACAGGGGACACGAAAACATATGGCCTGCATCTTTATAAAGAAGGATTTGAAGACAAAGGAATACTTTTTACTCCGGCTGCAGCAAGCGGCAATACTCCTATTATAAGCGGTGGTGATGGATTAACCATACAGGGTTCATATGGCCCCATTACATATCCCCAAATTGAGATAGGTAAAGCTATCACTATAACCGGAACCACTGAAATAATTCAGGACGCTATAATAGCGGTAACCAAGAAAGAGTCCATGCTTTGGGTAACGGACAGAAGTGTAGCCCTGCAATGTGGTTCTACAGGTGGACAAATAACTATCAGAGATAATAAAAAAATTGGGGTGAGTGGTGAATTTAATATTATAGGGACTTTTTCAGCTACAGGGACTAAATCCCGGATTGCAGAGACTGAGGATTATGATAAACGTCTCCTGTATTGCTATGAAACCCCCACACCGTATTTTGGTGATATTGGCACTGGTCGGACTGACAAAACTGGTATTTGCTATGTATCCATAGATGATATTTTTCAGGAAACAGTTAATACAAATATGGAATACTCAGTGTTCCTGCAAAAGGAAGGGCCTGGAGATATTTGGGTAGAGGAAAAGTCCTCTGCTTTTTTTGTTGTCCAAGGGACGCCGAACCTCTCATTTTCCTGGGAAATCAAGGCTATGCAGAAGGAATATGAACATCTGAGGTTAGAAGATTATGAGCTGCAGGAACTGCCAGATGATGATAGTTTTGAACTAGAATACATTTTTGATCAGGAGCTTGAAGATAATGACAGAGAAATGGAGGAATTGCTGAATGAAGATTTTAAGAGCATTTCAGGTAATTAATAAAGATGGGGCGCGAACAATATCCAGTACCTACAATGAAATTGATAATTCTGGAAATATCACAAAGCCAAACGCAAAGGACAGTTTTTATGCTGTTACTCCGGAATTACAGGCAGCCATAGAAGTAATTGAGGATTATATTAATAACAGACTGGCAGGTGAGTAATCATGGCGATAACCAACAGAAAGGGGCTGAAAGAACAACTCATTCCCTCAAAGTTACTGCCCGGTGAGTTGGCCGTTGCGACTGACACCGGCAACGCCTGGTACTGTTACGGCGGTGGCAAGGTCATGTTGATGGCTACTGCCACGGACATAGAGACCCTGCGGCAAGAGGCCGGCAATTATCAGGAGACCCAGCAGCTTATCATCGACCGGATCCAGACTGTAGTGGATAAAAACACGGCTGATATCATTGCTGACGAAAAAGCAATCCTCCAGAACCAGGGAGATATAGCCAGCCTGCAGGCAGGGCTTACGGCGGTAAGACAGGAAATCGTACGGATGAAGGATGAAGTCCTTGCACAGATTGACCAGGACCTGGAGGCGGTGGAGAGTAAGGTTAATACCAACACCAAAAATATCGCAGATAGCACCCAGGCACTCAAACAACTGCAGGCCAGCATGACCAATATATCGGGAGATGTGATTGACACCCAGAACGTAATCCGCAAGCTGCAGGACGACCAGACCGCCATGCAACTGCTTATTGGCGGCAAGATAGACGGTGCCTATGTAGAAGCCGGCTATCTCTACATGACCAGCAACAACGAGGTTGTGGTTGGTCCTCTTGGCCCGTTTTCGGGCAGCGGCGGAGGAGGCGGTGGCGGCAGTAACAACGCCGTGCTGACTGTATCCAATACCAGCGGCTGGCTGAGCAAGTCCATTGCATCTGGTGCGGCCTGCACTGTCAGTCTCACCTGGACCTCCCTGGAGGATGAGCTGGCAACCGGTAACGGTACACTCAAGATTACCATTAATGGCCTGGTCAAGACCACCCAGGACGTAGCCCAGGGCGCAGTAACCGTGGATATCAGTAAGTATCTGGCAACCGGTGCCAACATGGTCAAGGTCAATATCACCGACGTCTACGGCAACAGCCGTACCATCAACTACAGTGTGTCGGTGGTGGATGTCAGTGTGTCATCTACGTTTGACGCCAGCGTGCCGTACAGCGGTCCAATCACATACACCTACACTCCGGTCGGCAACGTTACCAAGACCATGCATTTTGTGGTGGACGGTACAGAGCTGGGCACGGCTGAGGTCAGCGCATCCGGCCGCCAGCAATCCTATGTCATCCCGGCGCAGACACATGGAGCACATAGCCTGCTGGTATATTTTACAGCCACAGTGGACGGGGTGGAGATATCATCCAATGAGCTGTACTACGAGCTGATCTGCACAGTGGTCGGCGAGGATACCCCTATCATCACGAGCAGTTATCGGGGGACCAAGGCAGAGCAGTACGCATCCATTATTATCTCCTATATGGTGTACAACCCCGGCAGTATGCTGGCACCTATCCACTTGCTGGCCAACGGCAGGGAGGTGGCGGCGCTTACCGTAGACCGTACACTGCAGACATGGACGTACCGGGCGGATACGGTTGGAGCCCTGACCCTGGAGATTACCTGCGGAGCGGTGCGCAAGACATTTGCGTTGACTGTCACAGAGAGCAGCATGGATATTGGGGCGGAGACGCAGGACTTGTCTTTGTACCTCTCCAGCTACGGCCGAAGCAACAATGAGGCTAATCCGGGCACATGGAGTTATGGAGATATCCAGGCTGTGTTTGACGGATTTAATTATTCGTCTGACGGTTGGCAGCTTGATCAGGATAATAATACTGTGCTGCGGGTGGCCGGTGACGCCCGATTGACGATACCGTACAAGGCGTTTGCGCAGGATTTTAGAGGGACTGGTAAAACAATTGAGATAGAGTTTGCGACCCGCGACGTCATGGATTATGACGCTGTGGTGGTGTCCTGCATGTCTGGCGGCAGGGGTATTGAGTTGACGGCCCAGCGGGCGGCACTCCGGTCAGAGCAGAGTGAGATATCGACGCAGTACAAGGAGGATGAGCATGTCCGGATAAGTTTTGTGGTTGAAAAGAGGGCAGAGAATCGCCTGATCTACTGCTATATCAACGGCGTTATGTCCGGCACCGTCCAGTATCCTACAGATGATGACTTTGCCCAGACCACTCCGGTGGACATCAGCGTAGGCAGTAATGACTGCACCATCGACCTGTATTGCATCAGGGTATATGACAATGACCTGACCAGACACCAGATGCTCAACAATTGGATCGCGGACACCCAGGACGTGGATGAGATGTTGAATAGATATACACACAATAATGTCTTTGACGCATACGGCAGCATCGTGATTGCCCAGTTGCCCAAAGACCTGCCATACCTGGTGCTTGAAGCTCCAGAGCTGCCGCAGTATAAGGGCGATAAAAAGACGGTCAGCGGATACTATGTGGACCCGTTGAATCCGGAGCGTAACTTTACATTTGCCGATGCACAGATTGATGTGCAGGGTACTTCCAGCCAATACTACGCCCGTAAAAATTATAAGATTAAATTTAAGGGCGGGTTTATTTTGACGGACGGGACAACCGTAGAGATCTACCATATCCGGGAGGATGCCATAGGTACCGACACCTACACATTTAAGGCGGATGTTGCATCCAGTGAAGGCGCCAACAACGTGGAGCTTGTGCGTCTGTATAATGACGCCTGCCCATACAAGACACCACCGCAGGTTGATAATGCAAGTGTCCGCCAAGGCATTGATGGATTCCCGATTGTGATGTTCTGGAGCAATGGGGCATCCACTGTCTTTCTCGGTAAGTACAATTTTAATAATGATAAGGGGACTCCTGTGGTGTATGGATTTGCTGCCGGTGACGAGTCCTGGGAGGTACTTAACAACACCAGCAGCCGTGTACTGTTTAAGTCGGCCGACTTTGCCAACACAGATTGGCTGAATGACTTTGAAGGCCGTTACCCAGACGGCAACACAGACCCAACACAGCTCAGTGCCCTGTCAACATGGCTTGTCAGCACTGATCAGGATGCGGCAACGGGAGCAGCACTGGAGGCGCCGGTCACTTACGGAGGCGTGGAGTACACAGCAGATACGGCGGAGTACCGGTTGGCCAAGTTTAAGGCAGAGCTGCCGGAGCACATTGAGGTGGACAGCGCCTGCTTCTACTATCTATTTACAGAGCTATTTTTAATGGTCGACAGCCGCGCCAAAAACATGTTCCCAACAATCTTTGCAGGAGGTGATAGCAATGGGTAAGTGGTGTTTTTTACCATACGACTTCGATACCGGGCTGGGCATCAACAACGAGGGCACACTGGCATTTAGCTACGAGCTGGAGGACATTGACCAGGTGGCCGGTGCCGATGTATTTAACGGCCAGCATAGCGTGCTCTGGGTCAATCTCCGGCAGGCTTACCAGGATGAGATTAAGGCAATGTATCAGACTCTCCGGTCAACGGGCAAGTTGTCTTATGAGGATACCGAACGGCGCTTTGAAGAGCATCAAGCCAAGTGGCCAGAGGCGGTATTTAACGAGGATGCCTACTTTAAGTACCTCGCACCCCTCATCGAGGACAACAGTGCCGCCTATCTCTCCATGCTGCAGGGCAGTAAGGCCGAGCAGCGCAAGTGGTGGCTGTACAACCGGTACCGGTACATGGACAGCAAGTACAACGCTGGTGATGCATTGAGTGATGTGATCACAGTCAGGGGCTACGCCAAGGCTGATATCACGGTGACGCCGTATGCGGACATCTATGCATCGGTCAAGTATGGCTCATACCTGGTCCAGCAGAGGGCGTTGAGGGGTGCCAGTTATACGCTTGCCTGCCCCCTGGACAATGTTAATGATACCGAGATTTACATCTATAGTGCATCACAGCTCAAAGACGTGGGGGATTTGTCCGGTCTGATGGTGGGCTATGCGGAGTTTAGCTTGGCAACCAAGCTGCAGTCCTTAAAATTGGGAGACGCCGCAGAGAGCTACAGCAATACCAACCTGACAGACCTGCACCTGGGCAATAACGTCCTGTTGCGTACCTTGGATGTGCGTAACTGCCCTAATCTCACACAGGCAGTA
>NZ_JBANBF010000028.1:0-36270 GCF_037000545.1 Blautia sp. JLR.GB0024 | reverse complement strand
TGAAAATGCAAACGGCGGAGTTGAAAAAAGGTTTTTGAGTTTTGTATATGCGGTTTTGAAGGTATATACCTTCGTGATGGCCCAGTGGCTCAGTTGGTTAGAGCGCCGCCCTGTCACGGCGGAGGTCGAGAGTTCGAGTCTCTTCTGGGTCGTTATTTTCTTGAAAAAGAAAATAATAAAATATAATGGGATCTTAGCTCAGCTGGGAGAGCATCTGCCTTACAAGCAGAGGGTCATAGGTTCGAGCCCTATAGGTCCCATTTTTGGACGGTTTCCCGAGTGGCCAAAGGGGACAGACTGTAAATCTGCTGCAAATTGCTTCGGTGGTTCGAATCCACCACCGTCCACTCTAGCTGATAAGATTAGACTTCAAAGTGAATATGCCGATGTGGCTCAATTGGCAGAGCAGCTGATTTGTAATCAGCAGGTTATCGGTTCGAGTCCGATCATCGGCTTTTCAGTAATTATTTTTATTGCTGTTATAAATTAATAACGCGGGGTGGAGCAGTCTGGAAGCTCGTCGGGCTCATAACCCGAAGGTCACAGGTTCAAATCCTGTCCCCGCTACTCAAGTTTTACGCCCAGATAGCTCAGTTGGTAGAGCAGAGGACTGAAAATCCTCGTGTCGCTGGTTCGATTCCGGCTCTGGGCATTTTTATTGCCTATTAGTTTGATAATTGAATATGGAGCATTAGCTCAGTTGGTAGAGCACTTGACTTTTAATCAAGTTGTCCGGGGTTCGAATCCCCGATGCTTCACTGTGAGACAGTTCAAATTCAGATATTCTGTATTTGAGCTGTTTTTTATTGTACAAAAAAAGTTCGGATGGAAAACGCGCTGAGCGCAGAATATATTTTTACACAGAAAATAAGAAGCCATAACCTTGAGGGGGGATAGATTATGGCCTCTTATTTTCATGTCTACTTTTATAAAAATATAAAAAGAAGGAGAGCCGGTATAAGGGAATACCGGCATATGAAAAAGAAAAAGATTTTGAAAAAAGTCTTATTGGCTTTGTTCAAATACTAATATACATTGTAAATGTGATGATTCTGTGATGAAATAGTAAAAGAAATGTGAAAAAGTTTTTTATTTTTTCTTCATATATGGATAGAAATCAGTTGGCAGGATACGAAGTATATAGTGTAACGGCCGTTAGTAAAAAGAGAATCGGGTGAAAGCTTATGAAAATAAATGAAGATAATTTTGTAGAGCAGTTAAAGTTCCGGAACGAGAAAGCTCTAGAATATGTAATTGACAATTATGGACGTATTGTAAAATCTATTGTAAAGAAGCACTTGTTTTCATTGCAGGATTACCAGGAGGAATGTATCAATGATGTGTTTCTGGCTGTGTGGGAGAATATAGAGTCCTACAGGCCTATGAGAAGCAGCTTTGTGAACTGGATCGCAGGTATCGCCAGGTATAAAGCGATTGACTACAAGCGGAAGTATCTGAAAAGGATACAGACAGAAAATCTGGAGGATGTGACTGCCGGAGAGGAGGACAGGGAGCAGATGAAGATGATTGAGGAAGAGCTGTCTGAGGAGATGGAAGAGATGCTCAGCTGTCTGAGTCCTGAGGACCGAGAGTTGTTTATGAAGCTCTATGTGGAGGAAATGGAACCGGAGGAGGTCAGCCGGCAGACGGGCATGAAGAAAGATGTGATATATAACAGAGTTTCCAGGGGAAGACGGAAAATCAGGAAACTGTTTTCCACTCAGAAAGGAGAGAAAAGTTATGAGCAGTAATATATATGAATTGTTAAATGACGTTAAGACAGATATGGGGAATTACAAAATAAAAGAAACTAATGATATGGAAAACAAGCGCTGGAAAAAAGCTGCTGCAAAAAATATTATGGGTACAGGGAAAAAGAAAAAAAGGTGGAAACCAATTGCTGCAGTCTGCGCAGCCGCAGTGGTCCTGGCAGTGGGAGTGGGAAGTGCTCCGCTGCATTATGTTGTCCAGGCAGCAGTAAAATCTATTTCTTATGACATTGCATCTATTCTTGGAATTAAAAAGAATTTGGAACCATATAAGACGGTAGTCGGAAAGTCAGTGACCGCGAACGGAATAACAGTGACGCTCAATGAGGTCATTCTAAATGAGGATGAGATTGTAGTATCCAGCACCAGAGAATATGATGAAAAGATTACGGATGAGAACAAATCGATTATAGGAGTCCATGTATATATCAATGGAAAGTCTGTCTCTGATGGCGCCTCCGGCGGAGAAAAGCAGGAAGGAGACAAAACAATTGTATCTATTTCTGAGTGTGACATCAGCAAGGATGTGGATTTATCTCAGACACTTGATTTTGAGATACAGTTTGTAGATTATGATAATATGGGCAAAACATGGGATTTTGAATTTTCATCTTCCGGTGAGGAGCTTGCCCAGAGTACAAATACAGTGGAGCTTGACGAAACATTTACACTGGAGGATGGAACAGAAGTATATCTGAATAAAATGACAGATAATGCTCTTGGGCAGAAAATCTATTTCTCAACATCCACAGGAGAATGTGACTATGATCTTGTTCTGAAAGGGTTTGACGACTGTGGAAACGCTGTGGAATTTACACTTTCCAGATGGAGTGACGGCGTAGGAAGACTAAATATTTCTACGATTCAAAATGGAAATCTAAGCGATGAGGCCGCAGAACTTTATCTGACACCATATGCGGTCAAATTCCCGGAGCAGAGCGGAAGGCTTAGTAATGATTTTAAACAGGCAGGGGAAGAGTTTACCATACACTTCAGATAATTACTTTCCGAACATGACAGAGGGACAGGCGCATAGGCCTGTCCCTTTTCGTTATCTGTCAGCTTTATACGGCGGGTCAGCGGGATAACCGCTTCCGGCCTTCTGCATTCCACGCTGAATGGCGTCTCTGGAGTTTTTCCAGTCCGCATCCTTGTTGCGGTAGTCAAACTTGTCACAGAACCATTCAAGATCATCTGTGACCCTCTGCATGTTGTCAGTCATGAGGGGGAAGAGAATTTCATAAAAGGAAGCCTTCTCTTTATCAGAGAGAAGGGACTCTGCAGTTTCCACAAGGTCACCGAAATGGGAGAGGCAGAAACCTTTGCTGTTTTTGAACAAATCTGTGAATTCAGGATTTTTCCTGTACAGTTCAAAGAAGGTGTCAAGATAGCGGACATATGTATTTTGATAGTAGTCACAGATATAGCAGCTTTGATTCTGTTCCTTTACCCAGGTTCCGATATTTGTCTTGGGATTGTCTGCATCCAGTTTTGCCTTTTTAAAATGTCCCAGCATGGATGCTTTTCCTGGAGAAAACATTTTGATCTGCTGTTTTAACTCCTCATTTTTTTTCTTAAAGTGTGTGGTGAGGATCAGTCCGCAGCCGAGGCGGTTTCCGTAATCAAACATTTTTTTATAGTGTTCATGGCAGAATCCAAGTTTATCTGTCTCCGCCCGCACATCGTCTTCCATATAGGAGGCGCCGGAGCCAAGGACAAAATCCATGGCGTGCTGTTCCAGATTCTTTTCAATAAAACAAAAGGGGCATTCATCGTCAGCGCGGAATGCGTCCATCAGCGGTATGGTATATATTTTTTCCTTCATTTTTTGTTCCCCCGGTTTTCTGATTTTATATAAGAGTAACATAAAAAAAATCAGAAAGAAAGAGTGCAAAATGGTTTTCTATGCGATACAATGGTAATGTTGTGATCAGTAATGAAGCATACCATGATGTAATGTTGATTTATAAAGGATTTATATGTGGATATCTGAATAGATTGTGGATAACATGTATGGAAAATGATTTTTCTGTTGAAAACATGTGTCGTTGTATTTGCAGGAGGTTGCAGGTTTTTTCATTGTCTGTTAGTATAGAGTTTAAAGTCTGAAACTGGGGGATTTAAAAGAAAAATGAAAAGAAATGTGGATTTGCTGGAGGGACCTATCGCAGGTTCCCTGGCAAAATTAGCGTTCCCTATTATGGGAACATCATTAATACAGATGGCGTACAATCTGGTCGATATGATCTGGATCGGACGCGTCAGCAGTAACGCGGTAGCAGCCGTTGGGGCAGCCGGTATGTATATGTGGCTGGCAAACGGTATCACAACCATACCGAGAATGGGCGGACAGGTCACTGTGGGGCAGTCCCTTGGGGCTATGGACAAGGAGGCTGCCATAGACTATGCCAGAGGTTCTATTCGCATGGGAATGCTTCTGGGGATTTTGTATGGGATTATCAGTGTGCTGTTTTCAGGACCGCTGATCGGGTTTTTTAAGCTGAACAGCCCGGATGTTATACATGACGCCAAAATGTATCTTGTGATCACCTGCGGAGCAATCGTGTTTTCATTCCTGAATCAGGTTTTTACAGGTATTTTGGCTGCTATGGGCAATACCATGGCTACTTTCAGGGCCACCACCATTGGTCTGGTCATAAATATTGTAATGGACCCTGTTTTGATCTTTGGAATTGGTCCTCTTCCCAAAATGGAGGTGACAGGTGCGGCGCTTGCCACTGTATTGGCACAGATCATTGTGTTTATCCTGTATCTTGCAACGGTCTGGAATGAGCCGGTGATCTTCCGGCACATTCGTTTGACACAGAAGGCGGAAAAGCAGCATGTGCGTGAGATTGTGAGAATTGGATTTCCCTCTGCCATACAGGATGCGTTGTTTTCCGGAATTTCCATGGTGATAGCCCGTCTGATCGCGGGATGGGGGGATGCGGCTGTGGCGGTGCAGAAGGTCGGAAGCCAGATTGAATCTATTTCATGGATGGCTGCAGGCGGATTTTCAACAGCTGTAAATGCGTTTGTGGCCCAGAACTATGGGGCGGGGAAAAAAGAGAGGATTAAGAAGGGATATAAGACAGCTATGGGGATCATGGCTTTGTGGGGAGTATTTACCAGCTTTATACTCATCGCTTTCCCGGAATTTTTCTTCCGTATTTTTATTACAGAGAAGGATGTCCTTCCGATGGGAGTTGACTATCTGAGAATCATAGGTATTTCGGAATTTTTCATGTGTATGGAGATCACCACAGCCGGGGCATTTCAGGGATTTGGAAAGACTGTGCCGCCGTCTGTCACAGGGATTCTTTTCAACACACTCAGGATACCGGTCGCTATGCTGCTTTCGGCCACGGCTCTTGGGCTGAATGGTGTGTGGTGGACTCTGAGTCTCTCCTGTGTGCTGAAAGGCCTGGTCCTTCCCGCATGGTTCCTCATCGTGTTTGTAAAGTATTATAAGAGCGGAAAGGATAAGTTCTGAAAAGGGAGGTAATATATGGACAGACAGTCTTTGATGATGGTGATTATTGCCTGTATTGTGATACTGACAGGCATCTTTATGGCAGTAAAAGGAAAGCCTTCTATGGTGAGAGAACGGTTCTCAAGCGGCGTGTCGCCTGAAAATGAGAGAAAGTTCATGGTGACCATCGGAGGCGGTGTGAGTATCATAGGACTTGACATGCTGGCATTGGGAATCTGCGCATGGAAATATCCTATGAAACAGGCACAGATACTGATCGTTCTGGCTGTTGGTATTATTTTATTCCTGGCAGTTGTTCTGTACGGACAGAAGCATTACCGGAAATGATGGATAACAGCAGTTGCTCAGCCGGGGCGTGTTTGTACCCCCCAACACTCTAAAGTTTCTGTTGGCTGACGGGAAGAATCGTGGTAAAATGAACCACATATAAAGGTTATGGATTTTTGGTAACAGTTCAGATACCTGGGCTGTTACTATATTTTATGAAAAGGGGAAAGAACAATGGATAAAGAATTTCGTATTGAAACCAAATGTGTGCAGTCCGGATGGAAACCGAAAAAGGGTGAGCCGAGAATCCTGCCGATTTATCAGAGTACAACATTTAAATATGACACGACTGAGGAGATGGGACGTCTCTTTGATCTGAAGGACAATGGCTATTTCTATACAAGATGCCAGAATCCCACCAATGATCTGGTGGCAGCTAAGATCGCTGACTTGGAAGGCGGTGTGGCAGGTGTGCTTACCTCATCAGGGCAGGCAGCTACATTTTATGCTGTATTTAATATCTGCGAGGCAGGGGACCATGTGATCTGTGCGTCTGCTATCTATGGCGGCACATTGAATCTGCTGGGCGTGACTGCTAAGAAGATGGGAATTGAATGTACTTTTGTGGATGCAGATGCCTCTGAAGAAGAGCTGGAAAAAGCGTTTAAACCCAACACCAAGGCTGTATTTGCTGAGACGATTGCCAATCCGGCTCTTGTTGTGCTGGATATTGAGAAATTTGCCGGTCTGGCACATGCCCATGGAGTACCGCTGATTGTAGACAATACATTTGCAACACCGGTAAACTGCCGTCCTTTTGAGTGGGGCGCTGATATTGTGACGCATTCCACAACAAAATACATGGACGGACATGCAATGCAGGTAGGCGGAGCCATTGTGGACAGCGGTAATTTCGACTGGGACGCATATGGTGATAAATTCCACGGACTGACAAGACCGGATGAATCTTATCACGGGGTTGTATATACAAAGCAGTTTGGAAAAGCGGCGTATATTATGAAGATCAATGCACAGCTTATGCGCGATCTGGGAGCCATCCCATCACCTACAAACTGTTTTATGCTGAATGCCAGCCTGGAATCCCTGGCGCTGCGCGTGGAGCGTCACTGCTATAATGCCCAGAAGGTAGCGGAATTTTTAAATGAGCATCCTTTGGTGGGGCATGTAAATTATGCCGGACTTCCGGGAGACAAATACTATGAGCTGGCTAAAAAATATATGCCGAAGGGCACCTGCGGTGTTATCTCCTTTGAATTAAAAGACGGAAGGGAAGCAGCAGTCAAATTCATGGACAGCCTGAAGCTGGCAGCTATTGTGACACATGTGGCAGATGCAAGAACAAGTGTGCTGCATCCTGCAAGTCATACGCACAGACAGTTAAATGATGAGCAGCTTGTGGCAGCAGGCGTTTCTCCGGGAATGATCCGCCTGTCTGTGGGCATTGAAAATGTGGATGATATTATCGAAGACCTGGCACAGGCTCTGGAAGCCAGCACAAAGTAAAAGAGATGAAATCTTATCAGATTACGGAATGGTGCCATGAGAGCTTTAAAATGCAGGCAGTAACCGGCGGTAACTATATTGATGCCACCATGGGAAATGGAAATGACACACTTTTTCTGTGCAGGATGGCAGGTAAGACCGGACATGTGACAGCCTTTGATATCCAGCAGCAGGCCCTGGAAGCCACTGAAAAGCTGCTGGAGGAAAACGGTGTCAGAGAGCGGGCGAGTCTGATTCTGGACAGCCACACCAATATGGGGCTTTATCAGCAGAAGGAAACCGTTGATGGTATCTTCTTTAATTTCGGATATCTGCCGGGCGGTGACCATATGCTTGCCACACAGCCGGAAAACAGTCTGAGGGCCATTTTAAGCGGTCTGGAGCTGCTGAAAAAAGGTGGTGTCATGAGTCTGTGTATCTACAGCGGAGGTGATACCGGTTTTGAGGAGAGGGATAAGATTCTGGATATGCTGAAACGTTTGGACAGCAGGAAATATGTTGTCATTTTGAGCACATACTATAACAGGGAAAATAATCCTCCGATTCCTGTGCTGATCATAAAAAAATAGAGTATCAGGCAATGAGGCATGGGACGAGATTGCCGATTCATATAATAAAAGAAAGAAATCAGCCGGGTTTTGTATGAAAGCAGGAAAAGGTCCGGGGATTTCCGGAATTATCATGTTGTTTTTACTGCCGTATCTTTTGACAGTGATCATATGCGGGAGAAAAGCATGCCCTGTATCCAGGGAATCCGATATGGAAGATTATATTCCGGCTGTGACTGCATCCCAGATATCCTGGGATGCGCCCCGCGAAGCCATAAAGGCCCAGACAGTCATTGCCAGGAATAATCTCTATCTGGAGTGGAAAAAGGGAACGGCAGCCGGTACGATTCAAAATGCGTCCCAGGCACTCAAAAGGAGAAAAATGGATGATCTGTTCCTGGAGCAGTTCCAGAAGTTCCAGGACGCAGCAGCAGATACCAGAGATCAGGTGCTTATGAAGGATGGGGATGTGGTGGAACTTCCCTATCATGAGCTGAGCCAGGGGAAGACCAGAGATGCCTCAGAGGTTCTCGGGGAAGCCTACTCCTATGCGCCTTCTGTGGATACTTCAGAAGATATCAACAGTTCTACCTACATACAGGGATGCTATTTTTCCCTGGAGGATCTAAAGAAGCAGATACAGAAGACATATCCGGGATTTTCCATTGAAAATATAGGAGAGATCGAGATAAAAAATGCAGACAGCGCGGGATATGTACTGGAAATCAATGTGGGAAACCAGGAATTCCAGGGGGAAAAGCTAAAAGAGATCCTGAACCTTCCATCCTCCTGTTTTACGGTTCAGACACTGGAGAACGAGGTACGTTTTCTCTGTAAGGGGATTGGACACGGAGTGGGTTTGAGCCAGTATACAGCCCGGAAGATGGCAGGGAAGAAGAAAAAATATGAAGAAATCCTGAATTATTTTTTCCCTGAATTAAAATTAAAAGAGATAGGGAATTGAAGAGATGCCGCGTGGAATTTTAAAATTATGTATAAGTTCACATATTCTGGCAATCCTATAGATGAAAACAAAAGGGGCGGATGCTCCACTATAGGTTGAGGTGAAGAATATGAGTAAAAGAAACAAAATCCGCGTGGCTCTCAGCAGTTTTTTAGTGCTGGCCATAGTAGTAACATGTGCGGCTGTATATCAGTCCGGGAGTAAGAGCACACCGAATGAAAAGGAACTTGTCAAGAATGAGGAGAATCCTTCTGACGAGGCAATGACAACAGAGGAGAAACCTGAGGAGGAATCCCAGGATGCCAACACCACTCAGGTTGAGGGTACCAGAGAAGTGCCGGAAGAGGCAGATACACAGGCAGAAGCAGTGCAGGAGCCTGCAGAAGAGCAGAATGAATCCGCAGACGCTTCCGCAGCAGAGAATACGCAGCCGGAAGCTGATACGCAGGATGCATCTGCAGAGGTGGACAACCAGGCAGCAGCAATGGCTCCGGATGTGAACTTTACAGAGAGCTCTCTTATGGAGTGGCCGGTAAGCGGACAGGTAGTCATTGACTATGATATGGAACACACCGTTTATTTCCCCACTCTGAACGAATATAAATACAGCCCTGCAATCGCAATCTCCTCAGAGGTCGATACACCGGTTGCATCCGTTGCGAACGGACAGGTAGTCTCTGTTGAGGAGAGCGTTGAGACCGGAACAACCGTAACGGTTGACCTGGGCAATGGATACCAGGCAATTTACGGCCAGTTAAAAGATGTAGCTTTCCAGCCGGAGCAGTATGTAGAGGCCGGAGCAACACTTGGCTATGTCAATGAGCCTACAAAATATTATACAAAAGAGGGTGCAAACCTTTATTTTGAACTGAAGAAAGACGGAAGCCCGCTGGATCCTATCCAGTACCTGCCGTAAAAAGTAAAAACCATTTCAAAGCAGATTATCTGTTTTGAAATGGTTTTTTTTGGTTCCGGGTTTTTTGAAGAGAGATTGCGCTGTGAGGAGAAAAATTGGTATGCGGATTGAAAAATATTTCATTTACATAGAAATAAAAATAAAAAAAGGCATATGGTAATGCTTTGTGAAACCTCAAAAATGATATATTTTAAAGTAAGAGAAGAGAATTTGTATACAATGTAAATTTTTTATCAGTTTGTTTGAATTTTTAGTGAATTTTTATTTTGCTGTTGACATTGGAAAAGAATGGTGGGAAAATACAAAGTATAAGGAAATTTATGCTTTTTTGCAGCAGGAATAAGACGGAATGGAAGGAGTTCTATGCATTTAAAAAGATTGAGCAGAGTCGTGGCAGTGACAGTGGTGCTGACAATGGTAACACCATCCGCTGTTTTGGCCAGCGATATGACAAAGGTTGGAACGAATACAATTGAAACGCCTGAGGATGTGGATTCTGCAAGTATAAAAGATCAGGAAAAAACTGAAAAACCGAAAGATCCGGCGAATCCCGAGAACCCAGACAATCCAGATCCGAATGATCCTGAGAACCCAGAGAACCCGGATAATCCAGATAATCCGGACAATCCGGACCCAGAAAACCCGGATACCCCGGACAATCCCGATTCAGAAAACCCGGATACCCCGGACAATCCAGACCCAGAAAACCCGGATACCCCGGACAATCCCGATCCAGAAAACCCGGATACCCCGGACAATCCCGATCCAGAAAACCCGGATACTCCGGACAAACCGGACCCAGACAAACCGGATACCCCGGACAATCCAGACCCGGATACCCCGGACGATCCCAATACCCCGGATACTCCTGTTACACCGGATACCCCGACGGAGCCTGAGCAGCCGCCAGCAGAAGCACCGGTGGAGCCTGAGGCACCTGCAGAAGAACCGGCACAGGATGCGGAGGCAAGCGATAATCTAATAGACAGCCAGCAGAATTTTGTTATGCCGGACATCAAGGAGAATTTCCGTTTCCGTACAATCCGAAAAGTTTATGCATTTGCTCTGGAGAATCTGAATGTCTATGAGGAGAAATCCGAACAGGCAAGAGTGATCGGAACACTGGATAAAGATGGTGTCTGCTACCTTCTCAGCAATGATGGATTAAAACTCCATCTTGGAAGTGAAGAGGAAGAGCAGAATATTGACACAGACGATGGAACATGGGTATACATAGAATCAGGAACAGTCAGAGGTTTTGTGCTGAAATCAAAGCTTTTAACAGGTGAGGAAGCACAGAATATAGCAGATGCAAAAGCAAAAGAAAAGCAGGAAGCTGAAGAGAAGAATAAGACAGCTGAGAAAAAGGTAACTGTTGAAGAATTTAAAGTAGCAAAAGAATTAATTTCGCCGCTGGAAAATAAAGCATTTCTTTATACAAAGACAACTGTCAGGACAACAGTTGTTTCAAAAGATTATGCAGTATGCAAATCTTTACTTGGAACCATTCATGAATCACAGAACGATAAGAGCCGCGTCATCGGCAACCTGAATCTGGATAATATATGTTACATTCTTGCCGACAAAGACAAGGATTGGGTATATGTAGAGTCCGGAGATGTAAGAGGATTTATCAAGAAAACTTCTCTTTATCTTGACGAAGAGGCGAACAAATTTATAGAAGAGCACGGTGAAGAGAATCTGGAGACAGCTTCAGAGCTGGTAAAACCGGAAGAAAACAGTGCATGCTACTACACGATCACGTCTACAAAGGGCGGAGTTCCCGGTGGTGCACTGAGACAGTCTATTCTGGAATTCGCATCCCAGTTCGTAGGCAATCCTTATGTGTGGGGCGGTACCAGCCTCACAGACGGTGCGGACTGCTCCGGTTTTGTTCAGAGTATTTACGCGCAGTATGGTTATGACCTTCCGAGAGTTGCGGAGGACCAGGCTTATTACGGTACACAGATACCGGTTGACGAAGCACAGCCCGGCGATTTGATCTTCTATTCCAACGGAAGCGAGATTTACCATGTAGTTATGTATGCAGGTGACGGAATGACTGTGGAAGCAGCCAACAGCCGTGTGGGAATCATAGTAGGTAATGTAAATACTGCGAATGCAGTTTGGGCAACCAGAGTTCTGGATGATACATACGGATTCTACGGAAGCGATATTGATGAGATCAATGCAACTTCAGACCAGTACGGTGAATGCCTGGGTACCTATAAGATTACACATTACTGCGGCGGTGCATGCTGTAATGATCAGTGGGCAGGCGTCACATCCACAGGGGCACCTCTCGTGGAGGGTGATACCATAGCAGTTGACCCGACAATTATTCCTTACGGAACAAGAGTTATTATTAACGGACATATATTTACCGCATCTGACTGCGGCGGCGCGATTAAAGGAAATCATATTGATGTCTTTGTCAATGACCATAATCGCGGAAATAACCTTGGTGTGTATTTCACTAATGTATATCTTTTGAAATAACAGCAAATCAGAGATTCTTTTGTCACTGTTCACACAGTGAACAGTAACATTCTTTTTACAGGGACTGCCGGTTTGGCAGTCCCTGTATTCACATTTACGAGGCTTTAGAGTATAATAAACTATGCGGAAAAGAAAATCCGCAGCCGATTATATTTCTACAGGGTTAATAAAAGAACAGTGTATCACTGTTCCTCTGCGGAATTATCCGAATTTCCGCAAATGGGAAAAATACTTTTTTTCATCGGCAGCTTTGAAATAGAGGTGCCGTATTTGCCATTGGCAGGTGCGGTGCCATTACATAGAAGGCAGGTCAGGAAATTATCATGAATTATACTTACATCCTGAAATGCGGCGACGGCACTCTGTATACCGGGTGGACCAATGACCTGGAGAGACGTATCAAATGCCACAACGCCGGAAAAGGGGCAAAATACACAAAGTCCAGACTTCCCGTTGAGCTGGCCTACTACGAGTCATTTGTGACGAAGGAGGAGGCCATGCGCAGAGAGTGGGAGATAAAACGGCTTTCGAGGAAGGACAAGCTCAAATTATTGGGATAGATAATAATAAACAGATACCAGGAGGATCGGGGATGGAAGAAAAACAGGACATTGTATATGTCAGAGGGGCAGTTATCTTTAATCAGATGGTAGGAGTTCTGGAGGTGGCAGGAGGTTTTGCCGGGGGATTTGTCTTTGGTGCAACTGCACTGTACAGTACCGGGGACGGACAGACGGAGCTGGATATTGTTATAATACTGTATATATTGGCTGCAATAGCAGCAGCAGCGTTTATAAACGGCATTCTGCGCTTTAAGCTGATCCATGAACTGAGGGAGTATATCCCTATTCTCTCCTCTGATCCGGAGGGTTCAGTAAAGAACCTGTCTTTCAGAACAGGAGTACCTGCGCCTGCGGTTGCGAAAAGATTGAGGAAGATGCTGAGAAAAGGCTACATAAAGGGCGCTTACTATGATGCCTCCTCCGGGAAATTTATTTTCCAGAACCGGAAGAACGTATACGGACAGGATATGAGCAGTATGGGAAATACTTCCATGATCACTGTGGAGTGCAGGAACTGCGGGGCTTTGAATAGAGTGAACAGGGGAAGTGTGAAAAAGTGTGATTTCTGCGGGGAAAAGGTGCAGGGATGACAAAAGAAGGAAGGCAGCGGAGAACCGCTGCCTTCTGTGCGTTTATTTTATAATTCCTGGTACGGAATCCGTATCCTGACGCAGGTCCTGATCCCATATTCGCTTGTAACACTAAGTCCATAGGACTCGCCATAATACATTTTAATACGCTGATGTACATTTTTCATGCCAAGGCCGCCATTCTTTCTTGTATCCTCAGGAGAGATAAAATCGAGGTCCAGGTTCTCGAGAGATAATTTTGAGAATCCTATACCGTTATCTATAATATCTATTATGACATCCTCCTGTTCACGGATGCCTTTTATTATGATTTTCCCATCTCCGGCCTTTTGTTCCAGACCATGGACAATAGAATTCTCTATGAGGGGCTGTATAAGAAGCTTTGGGATTTTTGCATGGTACAGGTCTGGGGGAATATCGATCCGGACATCAAGCTTGTCATTGTATCTGAATTTTTGTATGGTTAGATAGCAGTGGATATTCTCAAGCTCTTTTTCTATTGTAATAAATTCAGGACCGCTTATGTTACTTCTCATAAAATCACCCAGTGCTTTCACCATAATGACAATCTCTTTGTTGTCATTCATATAGGCAATCCATTTTATGGATTCCAGAGTGTTATAGATAAAATGCGGATTGATCTGCATCCGGAGGGAATTCAATTCTGTTTTCTGCAGCAGGAGCTGCTGTTGGTTGGTTGTTTGTATCAAATTCCGGACTTCTTTTACCATATCAATGAAATAATCATACAGAACCCCAATATCGTTTTGATAATAAGCGGGTTTGGATACATTAAAGTCACCCTTACCGACAGATTTCATCATCTGGCAGAGTTTGTCCAGAGGTAAAAATAATTGTCTGGTTATGGCAATGGAGATAAAGATTGCCACTATGATCATGGCAAGGGCTATTATGATAACACATCCCCTAAGCCATATGATCTCTTTTTCATAGGAAATATTGGGGATTGTGCTTACAAGTCTCCATTCTGAGCCGGGGATGATACAGGAGGTGAGCCATTCCTGGGAGTCATCTAATTTTTTGCTTACGGTAGCTTCGGTGAGCAGATGAAAAGAGGGATACATCTTACCTCTTTCTCCGGGCTGATTGCTGGACAGAATGGTGCCTTTGCCATCCACGATACAGAGGCTGCCGTCTTTAAAATATTCTTTTTGTTCCAGAATATCAGTCAAAAGTTTATCATCAAAGCGGACGAGGAAATAACCGATGATTTTCTGTACACCCAAATCATTGATCGTACGGCCGGCTATTATTGTGGGAGTATCTTCTTTATCCAGGGTTATCCAGCAGAGACTTCCCTGCTGGCTATAGAGTGTATCAAGAATGGGGGAGGCAGATGAAAATTCCGGATAAGGCTGGGATATCCAGGCGGATTGTCCGCTGCTTGTCATAATAGTCATTTCCTTTAGGGATTCATTGGCTACTGTCATATTGATCAGCTCTTTTTCCAGGATTTTCTTTTCGTATAAAAAACTGTCACCCCTGGCATGGTTCATTTTATTTATCTGGGACTGTACCGTCTCATTATAACAGATATAGGTTGTCAGGCTGTCTACTTCTTTTAACTTTGTATGTATGTTGGTACTGATTTCATTTAAAATATCAATGCAGTATTTGGAATTTTTTTTACTGATGATCTGTTCGGAAAGGGTATAACTGATTCCGGTTATGGCAAGCGTGGAAACCGTGATCAGCAGGATCAGCAGGGCTGCGACCAGATGCTGTACAGAGATTCGATAGATGCTGTCCCGGAATGATTTCAAACGTTTTGATATTTTACACTTCATAGGTATCTCCATCTAATTCCTGTTTAATCTGCAGGTTTTTTCTTCACTGTTTTCCTATATTCTCTTGGCGTCATTTTATAACGGTTTTTAAATACCTGCCCAAAGTATCTGAAATCACGGAACCCTGTCTGACAGGACACTTCACTGATAGACAAGTCCATATCACATAAAAGAGTACAGGCTTTTTCCAGACGGATATTTGTTAAGATCTGGCTGAAGGGAAGGCCATACTCCTTTTTTAATATACGTGCCAGATAGTCAGCATTTACATGGATTTCCAGTGCAGCTTTTGTTATATTGATATCTTCTGCGTAGTGTGTCTCTATAAAGGATAAACAGTCTTTTACAATATGGTGGTATGCTGTATCTGATGTGCCGTTCAGGTCATCAATACAGTGGGTGAGTATCTTCAGTGTCCCGCTAATGAGAGCGGACAGGGAACCGGCCTGATTAATGGATAAAAGCTGTTCCGCTGTCAGACCTGAAAATGCTTCATTTTTCTTTTGGGCAACTAAGCTGGAAGCGAGAAGACAGAGGTCGATCATAGTAAGACGGATTCTGGCAGCAGTATTCCATGTAGCTTTATAGAAGTCTGACAGTTCGTCCAGGGATTCCTGTATAAGGGTATAATTACGCTGTTCCAGCTGGGATAGGATTTTATGACAGATATTTTCACTGCTTTCCTGATTTAATATGCCGCAGACAGAGTTATAAGAGATAAATTCTGTCTCAGAATGCGAAAAGAATAAATCAGCGGATTCTGTGGCAGTCCTGTAGATATCTGTTAAATCCTGAAAGGATGACGCCGTTTTACCCATACCAATATAAATAGTACAGCCGTATTCCTGTAAAAGCTTTTCCTGCAGGGAACGAAGCCAGGATGCAGCATGTTCTTCTGCAGCGGCTCCGGGCTCACTGCTTTTTATTAAGATAATGATTTTATTATTTGCAGGATAAAAATAAACAAAAGAAAAACAGGAGTTATCCTGATTCTTAAAAAACAATTCAATTTTCCCGGCATCGGTGGAATTATATACTCCCTGAGCAGCCAGATATATACCATTGTTGAAAAATCCGGAAGATTTCAGTATCTGGAGTTCACTGCCGGTGATATTTTGATTTGTATAGATATGCAGAAGGGTATTCTGAAGTGTCTGTTTTTGAATTTCAGAAATAGTATCTGCATTGATTTGTTTATACTGATTTTCTTCCTCAATTTTTTGAGCCAGTCTGCCTATTATCTCCAGGACCTCATCAGGGTCACAGGGTTTTAAAATATAATCATAGACATGAAGAGATATGGCTTCCTTTGCGTAGTTAAAATTATTATGACCGGTTAAAAGTACGCTCTGGATTGAGGGGTCTAACAGATTGGCAGCACGGATCAATTCAAGTCCGTTGATATCCGGCATCTGTATGTCGGTAAAAAGTATCTGTACCTTTTTTTCTTTTATAAATTCTAATGCTTCCATACCGCTGGAGGCTGTACCAATCAGACAGACACCTGCTTTTTCCCACGGGATGAAGGAAAGACCTCTTCTCATTAATAATTCATCATCTACAATAAGCATATTTATCATGTGTTCACCTCTGCATTAAAGCGTAAAGTCTGGAAGATAATTACAAATCCAATGTATGTCTATTATATGATTAAAAATGACAAAAAACAACACCTGAAATAGTGAAAAAGCATAAAATAAACCGGTAAATAAAGGTAATTATAATATAAATGTAAGTAAAACTATGAGGTGGATAAAATTATAATGTCAAAATATACAGAAATACAAACATTTTGCTTCGAAATATGAATAGAAAGAACAATGCCTGTTTTATATAATATATTTAACAAATGGTACCAATGTTAAGAAAAAGATTTGGAGGAGAAGATTATGAAGAAAAAGGTGTTTACCATACTGATGTCTGCGGTTTTGGCATTTTCTTTGGGGGCATGCGGATCAGATGATCAAAAAGGTGAAGAGGGAAACGAAAAAACGGAAGCAAAGGAATCAAAGGAATCTGAAAGCAAACCGGTGGAGCTCAGTATCATGGCATGGGATGGGGGAACCGGTGAAGCAACAGAAGTTGTGCTCCATGATATCATTGATGATTTCAATAAGGAGCATGAAGGTAAGATCAAAGTTGTACCGGAATATCTGCCCAGTGAGCAGACAAAGACAAAGCTTCCGACTTTGATGGCTGCCAATAATGCACCTGATTTGTTCATGTCATGGTCAGCCGGCTATCTTGAACCGTATGTAAAGGCAGGAAAAGTATATTCACTCCAGGAGGCACTTGACAGCGACCCGGAATGGAAGAACCAGTTTCTGGAGAGTGTTATGGAACATGTCACATATGATGGGGAAATATATGCCATCCCAACAGTATTGTCCACACAGGTGGCTTACTATAACAAGGAAATCTACGATAAGTTTAATCTGCCCATTCCTAAGACGCATGAGGAATTTATAGAAGGGCTGAAGACGATACGTGATTCAGGTGAAGATATTATACCAATGGCTTTTGGGAACAGCACAGCCTGGCCTTCCGCGTCACACAGTGAGATATTGGCAAACAGAATAGGCGGTAATGAGCCTTTTGATAAGGTTCTGGACGGCAGCGGTAAATGGACAGACGAATCTTTTGTAAAGGCAGCATCCCTATTACAGGAAATGGCCGACGAAAAGCTGGTTCCGGATGGATATGCGGGTATGACCCCTGAGGAAGCAGTGGAGCAGTTTAAATCAGGTAAGGCAGCTTCTTTTATCTGGTCCAGTTATTGTATCAGTAATTTTGAGGCGGATGATTCTGCAGTAAAGGACAAGGTCGTACTTGCAAAATGTCCTACAGTGGAAGGCGGAAAAGGAGATGAAAATAACTGGCTTGGACAGGCTGACAGGTGCCTGGTTGTAAGTGAGCGCTGTGAGAATAAGGATGCGGCAGTTGAATTCATCAAATTTTATACACAGACAAAATATATGCAGAAGATGGCAGACGCAGGTACTCTTACAACCATCAATGCAGAGAAGCTGGATTTGAGTAACGTGGGCCCGATTGCCTCACAGATTATGAAACTGCACTCTGATATGACGGGATTGTTTGTATTCTATGATGTGGCACTTGGTTCCGTAGTGGGTAATGAATACAACAACACAGTACAGGGAATTATGGCTGGTAATGATCCACAGGAAGCGTTTGAGAATTTCCAGCAGTTCTTTGACGAGAATTATGAGAAATAAAATCTGTGCAGGAGGCTGTCATGTCAAAGCGGCAGGGCAGCCTCTTAGATAAAAAGGAGGGGGATTGATGGAAAAACTCAGAAAAAATAAAGGGACAATATGCCTCTTCATACTGCCGGCTCTGTTCTGCTACCTTATGATTGCAACATTTCCCCTGCTATGTTCAGCAGTTCTCAGTTTTGCGGACTGGGATGTGGCAGGCTTAAACGGCTTTATAGGATTTAAGAACTATATACAGCTTTTTACAACAGATAAAATATTCCAGGACGCAGTCATACATACATTGACAGCTACGGTATTGTGTCTGCTGATACAGGTTCCCTGTTCGATCTTACTGGCGTATATGCTTACAAAGATCAGAAGAGGGAGGAACTTTTTTAAAGTGGCTTTTTTTGTTCCGAATATGATCTCTACAGCGGCAATCGGCATTCTGTGGATTTTTATACTGCATCCTGAGTTCGGTCTTATCAATTCTATTCTCAGATTTGTGGGGCTGGATTCTTTTACACACGTCTGGCTGGGAGAGTCGGGAACAGCACTGGTATGCGTCATCATTGCTGCCAGCTGGCAGTATATTGGTTATCATATGATCATTTATCTCTGCGCCATGCAGAATATTTCTTCCTCTGTGCTGGAGTCAGCAGAAATTGACGGGGCTACATCCTGGCAGGCATTCTGTAAAATCACATTTCCATTGATCGTACCTATACTTAAAATCGATACGGTTCTGGTAGCTACAGGGTCTCTTAGAATATTCGATATTGTTTTTGTCATGACCGGAGGGGGACCAAATCATGCTTCAGAGGTTATCGCATCTCATATGTATACAAGATCCTTTAAGGGGATGCAGTTCGGATATGGAAGTGCGATGTCAGTAGTTCTGATGATAATGTGTGTGCTGGTAACCGTAATACTGAATGGAGTGTTTAAGCGTTCAGAGGAAAATATAGAATAGAGTTGGAGAGATGGTGAACGTATGAGAAAGGTGTCAAATGTTTTTAAATATGTGGTTCTGACAGGAGTTACCCTTATTTTTATATTTCCGCTGATTTGGGTGTTCTATAATTCATTCAAGACAAACAGTGAGCTGTTTGAGAATCCCTGGGCACTGCCGGGCAGTATTAATTTTGAAAATTATATATATGCATGGAAACAGGCGAATATCGGACAGTATTTTATGAATTCTATTATTGTATGCGTGTCAGCTCTTTTTCTATGCCTGTTGCTGAGTACAACAGCGGCATTTGCGCTTACCAGGCTGAAATGGAAATTGTCCAATACTGCCATGATGGTCTTTTTAGTTGGGATGATGATACCGATACATTCTACTTTGATTCCGCTTTTTTTAATGTTTTCAAAGGCGGGTATCATTAATTCACATTTGTCTTTGATCATTCCTTATACAACAAGCGGAATGCCTATAGCAATTTTTATCATGACTGGATTTTTAAAGAGCTTTCCAACGGAGATAGAAGAATCCGCAATCATAGACGGGGCGAGCATGAGAACCTTATTTCTGCGCATAACGATTCCCATAGCAAAGCCGTCCATCGCTACGGTTGCTATCTATACATTTGTTTCCATGTGGAATGAACTGAATTATGCCCTGGTATTCCTCAATGACCAGAGTAAAATGACACTTCCGATTGGACTGAATTCATTTAAGGGACAGTATTCCACAAATTATGTTGCCATGTTTGCGGCTGTGGCAATCACAGTTTTGCCGAGTATCATAATATTTTCTATTTTTAATAAGCAGGTGATAGAAGGAATGACTTCAGGAGCCGTGAAGGGATGAAAAGGAGGGAGAAAATGAATCCTTTATTTAATATGGATCTGCCTGTAGAAGAGCGGGCAGCAGAGACGATTAAGCAGATGACCCTGGAAGAGAAGGTTTCACAGCTTGTATATAAAAGCGCAGCTATTGAGCGTCTGGGTATTCCGGCGTATCATTGGTGGAATGAATGTCTGCATGGTGTGGCCCGGTGCGGTACTGCAACGGTGTTTCCTCAGGCCATTGGATTGGCGGCAATGTTTGATGCAGAGTTCCTGAAGAGGGTGGCAGAAGCGATTTCAGACGAGATAAGAGGAAAATATAACGCATATCAGAGTATTGGGGATAATTCTATTTACAAAGGCATCACGGAATATGCTCCTAATATTAATATTTTCAGGGACCCAAGGTGGGGAAGAGGACAGGAGACATACGGGGAAGATCCATTCCTTACGGCTGAACTTGGAATCGCATTTATACAGGGAATACAGGGAGAGGATGAAAAGTACCGCAAGGCGGATGCAAATGTAAAACATTATGTTGTGCACAGCGGGCCGGATGAACTGAGACATGAAATAGATGTAAAAATAGATGAGAAGCAGTTCAGGGAAACATATCTGTATGCATTTGCAAGATGTATCAGAGAGGCAGATGTGGCATGTGTGATGGGCGCATATAACAGGGTAAACGGGGCACCATGCTCAGGCAGTACATATCTGCTGAAGGATATATTGAGGGATGAGCTGGGATTTAAGGGATATGTAGTGTCAGACAGTTTTGCTATTGATGATTTTCATCTGCACCATAAGATAACTGCAACACCGGTTGAATCGGCTGCTATGGCATTTAATCATGGGTGTGACCAAAACGGGGGAACTACCTTTTTATTTTTGACAGAAGCTGTTGAGCAGGGGCTTGTAAAAGAGGAAGATATTGACATATCTGTTCAGCGGCTGTTGGAGGAGAGAATCCGTCTGGGAATGTTCGATTCTGCAGAGGCTGTTCCTTTTAATAAAATCAGTGATGATGTAGTGGACTGCGCAGAGTTTCGGAGGCTTGCCAAAGAGGCAGCGGAAAAATCTGCGGTTCTTCTAAAAAACAAAGAAAAGATACTTCCGTTGGAAAATAAATATAAAACAATTGCAGTCATTGGACCGAATGCTGATTCCAGAGATGTGTTATTGGGAAACTATTCAGGTACACCATCTAAGTATACAACATTGTTAAGAGGAATGCAGGAGGAGGCTGAAAAACGCGGGGTTGATATTATTTATGCCGAGGGATGTGATCTTTACAAAAAAGAGTACAGGACTCTGTGTGAGACGGATCTGATTCCGGAAGCGGTGCTTGCGGCAAGAAAAAGTGATATTTCGGTGCTTTGTCTTGGGCTGTCTCCTGTACTGGAAGGAGAAGAGGGGGAGGAAGGTGCTGTCCAGTGTGACAGGGAGCATCTTGGACTTCCGGGCAGACAGGCTGAATTAGTCAGGGCTGTTGCAGGGGAGGGAAAACCTGTGATTCTTGTTCTGTGCAATGGAAGTCCGCTCAGTATACCAAAAGAGGAGGCATTGGCAGATGCTGTGCTGGAAGTATGGTATCCCGGTGAGGAGGGCGGAAGCGCTGTTGCGGATATTTTGTTCGGAAATTATAATCCATCGGGCCGCCTGCCGGTAACCGTAGTAAAAAGTGCAGAGGATCTGCCGCCTTTTGAAAGTTATGACATGAAGGGCCGTACATACAGATTTTCGGAAAAGGAACCTATGTATCCATTTGGATATGGACTGAGCTACACAGAATTTTCATATAGACCGGTTGATATTCCGCAAAAGATTTCTGTGGGTCAGGATATTTATTTTGAAACGGTTGTCAAAAACACAGGTATGCGTTCCGGTGAAACTGTGGTGCAGGTCTATATACATGATGAAGATGCAAGTGTGGAAGTACCGAAGCGGCAGTTAGTATTCTTTAAAAGAGTTATGCTGGAAAGCGGCGAGGAAAAGAGTGTTCCGATCTGCATCAGGGCCAGAGATCTGGCAGTGATACGGCAGAATGGAACGTGTGTGCTGGAGCCAGGGGTATTTGATGTTTATATTGGAGGAAGTCAGCCGGATGAGGTCAGCAGAAGACTTACAGATGACAATATATGGGAAGGCAAGGTTGAGATGGCCGGGCAGGAAACGGAAATACCTTATTAAAAAAATATTGCATTCAGAGGGAGGTTTGTAAGGTGTATTTGGACGAAATATTCGGATTAAAGGGAAAAGTAGCTGTTGTGACAGGCGGAAGCCGGGGAATTGGCCAGGTTGTGGCAGAAGGGCTGGCCAGAGCAGGAGCAGAGGTTGTCATATTATCCAGAAGTCAGGCGGACGAGACGCTTCAGAAGATTTCTGACGCAGGAGGCTGCGGGTATTTTATCAAAACAGATGTCACTGTGGAGGAAAGTGTAACGCAGGCATTTCAGGTGATTATGGAGCGGTCCGGTTCCGTAGATATCGTTTTCAATAATGCCGGGGTCTGTCTGCACAAAGATACCCTGGAGGCAACTGTAGAAGAATTCAGACAGGTTGTGGATGTAAATCTCACAGGGGAATATATTGTTGCAAGGGCAGCAGGAAAAATCATGATAGAAAATGACATACACGGCAGCATTATAAATATGGCTTCTATGTCAGGCAGTATCGTGAATATCCCTCAGTGGCAGTGTTCCTATAATGCATCCAAGGCAGCGGTGATCCATATGACCCGTTCCCTGGCGGTGGAGTGGGCAGACCATCATATAAGGGTCAACAGCTTGAGTCCCGGTTATATAGCAACCCCCATGTCGGTTGACACGCCAAAAGAACTAAAGGATGCCTGGATGCCTCTGATTCCCATGCACAGAATGGGAAAACCTGAAGAGCTTGTCCCGGCTGTCTTATACCTGGCCGGTAATGCTTCCGGTTATACATCCGGCAGTGATGTGGTTGTGGATGGTGCATATACGTGTGTATAAATATATAGAAGCTAATAAAAAACTCCCGGTAAGCAGATTTTGCTTTTCGGGAGTTTTCTATGAAATCTTTTCGTAACTGTTCAGTCAGGTCTGCACATTTAATTCAACCGACTGAATCTTTATATCTGTTTTTATAATACTTTCTTCAAGTTGTAGTCATCATCCACCAGCAGAATATCCGCCTCTTTTCCGGGCGTAAGGGAACCAACCCTGTCATATACCCCAATGCTCTTAGCCGGGTTTCTTGTGGCAGCGAAGATGGCGTCTGCCTCGGGAATGCCGAATTCCATGGCAATCTTCATGCAGTCGAACAGGTTGGTGGCGGAGCCTGCAATGGTTCCGTTGGCCAGTGTTGCTTTCCTGTTGTTCATGGTGACTTCCTGTCCGCCAAGTTCGTATGTGCCGTTATCCATACCGGTTGCCATCATGGAATCACTGATAAGAATAACTCTTTCGCTGCCAAACATGCGGAAAGTATTTCTCACAACACTCGGATGGATATGAATACCATCGCAGATCAGCTCTACCATGCAGTTCTCAGCGTCTGCGGCAGCTCCTACAACACCCGGGTCGCGGTGGGCGAAGGGCGGCATGGCGTTGAACAGATGTGTTACGTGGTTCGCGCCTTTTTTCATTGCGGCCAGTGCGGTATCATAGCCGGCCATGGTGTGGCCGATGGATATTTTAACTTCATCTTTCAGTTCTTCTATAAATTCATCGGCGCCTTCCATATTCGGTGCAAGTGTCACAAGTTTTATGAGACGGCCGCTTTTTTCGTTGCATTCACGGAAAAATCCGATATCGGGTTTGCGGATATGCCGTTCCACATGCGCTCCTTTTTTATCCGGGTCAATGAACGGTCCCTCCATGTTGATTCCCACGATCCTTGCCTGGTCCTTGTCATCTCCGGCTTTTACAGCGGTAGCGAAGATATCCAGGAGCTGCTCCTTGGGCAGTGTCATGGAGGTGGGGCAGTAGGAAGTCACACCGTGGGATCTCTCATAGCGCAGGATCGTTTTAAGTCCCTCCACGTCCGCATCTGAGAAATCGTGTCCGAATGCTCCGTGACTGTGAACATCTACAGCGCCGGGAAGCACTTTCATGCCCTGGGCGTCAATCTCTGCAGTATCTGTCACTTCTTCTATAGAAGAGACGATTTTTCCGTTCTCTACATACAGATCTTTTTTTTCAAAGGTACCGTTTTCCTGAAATACGAATCCATTTTTAATAATCATCTGGTTTCACTCCTTTTCTGTTTTTACTCTATCACATGATACCTTCCCTGTCCTTGTATTTTTTTGCATTTCTTTGGGAAAATATGTGATGTTAGCCAATTTCCATGCTTCTATTATAATTCCCATTACAAGTTAATTCAATGTATGGAGGATAAACTGAAAGAACTTTCATAAAACGTCAATATCAATAAAAATTGAGGGTTTTATACCGCTGAAATTTGTGCAAGTTGATATTTGATATGAAAGGTTTTTCTGAATCGTAAAAAATATTGAAAAAAATTTCATAAATGCTATACTGAAATCAAAGCGAAGGCAGCAATTCAGAAGCCGAGATGCGGAAAGGAGAGAGTTATGAATCAGCGTTTAGAGAAGCTTAAGGGACATTTGATCGTATCCTGCCAGGCACTCCCTCATGAACCCCTGCATTCTTCTTTTATCATGGGAAGAATGGCCAGAGCAGCAAAAGAAGGCGGGGCCATGGGAATTCGTGCAAACACAAAGGAGGATATAGCAGAAATCCAGAAGAATGTGGATCTTCCTGTTATCGGAATCGTGAAACGGGACTATGATGACAGCAAAGTTTATATCACACCTACCATGAAGGAAGTTGATGAATTGATGGAGGTAAAGCCGGAGATCATTGCCATTGACGCCACAAAAGATCTGAGGCCGGGAAATGTTACTTTGGATGAATTTTATGCGGAGATCAGAAAGAAGTATCCTGAGCAGCTTCTGATGGCAGACTGCTCCACCGTGGAGGAAGCGCTTCACGCAGACGAGCTTGGATTTGACTTCATTGGTACGACACTGGTTGGCTACACAGAGCACAGCAAAGGTGACCGGATAGAGGAGAATGATTTTGAGATCATCCGCACAATTTTGAGCAAAGTAAAACATCATGTGATCGCAGAAGGCAACATAAACACACCGGAAAAGGCAAAACGTGTGATTGAACTGGGATGTTACAGCGTGGTAGTAGGTTCTATCATTACACGTCCCCAACTAATCACAAAATCCTTTACAGATGTGATGGCAACCCTGGAAAAGTAAATTTAAGAGGAAGATGAAAGGAGTCACAGCAATGAGTAAATTAGATAAGTACAGAGGAATTATCCCGGCATTTTATGCATGTTATGATGAGGAAGGCAATGTGAGCGGAGAGCGTGTACAGGCCCTCACACAGCATTTTATTGACAAAGGCGTAAAGGGTGTCTATGTCAACGGCTCTTCAGGAGAGTGTATCTACCAGAGCGTTGAAGAGAGAAAGCTTATCATTGAAAACGTTATGGCAGTTGCAAAGGGAAAACTGACAGTTATCAACCATGTGGCATGTAATAACACAAAGGACAGTGTGGAACTTGCAAAACACTCAGAGAGCGTTGGCGTTGATGCGATCGCGTCCATTCCTCCTATTTACTTCCGTCTGCCGGAATACTCCATTGCAGCTTACTGGAATGCGATCAGTGAAGCAGCACCAAACACAGATTTCGTTATCTATAATATTCCGCAGCTTGCAGGTACAGCTCTGACTATGAGCCTGTTTGCTGAGATGATGAAGAACCCGAGAGTTATTGCTGTAAAGAACTCTTCCATGCCTACACAGGATATCCAGATGTTCAAATCAGCAGGCCTGGCGGCAAAGGATGACTTTGTTGTATTCAACGGTCCGGATGAGCAGTTTGTTGCAGGACGCGCAATCGGTGCTGACGGCGGTATCGGCGGAACCTATGGCGTTATGCCGGAGCTGTTCCTGAAACTGAATGACCTGGTAGAAGCAGGAGAAAAGAAGAAAGCCTGCGAATTACAGTATGCTATCAATGAGATCATCTACAAAATGTGCTCAAGTCGTGCAAATATGTATGCGGTAGCAAAAGAAATCCTGCGCACAAACGACAACGTGAATATCGGTGGTGTCCGTGAGCCGCTGGAAAACCTTCAGGAAGCAGACAAAGCGATCGCGCATGAGGCTGCTGAGATGGTAAAAGCTGCGAAGGAAAGATACCTGGCATAACTATACGATATTAAAGGGAAAAGTAGAAATACAGAACGAAGAGATTAGAGGGAGGTAACAGATGCAAGGTTTTACTTATATTGATTTGGCTATTTTGATCGTTTACCTGGCAGCCGTTTTATTTGCCGGTCTTCATTTTGCTAAAAAGGAAATGAAGGGAAAAGAATACTTTAAGAGTGACGGAACTGTACCGTGGTGGGTTACATCCGTATCTATTTTCGCAACACTGCTGAGTCCTATTTCATTCCTGTCACTGGCAGGCAACTCATATGCGGGAACATGGATCATGTGGTTTGCACAGTTAGGTATGCTGCTGGCAATTCCGCTTACGATTAAATTTTTCCTGCCTATTTACAGCAAGCTGGATATTGATACGGCTTATCATTATCTGGAGCTGCGCTTTAACAGCAAAGGACTGCGTGTCCTGGGCGCGGTCATGTTCATCATTTATCAGGTTGGCCGTATGTCCATCATCATGTATCTGCCATGTATGGTATTATCCAGCCTTATGGGAATCAACGTAAATATCCTGATCATCATCATGGGTATCATAGCAATTATTTACTCCTACACAGGCGGTCTGAAATCCGTACTCTGGACAGACTTTATCCAGGGGTCCGTACTTCTGGTTGGTGTAACCTTTGGTTTGATCTTCCTGATCGCCCATCTGGACGGCGGTATCGGAGCTATCTTCCATGAAATGTCAGCAGGACATAAGTTCCTGGCAGTTGACCAGCCGATCTTCAATGCAAACATTTTAAAAGACAGTGTGTTCCTGATGATCGTAGGTGCCGGATTCAATACCATGGGCTCCTATGTATCCAGCCAGGATATTGTACAGCGTTTTACAACAACTACAGATACAAAGAAACTGAACAAGATGATGCTGACAAACGGTGGTCTGTCTATCTTCATTGCAACTGTATTCTACCTGATCGGTACCGGTTTATATGTATTCTATCAGGTACAGGGCAACCAGCTTCCTCCGGCAGCACAGCAGGACCAGATCTTCGCATCCTGGATCGCATTTGAGCTTCCTGTTGGTATTACCGGTCTGCTTCTGGCAGCTATCTATGCAGCAGCGCAGTCCACATTGTCCACCGGACTGAACTCCGTGGCATCAAGCTGGACTCTGGATATCCAGGCACGTCTCTCCAAAAAAGAGCTGAGCTTTGAGAAACAGACCAAGATCGGACAGTATGTATCCCTTCTGGTAGGTATTTTCTCTATCGTAGTTGCCATGGTTCTGGCTAACGGCGGTGTGAAATCCGCTTACGAATGGTTTAACGGATTCATGGGTCTGGTACTCGGTATCCTGATCGGTACATTCATTCTGGGCGCATTTACAAAAGTTGCAAATACAACCGGTGCAGTGTGCGCATTTATCGCTGCATCCGCAGTTATGGTTGGTATTAAATATGTGATTCCGGTAGTAGCTCCTGAAGTAACAATTTCTATCTGGTCCTACTCCATTATCTCTATCGTAGTATCCCTGGTTGTGGGTCTGCCGGCAAGTATTATTTCCAGAAAGGTAAAAGGAGATACTTCCGTACCTGCACAGTATACGACGATTTACAAAAACTGATTGTAACGTTTGTTCTGCGGTAACGATTCAGCGGGGTTTCATATTTACTCCGCTGAACAGTTACATTCTGCGGCGATCATAAGGAGGCAGTAATATGGTATTTGGTAATATCAGGGATTTAAAGGATTATTCCTGGCTGGAAGAGGAAGTGCTGAAATGCTTCAAATATGCGCAGGAGCATGACCTGATGGCATATGAGAAGGGCAGCCACGAAATTGACGGGGATGATTTGTTTGTGAATGTTGTGGAGTATGAGACAACAACGCCCAAAAATCGTTTCTGGGAGGCACACAGACAGTATCTGGATCTGCATTTTATGCTGAGAGGTCCGGAACAGATCGATGTAAATTTTATTGACAATATGGAGCAGAAAGAATTTGTGGAGAAAGATGATTTTCTTCCGCTGGAAGGTGAACCGAACAGCCATGTGGTCCTGACAGAAGGTGATTTTCTTCTCTGCTATCCGAAAGATGCCCACAGGACAGCAGTTGCCGTTGACGGTCCGGCTGTCATTAAGAAAGCTATATTTAAGATAAAAATCAAATAATCCATGATTCTTTAAAGACTGTGGGGCAGAACTCATGGTACAATATAGGGAACTGTAAAGGCCGCGGGGATGTGACATTACAGTTCCCTTTTGTCACGTTTTTATGCTGCAGGGAATGCGGCTGAGAGAATAATGATAAGGAGCATGCATATGAAGCAATATATTTGTATAGATATTGGCGGTACTTCTATAAAGTATGGTATAATACAGGAAGATGCGGCATTTCTTGTGACTGGCGAGATGCCGACAGAGGCTATGCAGTATGGCGGACCGGGAATTATGAAAAAGGCAGTGAAGATTATTGAAGATTATCTGGTGGATTACAGTCCTGCAGGAATCTGTATCTCCACAGCCGGCATGGTGGACTGCGAAGAGGGCAGAATTACACATTCCGCCCCGCTGATTCCGGAATATACGGGAACAGAGATCAAAAAGACACTGGAAGAAAAGTTCCATCTCCCCTGTGAAGTGGAAAATGATGTGAACTGCGCCGGGCTTGCGGAAAATTTTGCAGGCGCTTCCAGGGGCAGTAAGATCAGCCTGTGCCTTACCATCGGAACAGGGATCGGCGGTGCGATTGTGATGGATGACCAGGTATTCCACGGATTTTCCGGCAGCGGATGTGAGATTGGATATATGCACCTTCCCGGAGGTGAGTTCCAGGATATGGGCGCAAGCAGCATCCTGGTGAAAAAGACGGCGGAATACAAGAATCTGAACCCTGACAGCATTGACGGCAGGTATGTGTTTGAACATGCGAAACAGGGGGATGCAGACTGTATCCGTGCCATTGATGAGATGGTGGATGTGCTGGGGATGGGTATTGCAAATATCTGTTATGTTATCAACCCTGAGGTTGTGGTTCTGGGTGGCGGAATCATGGCCCAGAAGGAATATCTGTATGACAGGATAAGAAACAGCCTGGATAAGTATTTGATACCGTCAGTGGCGTCTCATACCAGACTGGCATTTGCGGAAAATAAAAATCAGGCCGGAATGCTCGGGGCATTTTATCATTTCCGCGGAAGACATTCTTAGACAGGTCAGCCTGCCGCATGGACAGATAGAATGGAGGTGCTCGTATGGAGCAGTATGAAAAAAACATCATTCCTCATATAGAATCAATTTATAACAGCTTTACACCTCTGGAGAAGACAATCGCTGATTTTTTTATCAACAACACAGAGAAGATAGATTTGTCATCCAAGAGTGTATCAAGCCGTCTGTACGTGTCGGAGGCGTCCCTGTCCCGGTTTGCAAAGAAATGTGGCTATAAAGGATATCGGGAATTTTTGTTCTGTTATGAACAGGGTACTGTGCGGAATTATCCCGTGAGTAATGACCAGACAAAAATGGTACTGAACACTTACCAGGAGCTTTTGAACAAGAGTTATTCCCTGGTAAATGAAGAACAGATGAAGCGTATTGTCAATGTATTATCCGAAAAGAAACGGGTATATGTATATGGTAAGGGAAGTTCCGGTCTGGTGGGAACGGAAATGAAAATACGTTTTATGCGTATCGGTGTCAATGTGGAGGCAGTGACGGATACACATATTATGAAGATCAACTCCGTACTGCTGGATGAGGAATGCGCGGTCATTGGAATCAGCGTCAGCGGCAGAACAGAAGAGGTAATGACCTCTCTGAAGGCAGCTAAAGAAAGAGGCGCGACCACGATTCTCATGACGTCAAGGAAAGATAAGACGTTTTTGGGTTACTGCGATGAGATTCTGCTGTTTGCCGTGAAGGAGAACCTGGAAAAAGGAAAGGCCATTTCCCCACAGTTTCCCATTTTGGTTATGGTGGATATACTGTTCTCACATATACTGGAGTCTGATAAGTTCAGGAGGGAAGCGATACATGAGTATACGCTGAACGCACTGGATGCCAGATGATGGGATAGGCGAATGGTTAATTCGGTAGTGTTTAACAAAATCTTTTTGGTATTGAATGAGAGAATTTGGTAATGATGCTGATGCAAAGTGTTTTGTTGCAAATAGTATTGACATTTCTTAAAAAATAGAATATGATTGAGATGAATAAAATATGTAGTCCAAGAAATGCACAAAAGAACCCCCACGGAGTGTCGGTCCGTAGGGGTTCGCTTTGGTTAGCTGTCTTTTTTATTTCGCTCCAACTATTTAGTCCATCCATGCACCTCCTTCCTGCTGGAAAGGGTCGACAGCATATTCATTATAGGACATATAATAGGCAATATCAGCATAAAAAGTACACAAAAATAATATTCAGAAGTATTCTACAAAAACCGGCTTTTATTACAGCCGGAATTTTTATAAATTTATTCTTGACAAAAATAGTTAAGTATTGTATAGTTATATCAGTAACAATTATTGTTATTGAAAGGAGGGTGCGATGGCAACATTGAAGTACAGCCGTCAGCGGGAATCCATCCGTGAGTTCGTGATGAACAGCAGGGAGCATCCTACGGCCGATACTGTATATGCAGGGATCAAAGCCGAGTTTCCGAATATCAGTCTCGGAACGGTATACCGAAATCTGTCTCTGTTGGTTGACCTGGGTGAGATCGCCAAGATCACAACAGGGGACGGACCGGACAGATTCGACTGTAATACAAAACCTCATAGTCATTTTATATGCACCCAGTGTCACAACATCACAGACATAGAGGCAAGCGAATTTGACTGTATGAAGGAAAAAGTGGCCGAGGGTTTTGACGGAAAAATAACAGGTCATATGACTACTTTTTACGGAATTTGTAAAGAATGTCTGGAAGCAAAAAAAATTAAAAAAACTAGTTGACAAAAATTGTCAAGTATGTTACATTAAAACAGTAATCATTACTGTTATCAAAAAGAGAAACCATTAAATAACAAAATATTATAATCAAAAAGGAGAATGAGTATTATGAAAAAATTTGTATGTAGTGTATGTGGATATGTTTATGAAGGCGATGCAGCTCCGGAAAAATGTCCGGTATGTGGCGTAGGTGCTGATAAATTTACAGAGCAGGCAGGCGAGATGAGCTGGGCAGCAGAGCACGTTGTAGGTGTAGCTCAGGGTGTAAGCGAAGACATCATTGCTGATTTAAGAGCTAACTTTGAAGGCGAGTGCTCAGAGGTTGGTATGTACCTGGCTATGGCAAGAGTTGCTCATAGAGAAGGATATCCGGAAATCGGTTTATACTGGGAAAAAGCTGCTTACGAAGAAGCAGAGCATGCTGCTAAATTCGCAGAGTTATTAGGTGAAGTTGTAACAGACAGCACAAAGAAAAACCTGGAAATGCGTGTTGCTGCAGAGAATGGTGCAACAGCAGGTAAGTTTGATCTGGCAAAACGTGCGAAAGCTGCTAACCTGGATGCTATCCATGATACAGTACATGAGATGGCCAGAGACGAAGCTCGTCACGGAAAAGCATTTGAAGGTCTGTTAAAGAGATACTTCGGTTAATTCAAATATTATTTTGCAGAGCCGGCAGACGTCCGGTTCTGCAAAAAAAATAAACAGTCGCTTGTTTGCAGAATTTTATGGAGGGTTTTAATATGTCAAAGTACGCAGGAACAAAAACAGAGAAAAACTTATGGGACGCATTTGCCGGTGAATCACAGGCAAGAAATAAATATACATATTACGCATCTGCAGCAAAAAAAGCCGGTTATGAGCAGTTAGCTGCTTTATATCTGGAGACAGCAGACCAGGAAAAAGAACACGCAAAGATGTGGTTCAAAGAGATTCATGGTATCCATGATATTGCCCAGAACCTGGAAGATGCAGCAGCAGGTGAAAACTTTGAATGGACAGATATGTATGCACGTATGGCTCAGGAAGCCAGAGAAGAAGGATTTGAAGATCTGGCAGAGAAATTTGAGGGCGTTGCAAAAGTGGAAGCTGCGCACGAGAGACGTTACAAAAAACTTCTTGAAAGCTATAAGGCAGACAAGACATTCAAGGGAGATGCTCCTTTAGGATGGAAGTGCAGAAACTGCGGTTACGTACATGAAGCAGAGGAGGCTCCGGAAATCTGTCCGGTATGCGCTCATCCTAAGGCATACTTTGAAAGAAAAGTTGAAAATTATTAATCCTCACTTAATGAATTCATATTGCTATAGCGGGAGGCCTGTATGGGCCTCTTGTTTTTTGTATGAAGAAATATTACTCTTTATTGTTATTGGAAGCCCTCTGGTGTAAGATGGAGATATAACATTCTGCTTTGCTGTACAAAGCAGACCGAGTAAAAGGAGAAGGAATTATGAAGCATTATCCACATTTATTCAGCCCCGTGAAAATAGGGCCGCTGACATTAAAAAACAGAATATGTGTATCTCCGATGACGATCACAGGCAGAGGAGAGGAAAAGGGGTATTTTGCACAGGACAACATTGATTTTTATACCACATTGGCAAGAGGCGGTGCGGCTCTCCTTACCATTGGGGAGACAGGGGTTCATTCGCGTACGGATGCATGTCATCCGCGAATGGCTCATCTGGATGACCCCGGCCTGCTTCCATCCCTGACAAGGCTGGTTGACAGTGTGCATCAGTATGACACCTTTGTATCCATAGAGCTTGTACATTCCGGAAGAAGAGCACATCCGGCCTATCTGCCTGAAGACGGGGAAGTATGGGGGCCTTCACCCTCTGTCAACCATTATGGCGCAGAGGTAAAAGAGATGACAGAGGATATGATGAATGAAATTGCGGACGCCTACGCAGAGGCAGCTTTCATGGCAAAATTCGCAGGTGTCGATATGGTAATGGTACACGGGGGACACGGCTGGCTCCTTGACCAATTCCTTTCTCCGCTTAATAATAAGAGGACAGACAAATACGGCGGAAGCCTGGAAAACCGTGCCCGTTTTCCCATTATGGTTCTGGACAGGGTGAGGGAGCGGTGCGGAAGGAATTTTCCGATAGAATACCGTATTTCTGGTTCAGAGCTGATCGAAGGGGGACTGGAGGAGGAGGAAATGGCTGTCTTTGCTCATATGATCGAGGATAAGGTGGATTCCTTCCATGTATCAGTGGGAAGCTTTCATGATCCCGCTACTATGGTACGCATGTTCCCCGGCCCGTTTTTCCAAAATGGTGTGAATATACCGTATGCGGCAGCTATAAAAAAAGCAGTCAGTGTTCCGGTCACCGGTATTGGCGGATTGTCAGATCCTGAGTATATGGAAAAACTGCTGGAGGAGGGACAGGTGGATATGGTTGCCATGGGACGCCAGATGATAGCAGATCCATTCCTTCCTAAAAAGGCAATGAAGGGGAAAAGCTGTGAAATAGCCCATTGTATCCGCTGTATGCGCTGCAACAGCGGGGCACTTATACCTTATGTACCCTATCCGAATGGAGTGGTCTACTGTTCTGTAAATCCTGTCATGGGAAGGCTTCGTGAGATTGCCAGGGAAAATTCTTTCGAAAATGAAAAGAAAAAAATATTGATAGCAGGCGGGGGACCGGCAGGAATGCAGGCGGCACTTGGCGGACTGGAAAGGGGCCACAGTGTTGTCTTATGTGAGTCCAGTGATTCCCTTGGGAAGACCCTCAGCTATTCCGAACATATTGAATTCAAGCATGATATCCGCATGTTCAGGGATTCCCTTATCAGCCGCGTACAGAACAGTCAGGCTGAGATCCGTATGAACACGGCAGTGACACCTGAACTTATCCGGGAGTTGGAGCCTGACCTGGTTATAAGTGCTGTGGGCGGTGACCCATTCATTCCGCCGATTGAGGGTATTGATCATGGAAATGTTATATTTGCCGCATCCATGCATAAGCTGGGAGCTGTTCCGGGAAATAATACGGTTATTATCGGCGGGGGACTTATGGGATGTGAGGAGGCTATCGCCCTTGCACAGGATGGAAAGAATGTGACTATTGTGGAGATGACGGATGTTATCGCAGGGGAAGCTGATGGCGGGCTGAAACAGATGATTGATGAAAAGATAGCACTTTACAGGATACCTGTCCTGACGGGACACTCCTGTGTGAGGATCACAGACGAAGGGGCAGCAGTAAAAAATAAAGACGGGGAGGAAACCATGCTCAAAGCAGATACTGTCCTCATTGCAGCAGGTGTGCGTCCAAAGGATATGGAGACAAACAGGCTGCGGGAAACCTGCTATGACCTGGGAATAGAGTTTATAGCAGTGGGAGACTGCAGAAAGACAGGAAGGATTCGGGAGGCTACATCCAGCGGTTATTTTGCAGGAAGAAACGCATAGAGAGAAAAAATCATATTCAGTAATGCAGGTATTTCTTCTTAGTGGTAGAATAGATAAGAATGTGCAGAAAGTTAACAAAGAAAGGAAGAGATACTTATGATAACTGATATGACACAGGGAAAGCCGTTTCGGGTCCTGTGGCGCTTCACTATACCTATGCTGGTCAGTGTTATGTTTCAGCAGTTTTATAATATTGTGGACAGTATTGTGGCCGGGAAGTTTGTAGGTGTGGATGCCCTGGCTGCGGTGGGGGCATCCTACCCTGTAACCATGATATTCATGGCAGTTGCCACAGGGCTTAACATAGGGTGTTCCGTGGTGATCTCGCTGTATTTCGGGGCGAAGGAGTACGGTAGGATGAAGTGCTGCGTCAGCACCTCCCTCATATCTACGGTAGGGATTGCCGTGGTTCTGTCCGCATTGGGATTTCTGTTCAGCCGACCTTTAATGCGGCTGATGAATACGCCGGAGAATATATTTTCTGATTCAGCGCTTTATCTGAATATTTATATAGGGGGGCTTGTTTTTCTGTTTCTCTACAATATTTGCACCGGAGTATTTATCGCGCTGGGGGATTCCAGGACTCCTCTGTATTTCCTGATCGCTTCCTCTGTGGGAAATATTGTGCTGGACCTGGTGTTTGTCATTGTCTTTCACATGGGCGTTGCCGGTGTGGCCTGGGCTACATTTCTTGCGCAGGGTATTTCTTCCCTGCTGGCCTTTGTGACGCTGATAAAACGACTGAAAGGAATAGAAACACCAGAGGGTTATGCAAAATTTTCATGGAGAATGGCCGTGAAGATAAGCAGGGTGGCAGTGCCAAGTATTCTGCAGCAAAGCTTTATATCCGTGGGAAATCTGTTCGTACAGGGCCTGATCAACAGCTATGGCTCCGCAGTGGTTGCAGGATATTCTGCGGGTATGAAGGTAAATACCTTTGCCATCACCTGTTTTACAACACTGGGAAACGGCCTGTCCAGCTTTACGGCACAGAATACAGGGGCAGGGAAAACAGAGCGTATCAGCCAGGGGTTCCGGGCCGGCGTGAAGCTGGTGCTGTGTGTGGCGGTACCTGCGTTTCTTCTGTTCTTTATTTTCGGCCCGTCTGTCATCCGGCTCTTTATGAGTAAAGGAGGCGAAGCGGCAGCACAGGTTGGTGTGGAGTTTCTGCGGATCGTATCACCTTTTTACATGATTATCTCTTTCAAACTCATAGCGGACGGCGTTCTCAGAGGTTCCGGAAGTATGAAGGCGTTTATGATCTCCACCTTTACAGACCTGGTTTTAAGGGTAGTTCTGGCATTCGTGTTATCAGTGCCCTTTGGCGCCGCAGGTATCTGGATGTCCTGGCCGGCCGGATGGGTGATCGGTACGGGGATTTCCCTGTTTTTCTATTTCACAGGTGTGTGGAAAAAGAAGAGCGGCATTGTATAATATGTAATATATGTTTTGACTGTTATTGGACAGAGGTCCGGTAATTTCCCGCAATCGGGGGATTACCGGGCTTCTTTTTGTGCAAAAAAGTGCACAAATTGTACCAGAACTTTTTGTGAATTAATTGTAATTGACAAAATGGAAGTACTTGGGTAATATAATATTAAACATAATTTATAAATGATGTTTAAAAATTGAAAAAGGAGAAAAAACTATGGCAAAAAAAATGTTTACAACAATCTACGGACGTAACCTGGTCGGAGAACTGAAGAACATTGTACAGAGACCTTACCTGGTAGTGACAATGGAA
>NZ_JBANBF010000027.1:0-36564 GCF_037000545.1 Blautia sp. JLR.GB0024 | reverse complement strand
TCCGGATGGAGAACTGTCGGCTTCCATGCGGTATCTCTCACAGCGTTATACCATGCCGGTTAAGACCGTTGGCGGGCTTTTGACAGATATCGGTACGGAGGAGCTGGCTCATATGGAAATTATATGTGCCATGGTTTATCAGCTTACCAGGGATCTGACTGTGGAACAGGCACAGGCGGCAGGCTTTGATGCCTACTATATAGACCATACCAAAGCATTGTGGCCTCAGGCAGCAGCAGGTGTTCCGTTTACTTCGCTGGAGTTCCAGTCAAAAGGGGATGCCATTGCGGATCTGACAGAGGATTTGGCTGCAGAGCAGAAGGCAAGAGTGGTTTATGACAATCTTTTGAGAATGATAACAGACCCTGAAGTGAGAGAACCGCTGAAATTTTTAAGAACAAGAGAAATTGTGCATTTCCAGCGTTTCGGAGAGGCACTGGAGAAGACAAAAGAGAGACTGGATTCCAATAATTACTATTATTTCAATCCGGAATTTGATAAAAAATTTCTTCAGAATTAGTCCGGTGCATATGGTTGGGAGTACACTGCACGTCAGGACCAATCTAAAAAACAGCCGTTATCTGAAAAACAGCAGCTTTTCAGATAACGGCATTTTTATGCAGCCGGGCAGCAGGTATCTGTCCGGTTTAGAATTTTTTCCAGGTATCCCTGGTGAAGAGCAGAAGGATCGGGAATAATTCCAGTCTTCCTGCAAGCATATCGAAAATCAGAATTAATTTGGCGCCCCCCGAAAAGATAGAGAAGTTCTGGGTAGGCCCAACCAGTTCCAGACCGGGCCCGATATTGTTCAGGGTCGCCGCCACACTGGTGAAGTTCGTTATCAGGTCATGATTGTCAAAGCTTATGAACAGTGCAGAGAATGCAAACACCAGCACATAGGCGATCATGAATACATTGGTGGAACGGACAACTTCATGCTCCACCAGTTTTTCATCCATTTTGATCTTTTTAATGCTGCGCGGGTGGAGATACTGGCGCAGTTCCTTTTGAATGGTCTTCATCAGGATGACAAAACGTGACACCTTGACGCCGCCGCCGGTACTGCCTGCACAGGCACCGACAAACATGAGGATGACCAGAATCGTTCTGGACATTTCCGGCCATGTGTTAAAGTCCGTGGTGGCAAATCCCGTTGTAGTGATGATGGATGCCACCTGGAAGGATACCTGCTGCAGTGATTCAGCGATACTTCCGTAAATATGATACACATTTATTGTGATGGTGATTATGGCGATGGCAATAATAGCCAGATACCAGCGAATCTCCTCAATATGCAGGGCCTGTTTCAGCTTGCCGCTGATGATCAGGAAATAAGCACTGAAGTTTACACCGAATAAAATCATAAATACTGTGACAACCACCTGGATATAGGTGGAATAGCCGGCAATACTGTCATTTTTAATACCGAATCCGCCGGTACCGGCAGTACCGAAGGAGGTAGTCAGCGCGTCAAACACAGGCATACCGCCGCAGAGCAGGAAAAGAATCTCAAGCAGAGTCAGTGCCAGATAAATGCCGTACAGGATTTTGGCCGTAGACTGCACTTTCGGTACTAGTTTGCTCACAGAAGGCCCCGGGCTTTCCGCTTTCATCAGGTTCATATGATAACCGCCGCCTGTCAGCGGAAGCAGGGAGAGCAGAAAGACAAGGACACCCATACCTCCGATCCAGTGGGTAAAACTACGCCAGAACAGGATACAGTGGGAAAGTGACTCCACCTCCGGCAGAACACTGGCACCGGTGGTGGTAAAACCCGACACCGTTTCGAAAACAGCGTCAATCACGTTTGGAATGGAGCCGCTGAATATAAACGGCAGCGCTCCCATGATACTGAGCACGATCCAGCTCAGCGCCACAGTGACAAACCCTTCTTTTGTATAAAAAATTTTGTTCTTTGGCTTTCTCTGAGTCAGAGGTATGCCAATGAGGAGGCACAGAAGCATGGCGAGTACAAAAGCCCATCCGCTGGATTCCTTGTATATCACGGCGACAATACAGGGAAGGAGCATAAAGAGTGCCTCAAAATTTAAGATCCATCCTATGATGTAGGAAATAATTGAGTAATTCATTTCATCCCTCGTAAATTATTTATTTTTCAGTATATCTTTAATGTCGTGCAGCCCCTTTACAGTGGTGACTACAATCACTGTGTCTCCGAGCTGAATGCTGTCCTGTCCCCGTGGAATGGTGATTTTTCCTTTCCGGTTGATGCAGGTAACGAGAAGATTGTCCCTGATATTCAGCTCTGCCAGAGGGGTGTCCAGAAACGGGCAGTCCTCGTGTACGGAGAACTCCAGGGCCTCTGCCTTGTTGTCCAGAATCTGGTAGAGGGTTTCCACATTGCTGCCGATGCTGTTCTGCATGGCACGCACGTACTGCAGGATATAGTCAGCAGTCAGGTATTTGGGATATACAACGCTGCCCACGTCCAGGCCTTCTATGATATCATCAAAGGCAATACGGTTTACCTTTGACACCAGTTTTGCATTGCTGTTCTTTTTGGCGAACAGAGCCAGTAGAATATTCTCCTCGTCCAGATTGGTGAGTGTTACAAAGGATTCCACACGTGTCAGGCCCTCTTCAAGAAGCAGATTCTTATCCGTGCCGTCACCGTTGATGATCGTAGCATCAGGCAGAAGCTCACTTAACTGTTCGCAGCGGTCCTTATTGGCTTCCACGATCAGTACCCGGATCTTCATGGCGAGCAGAAGCTTGGCCAGATAATAGGAAAGGGTACCTCCTCCCACGATCATGGTGCTCTTGACCTGGTGTGTGTGGATTCCGATTCTCTTGAAGAAAAGTGCGGAATTGACAGGGGAGGCAATGATAGAGATAATGTCGTTGTCTCTCAATACAAAATTACCGGAGGGAATACTTACCTCGTCTCCGCGCTCTACGGCACATATGAGGATATTGTTCTTGTAGCGTTCCGCTACTTCCATGACGGTCATCTGGTCTAAGTGAAATTCAGGTTTTACTTTGAATTTCAAAAGCTCTACCCTGCCCTTTGCAAATGTATCGATTTTGATGGCAGAGGGAAAACGCAGCAGCCTGGATATTTCAATAGCGGCGGCATGTTCGGGATTGATGATCATGGAAATGCCCAGACGCTCTTTGATAAACCCGATTTCCTTGCTGTACACAGGGTTTCGGACCCTGGCAATGGTGTGACATTTGCTGACTTTTTTTGCGATCAGGCAGCAGAGAAGATTCAGTTCGTCAGAACCGGTCACAGCGATCAGGATATCGGCAGTCTCAATGCCGGCATCCAGCAGGGTGTTGATACTGGATGCATTGCCCAGCACGCCCATGATATCTGCGTCTTCTGTAATGTCCTGGACCTTTTTGGCGATGATATCGACCATAACTATATTGTGTCCTTCGTTGCTGAGTTGTTCGGCAAGGGTACGGCCCACTTTACCACTGCCTAAAATGATGATTTTCATAACTTCCTCCAGAGATTAAAATTGTATAAAAAAAATATACCTGACATAAAGATTTTATAAAGGGATATCGTCCAATCATTATAACACCACTTGCATTATTTTTAAATCATAGAATCATAAATTTTTCTGTAATTTATAGGAAAAATATAGTGATATTTGACAAAAAGAAAAGATTCTGCTATACCTAACTCAAAAGAGATGGAAAGGGAGCGGAAAATGGGGAAAAAGAAAACAGCCAACTGTGAGTATTGCAGCAATTACGTCTATGACGAAGAATACGGATATTACACCTGTGATGTGGACCTGGATGAGGACGAGATGGGCAGGTTCATGACGAACACATTCCAGAACTGTCCTTACTTCCAGATGAATGATGAATATAAAATCGTGAGAAAGCAGATGTAAATGAGAGGCTGTGCTCCGCTGAATATTCAGACGGAACACAGCCTCTCTTTTGGCAGAAAATCTGCCAACGCATATCACAGATTTTTTCTGTAAAGAATGCGGATAGAATTTAATACACACAGGATTGCCACACCGGTGTCGGCAAAGACTGCCATCCACATGGAGGCAAATCCGAAAAGGCCAAGTATCATGACCAGAACCTTGATCACCAGGGCGAAAATTACATTCTGCCAGGATATACGGCTGGTGGCTCTTGCGATAGACAGTGCCTGGGGAACGGCCTCCATGGAAGAATTCATAAATACCACGTCGGCGGCCTCTATGGCGGCATCCGCACCGCTTCCCATGGCAGCACCTACATCCGCACCGGCCAGTACGGGAGCATCGTTGATTCCGTCACCTACAAACATGACGGAGCCGTATGTGCTGCGCAGGCGCGTCAGTTCGTTCAGCTTATCCTGAGGCAGGAGACGGGCGCGTACTTCGTCGATACCAGCTGCTCTGGCAACAGCCTCAGCGGTTTCCCGGGCATCGCCGGTGAGCATGGCAGGTGTGATGCCCATATCCTTTATTTTTTTGACTGCGGATTTGGCGTCCCCTTTCAGGGTGTCGGCGATGATAAGACAGCCGATGTAAGTGCCGTCCTTAGCTGCAAATACTTCTGCACCGAGTCCGTCTGTTGTAATGTTTTCCATAGAAACATGGAATTTTTCCATCAATCTGCGGTTTCCGCAGAGTACTTGGGAACCGTTTATGACTGCGTGTATGCCGCAGCCTGCAATCTCCTCCACGGTATCAGGCCGTGTGACTGTCATTCCTTTTCCCTGTGCTGCTGAGACGATACTGTGCGCAATGGGATGGGTGGAGGTGGATTCACAGGCTGCACAGAGTTCCAGCAGGGTATCTGCGTTTACAGAGTCTGCGGGAAGAACCGTCTGCAGGACGAAGTTACCCTCCGTCAGGGTTCCTGTTTTATCCATAATAACTGCATTTACATTGCGCATGGCTTCCAGGGAGATACCGCCTTTGAATAGGATGCCTCGCTTGGAGCCGGCTCCGATACCGGAGAAAAATGCAAGAGGAACGCTTAAAACCAGGGCGCATGGACAACTGATCACCAGGAAGGTGAGTGCTGTGTATACCCAGTGGTTCCAGTCCCCTGTTATCAGGGATGGTATGACAGCGGTTGCCAGTGCAAGAAATACTACAAAAGGTGTGTATACCCTTGCAAAACGTGTGATAAAACGGTCAATTTTAGGTTTGCTGGCAGCAGCATTTTCCACGGAATCCAAAATGCGTGTTACCATGGATTCCTCCAGCACTTTTTCAACACGTACCTTTAAAAGTCCGGAGGTATTGACACAGCCGGAAGTCAGTTCATCTCCGAATCCTGCTTTGACAGGTACCGGTTCTCCGGTCACCGGGGAAGTGTCAATGCGGCTTTCTCCTTCAATGACCACGCTGTCCAGAGGGATCCGGTCGCCGGGGCGGATCAGGATAATATCCCCCACCTCAGCATCCTGGGCGGCTATGGTCTTTGTGTCATCACCGATTACCAGGGTGACTGTCTCGGGTCTCATATCCACCGCATCCATGATCTGGGAGCGGCTTCTCTCAACTGCTTTGTGCTCGAAATATTCTCCGATGCGGTAGAACAGCATAACGCCCACGGCTTCCGGATATTCTTGGATGACAATAGCGCCGATGGTAGCGGCACTCATCAGGAAATTTTCATCGAATACGTGGCCTTTTGTCAGGTTGCGGAGTGCCGTCAGCACGATTCTTCCGCCAAGCAGGACATAGGCAGTAAGCAGTACCACGAGGGAAGGCAGCTCCATACCCATTTGCTCCAGCACTTCCCCTGCAATGAAAAGGACAGCGCCGGTGCAGAGGGCCAGAATGGTTTTGGTATCCTGTGAGAGCACTCTTGTGGCGGGCACGACATCCTGAATGGGAAGCGTGTCTGCGCTTTTCGGAGTGGTGTCTTTTGGCTTGATGGTCACACCATCCTCAATATCTGTACAGATTTTCCGGATCCGGTCCAGCAGAAGGTCGGGATCTCGTCTGGCGGTAATGCGGAGCTGGCGTGTGGCAAATGTCAGAGTGGCACTTGACACTTCAGGGAGGGCGTTTATCTTTTCCTCCATTTTGGATGCGCAGTGGGCGCAGCCCAGATTGTCGATCAGGTATGTTTTCGTGGTAAAAGAACCGGGCATTTTAAAACGGGGTACCACTTCAACCTGGGATTCTATGGAAGTACAGATTTCCCGGATACGCGGCAGCAGAGCGGCGTGGTCTCTGGCTGATAGTCTGAGCTGACTGGTGGCAAATGTAATGGAGGCGTATTCCACACCGGGAAGCTCTTTGATTTTGGCCTCCATTTTGGCAGCACAGTTTGCGCAGCCCAGATTTTTTAAAATATAAACTTTCTTTTCACAGTCGGCATCAGGCATATGGCACCTGCAGTTGGCAAGGCTTTCGCCGCAGATATCGCAGTATTCCTCATGTGGATGGCAGAGTTCACACTGGCAGTCCGCCGGATGCCCGGGGGTGTGATGTGAGCCCGCATGTCCGTGAGAGTGGCCGCCGTGGTCATGGTCGCAGCCGCAGTCGCAATGTTCGCCATGGTCATGGTCACAGCCACAATCGCAAAGCTCGCCATGCGTATGCTCATGTGTATGTTCGTGAGAATGACCGCCATGGTCATGGTCACAGCCACAATCGCAAAGCTCGCCATGCGTATGCTCGTGTGTATGTTCATGAGAATGACCGTCATGGCTGTGTTCACAGCCACAGCCGCAATGCTCATCATGCGTCTGCTGATGAACATTCTCACCTTCAGGCTTCCGCAGTTCACCGGAAGAGGCTTTCTTTTCCTGCTTCATATTCAGTCCCTCCAAATCTATTTTTCTATCTATGTAACTATAGTATATTAAACATATGAATATCTGTTCATATATTAATATGAATAGACCAAAAAGTCAATATAAATAAAGAAAAAAGTAAAAGAAATCAAAAATACCCCCTCCTGTTGAAAAACCTGATTGCGGCCCGGTCAAAATGGAGATATAATGGGAAATAACATCTGGCCCCAGGGCCGGAGTGTGCTTAACGGCAGTGGTGCCTAACGGCAGAGGCGTTTTTATTTAGAATGCAGGAAGGATAGAAGCATGTCATTTATAGAATTCCAACATGTGAAAAAAATATACGGCAGTAAAAATGAAGTGGAGATCAGAGCTCTGGATGACGCCAGTTTTTCTGTGGAAAAAGGCGAGCTGGCGGTGATTTTGGGTGCATCGGGAGCAGGGAAGACCACAGCTCTTAATATTCTGGGCGGTATGGACAGTGCCACCGAGGGAGAGGTCATTGTGGACGGCAGACATGTAAATGAATATAAAGCAAAGGATCTGGTCACATACAGACGCAATGACGTGGGCTTTGTATTTCAGTTCTATAACCTTGTTCCAAACTTAACCGCCCTTGAAAATGTAGAGCTGGCTGTACAGATATGCAAAGATTCCCTGGACCCGGCCACTGTTTTGGGAAAAGTAGGGCTTGCGGAGCGGACATCTAATTTTCCGGCACAGCTCTCCGGCGGTGAGCAGCAGAGGGTAGCCATTGCCAGGGCGATCGCCAAGAACCCCAAGCTTTTACTCTGTGATGAACCCACAGGTGCCCTGGACTATAATACAGGCAAACAGATTCTGCAGCTTTTGCAGGACACCTGCCGCAAGGAACATATGACTGTTATTATCATTACCCACAACTCTGCGCTGGCCCCCATGGCTGACCGTGTGATCCGATTCAGGAGCGGTAAAGTGACAGAGATAACAAAAAATGACCACCCCATACCGGTGGAGAAAATCGAATGGTAACAGAGAGCAAAACAGAACAGGAGGATAGACCTATGAATATAAAAGAAGCAACCAGAAAAATGAAACAGGACAGTTTCCGCATGGCAGCCCTCAGCGGGGAGCAGAGAAATGCCGCTTTAGAGGCAGTAAGAATCGCTCTTCTTGCTAACCGGGAAGCCATATTCAAAGCTAATCATGAGGATATGGAAGCGGCTGAAAAGGCAGGGATCGCGGCAGCTGTGATGAAAAGACTGAAATTCGATGAGCATAAGCTGCAGGATGTAACCGCCGGAATCGCTGAACTCATCAAACTGCCGGACCCGCTCTCAAAGGTGCAGCTTGCCAGGGAACTGGATAAAGGTCTGGAACTTTACCGGGTGACGTGTCCCATCGGTGTGATCGGCATCATATTTGAAGCCAGGCCGGACGCGCTGGTACAGATTTCTTCCCTCTGTTTAAAGAGTGGGAACTGTGCCATCTTAAAAGGCGGCAAAGAGACAGCGAGGACCAACAAAGTTCTGTTTGAGATCATCTATCAGGCAGCCGTGCATGAAGGCGTGCCGGAAGGGTGTATGCTGCAGGCCGAGCTTCATAATGAGATCGACGAACTGCTGTCCTGCCATGAGACAGTAGATCTGCTCATTCCCAGAGGTTCCAATCAGTTTGTACAGTATATTATGAACAATACGAAAATACCGGTTATGGGTCATGCCGACGGGGTGTGCCATATTTATGTGGATGCATGTTACGATAAGGAAAAGGCAGTCCCCATTATCATAGATGCCAAGACACAGTATACAGCAGCCTGCAACGCTGTGGAAACGCTGCTTGTAAACAGAGAGGCAGCAGAGGAGTTTCTGCCGGTCATAAGCAAAGCTCTGGGAGAGAACCATGTAAAAGTGAGAGGAACCCGTGAAGTGGCAGAAATCATTCCCTGTGAAATCATGGAGGAGGACGCATTTGATACAGAGTATCTGGATCTGGTGTTATCTGTGAAACTGGTGGACAGTGTACAGGAAGCAGTGGAACACATTAACCGGTTCGGCTCCCATCACACAGACTGCATTATCACAGAGAACAGGGACACTGCGCTGACCTTTATGCAGCTTGTGGATTCTGCCGGTGTATATCAGAACTGCTCCACGCGGTTTGCTGACGGTTTCCGCTACGGATTCGGCGCGGAAGTGGGAATCAGTACCGGTAAAATCCATGCCCGGGGTCCCGTGGGACTGGAGGGGCTTGTGACATATAAATATAAACTGTTCGGCAGCGGACAGATTGTGGGGGACTACGCGGGCGGCAAAAAGCAGTTCCATTTTAAAGACCTGGAGGCATAACAAGGAATGATAGAAAAAGCAAAGACACTGCTGCTGAGTCTGACACCCATTGCCCTTATGTATATCATTCAGATTGCCGCGGCATTGGGCGGACAGGTTCTTATACTTTTGACAGGCCAATTTATGACCGCGATCCATGTGTACCAGTCGCCGGTCATGGATTATGTGGTGAACCAGTATGTGTATATTGTCAGTGCTGCCTCCTACGGGATCTTTCTGCTGGCGGGATATTTCTGGTACCGCAGGGTGATGGCTGACAGACGTGCCGCTTATCTGGAGAGAGGCCACAAGGCCGCTCTTAACTCAGGCGCAATTCTGGGAATCTTTTTTGTGGCCCTGTTCATCCAGTTTGCGGTCACCAGCCTTCTCAATATACTTGCAGTGGTGGCACCAAATCTGATGGGGCATTATATGGAAGTGATGAAAGGGCTGGGCATGGCGGAGCCATCCATACTGTCTATGTTCTATGTGGTCGTGATGGCACCCCTGGCGGAAGAGCTTCTCATGCGCGGGCTCTGTCTGAAAATACTGGAGAGAAGCTTTCCTTTCTGGGCGGCGAATTTCCTCCAGGCGTTGTTTTTCGGCCTTTACCATATGAATCTGATACAGGGCTGTTATGCCTTTTTAATGGGTCTGATCCTGGGCAGACTGGTTAAGAAATACGGTACCCTGAAGGCATCCATGCTCTGCCATTTTATCATTAACTTCAGCGGACAGGTGATATCTGTAATTAATTTCAGTGTGTTGGGAATCTTTCTCGGTACCCTGGTATGTGCAGGTGTCCTGGTGGTTTTGTATATATGGGAAAAACGGAAAAACGAGGATTATCTGTATCGATAACCAGGTATCAATGAAATAAAACAGTGCGAAACGGTGATCACGCTGCTGGGCTTCTGCCATATAACAGCGGCATCACCGTTTTTTTATATATCCGGTTGACAACTATCTTTGTCAGGTGCTATAATCAATGACAAGAAAAGTTGTCAAAATGACAAAGGATTTTGTCATAAAGGAGGGGTGGGAATGTCGTTGCACAACCGCCTGAAAGAATACAGGGCAAAACTGGATATCAACCAGCAGGAAATGGGGCGGCGTGTCGGAGCATCCCGGCAGACCATCAGCCTGATCGAGCGTGGAGATTACTCTCCGTCTGTTACGCTGGCGCTTAAAATAGCCAAAGAATGCGGAGCGTCTGTGGAGGATATTTTTTGGTATGTGGAGGACGGGAATGAATAGGAATAGAAAAGAGAAAAAAGGATATCTGGAATTTATGATAATCATTCTGGTCAGTGGTCTCTTCGGCGGTGTCGGAGCTTTAGTCATCGGCGATCACGGCAGGGATGTGGAGGAATTGGGCAGGTTTTTGGAAAGTGTCATTGGCAGGGGCGCCTTTTATCTGATCGTACTTATGTCCATTTTGGGCAGTATTGCCAATATATATATGGTTATGAGTGTCAGAAAGAAATGCCGGGACTGGGATGGAGAGGATGACGAGATAGCGGAACAGATAGAAAAGTACAACAACCGCTGTCAGGGAATCATAACATGCTGTGCTACCATCACAATGGTGCTGAGCGGCGTTAACATTGTCTATGCGTTTCACAGAGCACAGAGTCTGCCCAACATTGTAGTCATGTCAACGCTGTTTGTACTGTACAGTCTGTGGTGTGCTTTTTCAGAGCATCTGCTGGTGGAGCAGACCAAGAAAATGAACCCTGAGAAAAAAGGAAATGCCCTTTCCCTTCATTTTAACCGGGATTGGGTCGGAAGCTGTGATGAACAGGAAAAGGCCAGGATGTATGAAGCGGCCTATATTGTCTACAAAAATTCCTTTGTTCTGTACACAGGAATCTTTATTTTTATGCTGATGCTGACTGTTGCGGTAGACATTGGCGTACTGCCATTTCTTATACTGGGAATTATCTGGACGTTCCAGAATGTTCTATATATGTGCAGCTATGAAAAGAAACGTTAAGAGGTATGAAACAAGGAGGAGTATATGAGTTTAGTAGTGGAAAATCTGACGAAGCGGTTCGGAGAAAAAACCGCGGTTGACCACCTGTCTTTTTCCATGGAGACACCGGGGGTATTTGGCCTTCTGGGAACCAATGGAGCCGGAAAGACCACAACGATCCGGACAATACTGGGTATCATGGAAGCTGATGAGGGGAAAGCCCAGTGGAACGGCAGGAAAATTAACAGGGAGACGCTGGCTTTCGGTTATCTGCCGGAGGAGCGCGGCATCTATATGAAGACAAAGGTTCTGGAACAGCTTGTCTATTTCGGCATGCTCCGGGGCATGAAGCGGGAAGCAGCGAAGAAGGCGGCTCTTGGCTATATGGAACGCCTTGAGGTTATGGAGTATAAAAACATGCCGGCCGAAAAGCTCTCAAAAGGAAACCAGCAGAAGATCCAGCTCATCTCTGCGATCATCCACAACCCAAGGCTTGTTTTTCTGGATGAACCATTCTCGGGTTTGGACCCGGTGAACGGAAAGATGCTCAGGGATCTGGTGTCTGAGCTTGTGGACGAAGGGAAATACATTATCCTGAGCACCCACCAGATGGAGACTGTGGAGGAATATTGTAAGAATCTTCTGATCCTGAACCGTGGCAGAACAATCCTGCAGGGTAATTTAAAAGAGATAAAGTCAGCCTTTGGGCATACAAATCTATGCGTCACAGTCAATGCAGATGTGGATGGAATGGCACAGGAGGAAGGCCTTCAGGTCTTTGAAAAACGTGCCGCTGAGACAGAGTATAAAATTGACGGAGATGAGATGGCACACAGATTTCTGAAGAGAATGCTGGACGCGGGAATCTATCCCGACAAATTTGAAATCAGGGAACCATCTCTACAGGAGATTTTTGTCAGAAAGGCAGGGGAGACAGAATGAGACAGATAACAACCGTATTTGCATATACCTTAAAAGAGGCTGCCAGAAAGAAGGCCTTCATTGTATCTACCGTGATCATTATGATCATGGTGCTGGCCCTGTGTCTGGCCCCCCGTATTATTTCCGCAGTGAAGGGCAGCGGGGAGGAAGAACAGACCGGTACGGAAAATTCCGCAGAACAGGCGGCTGTAAGCGATGACGCGGCCATCTGCTATCTGGTTGACCAGACAGGGATTTTTGAGAAGAATCTGGATACCCTGAAAAGTGTATATCCGGACAGGAATTTTAAGACAGCGGCAAAGGAAGAGGAGGAAGGTATCCGCAGCGATATCAGGGAGAATGAGAACAATTCTCTGATCTCCATTGAGGAGAAGGACGGTCTACCCTATATCCGTGTGGTGAATGCCAATTTCATGAAGGGCATAAGCTCCCAGAAAATATCGGATATCTGTAATAAAATATGGCAGAAGAATATCCTGGAGGAGAGCGGTGTTGACGGTGAAACCATAGCCAGGTCCACCATTTCCCTGCCATACACGGAGGAAGCAGCAGGTGATATGGACATTACAGGTTATATTCTGGGTCTTGCTGTGGTATTTATCATGTTTTTCGCAGTATATTATTATGGATACGGCGTGGCTATGTCCGTGGCGTCTGAGAAGACATCACGTGTGATGGAGACCCTGGTCGTCTCTGCAAAGCCGTCCAGGATCCTGATCGGAAAATGTCTGGCAATGGGTGTACTGGGACTTCTTCAGATGGTGGGGATCATTGTCTTTGCCCTTATATGTTATACCGCTTTTGTTCCTTCCAATTTTAACATAGGCGGAGTGCCCATTGATTTTTCAAGTATTACGCCGTTCACCCTGTTGATCTTACTGGTTTATTTTGTCCTCGGATATTCCCTGTACGCAGTGATGAACTCTGTGTGCGGCGCGGCTGTGAGCAAAGTGGAAGATTTGAATTCTGCCATGATGCCTGTGATGTTCATCAGCCTTGGAAGCTTTTATCTGGGGTATTTCACAGCTATTGCAGGAGGCGGAAGCAGCGGACTTACCAAGTTTGCCATGTACCTGCCGTTTTCCTCCCCCTTCTCTGTGCCGTTCACTCTTCTGACCGGAGGGATGAAAGCCGGGGATCTGGCAGTCTCCATGGGACTTCTGCTCATCTTTATCCTTGTGATCGCAGCAGTGTCCATAAGAGTGTACAGCGCCTCCGTTCTGCATTATGGGAACAAGCTGAAAATGAAAGAACTTTTGAAAATGAGATAAAAGGATATGATAAAAAAGAGGGAGCAGTCAAGATGGCTGTTCCCTCTTTTAAAATAAAAGAGATGGTCAAAGATTATTGTAACTATTCAGCCAGCTGAATAGTTACGGGTATTCGCCCATTAAAAATCGCTTCGCGATGGGGCGAATACCTGCCGCCACTACTCTTTTGCACGGTCAGCGCAGTAAATGCGCTGACCTGACTGAACAGTTACAGATTATTTTACTTTGGAAAGTGCTGCATTGTCGGCAACGATGGTCACATCCGGGTGAAGCTGCAGAATGGATGCAGGAACCTGGGGTGTGATAGGTCCATTGATGATCTTGTTCAGGATTTCCGCTTTGTCCTCACCGCTTACCACAACAAGGATCTTCTTTGCGCTCATGATGGTGCCGATTCCCATGGTGTAAGCCTGTCTCGGTACGTCGGATTCTTTTTCAAAGAAACGCTTGTTGGCCTGGATGGTGCTCTCTGTCAGGTCAACACAATGTGTGATCTTCGGGAAGTCCTCTGCTGGCTCGTTGAAGCCGATGTGTCCGTTGTGGCCAAGGCCCAGAAGCTGCAGGTCAATACCGCCTAAGTCACGGATAATCTGCTCATACATCTGGCAGGCCTGGTCACTGTTCTCCTGCAGTCCGTCCGGCACGAAGGTGTGGTCCTTGCGGATATTTACATGGTCGAACAGGTTTGTGTTCATGAAGTAACGGTAGCTCTGGTCATTTTCCGGGCTTAAGCCTCTGTATTCATCGAGATTGCAGGAGGAAAGTGTGGAGAAGTCCAAATCTCCGTTTTTATACCATTCCACCAGGTTCTTATATGTGCCCACCGGTGTTGATCCGGTAGCCAGACCGAGAACGCAGTCAGGTTTTAATACAATCTGAGCAGCAATGATGTGTGCTGCCTTTTTGCTCATTTCATCGTAGTCTTTTGTTCTGTAGATTTTCATAACACATTCTCCTTTATTGCGAGCCCCCATTGAACCGTGCTCTTTTTCTTCATTATAATATGAATAGTCTTGTAAAACAATGATAAAATTCTGAAAGAAGTTTCAGAATTATGGCCTTTCGGCAAGCAGCTTGATGGATGAGGCATATTCGGAAGGGGTCATGCCTGCAAGCTTTTTAAACTGCCTGGAAAAATAATGGATGGAAGTATAGCCGAGAAAGTCTGATATCTGGGTGAAATTGTGATGGTTCTCCCGTATGAGCTGTTTGGCCAGCTCGATTTTAAGCCGTGAGAAATATTCAATGACACCGCACTGGTTCTGCTCCCGGAAAAGTTTTTGAAGCTGGGAACGCCCGATGAGGTTTGCCCTGCAGATCTCGTCAATGGTCAGATGTTCGCGGATATGTTCTTCCAGGTAAGTGGTGATCCGCTTATAAATGATGGCATCGTTTTTCTGCTTGATGGATTTGACAACAGCAGGCGCTGTGCTGCGGCCTTTCATCTGCTCTCTCACAAGGTGTATGAGGAGCTGCTCCAGATAAAGCTTGATGAGCTGTTCTGAACCGAATGCAGCTTCCGGGAGCCGCTCCATATGTGTGGTATACGGGTCATCAAGCGGTGTGGCGATGCATCGTCTTGCCTCATAGATGATCTGGGCCATGAGATAGCGGGCTGTCTCACTGATATCTGTGATCAGTTCCTCAAAATACTGCATAGCCGGAGAGTTACATTCAAATGAAATGACCACCAGGTTTGGCGCGATCCGGCCATTGGCCTTCAGACTGTGGAATTCATTTGGTTTGTGGAAAGCGATCTGTCCCCTTTTCAGTGTGTGGGGCCGGTCACCTGCCATGATATCTACCTCTCCCTTGTCAACGCAGAGAAATTCCCAGAAATTATGGGATTCACCGGGAAAGCTAAAGTCACTCATATATTCAAAATAGTGTATGGTGACAACTTTGGAGATACTGATATCTTCTCTTAATTCAAGACTTTCAAACGGCATAAGACACCTCCATAGCATGAATACATTATAAAACAACTTTTTCAGAAAAACCATACAGTTTCGTCAGTTGGACTATTACGGAAAAAAAACAGCAAGAAATGCAGGGGGTGCTGTCTATAATCAGAAATATCACCAGGTCAAAACAAAAACCGCATTTGTACAATCAGATTGCATTTCCAGTAAAAATATTATGTCTGCCTGTAGAATATAACTTGTCAAATTTAGATGCGCTTACTCTATTTATAGTGTTATATGCATAAAAAAATCGTCAAAAATTGTAGATTTCTGCAGAAAAATATAATTTAAGAATTTATTAAGATAAATAACATATCAAATTGTGTAAAGAACAATCGTACAAATATGGTATACTGAAAAAGTGTATCTTTCCATTGCTTTTACATGTGGTGAAAAAAAAGGATGTGTAGTATAATGGGTAACAGGCAGGAACAAAGAGATAACCTGCATCCGGAAAATGCATTCGTAAGGAGGAGCAATGAAGATGAAAGAACCGGTATTAGTAGTTATGGCAGCAGGGATGGGAAGCCGTTACGGCGGCCTGAAACAGATTGACCCCATTGACGAACAGGGGCATATCATTATGGATTTTTCCATCTATGACGCAGTGAAGGCAGGATTTAAAAAGGTAGTATTTATAATAAAGAGAGCCAATGAGAAGGATTTCCGTGAGGCGATCGGTGACCGTCTGAGCAGACATATCCAGGTGGAATATGTATTCCAGGAGCTGGAGAATATTCCGGAGGGATTTTCAGTGCCCGAGGGCAGGGTAAAACCCTGGGGAACCGGACACGCGGTACTTAGCTGTATGGACGTGGTGGATGCGCCTTTTGCAGTCATCAACGCAGATGATTACTACGGTGCCCATGCCTTTCGGATGATCTATGATTACCTGACCACACATGAGGACAATGACAAATACCGTTATACCATGGTTGGCTATGTGCTGGAGAATACTCTCACGGAGAACGGACACGTGGCAAGAGGCGTCTGCGAGACAGACGAAAACCATTATCTTGTGGGAATCCATGAGAGGACCCATATTGAGAAGCGGCCGGATGGAGCGGCTTACACAGAGGATGAAGGCAGAACATGGACAGAGATTCCAAAGGGAAGCACGGTTTCCATGAATATGTGGGGCTTTACAGCCAGCATACTGAAAGAGCTTGGAGACAGATTCCCCCTGTTCCTTGAGAAAAACCTGCAGAGCAATCCCATGAAGTGTGAGTATTTCCTGCCCTCAGTGGTGGGTGAGCTGCTGGCAGAAGACAAGGCTACAGTGGAAGTCCTCAAATCCATGGATAAATGGTACGGTGTTACATATAAAGAGGATAAGCCGGTGGTAGTTGCTGCCATCAGAACATTAAAAGAAAGCGGCCTCTATCCGGAGAAACTTTGGGAGGAATAACAAGTGAGCGGCGAGGAACTGATACGCAGAGAGGTAATTGAGAACTTTGCATTTCCGGGAAAGCTGGTGGAGGAGATTCCATACGGCAGCGGACATATAAATGATACCTTCCGTCTGGTATTTGAGACGGAGCAGGGCAGGAGGAGATATATCCTCCAGAGGATGAATAAGAGTATTTTCCACAAACCTGTGGAGCTGATGGAGAATATTGTGGGTGTCACATCCTGGCTCAGGAAGAAGATTCTGGCAAACGGCGGAGATGCCGACAGGGAGACCCTGAACATTATCCATGCCAGGGACGGAAGGCCTTATTATCTGGACCGTGCCGGTGATTACTGGAGAGCGTATCTGTTCATCGAGGGCGCAAGCTGTTATGACAAGGTGGAGAACAAAGAAGATTTCTACCAGAGTGCAGTTGCTTTCGGGCATTTCCAGGGAATGCTGTCGGATTATCCGGCAGAGACCCTGCACGAGACGATCGTAAATTTCCACAACACGGCAAGCAGGCTTGAGGATTTTAAGGCGGCCGTGGAACGTGATACCTGCGGTTACGCCGGCAGCGTGCAGAGGGAGATCCGGTTTGTGCTGGAGCGGGAGAACCTGGCCCATGTGCTGGGGGAGCTGCAGGCTGAGAAGAAGCTGCCTCTTCGAGTGACCCACAATGATACAAAGCTCAACAATATTATGATAGATGATAAGACAGGCAGGGCAATCTGTGTCATTGACCTGGATACGGTAATGCCGGGACTGGCAGTCAATGATTTCGGGGATTCCATCCGTTTCGGCGCCAGCACTGCGGATGAGGATGAGAAGGATTTGTCCAAAGTCTCATGTGACATGGAATTGTTTGAGCTGTATACAAAGGGATTTGTGGAGGGCTGCGCAGGCAGTCTGACAGATAAGGAGCTGGACATGCTGCCCATAGGCGCCATGGTTATGACATATGAATGCGGAATGCGCTTTCTGGCCGATTATCTGGACGGGGACATTTATTTCAAGACACACCGGGAGGGTCATAATCTGGACCGGTGCCGTACACAGTTCAAGCTGGTTGCGGATATGGAGAAAAAGCTCTCAGCCATGAATGCCATTGTAGATAAATACAGGTAGAGAAAAATTTTCCTTTTCTTTTCAGGAAAAAAGTGTTAAAGTAGTTATGAACAGAAAATATGTTTTAAAACAGGATAGTTAGAAGGAGGAGTTGTAAAATGGCAATTTTAGTGACAGGCGGTGCTGGTTACATCGGAAGCCATACGGTAGTGGAACTGCAGACTGCAGGATATGATGTAGTGGTACTGGACAACCTCAGTAACTCCAGTGAGAAGTCTTTACAGAGAGTGGAGAAGATCACAGGCAAACCGGTTACCTTTTATAAGGCAGACATTCTTGACAGGGATGCACTGAATGCTGTTTTCGAGAAAGAGAGTATTGATTCCTGTATCCATTTTGCAGGGCTGAAGGCTGTAGGGGAATCTGTACAGAAACCCTGGGAATATTATGAGAATAATATTGCAGGAACCCTGACTCTGGTGGATGTCATGAGAAAACATGGCGTAAAAAATATCATTTTCTCATCCTCCGCAACCGTATACGGGGACCCGGCTTTTGTGCCTATCACAGAAGAGTGTCCGAAAGGACAGTGCACCAACCCTTATGGCTGGACAAAATCCATGCTGGAGCAGATCTTAATGGATATCCAGAAAGCTGATCCGGAATGGAATGTAGTGCTTCTGCGTTACTTCAACCCCATCGGAGCCCATAAGAGCGGCATGATCGGAGAGAACCCCAACGGAATCCCTAACAACCTGATGCCATATATCACACAGGTAGCTGTGGGTAAATTAAAAGAACTGGGCGTATTCGGCAATGACTATGACACCCCGGACGGAACCGGCGTGCGCGATTACATACATGTGGTAGACCTGGCAAAGGGCCATGTGAAAGCCCTGAAGAAGATTGAGGAGAAAGCAGGCCTGAAGGTTTACAATCTGGGAACCGGCATCGGCTACAGCGTTCTCGACATTGTGAAAAACTTTGAGGAAGCAACCGGCGTAAAAATCCCGTATGTGATCAAAGACCGCCGTGCAGGCGATATTGCCACCTGCTATTCCAGTGCAGAGAAAGCGGAAAAAGAACTGGGATGGAAAGCGGAATTCGGGATCAAGGAAATGTGTGCGGATTCCTGGAAATGGCAGTCAAACAATCCGAACGGTTATGAGGAATAAAAAATAAGATTTTTATATAAAAACAGCACCCCATGCAGAATATGGTGTGCTGTTTTTATGCTTGGTTTTAATATAATCTTTTGTGTTCGTAGACCGGTTCACAGGTAAGCTGCACAGACAGCTTCTGGAAAATAGTCCTGTCCACAGCGGACAGCATCACAGAGGAATGTACCTGGCAGCCTTTCAGCTTTGGAAGCTGTTCCAGTGCTTTCTTAGCTACATCGCTGGTTGCAGCGGAGCTTGAAAGGGCGATAAGCACCTCATCTGTGTGCAGGCGAGGATTCTTGCTTCCGAGATAGGCTGTTTTCAGCTTCTGGATAGGCTCAATGGAGGCCGGGGAAATAACATGGGTCTCATGAGGTATCTCTGCCAGCTCCTTTAAGGTATTGAGCAGCAGTGCAGCGGAGGCGCCCAGCAGATCGGAGGTCTTTCCTGTGATAATGCGGCCGTCCTCCAGCTCCAGCGCAGCGGCAGGGAATCCTGTCACTTCGGCTCTTAAAAGAGCCGCTGATGTGACCTTGCGGTCTTCTGTGGAAATATGGGCCTGTTTCATGAGAAGTTCCAGCTTGAAAACTTCCTCCTGTGTGCGGGTCCCTTCAGCCTGGCCGTCAATGGCCTGATAGTAACGGCGGATGATTTCCTGTTTAGAGGCTTCCCTGCAGGCTTCGTCGTTAATGATACAGTTTCCTGCCATATTGACACCCATATCAGTTGGGGACTGATATGGGCACTGTCCGAAGATGCGCTCGAAGATTGCACTCAGCACAGGGAAAATCTCCACATCTCGGTTATAGTTTACCGTAGTTTCACCGTAAGCGTCCAGATGGAAGGGGTCAATCATATTTACGTCATTCAAGTCTGCTGTCGCCGCTTCGTATGCCAGGTTTACCGGATGCTTCAGCGGGATATTCCAGATTGGGAAGGTCTCGAATTTTGCATAGCCTGCATGGACCCCTCTTTTGTGCTCGTGGTAGAGCTGGGACAGACAGGTGGCCATTTTTCCGCTTCCGGGACCGGGTGCTGTGACAACCACAAGGGGTCTGGTGGTTTCAATGTATTGGTTTTTGCCGTAGCCTTCATCACTGACGATGAGGGGAATATTGCTGGGGTATCCTTCTATGGGATAGTGCAGATAAACTTTGATGCCCAGTTTTTCCAGCTTGTCTTTGTATTTATTGGCGCTGTTCTGCCCGGAATACTGGGTGATGACAACGCTTCCCACATAAAAGCCTCTGCCTCTGAAGGCGTCTATCAGGCGGAGCACATCAATATCATAAGTAATGCCTAAATCCCCGCGGACTTTATTTTTCTCAATATCACCGGCGCTGATAACAATAACGATCTCTGCGTGATCGCTGAGCTGCATCAGCATGCGAAGCTTACTGTCAGGGGCAAAGCCGGGCAGAACCCTGGATGCGTGGTAGTCGTCAAAAAGCTTTCCGCCGAATTCCAGATACAGTTTGTTGTCAAACTGATTGATCCGCTGGCGGATGTGTTCTGACTGCATGGACAAATACTTGTCATTATCAAATCCGATTTTCATTTTTTTCTATGCCTCTATTCTACAAAATATTGGGGTATGTGATGTCGCCTTCCATAGTATACTACAAAAGATAGAGGAAATTCCAGTAGCTAAGGGAAAAATATATCATTTTGTTCAGATTACACAGAATAACAGGGAAATTAACAAAAGTTTTATAAATGTGTCGGCTTTTTCACAATCTTCTTATTGATTTATCAAGCCCCAATCCGTATAATAGAAGAGATAATAATAGGAGGAAAGAGATGGATCAAAACCAAAATAGAAACCAGGACCCAAATAAAAAAAGTCCTCAAAATAAGCAGTCCCTTTTGGTGCTCCTTATTTGTATCATAGTCATGCTGCTCTGTATGAATATGATGACAAATATAGGCAAAAAAGATACCAGCAAAATTGATTACAGTGAATTTATCACAATGCTGGACAAAGGGGAAGTAGAGAGTGTAGTTCTGAAATCCGATACTCTGACAGTTACCCTGAAGCATGGTACTGGCATGGCAACGCAGACCAAGACGGTTACACTGATGGAGGATTTGAGTGAACTTACCAAACGTCTTGAAAAAGCAGGTGTTAAAAGTTTTGACAAGGAGCAGCCCAACATAGCAGGAGAGCTGATATACAGCCTGCTGAGTATTTTGATACCGGTTGTTTTGATGGTTGCCCTGTTCAGCTTTATGTTCCGCCGGATGAATAAAGGCGGCGGTATGATGGGCGGCGTCGGCAAGAGCAAGGCCAAAGCCTATGTGCAGAAAGAGACCGGAGTCACCTTCCGGGATGTGGCAGGCCAGGATGAGGCCAAGGAATCTCTCCAGGAGGTGGTTGATTTCCTTCACAATCCGGGGAAATACACGGCCATTGGTGCCAAGCTGCCCAAAGGTGCCCTGCTGGTAGGCCCTCCGGGAACCGGTAAGACGCTGCTTGCCAAGGCAGTGGCCGGAGAAGCCCATGTTCCGTTTTTCTCCCTGTCCGGTTCGGACTTTGTGGAAATGTTCGTAGGTGTGGGTGCCTCCCGTGTGCGGGATCTGTTTGAGGAAGCCAAGAAAAATGCCCCGTGTATCATCTTTATTGATGAGGTCGATGCCATCGGAAAGACACGTGATACCAGATTCGGCGGCAATGATGAGCGTGAACAGACATTGAACCAGCTTCTGGCTGAGATGGATGGATTTGATACATCAAAAGGTCTTCTGATCCTTGCGGCAACCAACAGGCCGGAAGTATTGGACCCGGCACTTCTGCGTCCGGGACGTTTTGACAGACGCGTTATCGTAGACAGGCCTGATCTGAAGGGCAGGGTAAATATTCTCAAAGTACATGCAAAAAGCGTCTCTCTGGATGAGACCGTGGATCTGGAGGCGATTGCCCTTGCAACGTCAGGAGCTGTAGGATCTGACTTGGCGAATATGATCAATGAGGCAGCTATCCTGGCTGTCAAGAACGGCAGAAAGGCAGTTTCCCAGAAGGACCTGCTGGAAGCCGTGGAGGTAGTACTGGTAGGTAAAGAGAAGAAAGACAGGATCTTAAGCGCAGAGGAGCGCAAGATCGTCTCTTACCATGAAGTGGGCCATGCTCTTGTGAGCGCGCTCCAGAAGGACTCCGAACCGGTTCAGAAGATCACCATTGTACCGCGTACCATGGGTGCACTGGGGTATGTCATGCATGTGCCGGAGGAAGAGAAATTCCTGAATACCAGAAAAGAGCTGGAAGCCATGCTGGTCGGATATCTGGGCGGCCGTGCGGCAGAGGAGATCGTGTTTGACACTGTGACTACAGGTGCCGCCAACGATATTGAACAGGCTACAAAAGTGGCCCGTGCCATGATAACCCAGTACGGCATGTCTGACCGTTTCGGTCTTATGGGACTTGCAGATACCCAGAGCCAGTACCTGGACGGCCGCGCGGTGTTAAACTGCGGCGATGCAACAGCAACAGAGATTGACCATGAAGTGATGAAGCTTCTGAAGGTTTCCTACGATGAGGCGAAACGCCTGCTCAGTGCCAACAGGGAAGCGCTTGATAAGATCGCTGATTTCCTGATCCAGCGTGAGACGATCACAGGCAAAGAGTTCATGAAGATTTTCAGGGAGATCAAGGGAATCAAGGAGCCGGAGGAGAAGAAACGTATTGCTGAAAAAGACGGATCTTCAGCAGCCCCAGCGATGAACGTACCGGCAGATGCGCAGAATGGGACAGCAGGAGATGCAGCAGCTCCGGCAGCCCCGGCGATAAACGGGCCGATGGATGCGGAGAACGGGACAGCAGCTCCCGCAGTTTCGGAACCCGAGCAGAATCCCGTGATTCACACCGTGTCAGGAAGCACAGCGGAAGAGGAAGAAAAAAAATAATCGTACACCTGTTCCTTTTAACAGGAGGATATGATAGAATAAAGGAAGTTATCGCATGGCGGTAACTTCTTTTTCTTTAATATTTCCGGGCAGACAGATATTTTTACAACCGGAAGCTGTGAGGAGGAATACATGTTTAACATAGAGGAAGAACTGAAAAAGCTGCCGGCCAGGCCCGGTGTCTATATCATGCACGATGCTGACGACACCATTATCTATGTGGGCAAGGCCATCAGCCTGAAAAACAGGGTGCGCCAGTATTTTCAGGGCAGCCGTAATCTGGGAATCCGTAAGGAACAGATGGTGGAGCAGATCGCCAGATTTGAATATATCATCACAGATTCCGAGCTGGAGGCTCTGGTCCTGGAGTGCAACCTCATAAAAGAACACACACCAAAATACAACATTCTATTGAAGGATGACAAGACGTATCCCTTTATCAAAGTCACTGTGGGGGAGGATTATCCCAGGATACAGATCGTCCGCAGAGTGAAAAAAGATAAATCCCGCTATTACGGCCCCTACTCCAGCGCAATGGCGGTGAAAGATGTGGTGGAGCTTACCACAAAGCTCTACCGCCTCAGAACATGCAGCAGAAATCTTCCCAAGGATATCGGTAAGGAGCGCCCCTGTCTCTATCACCAGATCCATCAGTGTGACGCGCCCTGCCAGGGATATATTTCAAAGGAAGAATACAGGAAAAAGGTGGATAAGCTGCTGGATTTCCTCAACGGAAACCACAGGGAAATCTTAAAAGAACTGGAAGAAAAGATGCTGGCAGCCTCCCAGGAGATGAATTTTGAGGATGCTGCCCAGTACAGGGATCTGATACAGAGTGTAAAGCGGATCGGGGAGAGGCAGAAGATCACAGACCAGCATGGGGAGGACAAGGACGTTGTGGCGGTTGCCCAGGATGGAGAGGACGCAGTGGCGCAGGTATTCTTTATCCGCGGCGGCAAGCTCATAGGAAGGGATCATTTCTACCTGAAAGTTGCCAAGGAGGACCAGCGGGCCCAGATCATTTCCAGCTTCCTGAAACAGTTCTATGCGGGAACACCCTTTATTCCAAAAGAAATCATGATCCAGGAGGAGATTGAGGACCGCGAAGTGATCACTCAGTGGCTGGAAAAGAGAAAGGGAAGGAAAGTGCACATACGGATTCCGAAGAAAGGAACCAAGGAAAAGCTGGTGGAGCTGGCCCAGAGGAACGCAGAGCTTGTACTCAGCCAGGACAAGGAGCGTATCAAGCGTGAGGAGGGCAGAACCATCGGTGCTGTGAAAGAGATTGCCGGCAAACTGGCCCTGCCGGGATTGGAGCGGATAGAGGCCTATGATATTTCCAATATCAGCGGATTCCAGTCTGTAGGTTCCATGATCGTCTATGAGAAGGGTAAGCCAAAACGCAGCGATTACCGAAAATTCCGTATCAAATCTGTGCAGGGACCAAATGACTATGCCAGTATGGAAGAAGTCCTGACCCGGCGTTTTGTGCACGGCCTGGATGAGCAGGAAGCCAGGAGAAAGGAAAATCTGGATGAGGAGTTCGGCAGTTTTACACGTTTCCCGGACCTGATCATGATGGACGGCGGCAGGGGGCAGGTCAATATTGCCCTGGAAGTGCTGGACAAACTGAACCTGCAGATTCCGGTCTGCGGTATGGTAAAGGATGATAAGCACAGGACCAGAGGTCTGTATTTCAACAATGAGGAGATTCCCATAGACAGGGACAGCGAAGGTTTTAAACTGATCACCAGGATTCAGGATGAAGCCCACCGTTTTGCCATTGAATTCCACCGATCCTTAAGAAGCAAAGGGCAGGTACATTCCATTCTGGACGATATCCCCGGTATTGGGCCGACCAGAAGAAAGGCGCTTATGAAGCAGTTCCAGGGGCCGGATAAGATGAGGGAGGCATCCCTTGAGGAGTTAAAGGCAGTTCCTTCCATGAATGAGCGGGCAGCGGAAGCTGTTTACCGTTTTTTTCATGAGGAACAAGAAAAAAAGGAATAGTTTGGACAGGCTTGTTGAACTTCCAAATGCCTTATGATAAACTAAATAGGAAGAATATGAAAAGGAGAGCGTGCCATATGAAAGGTGTAGAACTGAAAAAGCTGATACAGGAACTAAGACTGTATAATAAGACACCGGATATTGATATTTCCAAAAAAAGAATCACCACACCGGATATTAACCGTCCAGCACTGCAGCTGACAGGGTATCTGGAGCATTTTGAGAATGAGCGGGTACAGATAATCGGATATGTAGAGTACACATACCTGCTTCATCTTGGACGTGAGAAGAAAATAGAGGCTTTTGAGCGTTTTGTCTCCAGCCAGATTCCCTGTGTGATATTCAGTACCATGACGGAGCCCGATGAAGATATGCTGGATCTGGCTATGAAATACGAGGTGCCCATTCTGGTGACAGAGCAGACAACCTCCACATTTATGGCTGAGATCATCCGCTGGCTGAATGTACAGCTTGCGCCGTGTATTTCCATCCACGGTGTTTTGGTGGATGTATACGGTGAAGGTGTGCTGATCATGGGTGAGAGCGGTATTGGAAAAAGTGAGGCAGCTCTGGAGCTTATCAAGCGGGGACATCGCCTTGTCAGTGATGACGTGGTGGAGATCCGTCGTGTCAGTGATGTGACGCTGGTAGGTTCAGCGCCGGATATCACCCGCCATTTTATCGAACTGCGCGGCATCGGAATCATTGATGTGAAGACCCTGTTCGGTGTGGAAAGCGTGAAGAACACCCAGTCTATTGACCTTGTCATCAAGCTGGAGGAGTGGAACAAGGACAGAGAATATGACCGTCTGGGTATGGAGGAGGAATATACAGAATTTCTTGGCAACAGAATCGTATGCCATTCTCTCCCTATCCGTCCGGGCAGAAACCTTGCTGTCATAGTGGAATCCGCGGCTGTTAATCACAGACAGAAAAAGATGGGCTATAATGCGGCACAGGAGCTGTACCGCCGTGTACAGGAGAATATGGCAAAGAAGAGAAACGAGGAGGACGAAGACTGATGACTGCATGGTGTTTTGGAATAGATCTGGGAGGAACAAGCGTAAAATGTGCACTGTTTCAGACAGACGGCACAGTGGAAGAGAAGTGGGAGATCAAGACCCGCGTGGAGAACGAGGGGAAAGAGATCCTTCCTGATATAGCAAAAACCATTCTGGCTAAGATGGAAGAGAAGAAAATCGCGAAAGAGGATGTAGCCGGCGTGGGAATCGGAATCCCCGGACCGGTAGATGAGAACGGAGAGATCGCCTGTGCGGTAAATCTTCACTGGGGCAGAAAAAACATTGAAAAGGAACTGGCAGAACTGACAGGTCTTGTGGTAAAAGCCGGAAATGACGCCAATGTGGCAGCACTGGGCGAGATGTGGAAGGGCGGCGGTCAGGGCTCTAAAAACCTGATCTTGGTCACTCTGGGAACCGGTGTAGGCGGCGGTATCATTGTCAATGAAAAAATGGTCACAGGCGCACACGGGGCCGGCGGCGAGATTGGACACGCATCTGTGGAGATGGAGGAAGAGGAGGCTTGCAACTGCGGTAACAAAGGGTGTCTGGAACAGTATGCTTCAGCAACCGGAATCGCAAGACTGGCGAGACGTGCCATGGCCTCCGGCCAGGAAGAATCCGTACTGCGCAGTATGGAGAATGTGACAGCAAAGGATGTGTTCGATGCCTATAAGGACGGAGACGCGCTGGCAGCGAAAGTGGTAGATCAGTTTGCACGCTATCTGGGCAATGCACTGGCTATCTTCTCCTGTGTGGCTGACCCGGATGTGATCGTGATCGGCGGCGGGGTTTCCAAGGCCGGACAGGTCCTGATCGACTGTGTTGAAAAGTATTTCAGACAGTATGCATTTACAGCCTGCAAGGATACAAAGATCAAACTTGCGACTCTGGGCAATGATGCGGGAATCTATGGCGCAGCGAAATTGATCCTCAGCAAATAATAAAAGGGAATAAAAAAGCATTTCCAATCGGATTAGGTTGGAAATGCTTTTTTTTATGCGTTATTCTGTCTCGCCGCCGCCGGGGTCCTCGCCGCCTCCCTCAGGGGGAGCCGGTGTGTCCGGGTTATCCGGTGTATCCGGAGTATCGGGCGTATCAGGATTGTCCGTAGGTGTGTCGCCTCCGGGGTTATCTGTCGGTGTGTCATCGGGATTATCCGTTGGTGTGCCGCCGTTGTTATCCGTCGGCGGATTGCCGTTGTTGTCTGTTGGCGTATCCGTCGGTGTATCGGAAGGCTCATTGCTTTCCTCTGCAGGCGGCGTGTATACTTTATTGGAGTGTACATTACACCGCTTCTTCGGAATTTCATCTGTTTCAAAATACTCCGTGATAGTAGGGCAGGCATAATTGGGAAGAAGTCCTGTCTCACTGCAGACGGTAGTTTTTTCTACGGTTGCCGGCATCTTGAAGTCTGTATCTGTCTTGTCCTCGTGAAGCCTCTGCATGACCTTGCGCCATAAATCCTGATGATAGGTTCTGTAATCGCCGGAAGGCAGTTTCGTGTTGTCATCATATCCTGACCAGACTGTGCAGGTGTAATACGGTGTATAGCCTGCAAACCAAAGGTCATTATAACCCTCTGTGGTACCTGTCTTACCGGCAACATGCATGTTGTTAAGCTGAAGCCTGGTACCGGTACCGTGGTCCACAACATCCTCCATAGCGCTTGTGAGCAGATAGGCGGTGCTGGGTTTGATGACTTTTGTCTTCTCCGGTGTGTTGTCAAGGAAGACATTGCCGTCCTCATCCAGAATCTTGGTGTAGAACATAGGCTTGATATAAGTTCCGTTATTGGCGATCGCCGCATAGGCAGCGGTCAGTTCCAGATTGCTGACACCCCTTGTGATACCGCCCAGAGCGGTAGGCTGTCCGATATCAGAGTACACCTTTCCATCCACAGTCATGGTGTCCACAATGGTGGAAAAGCCGAATTTCAGCAGATATTCATAAGCAAGCTGAGGGGTTACATCTGTGATACATTTTACTGCCACAACGTTGACAGAATTAACGATGGCTTCCCGGATGGTGGTAGGGCCGCCAAAGCTGCCTGTCAGCCAGTTGTTTACCGGTTTGCCGTTTACATATTCATAATATTCATCGTCATAGACGGTTGCCAGTGTCTTGCCGCATTCGTTCAGCGCCGGTGCATAAGTGGAAACAATCTTAAAAGTAGAACCGGGCTGCCTTACCGTTCTGGTTGCTCTGTTCAGCGATAAACTGGTGGCCTTTTCACCGCGTCCTCCCACGATGGCTTTCACATATCCTGTGTGCTGATCCATAATGCACATGGAAGACTGAGGCTGAGGCGTAAAATACTTCTGCTCCGCAATGACGGTGCTTCCATCTTCGGTCTTGGCTGCTTTAAAGGTTTCTATATAGGATTCTGCCTGTTCCTGGCTGTCAAAGAGAAGAGAAAAGTTCGGGTCCTGCTCCTTGAAATAAGAGGTCATCATTTCCTTACTGAAATTTTCTTCTGTTCCATCCGGATGCGCGATAGTCAGTGCGTAATCAAGCCCCACCTGCGTACCTGCAGGGAAGTTTTCCGGATTGCCGTATTCCTCATCGCAGATCTGCTGAACCTGCGGGTCCTGTGTTGTATAGATACGCAGACCGCCGCTGTACAGGGCATTGTAGGCCTGCTGTTCGGAATAACCCTTCTGTGTCATCAGATCGTCGATCACCTGTCTTGTCAGCTCGTCAATGAAGTAGGAATAAGTATCGTCCTCCTCAGAGGATTCGGATTCCACTGCCTGGATCCGGTCATAGACATTGTCTGCCAGACATTCATCATATTGTTCCTTGGTGATATAACCCTGGTCCAGCATATGTTCCAGGACATCTTTACGCCTTTTTGCATTTTCCTCCGGGTTCACTGCCGGGTTGAAACGCGTGGGGTTCTGGCTGATACCAGCGATCACTGTGGATTCTGAGAGCGTCAGTTCACTGACGTCCTTATTGAAATAGCCGTGTGCGGCGGCCTGTACACCATAATTGCCATTGCCCAGGTTGATCGTATTCAGATAGCTTTCCAGAATCTTGTCCTTATCCTTCAGCTGTTTTTCAAGCTGGATAGCCAGGTACTGTTCCTGGAATTTACGTTTGAAACGCTCTACCACAGACTCATTGGTCCAGTCTTTGAATACATTGTTTTTCAGAAGCTGCTGTGTAATGGTACTGGCACCCTCTGAGAAATGAAAACCACTGGTGATACCCTTTACCCCCGCACGGACAATACCGCGCAAATCAATACCATTGTGTTCATAAAAACGTTCGTCCTCAATGGCGACTACTGCATGCTGCAGATCCAGAGGAATTTTATCAATAGTGACCGGCATACGGTTGGAATTAGGTGCTGTCAGTTTCTGAAGCTGATTGCCGTCAGAATCATAGACAAAGGTTGCTGAACCGATTGGCATAATATTAACGTCCTCAATATCCGGCGCATTATCCAGCAGTCCCTTGAAGGCACCAAAACCTACGCAGCCGCCGATTACCATAATGGCAATCAGGGAAATGAAAATGATGCGTATAAAAGAAACGTGTGCTTTCTTCCCCATCATAGTGGAGCGGGAGGAAAGCGAGTTGCGCTTCTTGTCAGTCGCACGTTTTCCAAAATTCATGTAGTTTGCCTCCTTTTCCTGATTATATACCATACCCATACCGTCTATACAAAATACGGCCGAACAATGGCCTGTCCATTCTGTTTTCCGGTAAAGATAAGAGGGCAATATAAGCAGTATACGTCCCTATTATAGCAAAATGGCATAGCGAAATAAAGTAGAACTTATAAATTTAATGGAATTTAAGAGAAATGTTATAACTTTAAAAATACATTTTTATCAGCCACTACCCGCATGTTCCGATTTGTGATATGATAATCCCAGACAAAATTCTGCCCCATGCAGGAAAAGGAGGACCCCCATGCTGGAACAATACAACACGATTTACGAGGGCGGCGAGGGAGAAATTATTGAGAAAAAATCACGTTTCATCGCCACCGTAAGACTGGTAAAAACCGAGGAGGAAGCCTTAAGCTTCATAGAAGAAATGCGCAAAAAATACTGGAATGCCACCCACAACTGCTATGCCTATGTCATAGGCGAGCGCAAAGAAACCATGCGCTGCAGCGATGACGGAGAGCCTTCAGGTACAGCCGGCAAACCCATGCTGGACGTCCTTTTAGGCGAGGATCTCTACAATACAGCCGTAGTCGTCACCCGGTATTTTGGCGGCACACTGTTGGGAACCGGCGGCCTTGTCCGAGCTTATTCAAAAGCCGTCCAGGAAGGTTTGGCCTGCAGCCGCATCATCACAAAACACCACGGCATTCTCCTGGAAATCGGCACAGACTACAACGGTGTCGGCAAACTTCAATACCTTTTCGGCCAGCGCGGCATCCCCATCACGGATTCCCGGTACACCGAGGATGTAAAGCTCCAGGTCCTGGTCCCCAAGTCCGAAGAGAATGCAGTAAAAAAAGCCGTGACAGAAGCCACCAGCGCCCGTGCCTCCATCACAGATCTAAAAGAACTCTATTATGCCTCTCTGGACGGCGAATACCTCACCTTTGAAGATTAAAAATACCCTGTCTGCAGTCCGGAATCAATCCGGCGCAGACAGGGTACTTCTTTTACTTCTTAAAATTTCTCAGGCTCAGCGTACTCCTCGCCAAAAGTTTCCACAGTCATACTCTGAATCGTCTGCGGCTCCATGGGACGATCACTGTAATCTGTCCGGACTTCAGCGATAGCGTTCACCACATCCATTCCTTCCGTCACCTTACCGAAAGCAGCATACTGCCCGTCCAGATGCGGAGCATTCTCATGCATAATAAAGAACTGGCTTCCGGCAGAGTTTGGATCCATAGCGCGCGCCATAGACAAAACGCCGGCATCATGCTTCAGATTGTTTTCAACTCCATTTCCGCTGAACTCTCCCTTAATAGAATATCCTGGACCACCCATTCCATTTCCCTGCGGACAGCCACCCTGAATCATAAATCCACGAATCACCCGATGAAACACCAGTCCATCATAAAAACCCTTCTTTACCAAACTAATAAAATTATTCACAGTATTCGGCGCAACATCCGGATACAATTCCGCCTTGATCACGCCCCCATCTGCCATAGTAATCGTAACAATAGGATTAGCCATATCAAAAATCTCCTTTTAAACATTTTTCTCTATTATAATCTCTAAAAATAAAAGGTGCAAGAAATTTCTTTTTTACACTTGTGGCGCAAAAGATTATATTATATTATAACTTATAGTATCTTTACAGAAAGATAAGCGAGACAATCTATGTTATATATTAAATTTCCGCAATAACTACAGCTCCACGAAACCATTACCTTCAACATTCAAACCTACCGCCTGAGAACACCAGGGGAAGCCGTTGGGAGGGGCCGGGCGTGTGATGGGGGGAGCGATGTATAGTGGAGCGGGCAAAAGATCCACCTGCCCCAGACACTTAATGAGGAAGCCTCTGCTGACGAATTTAGTGACTGGGAGCAGGTTAGCTTCTGCCCAAGCGCAACGCTTCGCTCCCCCCATCACACGCCCGGCCCCTCCCAACGGCTTCCCAGTCCCCTTCTCACACAAAAAAAGGAGCCACCCACCAAATGAAAACAATAGAAACCACCACCCCAAAAGAAACATTTAACCTGGGCCAATCCATCGCCCAAAAAGCCACCCCCGGCCAAATCTACACCCTAAACGGCGACCTGGGCACCGGCAAAACCGTCTTCACCCAGGGCGTAGCCAAAGGCCTCGGCATAGAAGAACCCGTCAACAGCCCCACCTTCACCATTGTCCAAATATACGAAAGCGGCCGCCTCCCCTTCTACCATTTCGACGTCTACCGCATCGGTGACATCGAGGAGATGGAAGAGATCGGATACGACGATTACTTTTTCGGTGAAGGCATCTGCCTCATCGAATGGGCAGAGCTGATCGAGGAACTTCTTCCCCCGGATGTCATAAAAATCACCATAGAAAAAGACCCATCCAAAGGTTTTGATTACCGCAAAATAACCATAGAAGGTTTAAATGAATAAGGAGATGAAAGAACAATGAAAATCTTAGCCCTAGACAGTTCCGGCCTGGTAGCATCCGTTGCCGTGGTGGAAGACGATATACTGGTAGCGGAATACACAATGAACTACAAGAAAACCCATTCCCAGACCCTGCTTCCCATGCTGGACGAAGTAAAAAAAGCCATATCCCTGGATTTAAATTCCATTGATGCCATAGCAGTAGCCGCCGGCCCCGGTTCCTTCACCGGCCTCAGAATCGGCTCCGCAACAGCCAAAGGTCTGGGCCTTGCCCTGGACAAACCCCTCATAGGCATCCCGACCGTAGACGCCCTTGCCTACAACTTGTACGACACAGCCCCTGATACTCTGATCTGCCCCATCATGGACGCCAGGAGAAAACAGGTCTACACAGGCATCTATTGTTTTGATAACCACGCCTTAAAAATTTTGAAACCCCAGGACGCTGTCCCTATGACAGAGCTTATAGAGGAGCTGAACCGAACCGGAAAATCCGTCATTTTCCTGGGCGACGGCGTACCTGTATACAGAGAGCTTATAGAGGAGACCTGCCATGTCCCCTATTCCTTTGCCCCGGCTCATATAAACAAACAGAGAGCAGCCGCTGTGGCAGCGCTTGCCCAAATCTACTATAAAGAAGGGAAAATGGAGGACGCTGCTGACCATCAGCCCGATTACCTCAGAGTATCACAGGCTGAGAGAGAACGCGCAGCCCGCCTTGCAAAAGAAGAAAATGCTGATCATTAGAGATATGCGCCCCGAAGACACAGCGGCAGCCGCACAGATTGAGGCGGAAAATTTTTCACGCCCGTGGAAGGCATCCGGCTTTCTGGATGCAGTGCAGTCTGTAAGTGCTGTTTACTTCGTGGCAGAACTTGACGGCGTTGTCACAGGCTATGCAGGTATGTGGACAGCTCTGGATGAAGGTGAGATCACCAATGTCTCCGTGAAATCTTCCTGCTGGGGACAGCATATAGGAAGACAGCTTGTAGAGGCACTTCTGGAGGCCGGCAGGAAAGCAGGGGTCTCCTCCTTCTATCTGGAAGTACGCCAGAGCAACGAAAGAGCGATTTCCCTGTATCGTTCCTGCGGGTTTGAGGAAGCAGGATTGAGAAAAAATTTCTACGAGGCGCCCACAGAACACGCTGTCGTAATGTGCAAAAGATAGCAGAACTGCTATCTTTTTCTATATCTGCAACTGTTTCCCACTGGGCTTTTACACACATTTTCTGTATAATGACAGAGAATAGACAAGGAAGAGAAAGAATCTGGCGTACAAGCTCAAGGCAGGAGGATAAAGACTATGCGAAAATACGAAAAAAAGGAAACGGGCATGCTCACAGAGCTATACTGCAACCGCTGCGGGAAAAAACTGCACGTGGAAAACGGTATAGCCATGGAAGGGGTACTCCCTGTTGACATAGCCTGGGGATATTTCTCAAAAAAGGATACACAGCGCCACCAGTTTGACCTGTGTGAAGACTGCTATGATGAAATTATCCGCGGGTTTGCCATACCTGTTGATGAGAAAATTGAAAAGGAATTGTTGTAGTGGAAAAAAATGTGTGCTAAGATAGAAGCGCAGTCAACAAAGAAATGAAGAGAAATGAGGAAATGACAGATGCTGGATGTTTGTCTGTTGGGCACAGGAGGCATGATGCCGCTCCCAAGGCGGAAACTCACCTCACTTATGACCCGCTATAACGGCAGTAATTTTATGATAGATTGCGGCGAAGGCACACAGGTCGCAGTAAAAGAGAAAGGATGGAGTTTCAAGCCGATCGATGTGATCTGTTTTACACATTATCACGCTGACCATATCAGCGGGCTTCCGGGACTCCTTTTGACCATGGGAAATGCAGAGCGGACAGAACCGCTGACACTGATTGGCCCCAAAGGGCTGGTACGTGTTGTTCAGGCTCTGCGCGTGATCGCTCCTGAACTTCCCTTTGACATACAATATATAGAACTGACACAGCCGGAGGAACAGATGGAAGTCTGTGGATACCATATCACGGCATTCCGTGTGAATCACAATGTAACCTGCTATGGATACTCTATTGAAATTAAGAGGGGCGGCAAATTTGACGCTGCCCGTGCAAAAGAACAGGGGATTCCGCTGCAGTGCTGGAACCCGCTTCAGAAAGGGCAGATTGTTGAAGCAGACGGTAAAACATATACGCCTGATATGGTTTTAGGCCCTGCAAGAAAAGGAATCAAACTGACCTATACCACAGATACCCGTCCTGTAAAATCCATTGCGGAACATGCCAAAGACTCCGATCTGTTTATCTGCGAGGGCATGTACGGAGAGCAGGATAAAGAGGAGAAGGCCAAAGCTCACAAGCATATGACTTTCAGGGAAGCAGCACTTCTGGCAAAAGAAGCGCAGGTAAAAGAGCTGTGGCTCACACACTACAGCCCATCCCTTGTACGCCCGGAGGAGGCTCTCCCCGAAGCCGCGAAAGTATTTCCCAATACGATTGCAGCCCGGGACAGGCAGTCCGTGGAACTGCAGTTTGAGGAAGAATCATAAGGCATCCCGGGCATTGCCGGTGAGTTTTGTGAAAAAGGAGAATGTAAAATGGAGAAGAAAAATGAGGATGTACTGATCCTTGCAATAGAAAGCTCCTGTGACGAGACTGCCGCCTCTGTGGTGAAAAACGGCAGGACCATATTATCCAATATCATATCGTCCCAAATAGAGCTGCACAAATTATACGGAGGAGTTGTTCCTGAAATAGCCTCCAGAAAACACATTGAAAAAATTAACCAGGTCATTGAGGAAGCGTTAAAAGAGGCGGACGTGACCCTGGACGATTTAGATGCCATAGGCGTCACATACGGACCGGGTCTTGTAGGCGCGCTGCTTGTAGGGGTGGCTGAGGCAAAAGCCATCAGTTTTGCAAAAGACATTCCGCTTGTAGGTGTGCACCACATAGAGGGGCATATTTCAGCGAATTATATTGAACATCCGGATCTGGAACCGCCGTTTTTGTGCCTGGTGGTTTCCGGAGGACATACCCATCTTGTGATCGTGAAAGATTACGGGGAGTTTGAAATCCTGGGCAGGACAAGAGATGACGCCGCAGGTGAGGCATTTGATAAAGTGGCAAGAGCCATTGGGCTTGGTTATCCGGGCGGACCGAAGATAGACAGGCTTTCCAAAGAGGGAAATGCCTATGCCTTTGATTTTCCTAAGGCGAAAGTGGACGAGGCGCCATATGATTTCAGTTTCAGTGGTGTCAAATCAGCAGTGCTGAATCATTTGAATAAATGCAGAATGCAGGGCGAAGAGATTGTGGCGGCAGATGTTGCGGCCTCTTTTCAGCGTTGTGTTGTGGAAGTGCTTGTGGAACATGCTATCGCAGCAGCAAAAGACTATAAGATAGACAAACTGGCAATCGCAGGAGGGGTGGCTTCAAACAGCGGCCTTCGCACAGCCATGGAGGAAGCCTGCAGAAAACATAACATTGGTTTTTATCATCCGTCTCCTATTTTCTGCACAGACAATGCCGCAATGATAGGAGTGGCAGCTTATTATGAATATCAAAAAGGAACCAGACACGGTCTTGACTTGAATGCGATTCCAAATCTGAGGTTAGGAGAGCGCTGATGAAATCCACCGCAATTGTGCTGGCAGCAGGCCAGGGAAAGAGAATGAACAGTAAAGTACAGAAGCAGTTTCTTCTAATTAAGGGGAAACCGGTCCTGTATTACAGCCTGTCCTGTTTCCAGAACAGCAGGGAAATTGAAGAAATTATTGTTGTTACAGGAAAAGACAGTATAAATTTCTGTAAACAGGAAATTATAGAAGCATATGGTTTTTCTAAAGTGAAGGCAGTGATCGCCGGCGGCAGAGAACGCTATGATTCTGTCTATGCGGGACTGTGCGCCTGTGAGGACAGCGATTATGTATTTATACACGATGGGGCAAGACCCTTTTTGACAGAAGATATGATCAGAAGGGGGAAAGAAGCAGTTCTTGCCAGTGGTGCCTGTGTCATCGGTATGCCTTCAAAAGATACCATCAAAATCGCAGATGAGAACGGAATGGTGGCGTCTACACCCAGCAGAAGCCTGGTGTGGAACATTCAGACGCCGCAGATTTTTTCATACACTGCAATTCGGGAAGCTTATGAGAGGGCGCGGCAGCAGAATATGGCGGATATCACGGATGATGCCATGGTAATGGAGCGCTTTGGAAACATGAAAATCAAGCTGGTAGAGGGTTCCTATGAGAACATAAAAATCACCACGCCGGAGGATATTCTTGTCGCAGAGAAAATTTTGGAAAAAATTCAAAAAATCTATTGACAACTTCCGACATAAGTGATAAGATACCACTTGTCGCTGACCGAGTGATAGATATGGAGAGATATCGAAGTGGTCATAACGAGGCGGTCTTGAAAACCGTTTGTCCGCAAGGGCGCGTGGGTTCGAATCCCACTCTCTCCGTTCCCGAAAGCAAATATCGAGAACGAACCAGAGGGGTGAGTTCAAGATTGGTTATGATGCTTTTGGATATATAAATGAATATTTGATTGATTCAGCCTGGAGAAGTACCCAAGCGGCTGAAGGGGCTCCCCTGGAAAGGGAGTAGGTCGTTAATAGCGGCGCGAGGGTTCAAATCCCTCCTTCTCCGTTTTCTCTTAGAAAAATAAGAGAAAAAAGTTGTTGACAAACGACAGAAGATGTGATAATCTATTATAGCTGTCGCGAAAACGGCAACATCCGACAGAAGAAAAAACTTCTATAAAAAATA
>NZ_JBANBF010000026.1:0-38863 GCF_037000545.1 Blautia sp. JLR.GB0024 | reverse complement strand
AGACGAATTCTGCCGGATGATCAAGGATAAGGTAATCGCAAAATACGGAGAGTGGGAAGCAGCTTTATGAAAATCTACAGGGCAAAGAATTATGATAAACTAAGCGAAAAGGCAGCATCCATCCTGGGCGCGGAAGTGATTTCAAACCCAGAATGTGTGCTGGGTCTTGCGACAGGTTCCACCCCGGTCGGCGCATATGGGTATCTGAAAAAATGGTACCGTATGGGTCTGTTGGATTTCTCCCGGGTGAAATCCATGAACCTGGATGATTATAAGGGACTGGAACCGGACAATGAACAAGGGTATTATTACTTTATGAGAAAGAACCTGTTCTGTGACATAAATATAAAGCCCGAGAATACCCACATACCGGATAGTATGGAGCCTGACAGTGAGAAGGCATGCAGTGATTATGAAAGGATTATAGAAGAATCCGGCGGAGTGGATCTGCAGCTTCTGGGCCTTGGCCACAATGGGCATATTGGTTTTAACGAACCGGGAGAGATTTTCGAGAAAAAATGCCACTGTGTCACTTTGGCAGCAAGCACGGTTGAAGCCAACAAACGCTTTTTTGAAAGGGCGGAAGATGTGCCGTCCCAGGCTTATACCATGGGAATCGGTACCATTATGAGGGCAAAAAAGATTCTGCTGCTCGTGAGCGGAAAAGAAAAGTCAGGTATTCTGAACCAGGTCATTAACGGCCCGGTAACACCAAAAGTACCGGCATCTGTCTTACAGTTTCATCCCAATGTGACTATCATCGCAGACGAGGATGCCCTGTCAGAAGCAGATCTGCAGGAGCAAAAAGGGAGGACCATTTATGAATAAGATTATAGAAAAAGATAAAAAATATCTGATTCAGTGCTATACTACAGATGACATTGCATTTACGAATGCAAAAGGAATGTATCTGTACGACAGCGAGGGAAAGAAATATCTGGATTTTTCGGGCCAGTTCTCAGCCTGCAGTCTGGGACACGGCAATGAGGAACTGATCGGGGCATTAAAAGACCAGCTTGAAAAGATTGTGTCCGTGACCTCCTGCTTCGCGACAGAGGAGAGGGCAGCCCTGGCAGAAAAGATGATTGAAATCTCACCGGAGGGCCTGGATAAGGTAATGTTCGGCTGTACCGGTTCTGACGCCAACGAGTTCGCGCTGAAGCTGGCAAAATACTACAGAGGCGGAGGAAGAATCATTTCCTTCCGCCGGGGATTCCACGGCTCCACCGCAGGTGCGGCAGCCGCTACGGGAAAATCTGAGATGATACAGGAAAACTCCGGTATCTCAGAGCTGCTGCCGAGAGGATTCGTACATTCTGCCCCGCCCTACTGCTACCACTGTGATTTCGGTAAGGAACCGGGGACCTGCGGCCTGCAGTGCTTGAAATACCTGGAGCAGACCATGCTTCACGAGGGCGGTGATAAAATTGCCGCTGTGATCTCAGAGCCCATCTTTGCAGCCGGCGGTGTGATCGTACCGCCAAAGGGATTCTGGAAGGGTGTCAGAGAGCTCTGTGATAAATATGGTGCGCTTCTGATCTTCGATGAGGTTGTTACCGGTATCGGACAGACGGGAACCATGTTCGCATGTCAGTATGAAGGTGTGACTCCGGATATCCTGGTAACAGGCAAGGCGCTCACAAGCGGATACGTTCCGGGCTCTGCAGTCCTCTGCAGAAAGGAAATCGGGGAGGCAATGAGCAAGATCAGCCTTCACGGACATACCCATTCCTGTTACCCGCTGGCATGCCGCAGTGCACTGAAGAACATTGAGATCATCGAGCGGGACGGTCTTGTGGAGAACAGCCGCGTGGTAGGTGACTATCTGCACAGCAGACTTCTTGAACTGAAGGATAAATTTCCTGTCATCAAGGATGTACGCGGACGCGGCCTTCTGCAGGGTATGGAGCTGGAGGGAACACCTTCGGAGGATAAATATGTGCTGGGCCAGGAATTTTATGAAGCTATGCTGCATAATGGTCTGGTCACAGAGCTGGAGAGCAGAAAGAACCTGGAGAATGTGGTTGTGGTCATGCATCCGGCATTGATCACATCAAAAGAAAATGTGGATGAAGCGGTTGCTGTCATTGAGAAATCTCTCAAGGAGTGTTTAAAATAAAATAATTTAAAGGAAGTGATTTTATGACTATGGATGCAGATAAAAAACAGACGCTGACAGTCAGCAGTATCAGAAATATAAATGTGGCAAACATTATGCAGAGCATACTCAGGGACAAAACCAAGACCAGGAGTGAGCTGGCCAAGGAGAACCATATCAGCGTCATGACCGTGAAGCATATTGTGGATGACCTGATCGCAAATGATATCCTTGTGGAGAAGGTCTGTGAAGGGAATGATGTGGGAAGAAAACCCAAAGCCCTTCAGATCAACGAAAAATACGGTAATATTGTATGCATCAATCTGACATCTGTAGATGAGATCAGCTTCCTTATATATGATATTTATGAGGTACAGAAGGAGGAGCAGACACTGGAATTTGATACCGGGCGCAGTTACAGGGAAAACCTTCTGCGCGCAGTGGATATGATAAAGGAAAAGCTTGCCGCCATGCATACGGTTACGGTGGGTGTCGCAGTGTTTGTTCCCAGTGCCTATTATGAAGATGTTGACCTGGTTAATTATGACCTTATAGCTGATTTTAAGGAGCTGCATATCAGACAGTTGTTTACGGACGCGTTTGGAATCAGCAATATTTTGATTCTTCATGACGTGGTGCCGGCTGCGTGGTCTGAGTATGAGAGTATGGATTCTGAATCGGACAGTCAGTTTTACTTTTACTGCGGTCACGGTGTGGGCGGCTTCTTTATCCACAGGGGAACTGCAGTCATGGGGGAGGAATTGATGGCCGGTGAGGTTGGTAAGATGCTTCTACTCACAGACAGCGCAGAGAAGAGATATACTACATTTGAGGATATGATCTCCGTCTCTGTTCTGAATAGGAAACTTCGTGAAGCGGGTATCGGCAAAACATTTAAGGAAGTTATCTGTGACTATGAAGAGCAGGGGGAGGACGCAAGGCGAATTGTGGATGAAGCCCTGGATACCATAGTCAGAGTGCTTTACAATCTTTTGTGGGTTTATAACCCGGGAACACTGGTCGTGGACAGTTGTTACAGTGATTACAGCAGGCTGATCATGACACGTTTCCAGGCGTTTGTGGAGTCTCTGGCCAATGAGGCTATTCCTATCCATGTGGAGGTGCGGCAGGCGCTGTATGACGAGTACCACATGATGCGGGGCTGTTTTCATATGGTGAGAGATGCCTGGGTGGATGAGATCAATAATTAACTGAGACCATAGCAGAGAGAAAGAAGAGAAGTGGAGAATGAAAAATGTAATAATCGGCATTGATCTGGGGGGAACCAATCTCCGCATCGGGGCTGTGACCCCGGACAATGAGATGAAAAATCCCTCTGTCATCAAAAGCTTTTACATTGCCAATGCCCACAATCCGGTGATAAAGCTCTGTGAGATTATTGAGAAGTACAGAGTTTCCAACGGAATCGAAGAGATAGAGGCCATATCCATCGGTGTTCCATCCTCCGTTTCCAATGATAAGGAGACTGTCATCTGTACAACGAATATAAGAAACAGTGCAGGCGAAGTGGTATTTCTTAACAGAAATATTGCGGCTGAAATGAGGGAATATTTTGAAGTCCCTGTGTATGTGAACAATGACGTGAACAATATCCTGCAGTACGATGTGGCTGTGAACCATCTGGAAAACCAGAAGATCGTGGTCGGCATATATATCGGTACCGGTGTGGGCTCGTCCGTGATCATCGACGGAAAGCCCCTGGAGGGCAAGGACGGGGCAGAACTGGATCTGGGCCATATTCCGTATTACAAAGGGGACGACCCGTGCAGCTGCGGCAAAAAAGGCTGCTGTGAGTGTTATGCATCGGGCTGGCGGCTTCAGCAGATTCGGGAACAGTATTATCCGAATACGGAAATTCAGGACATGTTCACACTTCACAGGGAGGAGCAGCCCCTTAAGGAATTTGTGGATGCCTGTGCGCATGTGTACGCTGTGATGGCAACTATTTTCAACCCGGATTCCCTTGTGGTGGGAGGCGGTGTTATGGAGATGATGGATTTTCCCCGCAAGGCGTTTGAGCAGGCTGTAAATGAAAAGGTGGGGACAGATGTGATGGGATACGGTTTCCGATATATATATTCAGAAGAATATGTGGGAAAAGGCGTCATAGGAGCAGCCGTATTTGCCAGAAACAGACTGAAAGAAGAGTGTCAGAGAGCGAGAATGATAAGCTGAGTTATATGGGCCGGGCTGCCTGAGCAGGGAGGCCCGGCGTACAGAAGAAAGAAGGGAAGAGAAATGATTACATTTCCGGTCAATTTAAAGGATGTGAATGAAGTCATTGATTTTGTGAACCTGGCCAATAAAGTTGAGTACGATGTGGACCTGAGGTATGGAAGTTGTATATATGACGCGAAGTCTGTGATCAGTGCAATGCTCATCAGCGCGGCCCGTTCGGTCGTCATGCAGGTGCATGCAGACCGTGTGGACGAACAGATGATCAGGGAAAAATTTGAAAAGTATATCTGTGCCTGACAAAAGGTATCGCCTGGATATTTCCGGCGGTGCCTTTTTGGCTTGTGGGAAATTCGTCTATCTTGTATACTTGATATAAGAGAATACGGAAGGAACTTCCGGCGTGTGAAAGGAGCAGAATGTTATGTCTATGGATAAACTGCGCACATATTATTTTGGGCTGTATGGGGAGAACGGGATCACCCAGTTTTTCTTTGACCAGCTCATGGAAATTATGGAGAAGGCCAGGGCAGGCAGGAGCACTGCGCTGAGAAAGCAGGATAAGAAGGGGAATGACTGGTATCTTTCAGAGAAAATGGTGGGAATGATGCTGTATCTGGACAAGTTCTCAGACAATCTGTCCAGCTTTGAAAAGAGGATCGATTATCTGGCAGACCTGGGTGTGACTTATGTGCATTTTATGCCGCTCCTGCAGTCCAGAGAGGGCCAGAATGACGGTGGATACGCAGTGTCCGATTATCTGAACGTGGATAAGAAATTCGGCACCACAGAGCAGTTTGAACACGTGGTTGACAGACTGAAGAAAAAGGGAATCCGCACCTGTATTGATTTTGTGCTGAACCACACGGCTAAGGAACATGAGTGGGCCTTGAAATCCAGGAAAAACGAGCCGGGATACGAAGATATGTATTATATGTTCGACAATTACGGCATTCCTTCCGAGTATGAGAAGACATTGACGGAAATCTTCCCTTCCGTTGCACCTAAGAATTTTACCTACTACGAGGATATCGGAAAGTTTGTCATGACGCGTTTCTATGAATTCCAGTGGGATCTGAACTATAAGAACCCCAACGTGTTCAACCGTATCGCTGAGGTGCTTTTGACACTTGCCAACAAAGGGGTTGACATATTCAGGCTGGATGCCATCCCTTATATGTGGAAGGAGCTGGGAACCTCATCCATGAACCTGCCCCAGGTGCACACACTTCTGAAAATGTATGAGATGATCATAGAGGAGGTATGCCCCTCTGTTGTCTTTTTGGGGGAAGCTATCGTAGAGCCTCATGAGATTGTAAAATACTTCGGCACACCTGAGGAGAAGGAATGCCATATCATGTACAATGCGTCTCTTATGGTGCTTCTGTGGAATTCGCTTGCAACCAGGGATGTGCGGCTGATGCAGCGTTCCATGTCTATTGATTACGGCACGCCAAAGGATGGGGTGTGGATCAATTATGCAAGATGCCATGATGACATCGGATGGGGATTTGAGAAGGATATCATCAGGGATCTGGGGATGGACCCCGAGGCTCATAAGCAGTTTATCATTCAATTCATGGAAGGAAAATTCCCCGGCAGCTTTGCAAAGGGGGAGCTCTATGAGTTCAATCCTGAGACGCTGGACGCGAGAAACAGCGGCACAATGGCATCCCTGTGCGGTCTTGAGGAGGCTATTTTGAAGAAAGACCGCTATAAGCTGGAGCTGGCGGTCAAGAGGATCCTGCTTTTAAACAGTGTGATCATTTCTTATACCGGAATCCCTCTTCTGTACAGCGGTGATGAGATCGGAACCCTGAACTGGTGGGATTACAAGAAGGATGAGACCATTGCCCATGATTCCCGCTGGCTGCACCGGGCACCCATGGACTGGGAGAAAGCAGGGAACAGACATGATATGGGCACTGTGGAGGGAATCCTTTTCAGCAGTATCAGGGAAATGATCCGGGTGCGGAAGGAAAATCCCATATTCGCCTCCAATATATCCTCCATACCCATTGATACAGGGAATAAAGCAGTGTTTGCGTTCCACAGGGAGGATAAAATGCTGGTTCTTGCCAATTTCAGTGAGGAGAGACAGGTGGTAAACTGCAATGCTGTAAATTGGTTCGGGCTTCCCTGGGAACTGCACGATCTGATTCAGGGAAAAACAGTCCCTCTGTGGGATAATATTGTACTTGGGCCGTATGAATACTTATGGCTTGCATAAATTTAGTGTTGGAGTCCGGTTTTATACCGGGCTCCTTTTGTACTTTTAGAAAAAATTTATAAAAAAGGGTTGCAATATGCGTAGATGAGTAGTAGTATAATAAATATCAAAACGTAGTAATTAAAACTACATATAACATTTAAGAATACCAAATGCAGGTGAAGTACATACTATATGTATAATTAAAGTGAGGAGTGATGTTATGAAACTGAAGATCAAAGAACCGGGCAGCGCAATTACACATTTTATCGGATGGCTGATGGCAGTGCTGGCAGCGGCTCCGCTGCTGATCAGGTCAGCCAGGGAACCGGACAGCATCCATATAATCGCAATGAGTGTTTTTATGCTGAGCATGATCCTGTTATATGCGGCGAGTACTATTTACCACACCGTTGATTCCACGGAAAAGGTAAACCGGCGTCTGCGCAAGATGGATCACATGATGATTTTTATTCTCATAGCAGGAAGTTATACGCCGATCTGTCTGATCGTGCTTCACGGCAGGACGGGGACGATCCTTTGTACAGCAGTGTGGCTGGTAGCGATTGTGGGAATTCTGATCAAAGCCTGCTGGATCACCTGTCCCAAGTGGTTTTCTTCTGTTATCTATATTGCAATGGGCTGGCTCTGTGTGTTCGCCTTTGTACCCATTGTCCGGGCGCTGTCACCGGCGGGTTTCGGATGGCTTCTGGCAGGCGGCATTATATATACAGTGGGAGGTATCATTTATGCGCTGAAACTTCCGATCTTCAATGCAAACCATAAGAATTTCGGTTCCCACGAGATATTTCATCTGTTTGTTATGGGCGGAAGTTTATGTCACTTTATTGTCATGTATTTCTTTGTTCTTCCCATGTCGGTATAAAAAAACAGGGTGTGTGAAATTTCGGATTTCATACACCCTGTTTTTTTATTCCCTGCCGCAGCAGTATTTTATAAGGATTTCCTGCAGTTTTTTCACATCTACAGGTTTTGAAAGATGGTCATTCATACCGCAGGAAAGTGCCCGTTCCATGTCCTCCCGGAATGCGTTCGCTGTGATGGCGATAATGGGAACTGAGGCGGCATCTTCCCTGGGAAGGCTCCGGATGGCTTTTGTGGCCTCATACCCGTCCATTTTGGGCATCTGGATATCCATGAGAATGGCATCAAAGGTACCTGACGGGGAGGAGGAGAACATATCCACTGCCTCGGCACCGTCACGGGCAGGGCTGGATTCTATCCCCATGATCTCGAGGAACTGTTCCGTGATTTCCAGATTCAGTTCATTGTCCTCTGTGACAAGGACTCGTTTTCCCTGCAGAAGAGCAGCTGAATCTTTGGGCTCCTCTTGACTTTCTGATTCCGCAGAAGATTCCTCCTTTATATCAGGCTCCTCAGGGAAGGGAAGAATGATGCGGAAAACAGAACCTTTCCCCTTTTGACTGTCTACATCTATGGTTCCGTGCATTAAATCTACCAGACCTTTGATCACGGACAGGCCAAGACCCGTTCCGCTTATCTGCATTTTGTCCGCCTCCACTGAGCGGGAGAAGGGCTGGAACATGGTTTTCATGAATTCCTTGGTCATACCAATGCCGTTATCCCTGCATTCAAACAGGTAGAGAATTTCACCTTTTCCATTGGGGGCCTTTTCTTCTGCAGTGAGGGTGATCCGGCCGCCTTCAGGTGTAAACTTAATGGCATTTACGATCACATTGGATAATATCTGTTTCAGCTTGACGCAGTCGCCGATAAGTGTTCTGTCCGGGATAGAGGCTCCGTTGATGTCCATACGGATATTTCTGGATTCTGCCTGTATGCTGAGCATGGCATGCAGTTCTTCCAAAATGGTGGACATATGGAAGCTTTCCGGGGAAAGTGTCTCTCTGCCGCTTTCTATCCGTGACATGTCAAGAACGGAGTTGATCAGGGAAAGAAGCTGGCTGCAGGATATTCTGGCTTTTTCCAGGTATTCTTTATTCTTTTGTGCAGATTCCTCGTTCTGCATCAGGGTGAGCATTCCTGATATGCCGTTTAAGGGTGTGCGCATCTCATGTGATACATTTGACAGAAATCTGGTCTTAGCCTCAGTCGCAACATTGGCGCGTTCCAGGGCACGGCTGAGCTCCTTTTCACTGCGTTCTCTTTCAGCCAGTGTCTCCTGCATGCTTTTCTGCCGTACGCGGGACATTAAAACAACCGCGATACAGGACAGGATAAATACGATCACAGCCAGAAGGGCTGCAGATATGGAGATCACATGCTTTTTAAAGAAAGCGGTTAAGGTGACAGACGCATTTGTCTGTTCTGTGATCATGCGCTGGTAAACCGTATCATCAATTTCCGAAGCATTCATATTCAGCACTGCTTTTTCCAGTATGGTGAGCAGGTTTGTATCAGCGGATGCCGGGGCGGCCAGAGTCATGGTGGTGAGTTTCAGGTCAGTGGGGGTTATGGAGAGGTTCGGGTAGCTGCTCTCCATAAGAAGATACTGGGCAGCAAAATTATCCAGTATGGTTTCAGTGGCACGTCCTTCTGACACATACTCCAGACATTCTACGGCGCTGCTGCAGTACAATACCTTTTCATAATCATCCAGCAGGGCATCCATTTCAGGAAGATTCTGTTCATACTGGGGAAGGACAAGTACAGGTTTGTTGGAAGATGGATTGGCAGTGACACGCATCTGTTCCGGTGTATTATAGGGAAAGAGCTGCAGTTCACTGTAGGTGTCTTCACTGCCGGGATGGGTGATCATAAGGGGAAGAAAATCTGCCTTTTTTTCTTTTACCATTTCAATGGCCTGATCCAGGGTGTCCGTAACGATATAATTGACGGAAATGCCGATCTCACTGCAGAAATATTGGGCAATATCAGCGTCCAGACAGCTATAGTTCCCATTGACACCCAGCTTGTCTGAGGCCCCGTATGATGTTTTCGGAAGAACAGCCGTCAGGGTTCCCTTTTCTCTCAGATATGTCTTCTCTTCAGCGGTAAAGGCATTTGCCAGGCTGTCATTGCCTTTCATATATTTGTTTTCCAGTTGGTCCATATAGTCCTGGGACATGGCATGCATGGTGTACAGGGCAGCATTGAGCTCACGCAGTATTTCCGGTTTGTCCTTGGATACGACCGTGTAATAGGGAGAGTCGGCAAAACGTGTGACGATCCGCATATCCGATCCACGGGCTGCACTGCCGATCAGGATCATATCCGTCTCCCCGTTTTTCAGGGCGTTAAAGTAATCGAGGTGGGATTCATATACCTTTATATCCAGATGAATCTGATTGCTGTCGCAGAAGTCCTCCAGAACCTTTTCTTTACCGTTTTTTTCCTGTGTACTGCTGATCGCCACGGTTTTATTGTCAAGGGAGGTCAAATCCCCTGAGGTAATGTCTATATTGTCATTCTGTACCACCAGACAGGTGTAGTCAAAGCCGCTGGATAATGAGGGGTAATCCGCGTACTCATCCATACCCTCTGAATATCCGGTAGAACCCATAATATCAATATCCCCGTTAAGAAAACTGTCGAACAGCGTTTCCATATCATCCACTACATATTGGATGTCCCATCCGGCGCATTTTCCCAGATTTTCAAAATATTCGTACATCATGCCGCCAAGACTTCCGTCTTCATTGACAACATAGAGACGATTGTCTGCCAGATTGGGAAAGGCTACCGTGACTTTTCGCGGTTCTCTGGCATAAACGGGTACGGATATGGATAAAAGCATGATAATGCTCAGCATCAAGGCAAAAAGTCTTTTCATCGTATGCCTCCCATTTTATTTGTTGGTGAGATATATAATTATAAGTATAGAGGATATAAGGGAAAAAATCAATTTTTATAATGCTTTGGAAGAATGTTTTCAATGAAAAGGGAACGAATAGACAGACCGGTGATAAATAGATGTGTAATGTTTATGGAAACTGTATATTTCGGAAAAAATATTTGGTTATTATGCTAAAATAAAAATAAGGTTATTATGTAATTTAATGGTGTTGCATAAAACCATTGAAAATAAAAAAAGTTGTTGCTAGAATGATGACAAGAAAAGAACAGAGATAAAGCTTACAGAGAAAGGAAGAACAGAATGAATAAATGGGTTTACCAGATTGAGGACATAGGGCTTGAAAATGAGCAGTGTCTTTTAAATGAGACGGTCTTTCACAATGCCAACGGCTATATTGGGGTCCGCTCTGACTTTGAGGAGGGATATGCTCAGGGGTATGATACGATCCGGGGGTCTTATATCAACGGATTCTATGATATTGCCAAAATGTCTCAGGCCGAAAAGCTCTGCGGACTGGCTGAGGAAAAGCAGACAATGCTGAATGTGGCAGATACCCAGACTATCTTTCTGAAGATTGAGGGGGAGACCTTTTGTATGTTTGAGGGGACTGTGGAAAAAAGCAGCAGAAGCCTGGATATGCAGAATGGATTCACGCAGAGACAGGTAGTGTGGCGCTCTCCGGGGGGGCACAGAGTGGAGATCACCATCAGGAGAATGACATCCTTTCTGCTTCTTCCGCTTTTCACCATATCCTATGAGGTAAAGGCATTGAATTTCAGCGGGACACTGGAATTTATTTCTGTACATAACGGGGATGTGAAGAATTACTGTAACCCCAATGATCCGAGGGTTGCCGGTGAAAGCTTTCAGCATCTGCGCCCGGTCAGTGCAGAGGTGAAGGACGGGGTGTCTTATCTTGTCACAGAGACTGTTACTTCCGGGCTTACCGTGTGTACGGCGGTAAAGGATGTACTTTCATGCGGAACCGGTGCAGTCTGCCGGGAGAATTCCGTGCAGGAAGGACACTCTGTCACCAGAAAAATGGAAACAGATATCAGGGAGGGTGAGACAGTCCGGCTGGTGAAATATACAGTGTTTACGGATTCCCTCAGATACAAAGACTGCAGGAAGGAAGCGGAAAATGCTATGAACAGGGCGCTGTCTGTCAGCCTTGAAAAATGGTACAGGCAGCAGAGAGAATACCTGGATGAGTTCTGGGCACAGTCAGCGCTGGATATAGAGGGGGACGATGACCTGGCGGTTGCTGTCAGATATAACCTCTATCAGCTTCTCCAGTCAGCGGGCAGGGACGAGCACAGTAATATAGCCGCGAAGGGACTTTCCGGTGAGGGCTATGAGGGGCATTATTTCTGGGATACAGAAATGTATATGCAGCCATTTTTTACCCTGACAAATCCCCGGATATCCGCCAGCCTGATCGCGTACAGGTACAGTATCCTGGATGCAGCCAGGGAAAATGCCCGAATCATGGGGCACAGAAAAGGAGCGCTCTATCCGTGGAGAACAATCTCCGGTTCTGAGTGCTCGGGATTTTTCCCGGCAGGTTCTGCGCAGTATCATATTAACGGGGATATTGCCTATGCGGTGGTGTCTTATTATCTGGCCACCGGGGATTTGGACCTGATGGCGGAAAAGGGCGCTGAGATCATTTTTGAGACGGCAAGGCTGTGGATGGATGCGGGGAATTTCCACAGGGGAAAATTCCACATCAATGATGTGACAGGTCCGGATGAATACACGTGTCTGGTAAATAACAATTATTACACCAATGCAGGCGCCCAGTATAATCTTCATTGGGCCGTGCGTTTTTATGAACTGCTGGGGGAGGCCGGAAAGCTTGCTCCGGTGGCTGAAAAAATAGGATTAAAGCCTGAGGAGATCCGGGAGTTTAAGAAAGCGGAGGAACAGATGTATCTGCCGTATGACGAAGAGACAGGCATCAATCCCCAGGATGACTCTTTCCTTCAAAAAGAGGTGTGGGATATCAAGGGTACACCTGCGGACAAGTTCCCTCTGCTTCTGCATTATCACCCGCTCTGCCTGTACCGTTATCAGGTGTGTAAACAGGCAGATACCGTGCTGGCGCATTTTATCTATGAGGATGCGCAGGACCTGGAGACCATCAGAAAGTCCTTTGCGTACTATGAGAATGTGACGACCCATGACTCTTCACTCTCCACATGTATTTTCAGTATTGTGGCATCCAGGCTGGGACTGAAGGATAAGGCCTATGACTATTTCGGTGACAGCGCGAAGCTGGATCTGTTCAATCTGCACCACAACACAAAGGACGGTATCCATACAGCAAATATGGGTGGAAATTATATGGCTGTGGTGTACGGATTCGGCGGCCTTCGGCTGAAAGAGACAGGCATCTGCTTTGCGCCGGTACTTCCTGACAAATGGGAATCTTATACCTTTAAGATCAGCTACAGAGGCAGTCATATCCAGGTCTGCGTGGGCAGGGATAAGTCTGTGTTTACGCTGGAAAAGGGAGAACCCAGGGAGATAACCGTATTCGGTACAAAGTACCTTCTGAAAGATACCATTGAGATTGAGAGATAAGGAGAGAGGCCATGAAATACAAGGGAATTATTTTTGACCTGGACGGTGTGATCTGCCACACAGACAAATACCATTACCAGGCATGGAAGAAGCTGGCGGATAAGCTGGGAATCTATTTTGATGAGGAGATCAACAACAGACTTAGGGGTGTGAGCCGGATGGAGAGCTTTGAGATCATTCTGGAAAAATACGATGGTGAGATGACAGAGGAGGAGAAAGTCCGCTATGCCTCAGAAAAAAATGACCTGTACCGTGAACTTCTGAAAAATATGACAACTGCTGACCTGGACCCGCAGGTGAAGGAGACACTGGATGCGCTGAGAAGCAGGGGGCTTCTTTTGGCAATCGGTTCATCCAGCAGGAATGCGGGATTTATCCTGGAACGTCTGGGACTTTCCGGATATTTTGATGCGGTTTCCGACGGCAACAATATTTCCCGCTCCAAACCGGACCCGGAGGTGTTCCTGAAAGCAGCAGAGTATCTGAACCTGCAGCCTCAGGACTGTCTTGTGGTGGAGGATGCGGAATCAGGACTGGAAGCGGCGTTTGGAGGACACATGGACTGTGCAGCCATCGGTGACGCGGTCAAATGCGGAAGGGCGACGTATAATCTGAACACATTCTCCGATTTACTGGAAGCTGCTTCGTGACATTATGCAAAAAGAATGATAGAATAATGGTAATCATTCATGCACGGTCAGCCCGGCAAACGCGCAGGCCGGAATGAACAGTTACAAAAAGCGGACATACAGGAGGATTACACATATGTCATTGGAACAGCAGATGAAAAGCGGTCTTTTATACCGGGAATACGGGCACAAGGATGAAAAAGATATTGCCTATGAGAAGGTGATCGAGAGGCAGAGAAAACACGGCAAAGAGCTGACATTTGCCTACAATCAGACAAATCCGTCTGACTACGGACGGAAACGGGAGCTTTTGCAGCAGATACTTGGTTCTATGGGGGATGAGGTGTGGATCGAGTCACCAGTGAATTTTTCCTATGGTTGCAACACCCACGTAGGCAATTATTTTTATGCCAATTACGGACTCGTGGTGGTGGATGATGTGGATGTTTTTATCGGGGATTATGTTATGTGCGGACCGAATGTATCCATCTGTGTGACCGGACATCCGGTTTACGGGGAATACAGAAGGGACGGCACCCAGTTCTCTCTTCCTGTGCATATCGGAAATGACGTGTGGATTGGGGCAAATGTGGTTATCATGCCGGGTGTTACGATCGGCAATAACGTGGTCATCGGCGCTGGCAGCGTAGTCACCAAGGATATCCCGGACAATGTGGTTGCCTTCGGAACACCATGCCGCGTTGCAAGGCAGATCACAGATGAGGATAAGGAATATTTCCGCAAAGGCGTACCTGTAAACAAAGACTGGAGAGAATAGTCTGACAGGAGGGTATATGTTTCATAAAAAGAAGCAGGAAGATGAATTTGAGATGGTGAATCTCAGAACAGTCTATGGTGTGTATGAGAGAGAAGCGCTGACCGGACTGCTGGATGAAAACAACATTCCTTATATAGCGCAGGGAAACAGCATAGGCGGATATCTCACTATTGTTGCCGGCACTTCAGGTACTTTTGGGACAGATATCCTGGTTGGAAAAAACGTCTATGAGAAGGCAAAAGAACTGATGGATTCCATCAATTGGGATGCATTGGACAATGAAACGGAGATTCCGGAGGAAGAATGGAATACCGGAGAGCCGCCGGAAGATTAAAAAAACAGGACCGTCCGCAGCAGTTTCAGGGCTGATGCGGACGGTTTTTTATTGACTATTTGAACATTTCTTTGCTTACTTTTTCAATTGCTTCACTGGCTGTCTCATAAACACCCGGGAAGGTACTGATTCCAAGACCCTGGGTAATACACGGAATGTAATATTTTGTTCCGTATTCTTCACATGCGCGGCGGACTTCTTTTTCCACCAGCTCAGGTGTCCAGTCAGGACGGTCTACGGACGCACTGTCAATGCCGCCCATGAAGGTAATCTTCTCGCCGTATTTTGCGATCAGGTCAGCGATATTGTTGGAGGTCATACATCCCTGCCAGATATCAATTCCCATCTCGATCATAAACGGAACCAAAGTTGCTGCGTAGGAATCCGCATGGTGAATCACAACTTCTACACCGTGGTCTCTGTAATAGCCGTAAATCTTCTTATAGGACGGAAGGAAAAATTCTTCAAACATATCCGGGGAGATGAAGGTGGAAGTCTGGCTTCCCCAGTCATCATGGTGGAAGATGGCATCCGGTTTGATATATTTGCAGATTTTCTCAGCGTACTGCAATTCCCATTCGGTGAGATACTCGATCAGTTCATGTGTGCATTCAGGCTCCTCATAGAAGTTGATCAGCGCGTTCTGGATTTCCTGCAGATGATGGCACTGTTCAAAAAGTCCCGGAGCGATAAACTGTGTAACAAAATATTCATTGCGGTCTACTTTTTCCGCTTCAGCGATGAATGGCTCCCACTCAGCATCGGAATAATCCAGACGCGGTGCTTTTACATAATCTCTCCAGTGTGTAATATCTTTGCAGACAATATGTTCTTCGTCGTGAATCGGGAATCCGCCGGGAGTTCCTTCCGGCCATACCATGGTAACGCCCCATGCGTTTTTAATAGGCGGCTTGCCGTATTCCGGGTTTGGACTTGCAGCGGTATATGGATTGCCGAAAATCATTCCCAGTGCCTCGTACTGGTTTACATAACGGTCCGGATGACCGCCTCGGATCGTTTCTAATAAATTCTGTCTTCTGGTTAACATAAAGTGAATACCTCCTTTTCTAAAACCCCAACGATGTGTCATGGAAAGGCCTGTCCCCCATGACTGATACAAAATCGTAACTGTTCAGCAGGTCTGCACATTTCCTGTGCTGACATGGAACAACTGCACTAAATTTATAATAACAGAATTGTCAGGTCTGGTAAATACGATGAAATAATTGACTTTTCTGTATGAATACACTACACTTTGTAGGAGGGAGGTGATTTTAAATGAAATTGACTTTTTATCAAATTTATTATCATCTGAAAAAAAGGTACGACGCCAGGCGGATTTCCTGCAACCCCTGTAAAATAAAGGTGGAGAGGCCTGTCTACTACAGGGATGGACAGGACTGCAGAGGACATATGGTGCTGATCTTCAATGAGGAACTTATGAAAATAGGCCTGGATTCCTCCTTATGGAAGGACTGTATTTTTATCTGCTTTGGGGAAGTGGATGATATATTTTGTCGGATTGATACAGACCTGCTTGTTCTGGATGAAAGGATACCCAGGGAGCAGGTGCTCAATGACCTTCAGGAGATATTCCAATACTTTGAGGAGATGGGGTATTCCGTGACGGAAGTGTTTATGGAGAATCAGGATTTCGGGGAACTGATGGAGTGCTTCGGGAGGATTTTTGAGACGCCTCTTGCGCTGATGGATGCCAGCTTTTCCTATGTGGCTTTGGCTGACAGGGAGGGGAGGTTTGCTAATGGATTTATGAATGAGAGCAGCACTCTTCCCATGCAGATGGTGAGCCAGCTTATATCAGATCCCGCCTATCAGCGGAGCATGACACTTGCGGGAGTGTATACTTATACGCTGGAGCAGGTGACATTTCTGTGCAGGAATCTGTTCTTTGAGGGAAAATTTATCGGCAAGCTGATGGCGGTATCCTGCACATCGCCTTTGAATAATGAGTATCACAAGGATCTGCTTCTCATGGCAGCCGGATATGTGGAGCGGATGTATGAGCGTTTCGGGGCCTTTCATATGGCTGACCGCTCCCTTGACAGCCTGCATGAACTTCTGAGGCTTACATTAAAGGGGAGCTCCGTGCCGGGGGAGAGGCTGCGGAGTGCACTGGGGAATCTATCCTGGTCTGAGGAAGATGCCTACTATCTGATCCAGATGCGCCCAAGCTACAGATATGACAAATCCCTGTATGACAAATACCTGTGCCCGCAGATGGAGCAGCAGTGGAAAGATACCTGCTGCGTGGCTCATAATGACAGCCTCATGGTACTTTTGAACGGAAGCAGGCTTCATATGACGGACTTTCAGCCCGAGCTGGCTTATTTTCTCAGGGAAAATCTCCTGGCAGCAGGGATCAGCAGAAAATTCAGGGGATTTGACGGGATACAGAATGCGTTTAAGCAGACGGATATTGCCCTGGAGCTGGGCATGAGAAAGGATGCCACCCCCTGGTATTTCAGGTTTGACGACTATGCCCTTGACTATATCCTGATTCACGGGAGAGGGGTGTTTGAGCCGGAACAGATATGCGCGCCGGGGATTCTGAAGCTGATAGAACACGATGAGAAGATGCATACAGAGTATTACAAGACATTATACTGTTACCTGCAGTGCAGGTATAACGCGGCAGTGACAGCCAAAAAGCTGTTTATCCACAGGAGTACTTTTCTGAACCGGCTGGAGAGGATAGGTGAACTGATACAGACAGATCTGGAGGATTTCCGCTCCAGGCTGTACCTCTCTGTCTCCTTTTATATACTGGAGGAGGGAAAACAGTAGCTCAGTTTTTCTCCTCCTCCTGCTCCAGAAGACGGAAAGATAAGTTCAGGTAAAAAATCTCTTCCGGGTCATCCAGTCCGGAGTCCAGAATGTTCTTGATCTTGTCCAGGCGGTACAGGAAGGTACTGCGGTGGATAAAGAGCAGGGATGCTGCCTGTGTGGCATTCAGATTCTCTTCCAGGTAGGTCCTCAGTGTGAGCATATACTCCGTGTTCTGTTCCCGGTCCATCCTCTGCAGGTCCAGAAGCTTCTCATGGCAGAGCATATAGCCGGGAAGCCTTCGGGTGGACTGTTCCAGTATGTAGGTCAGAGCCACGTTGTTGAAGTGATGGATCCACAGATAAGGCTTTTTCCTGCTTCCCACATCCAGAGCTGTGCTGGCCTGGATATACTGACGCCTCAGGTTCATGTGGCCCTTCATGGGACGGCTGTATCCGGCTTTCAGGAAACTGTCCCTGATAAAATAGGTGAGTTTGCCCGCCACTGTGTCCGCGTCCATCTCCAGACGGCTCAGATTAAAATAGGCCACGATCTCCTCTTTGAAGAGAAAACTGCAGGAATAGGGAAACTGCTTGTCCAGATAATTACAGATAGCTCTTGTGGTGATCTTTTTCTGATCCAGGTAAGTGATCTGGAAAATAAGGCACAGATAGTCGTGCTGTGTGCTCCACCCAAGGGCAGACAGACGCTGGCTGATGTCCAGATAGTCTGCAGTGCGGTCGGACAGCACAGTGATAAGGATCTTGTGCAGAGCGTCCGACTGGCGTGAAGCGGGAGCCTGTTCATGGTAGAGCAGATATTCCACATAGCCTGCCAAATGCGAGAGAAGGTATCCGTTTCCTTTGTCCAGGGGATGTTCGTATTCGATGAGGACAAGGCGGTGTGTGGTGTGCCCGTCCTGTTTTACGTTCATATTCAGGGTGTTCAGTCCTGTGATGTATCCCGGGTAGAATACAGGGTCAGCGGCCTCCTGCATTTTTGTATAAGCCTCATCCTGAGCCAGGGCGTTGACGTACTCAATGTTGAGTCCGTCCTCTGAGTACATATGGTATTTCTCCGGAATGTGTTCTGTACCTGCACTTGCCACGGGTGCAAAATCCAGGCCGATGACAGATAGGGGATTATGGAAAATTTCCAGGGATACGCTTAAGAGATCCCGGATGCTGCCGTTGCTCAGCAGGATCGTGCTCAGATGTTCATCCCAACTGTCGTATGTGTCATAGAGGTCCTGTATGAAATTAAAGATACGGCTCAGGGAATAACTTGCATCGAGAACAAGATATGGGTGCGGAGGCGGTGAAAAGGTCTCATCCAGGTTTCCCGATATGATCAGAAAGACCGGTCCCGTGAGCTGGGAAGAAAGAGACTCCGTGTCCCCGGTTCTCACAAGGCAGATATGCCCGGTGGAGAAACCGGAACCATCCTCAAATAAAAATGGACGCAGAAAACTCTCAGTTGTCTCCAGGTTACCCTGTGAGACAACATGAAATTCTTTATTAATCATTTCAGATAAAAGCACTGCTGATAACTTCAAAATGATCCCCCGTTTATATGATAAATGTCTTGGCTTTCTCCGCGGCATCCACTGCTGTTTCCGTGTAGGCATCTGCGCCGATGGTGTCCGCAAATTCCTGTGTGACGGCACCTCCGCCCACCATGATCTTCAATCGGTGTTCCTTGTCATGTCGGCGCAGGGATTTGACGACCTGCTGCATTTCCGGTATGGAAGTGGTGAGCAGGGAGGAGATGCATACAATGGAAACCTCCGGATTATCGCGGACTGCCTTCAGAAATTGTTTCTCCGGAATGTCGACACCCAGGTCGATGACCTTGAACCCGGCACTGCGGAACATGATCGCAACAAGGTTTTTTCCTACATCGTGCAGGTCACCCTCAACGGTGCCCAGGATAACGGTGCCTATACTCCGTTCTTCCATGATTCCGTATTTTTCTTCCAGAATGTCGAACCCCTTTCTTACGCTGCGGGCAGCAGCCAGTATTTTGGGGATATCGGCATCATTTTGTTTATAATATTCCCCCACGGTCTTCATGGCAGGCACCATGGCCTGCTCAACGATCACGGAAGGATTTATATGTTCCTCCAAAGCTCTGAACACAAGAAACTGGGCATCACGAGGATGCCCGTTTTCAATTGCCTGACGAAGTTCTTCTAAAGTAGTCATGATGTCCTCCTGTTCCAATGAAAGAAAAGGTGTAACGGACCGGAATGCGGAACCGTTACGAAATAGTCTTTATTCCAGCAGATAACAACTGGTATAGGCAATGGTGCAGGGACCATAATAATAAGTCATATCGTTGGCTTTGCAGATTTGGGTGACCAGCATGCCATAGGCTTCCATGGAAGAAAATGCTTTCTTGGGAAAGCGGCACGGCTCGTCAGGATAGGTACAGGTCTCACATTTGGTACAGCAGCCGGCGCCGATAGCCAGCATATCGGGATACGTTTCGCGGAGCAGTTTTTCCATGGCGTAGAAGTTCTGTTTATGCAGGGCCTCTGTCTCCATCATGGTTTCCCCGTCCATGGAATCTTCCAGTTCTCCCACGGTCTGTACCAGGATGCCGGCCTGATACTGGTTGATCTTGGCACGGCAGTCCTCCAGAGTTCCGCATCCGGGAGGGCAGCTCCAGCGCTTGCCGTACATGCCGCAGGTGTTGGCTTCGCACATCTGGCGGACCTCGGGAAGCAGTTCAATGGTGCTGCATTTTAATGGTGCGATATGGGAGAAGCCGGTATCCAGTCCCAGCTTCTCCAGTTCTTCATAGTTGATCACGTAAAAACCCCCAATCATTTCATTCTCTATTGTTCCGGAAATTCCAGTTCATCCACAAAGCAGTCCTGGAATTCCGGAGAAGCGGCCAGCTCCACAAAAGATATCTCCTTTGCCAGGATATCCGAGTAGAACAGCTCTTCCCTGTTGATGAGTGCGATTTTAGAACCTTCTCCGGCGGCATTTCCCACAGGTACGATCCTGTCTTTCAAAGATATGGGAATCAGACCGATGTCACAGGCACTCTCAGGATTCATATAGTTGCCGAAAGCTCCCGCAATATATACGTGTGCGATCTGGTCTACGGTTATGCCAAGCTCTTTCTGCAGAAGCTGTATGCCGGCGGCAATGGCTGCTTTTGCAAGCTGTACCTCCCGCACATCCTTCTGGCTTAAGTAAACAGCGCTGCCGTTTCCGCTCTCGTCTGCCGGAACCAGCGTAAAGGAGGCTGTGCCGTCCTCGGACAAAAGCTTACCGGATTCGTCAATGATACCTGCTTTTCTCAGGCAGGCGATCAGGTCAATAAGGCCGGAACCGCAGATCCCGATGGCTTTCTCTCCGCCTACGGTGGTGTAGCTCCATTTTCCGTCGCTGTATTCCACATGGTCTACAGCACCGGATGCGCCCCTCATGCCGCATTCGATCTTGGCTCCCTCAAAAGCAGGGCCGGCGGCTGTGGAGCAGGCTGCCAGGCGTTCTTTACTGCCCAGCACCATCTCTCCGTTGGTTCCGATGTCGATCATCAGAGAGATTTCATCCTGCTGGTCCGGTCGGATGCAGAGCAGGCATCCCATGGTATCAGCGCCTACAAAGCCTGCCACATCGGGCAGCAGGATAAGCTGGCCTTTGGGGTGGATATGCAGGTCAAAGTCTGAAGCTTTCAAAAAGAGAAGCTGGCTGATGGCCGGATTATAGGGGGCGTGCACAAGCGCTCCCGGGGATATACCCAGAAACAGATGATGCATGCAGGTGTTGCCCACAATACAGGTCTGGTAAATACGATCTGTGCTGATCCCTGACTTCTCTGCCAGTGTGTCCAGAATAGACTGGACTGTCTGGCGGATGCAGGAGCTCAGATTCTCCGTTCCGTTCTCAAGTGCGTAGTTGGCACGCATGATGACATCAGCCCCGTACTGGGCCTGGGGATTCATGCTGCTCTCAACGGCCAGAACCCTGCCTGTGCGTGCATCCATCAGATACCCTACTACCGTAGTGGTTCCGATGTCGAATGCGGCCAGATATCCCTTGATGGGATCTTTCTGCAGATCCAGAAGGGTATCTACGGATACTGCCGCATACCAGGTATCCGTCTCTTTGAGCATTTCATACAGGCCGGAAGCTGTTTGAAGATCCGGTCTGAGATGTTCCATGCTCTCCCCGAAGGATTCCTCCAGCGCCAGTTTCAGGCGGTCCCAGTCAGACAGATTATCCCCTGGTTTTATCTTGCGGATATGTATTCTGCCGAACCGGAGCAGAGGATGGAGCGGTACCGGGCGGGAGAAGCCTTCTGCCAGTATAGCATGTTCCTTTTCTCTCACAAGGGTGTCAACTGTCATATCCCCTGTGATCTTAGTCTGACAGGCTTTCAGAACGCCGGTCACGGGACCTTTTGTCACGTGTACCATGCATTTTCCGCAGGTGCCCTGCCCGCCGCAGGGAGCATCCGGGTCAAGGCCTGCCTGACGCTGCGCCTGCAGCAGGGTAGTGCCTTCTTCTGCCTGAATACTTTTGCCTTCACGGATAAAAGTTACTTCATGTGTTTTCAATTTTCATTCCCCCAATTTTGCTATAGAGTAAGTATAACAGAAAAGACCGCGGCAGTAAACTGCCGCGGTTAAGTTATGAGAGATTTTATATGAAATTTATTAGGAATTTATCAGGATTCTTTTACTAAATGCAGGTTCCAGCTCTGATATTCCGTTTCCGGTACCGGCATGGGGAGTCCTGCCTCCATAAGGGCAGCTCCCAAATAGGTCTTGTCACCCATGCGGTACATGGCATTCGGGTCCAGCCCGCGCAGTCGGATGCAGGTAAAGAGGTTGTTTGCAGTGAGTTTTGTGGAGACAATGCCCAGCAGTGCCTCACTCTTATCCTCCGCGGCAAATTCCCATACCGTATATTCTTCATTTTCATAAGGACTTGCCAGACGGTAATAGGTGCCGTCCTGGATAAGGGAATAATATTTCTTAAATGTCTCGATCTGTGTCCTGACTTCCGCCTTTTCCTCCTCCGTCAGTTTTGCAGGGTCCAGTTCGTAGCCAAAGGTGCCGGCCATAGCGACTGTTGCTCTTGTACTCAGGGAAGCAGCCCTGCCTGTCTGGTGGTTAGGGGAGGCTGAGACATGGGCGCCCATGGTACTGACAGGATAGCAGAAGGAGGTGCCGTACTGTATCTTCAGCCGTTCGATGGAGTCGGTGTCATCGCTGGTCCAGATCTGCGGGGTATAGTATAACATGCCTGCGTCAAATCTTCCGCCGCCGCCGCTGCATCCCTCAATGAGCATGCCGGGGTAGCGTTTGTTTAGGTTCTCCAGAAATTCGTAAAGCCCAAGAATGTATTTGTGTGCTGTCTCGCCCTGGCGGTCTGCGGGGAGGGCGGTGGTGAAAATATCCCCGATACTGCGGTTAAAATCCCATTTCAGGTATTCCACCTGCGCATTGTCCAATACATTACACATCATGTTGTAGATGTGGTCGCGTACTTCTTTGCGGGAAAAATCAAGGACAAGCTGGTAACGGCTTCTCACAGGTGATTTCTCGGGAACCTTGAATGCCCAGTCGGGATGTGCCCGGTATAAGTCGCTGTCCTCAGAGATGCATTCCGGCTCAAACCATATGCCGAATTTGAGGCCAAGGGCATGAATGCGGGCGGAGAGGTCCTTTAAGGTGCATCCCAGTTTCTTTTCATTTACGATCCAGTCACCCAGACCGGAATTGTCACTTTCACGTTTTCCGAACCATCCGTCATCCATGACAAACAGTTCTACTCCCATATCTTTTGCCTGCTCTGCCATTTCCACCAGCTTGTCTCCGGTGAAATCAAAGTAGGTGCCCTCCCAGTTGTTGATGAGAACAGGACGGCGGGCCTTCTTATACTCACCTCTGCAGAGATTATTGCGGATCGCGCGGTGGAAGCGGTGGCTGACGGCTTCCATTCCCTCTGCGCTGTAGACCATTGCTGCCTCCGGCGCATGGAATGCTTCTCCGGAATCCAGTTTATAGCAGAAATTATCCGGGTGGATACCCATGAGGAAGCGGGTCTGTCCACTCTGGTCCTTCTCTGCCTCAGCCAGAAAATCACCGCTGTAGAGGAAGGAAAAACCGTAACATTCCCCGCTGGTCTCTGTAGCGCCCTGTGCGGCAAGCATCACAAAAGGATTGTAGTGATGGCTGGAGGCGCCTCTGGTGCTTCCCACAGACTGTATGCCGTGATGGACCTGTGTGCGGGAGAGCAGGCGCTCCATGGCGTGACGTCCGTAGAAGCTGATAAAATCAAAGTCTCCGAACTGGAAATCCGTACAGGTGCTCATGATACGCTCCAGATAAATGGGGGATTCCCCTTTATTTTCCACAGTCACGCTTCTGGTGATAATGTCCTTTTCCTCCAGGACACCGTAATAGAGATGTACATATACGTTCTGTGTGCTGTCCTTCAGCGTGATGACTAGGGTGTCAGCAGTGTCTTCCTTAAGCGCGTAGAAAGCAGGAAGGCCGGGAAGGGAATATTTTCCCTCCAGGATCTGAGCGGATTCATAGCGGAATTCACAGGAGGAAGCACCGGATGCATAGCGTATCCGCACAGCGCTCTCCCTGTAGTCCCCGTTGCCGTATGTGGGGAATTCCTGGGGAAGAGTGTCAAGAGAATAGGCGCGGTTGTCGCCTGCTATATAGGGATTGCCGGAAAATCCCCGGTCTCTTCCCACGTTCAGGTATGAGTAGTCAAATATCGGTGTCCTTTTTCCGAACCATGTATGTACCAGAAATCCCAGATCGTCCACCTTCATCTGGTACATGCTGTTATTGGTAAGCAGGGTAAATAGTTTCCCGGTAGTATCTTTTTTGATAGCCATTCGTTGTTCTCCTCCAAAAGATAAAATAGACATAATAATTCATCTGTTTTCATTATAGTGGACCGGAGGGGACACGTAAATATGTCATTGTGACAATAATATAGCAAAAAGAGAGAAGAGGCACCTTACGGTACCTCCTCCCTCTTTATAGGGTATGCATGACAGATATGGATTTAAGCTAATTTCATTATGATGCCAGCTCTTTTGCTTTCTGAGCTGCGGATGCAGCGTCAGCTGTGTAAGCATCAGCACCGATTTCATCAGCGAATTCCTGTGTAATAGGAGCGCCGCCAACCATAACTTTGATATTGCCGCGGAAATCCTGAGCATTTAAAGCTTCAACAGTAGCTTTTAATGCCGGCATAGTTGTGGTCAGAAGAGCAGAACATCCAACAATCTTAACGTCCGGGTTAGCTTTGACAGTTTCAATGAATTTCTCTGTCGGTACATCAACGCCTAAGTCGATAACTTCAAATCCGGCACTCTCGATCATCATGGCAACAAGGTTTTTACCGATATCATGAAGGTCACCGGCAACAGTTCCGATAACCATCTTGCCGCATACGCCGGCGCTTCCGCTTGCCAGATGTGGTTTCAGAACCTCAACACCTTTTTTCATTGCACGTGCTGCAACTAACATTTCAGGAACGAAAATCTCGTTGTTTTTGAAACGCTCGCCTACAACGCCCATTGCGTCGATCATTGCGTTTAATACGTCTACAGCCTGGCATCCGTCATCCAGTGCTTCCTGAACTAATCCACCAACCAGTTTTGCTTTTCCAGCAGCAACAGCATCTGCAACAGCCTGAATCTTACTCATAATAAATTCCTCCCATTTCTTAAAAAATATATTTTATAGTTTTTTATTTCCCTTTTCAGTAATTCCATTCCTCAACACGAACACCATAAATGTTAATTCTTCGGAGCAGGTCCGATCAGTCCTTCACGGTAAGCACCGATGTATTCCATACAGAAATCATCTTCGCCCATAAGTGCCTCTGTAGCATATACAAGACCCAGCATATCTCGGTTCGTGGGGTCCATGATGGCACTGTCAAGTCCTGCGTTCATAGCCAGGATCATAAAGCCGTAGTTGATCAGCTTACGAACCGGCAGATTGAAGGAAATGTTGCTGATAGCAGCAGTAATATGAATCGTCGGGTACTGTTTGCGAACAGTTTCGATTACCTCGATGTTCATGGCGATACCGTCCTCGGAAGTACACAGCATCTCTACCAGGGGGTCTATGTGAAGACGGTTTGGATTGATGTTGTATTCTTTTGCCTTTGCCATAATATTGTCAAATACACGGAGACGATCAGCTGCGGATTTGGGGATTCCTGTATCATCACTTAAAAGTGCAATGACTTCCCAGTCTTTGTTCTCTTCCATTGCCATGATCGGGAATATAGTGTCGATTTTATCACCTTCTCCTGATACGGAGTTGAAGATACCCGGTCTCTTACAGAACTTATAAGCTTCTTTTAAAACTGCGGTACTGGGACTGTCCACGGAAATCGGAAGATCTGTAACTTCCTGGATGCATTCGATCATCCATTTTAAAGTTTCAACCTCAATCTCTTCCGGAACGGAAGCACAGCAGTCTATGTAGGTGGCATTGGCAGCGGCCTGTTTTCTGGCGCGGTCTTTGATGAACTCCGCATCTCTCTCAGCGATGGCTTTTGCAACTGCCGGTATGGAGCCGTTGATTTTTTCCCCAATGATTATCATTTTGCAAAACCTCCTGTACAAATTTATAACTCTATTGTACCAAAATGCGAAGAAAGTACAAGCCGCAAAAAGGGGGGATTTTTCAAAGGTTTTCCTACAAAGTGTAGGAAGAGGGAAAACCTATAAAAAATGCGGTAAAACAGGAAAATACCTGAATCTGCCGCATTCTAAATGGTTAAAAAATTGTCAATCCGGCGGAAAGACACTTTTCCGCACTACCAGCTCCACGGGAAGGCGGATTGCCTTCTCCTCCACCTTCTCTCCGGACAGCAGCCGGAACAAGAGATCTGAGGCCAGTTCTCCCTTTCTGGCAATGTCCTGATGCATGGTGGTCAGCTTGGGTATACAGAACTCCGCATAAGGGTTGTCGTCGAATCCGCACACAGAGATATCGTGGGGAACATGGCAGCCGTGTTCGTTCAGATAGCCGATCACCTCAAAGGCAAGCTGATCTGCTGTGCAGAACAGTACATATTTTTTTCCTGCCAGCGCCAGGAGAGAATTGTACTGGCTGTCTCTGCGTCTCTTCTGTGTGTCCAGTACCATGTGCCATTGTTTTTCAGTGCTTATGCCGTGCTCCTTCAGAGCAGCTTTGGCACCTGCAGTTCTCAGAGCAGAGGAGCCTATCTTGGCATCTGAGATTACGATTATATTGGAAAAACCTGTGTTAATAAGATAGTTTACCATCTGCTTCCCCGCGCTGATGTCATCCAGGGTGACATGATACCCCTGGTCGGGCAGTGAGGCGGTATCTTCCATAAAAGTGTCGATTCCCACCACCGGGCAGTCCACCAGAGAACACAGCTTGTCATAGTTGGTCTTGGACAGTGTCACAGCAATGATCCCTGCCACGTTCCAGGAAAGTGCTGTCTTGAAAATATTGTCAAGGTTCCGGTCTATATACAGCATCATATAGTAGCCGGCCCTCCGTATCTTTTCCTCCAGCACACCGATGGTCTGACTGTAGAACGGATCACCAACGGTGGTCTGGGTGTAGCGTTTTGTGGTATGGATCACCACAATGATCAGCCTGGTCTTGCCTTTTGTCAGAGCTTCCAGCCCCATCTTGGGCACGTAATTGTGCTCCTTCAGGGCCTGCTGGATACGTTCCACATTCTCTTTTGACACCTTGCTGGTGCGGCCGTGGATCACGTTGGCAACCGTGGTTGGGCTGACATTCATCATATTTGCTATTTCTTTTATCGTTATCATCCGGTTACCCCCAAATTCGGACAGCCTGCGCTGTCTGTTACAGGAAAGTATTGTATTTTACTTCTATTATAGAATAGCAGAAATAATCAGAATTGCAAGAGGGTGTCAGAAAGTTCATTTATTTGTCAGATAAATAAAAAACGGGAATGTGTAATTTAAAGATTATATAAGGGGAAATTATGTGTAGAATGTATAAAAAACTGTATATAAATTATGTATCGTGATGGTTTTGCGTAAAACTTATTTACAGATAATGGGGATTGTGCTAATTTCTATTATAACAATAGAGGTGCTGCACAACATTGGCGGCGGTCACAGTTGTAGTGGTTATACCGACACTTCTTATTTGATTTGAGAGGAGAACAGCATGAATAAAGCATGGTGGAAAGAGGCGGTTGTTTACCAGATATATCCCAGAAGTTTTATGGATTCCAACGGAGACGGAATCGGGGACCTGCAGGGCGTGATCAGCAGGCTGGATTATCTGAAAGACCTGGGGATTGACGTTATCTGGATGTCTCCATGTTACAAATCGCCCAATGATGACAATGGATATGATATCTCTGATTACAGGGATATTATGGATGAGTTCGGAACCATGGATGATTTTAAGGAAATGCTTACAGGCATCCATGAGAGGGGCATGAAGCTGGTGATGGATCTTGTTGTGAACCATTCTTCAGATGAACATCAGTGGTTTGCGGAATCCAGGAAATCCAGGGATAACCCGTACAGGGATTATTATATCTGGAGAGACGGCAGGGATGGAAGAGAGCCCAACAACTGGACCTCCTATTTCTACGGTCCCGCGTGGGAGTATGATAAGACCACAGACCAGTATTATCTGCACCTGTTTTCAAAGAAGCAGCCGGATCTGAACTGGGAGAACCCGAAACTGCGCGGTGAGATTTATGATATGATGAAATTCTGGCTGGATATGGGATGTGACGGCTTCCGTATGGATGTTGTGAGTCTGTTCTCGAAGACACCGGGTCTTCCGGATGGAAAACCGGCAGAGATCACCGGAACAGAGCATTTCCAGGACGGACCAAGAATCCATGAATTTCTGCAGGAGATGAACAGGGAAGTTTTATCAAAGTATGATATCATGACAGTGGGCGAGACACCGGATGTCCCCCTGGAACATGCCCTGCGCTATGCCAATAATGAGGGTACAGAGCTTAATATGGTTTTCCAGTTTGAACAGAACACGCTGGACTGCGGACCTGAGCGTTACAGTTATCGGAAAGTGCCGCTGCCGGAATTAAAGGCATGCTTCAGCAAATGGCAGACGGTTCTCCAGGATAAGGCATGGAACAGTTTGTACTGGACCAACCATGACCAGCCAAGAACCGTGTCCCGCAGGGGAAATGACGGGCAGTACCGCAAAGAAAGCCAAAAAATGCTGTACACTATGCTTCTGACCATGCAGGGAACCCCGTATATTTATCAGGGCGAGGAAATCGGAATGACAAATGTGCATTTTGATTCCATTGAGGATTACAATGACATAGAGGTAAAAAATCTCTGGAAAGAGCGTGTCATTAACGGCAGCGCGGACCCGGAGGTTCTGCTGGATGTCATCAGGTTCCGTTCCCGCGATAATGCAAGGACTCCCATGCAGTGGGATGACAGCGAGAATGCCGGATTTACCACGGGAACACCGTGGCTGAAGGTGAATCCCAATTACAAGGATATCAATGTGAAGGAAGCGCTGGAAGACCGGGATTCTATTTTCTATTATATGAAAAGGCTGATTCAGATGCGGAAGGCAAATGAGGTTGCTGTGTACGGAGATTTCAGGGAATATGAGCCTGAGAATGAGAGTCTTTATATATATGAAAGAAATTATGAAGGCAAAAAGATGTTCGTGGTGCTGAATTTCACGGAGAATGAAGTTCCTTTCCATATGCCTGAGGGGCTGGATGCAGGTAAGGCTGTGCTTGTGATTGATAATTATAAGGGAGAGGAAGCGCTGGAGGAGCGTATGATGCGGCCGTATGAGGCGGCTGTGTATGTTATGTAAACTTCTTGTGTATTGAGAGAGAAAAGGAAGGCGGTGCGGCGCAGGGCTGTACTGCCTTTTCTCATGATTTGAATTTCGTCGTATTGTCTAATTGTTATTTGGGGTGGGTTGTGATACACTTCTGATTAAAGATATCAATGAGCGTTCGCTCTTTAATTTCTAATCGGCATTTCGCCGTGAAACTCCATTGTTTAAAAGTATATAGCCGACAGAGCAGATATGGCTGATTTTGTCCGGGAAAGAATTACTGTCTTTTACAGCCTGATAAGTTATGATACAATAAAGGCAAATCACAGAGAGATTTTTTCCTGCATCAGGTATATTCTGTTCAGGAAAGGAGAATCTATGGAAACTGACAATTTCATAATGCTGCCCACTGTGGATTTTTGTTTTACAGAACTGATGAAAAACTGTATAGTGCGAAAAGGGTTTGTCGCTGCGCTTATAGGCATCCCTCCGGAGGAGATAGAGGAGACAACACTTCTTGAGGCATCTCTTGGAGGTGACTGGCCGGATGATAAGCTGGGAATTCTGGATGTCCATGTGCTGCTTGCGGACGGGACCAGGATGAACATAGAAATGCAGGTCAAATACTTTGAATACTGGGACGAGCGTGTTTTATTTTGTATGGGAAGAATGTTTACGGGCCAGATAAAAAAGGGAGAACCATATAAAAAGCTGCAGAAGTGTATCCACGTAAGTATTCTGGATTTTATACATTTTCCGGATGATGATGAGTGCTACAGAACCATTCATTTTCGAGATGATAAGACGGGAAAAGTATATACGGATAAGATGGAGATTCAGATTCTGGAGCTGAAAAAGCTGCCTAAGGAAGTGCGTACAGGGGAGGATGTCATTTTGTGGATGAAGTTCTTCAGTGGAAAAAGCAGAGAGGAGTTTGAGCGCGTGGCAAAAGCAAACGAATATCTCAATGAAGCATATAATACACTGAAGACTATGAGTGCGGATGAAAAGAAGAGGCTGGAGTATGAGGCCAGGGATAAGGCTTTGAGGGATTATAACTCGCAGATAAGCAGTGCGGAAAGAAGAGGGGAGGAAAGAGGGGAGGAAAGGACCCGTCAGGTGTTTAAGCTGTATATGCAGGGGGAGACCCCGGAGGCGATTGCAAAAATCTGCGGAATACCGGTGGAAAAAGTCAGGGAAATTATACAGTAAAACTACCGGGGATGTAAAAATCCCCGGTAATTGAGTCCGGCCTGCCGGATTGTAATTATTTTGGTGTATTCAAATCTTTATAACACACATCTTCAAACGGAAGATAGATCCGTTTCCGTTCCAGGGAGGACAGATAGATTCCCTTTACCATTTCCAGCGTTTTCCTTCCCTCCATGGCGTCTATGGTAACCGGACGGTCATAGAGTATGGAATCATAAAAATCCCTGAGCTGCAGGTGGTGGCTGCTGCCCCAGTAATCCGGTCCCACATTGGTTGTCTCATAGGTGTTCCGAATCTCTGTGTAGCATCCGTCAGCCTCATAGAAGCCCATATCCTGAATCAGGCCACAGCGTCCCTTTTCTCCCTGAAATTCAATGGTGATGGGGGCGTCTGAGGCGTAGGAATTGCAGGCATAGAGGTTGTAGATGCAGCCGTTTTTAAACTGTATGGCAGCTTCCGCGGCATCCTCCACACGCACGGTATCGTGGCAGTGGTTATGTACGCTGCCTTCAATCCATTCAATGTCACTTCCCAGCATATAGCGCACCCGGTCCATACTGTGTATGGCCTGGTCTATGAGTACGCCGCCGCCTTCTCTGTCCCAGGTGCCTTTCCAGTCACTTCCTTCATAATAAGTGTGCGGGCGGTTCCAGGTGAGATAGGAGCGGGCAGAGAGGATGCGTCCGAAATATCCGGCGTCCATGAGTGCTTTCAGCTTTTCCACACTTTTGGTATACCGGGTCTGGAATATAACGCCGAGCTTTTTGCCGGTGCGCTGCTGTGCCTCCATCATCCTGTCTGCGTCCTGCAGGGAGACAGCCACCGGCTTTTCTGTCAGCACATGAAGTCCGGCCTCCATGGCCTTTACTGCCATGACCGGGTGCAGATAATGGGGAAGGCACAGGTGGATGACATCAATATCATACTGGAGGGCAGTCTCCAGGTCAGTACAGTAATGGCAGTTAAATTTCTCTGCAAAAGCCTTTGCTTTTTCCTCGTCAATATCTATGGCGCATACAAGCTCCACTTGATCAGAGAGACGGTTAAAGGCGTCCTCGTAGCAGACGGAAATTCTGCCGCAGCCCATAATTGCAGCTCTGAGTTTTTTCATTTCATACCTCCGTTTTATATGAGAAGACAGCGGATTTTTATCCGATGAAGAAGCATCCGTCCATCTCCTGCGTAAAATTATAGTGAATATCAAAAAAATACTTCATAGCACCGTTGTACAGGGCGCTGGAATCCAGAAGGCTGTAACGGACGCTGACGGAATCTACCATGCGGCGGAATCCTGTGGTGCGCAGACATTCCTGGATCTCCTGTAAAAATACGGGGCCAAGGTCCTTCCCTTTTCCTCCGATGATGATCAGCTTTGGGTGCACCATGCAGATCAGATTGCACAGTGCCAAGGAAAATTCATCTGCGATATCCCGTATTACCTTGCGGGAGACCACATCCCCATATACACTGGCCTGGCCCAGGTCAGCGTATGTGACAGCAGTTGATTTTTTAAAGGCCGGGCTGCTTCCGGTCTGGGCGATCCTGTCCTTTAAGGAACCCTCCCCGATCATCAGTTCCAGACATCCCCTGTTTCCGCAGGAACACAATTTTCCTTTGGGGTTAATAGAGTAGTGTCCGAACTGGGTGTAAGATGCGCAGGCATGTCCCAACATTTCGTTTCGGATAAAGAGTGTGGCACCGATTCCTTTGCCGAAATTGATAAAAGCAAAATCCTTTTCCGAAATCTGTGTGTAGACTTTTTCCGCGTAAGCAAAGCAGGCTGTATCATTCAGGATGTTGACGGAAAAATCTGAGAAATTCCGCTGTATTTCTCCTACAAAATCTTTTTCGGGAAGATTCAGGGTAGTGGCGAAGATCTCGCGTTTGTCCGGATCTATCATGGCGGGAACAACGATGCAGATTCCAAGGAGCTGTTCCTTCCGAATCCGAGTGAGCACAGTCTGTTCTATGTAATCCCGGCACAGGGGAATGTAGGCTTCCGGTGAGGAGGCTTCCATCTGCATGGGCAGGGAAGATACTCCTGTAATATCCACCAGGGCTGCATTCAGCCTGTCCTCCTCCAGACAGAGGACTGCCACATAGTATTGCTCTGCGCGGAGAAGCAGGCTGTTGGGCTTCCGCCCCACAGTCGTGCTTCCGCCTGTTCCGGAATCATATACAAATTTCCGGGCAATTAATTCATCCACCAGAGAGGAGACAGCGGTTTTGCTCAGATGAGAGTCTTTGGAAAGCTGCGCTCTTGAAGTGCCCGGATTCTGGTAAATGGAATTGTACAATTGTTTTAAATTGGTATTTTTGATTAATTGTTGATTGACCAGTTTCATAATATCCTGCTTTTCCTTTGCTTTGTTATGATATCGCAGTAACGATTCGTTACCCTTTTGGTTACGTGCATTGCCGCGGTCTGCAGAGATGTCCGATGCAGTACTGCGGACCTTAAAATTTCGTTACTTTAAACATATCACAAAAAGGCATAAGGCACAAATAAATTCATTTTTCCGGGGCGTGCAAACCTGCCCAAATAGGCTGCAGGCGTATTTCAGCCGATATAAAAAGCACGCGGCCTGGGTTCCAGGAAGGAATAATAAGTGTCGAAAAAGTATTTCATGGCACCGTTTAAGTAGGCGTCGCTCTGAAGCTGGGAATATCTCACCCCTGAGAAATCCACCATTCTTCGGAATCCCACATCTCTCAGCGAATGCTGCACCTCCTCCAAAAATAATGTGCCCAGGTGCTGCCCTTTTCCTCCCAGAATGATCAGCTCGGGGTTCACGATGCAGATCAGGTTGCTGAGCGCGAGCGCCAGGTCCCGGGACATTTTCTGCAGAGTGTGAATGGCAGCAGGGTCTTTGTAGAGTGCTGCCTTTCCTAAATCTTCAAATGTGATGGCAGAACGCCCAAGAAGACAGCTTGTCTTCCCTGACTCCTCCAGACGGGCTTTTATCTGTGATTCGGAGAACATGGCCTCCAGACAGCCATGGTTGCCGCATATACATAAAGGCCCCCTGGGATTGACGGAATAATGGCCGAACTGGGTGACAGAACCGCTGGCCTTGCCCAGCATGTTTCCTTCTATAAATATAGTGGCACCGATGCCTCTTCCGAAATTGATAAAAGCAAAGTTCTTTTCCCGAACCTGTGTATATATTTTTTCGGCGTAGGCATAGCAGGCGGTGTCCTCCAGAAGAGCTACCGGATATTCGGGGAAAGCAAAGCTCAGATCATGGATCAGATTGCCGCTCCCTCCGGGTCCGAGACTCAGGGTAGTGGAGTATATTTCATTGCGCACTGCATCTATCATGGCAGACACCACCACACAAATGCCCAGAATCCGCTGGGGATCGTATTTGGATAAAATGTCCTTATAGACGCAGGTCTGGGATAAGGAGATATAAGACTCCCCTTTTTTCAGTGTAAGCCTGGTACTGTACACGGATGTGCCTGCCACGTCCACCACATGTGCCTCGGCAATGTTGTCTACCCAGCTTATGACAATGACGAAATGCTGGTTGGTCCGGGCTTTCAGGCAGTTGGGTTTTCTGCCCACACAGTCAGAGTGGGAGGCACCTTCGTCGGCAATGAAGTCCCTCTCGATCAGCTCGTCAACCAGTGTGGACACAGTGGTCTTGCTTAGATGAGTCCGCCTGGCAAGCTCTGTACGTGAGATGCCGTTCTCAATGTATATGGAGGAGTACAGATGCTTCATGTTGGTGTTTTTAATTACCTGTTGTGTCAGAAGTTTCGTATGCTCACCTCCTTTGGGAGTTAATTGTAAAGTGGTATTATTAATTGCATGCTACCATAAAACGCGGAGATATGCAATATTATTTGTGAAAAGTTACACAAAAAGGGACTGAGATAGATAAAATTGTATAAAATGGTGAATAAAAGAGGAGGTTGGGGATGGTAAGGAGAATACTTTGCCTGGAAATAGTGGAAATAAATTGTAATGTCGCAGGAATAAATGAATATAAGGTGAAAAGTGCACAAAAAAGATTGATATAAAATGTTAAATATGTCTTAAATTACATTACAAAGCAATAAAAATTCAAAAACATATTGACATATACAACATCAAATGCTATTGTATAGCTATCAAATAAATAAATTTTACATTCGTAAAAAGCCGAAAACAGCTGAAAAGCAACAAGGCTTTTAATTTTAAAATTTATTAGTAAGGTCACTGGACAAACAAAAAGAAAAGAGGATGATGAGATGAAAGTGGGATTAATAGGATGCGGAGGAATGGGAACTACCCACAACCTGTCGCTGAAAGCACTGTCATCCAAGATGGATGTTGAGGTAACAGCTCTGGCGGACTGCAGACCTGAATTTCTGGAAAAGGCAGCAGAGCAATGGCCGGATGCCAGACTGTACAAGACAGGTATGGAACTTCTGGAAGCGGAGACGTTGGACAGCGTGCATATCTGCCTTCCCAGTTATCTCCACACAGAACATGCGGTGGCAGCCATGGACAGAGGGATCAATGTGTTCGTGGAGAAGCCGGTATGTCTGACGGAGGAGGAGGCACAGAAGCTTCTGGATGCCAAGGAGAGGAACCACGTACAGGTTATGGTTGGTCAGGTGGTCCGTTCCTTTGATGAATACCGGTATTTGAAAGACTGTTATGAAACCGGCAGATATGGAGAACTGAAATCCATTACCATGCAGAGAGTGAGCGGTGACGCCGCATGGGGATTTGAAGACTGGTTCCACAAAGAGGACAGAAGCGGTTCCGTTGTACTGGATCTGCATGTGCATGATCTTGATTTTCTCAGATATATGCTGGGAGAACCGGATTCCTTTGATGTGAGGGCAACGGCATTCTCCAGCGGAATGATCAATCAGATCTTTACTACATATGAATTCGGAAAAGTATTTGCAGTGACAGAGGGAATCTGGGATATCAGTTCAGCGCTTCCTTTTGAAGCAAGTTTCCATGCGTGTTTCGAGGATGCCAGCATAGTATTTCGAGGACGCGATGAGAAACCTCTGGCAGTTTATAAAAATGACGGCACGGTGGAGTATCCCCAGCTTGAGCGGGAATACGATGTGAAGGATGATTCTGCGGGAATCAACGTATCCAATCTGGGGCCGTACTACACAGAGATTAAATATTTCATTGAGTGTCTCCAAAGCGGCAGAGAAGTGGAAGTTGCGCCTTTGGAAGAAGGCATCAAATCGGTTCGTCAGGGAATTGAAGAGTGGAGACGGGCAAAGGAATATGTGAACAGGAAATAAAAACAAATATATATTTCAAGGAGGAAAAAATTATGATGAAGAAAACACTGGCGGTTCTGATGACAGCGGCATTGGCAGCATCCTGCCTGACAGCCTGCGGTGGCGGCGGAAGCACAGAGGAGTCCAAGGGCGATTCCGGCAAGGACAGTGCAGGCAGCGGGGAAGAGATTACTCTGAAAGTATTCGATGCCCACGCTTACGGCCTGGATGAGTATGCGGAAATGGCGAAAAAGTTTGAAGAATCACATCCCGGAGTTAAGATTGAGGTACAGCACGCTGCCAATGACAGCAATACACTGCTGCAGTCTCGTGTCAACTCAGGGGATATTCCGGATGTGTTTGACGTGGAGTCCGGAACTTCCGCACAGAAATACTATGAATATGCTTACGACTGGACAGATGAGAAAGACGTCCTGGATAAATTTAATGAGGCGGCTCTTGACACAGGAAAAGACGCTGACGGTAAGATCATGTCCCTGCCCTGGACATATGAGAACATGGGCCTGATCTACAACAAAGATCTGTTTGAAAAGGCCGGCATCACAGAACTTCCCAAGACTATGGATGAACTGGAAGCGGCCTGTGAAAAGCTGGACGCAGCAGGTATCACAGCATTTGCTCTTGCTGCAAAAGAGACCTGGGTACTGCAGCAGCTTTCCACACATTTCATGATGGACAAATCCCTGGATGCCAAGGGTGTTGTGGAGAAACTGAACAGCGGAGATCTGAAATTCAAAGATATGAAGAATTTCCAGAACATATTCCGTCTTCTGGATCTGGCTGTAAAATACGGACCGGACAAACCGCTTGAGGTTGACTGGGAGACCTGTGAAAACATGCTTGCAAACGGCGAGGCAGCTATCATTCATATGGGTGACTGGTGCCAGTCCACACTGGATTCCTTCAACCCGGATGCGAACCTGGCATTCCTTCCCTGCCCGGTAAGCGACAATGCAGACGATGTAACACTGCTGTCCTCCTGTAACTGGACATACATTGTAAACAAAGATTCCAAAAACCTTGACCTGGCAAAAGAATATCTGGAATATATCCTGACATCTGAAGAAGGACAGAAATGGATGTGTGACGGTGTAGGCGCTGTACCGGGTGCAAAGACAGATATGGATGTAAAAGGTGCTCTTGCTAATGATGCGTCCACATACGTGGAAGAAGGCAAGACAAACGGTTGGATACACACAATTGAGCCGAATGGATATGCTGACATTGTAGGACCGGCACTGCAGGCTTATATGACAGGCGACATGACTGCAGAACAGGTAACGGAAGAGTTCCAGAACGGCTGGGTTGTACAGTAAAGTTGGAAACTGCGGCGGGGTAACGATAACCGGACGGGGCTGTTGCGGCTGCAACGGCCCCGTTTTTTAAAACAGGCGGACGGCATGGACTGCCGCTTTAGAAGGGGAAATTCGGAGGAATGAAAGTGAAAGGCAAAGGAAAAACAAAAGATTTATTAATTTTTGCATTGTTTGTATTTCCGGCAGTGGCATTTGTTCTTTTTTCCACAGATGTGCCGTTTCTGATGAATCTGTACTATTCTGTGTTTGACTGGAATGGAATCAGTAAGGATATGGAGTTTGTGGGACTTCAGAACTTTGTAAATATATTTACCAATGATGCACTGTTTTGGAAGAGTACTGCATTTACACTAAAATTTTCAGTGTTCTATGTTGTGATCGTAAACGTGCTCTCTCTTACGGTAGCACTGGTTATGGCGAAAGAGAAGAAGAGTTCAAGTGTGGGACGTGCGTTTTATTATATCCCGTACATAATCAGTTTGACTGCCATCAGTTTGATCTGGAAATTTATCCTGGGTCCGGGATTTGAAGCGCTGTATCAGGTGACCGGATGGGAGATGTTCAACTGGAGCTGGCTTGGAACAGCAAAACTGGCGTTCTTTGTCGTGGTAATCATGACAGTGTGGCAGAATCTGGGATTTTATATGGTGAACTATATTGCGGGTATCATAGCTGTGCCGAAAGAGCTGATTGAGGCTGCCAAGATAGACGGGGCCAATAAGTTCCAGGTACTCAGAAAAGTGACAGTGCCCCTGATCATGCCGGCGGTATCGATCTGTATGCTTACATCCCTGACCTTTGCGTTCAAGTTATTTGACGTGATCATGGTATTTACAAAGGGCGGCCCGGCAAACTCCACGATTTCTGTGGCGTACAACATTTACAAAGAGGCGTTTGTCAATAATCGGTACGGAATGGCTACCGCAAAATCCCTTGTATTTGTGGTATTTGTACTAATTGTAACAGTGATCCAGCTTAAAGTGACCAAGAGTAAGGAGGTAGAGGCATAATGAAAAAAGCGAGTAAAATCAGCGTTCTTTCCATTATTGTGTTCATTTGTTCCATATTCTGGCTGATGCCCCTGCTTCTGATTTTTATCAACTCATTTAAACCATATAATGATATGCTGCAGGAATTTCTGGCCCTTCCAAAGAGCTGGAGCCTGAATATGTATATAGAGACATGGACAAAGTTTGATTTCCCGTTATTGATCGGCAACACCCTTCTGTATACCATCTGTACAGTGCTGATCATCGCGCTCCTTGCGCCTATGGCGGCTTACAAACTGGCAAGAACAAAAGGAAAACTGTCAGGTGTCTGCTTTGTCCTGATCATTATCCCGATGATGGTGCCCTTCCAGTCCTACATGATCACCCTGACAAGACTGGTGGCAAACATGGGAATGACAGGAAGTAAGATAGGCTATATACTGGTAAGTACAGGACTCTGTATGCCGCTGGCTGTCTATATGATCCATGGATTTGTAAAAAATGTACCAATCGAGCTGGAGGAGTGTGCCTGCATCGACGGAGCCAGCAAGGTGAGAACATACTTTAACATCGTGCTTCCGCTGCTGAAACCTATCCTGACGACCGTTGTGGTTCTGGATACTCTGGCAACCTGGAATGATATCATCACCAACCAGTTGATCGTAGGCGGAAATGCAAAGGCAATGAACATTCAGAATGCGCTTTACATGCAGTTCTCCGCGCAGACAGCGGACTGGGAACACGCTCTTCCGGGTATCGTAATGTCCATGATCCCCAGTTTGATCTTCTTCGTGATCATGCAGAAACACATTGTGGGGGGAATTACGGCAGGAGCTGTGAAGGGTTAAGGAAAAGA
>NZ_JBANBF010000025.1:0-39724 GCF_037000545.1 Blautia sp. JLR.GB0024 | reverse complement strand
CAGTGGAAGAGCATCACGCACACCACTGATTTGAAAAATAAAGGCCACAATATTCATTCCTAAATAAACAAAAGAGGCTGCCGGCTTGCCGGCGGTCTCTTTTGTTTATGGTCAGCACTACATCAACAAAAACCGCATCGGATACGAGGCGTAGGAGCAACGGAGAATCAGGCTGTCATAGCTTATTCTGCTTCCGCCACGTACTCGGTGATATACCCATCTGTTTCTTAAACGCTCTTAAGAAGTTCAATTCATTTTCATATCCCACATGATAAGCAATCTGGTAGACCGGAAGATTGGTACTCGCCAGGAGATCCAGAGATTTGTTGATCCGAAACTGGATCAGATATTCCTGCAGGGACATATGCAGGTTGGCGCGGAATAATTTGGTCAGGTGGCTTCTGCTCACATTACAGTAGTTGGATATTTCGTCCAGAGAGCGGATGCCGGCGTATTCTGCGCCTATGTAGCGGACCGCCTCGGATATGTATAGGTCGGCGATGCGGATATTGGCGTGCCCGGATTTGATGGAGCCTGCCGCGTTTTTGATCAGGGTGTCAAAAAACAGGTGCAGATGCCCTATGATAAATGCCTTGGAGGCGTGGGGATGCTGCAGGATGGCGGACAGATGCTCTTTTATGCTTGTGGTGGTCTGTGCGCTGTAATCCTTGGGATGATAGACGGGCGAACCGTGGTTCAGTCCGCAGGCACGCAGGTACTGGGGAACGCATAACCCCTTGAAGAGAATCCAGATGTAATGCCACGGTTCCTTCTCATCCGCATGATATATGTGTTTGCTGTGTGGCTCAAAAAGAAATCCCTCCCCTGCATTGATCTCGATACTGCCGGATATGTCTGCCAGGATCTTGTTGTCAGAGCAGGTGGACGGCGCGTAAGAGATATAGCCTTTTCCGGAAAGCACATAATGGAAAATATATTCATTCCTGATGTACGGACCAAAAGAATAAAGCGGGGTACATTGCTGGTCGCCGATTTCCAGTAAATTTAAGTCCTGGTATTCATTAAAGTTAAAGATGTAGCTTTCCATATGTATGCCTCCTGAGTAAAAATGAATTTTCGCAAAAGCGGAGATTGCATTGTTATTTTATAGACTGAAAAGAAAACTGTAAAGTAGAAAAAAATAATGAAAAAATGCGAAAAATAGAGGATGTAATTTAAATATACTATCAAAATCGCGCATGTATATACAAAATACTACTTTGTACATCCAAATTGTACACATATTGCCAGCTTATGATGTTTTGTGGAAAATGACGAAATGTTATAATGATAAACATCATATATGAGACATATTTCCTTAATGCAAAAAGAAATGTGTAAAAAATAATGACATATGGGAGGAAAAGTTATGAGAAACAAAAAACGTTATTGGGCATTAGGTTTAACAGCATGTATGCTGGCGTCCGTCATGGCCGGATGCGGCTCCGGGGGAGGTACGGATTCCAAGGGAAGTTCCGGCGGCAGCAAGGACAGCGGTACTGAGGCATCGGGAACCTCTTCCGACAAAGAAGTGAAGCTCACCATGCTGGGCTGGGAGATCTACCAGCAGGCAGGTATGGAGGCACTGGCAAAGGCTTATCACGAGCAGCATCCCAATGTGACCATTGACGTACAGATCTCCACATGGAGTGAATACTGGACAAAACTGGAGGCAATGGCAAACAGCAACTCTCTCCCCGACATTTTCTGGATGCACACAAATGAATTCAGCAAATATGCGGAGGCAGGCATTCTGGCAGATCTGACAGACCTGTACGATGAGGGAAAAGATTATTACACCAAGAACTTTGCAGAGAATCTGGTCCAGAACTTTACCTATGAGGACAAGGTTTACGGTGTTCCGAAAGATGTAGATACTGTGGCGCTTGTCTACAATAAGGACATTTTCGATGAGGCAGGTGTCTCCTATCCGGATGATACCTGGACATGGGATACGTTGGTGGAGGCATCTCAGACCATTCACGACAAGACAGGAAAATACGGTATTATGGCTGATCACAACGAGCAGGAGGGATGGCTGAATACCATTTACCAGGCAGGCGGTTTCTATGTAAATGAGGACAAGACAAAAGCGGGCTTTGAAGACCCGGGTACCCAAAAAGGCTTAAAAGAGTACATGGACTGGCAGCTTGCCTATGATTTCTCACCGAATCAGTCAGAGCTTTCCGACCTGGGAAAGGCAGAGCGTTTCTTCGCAGGCGAGGGTGCCATGATGTATTTCGGAAGCTGGGGCATCAACAACCTGTATATCAATTATCCTGACCTGAACTGGGATGTGGCAGTGCTGCCAAAATGCCCGGATCCGGTCAAAGGCGACGGACGTGCCAGCATTTCCAACGGACTTGCATACGCCACAGCAGCAGATAACCCGAACCTGGATGTGGTAAAAGATGTCCTGAAATTCCTGGGAACCGAGGAGGCAGCCATTATCCACGGAGAAAACGGAGCAGCGATCCCGGCCTTCAACGGAACAGGCGAATCCTGGTCCAAAAACTATGAGGGTAAGAATGTACAGGCATATGTAGACCAGCTTGCGTACAGCGTACAGTATCCCTATTCCAAGACAAAATCCACCTGGTTCCCGGAGGTTGAGGCAACACTTCTGGAGGTATACAGCGGAAATATGAGTTTTGAGGATGCATGTAAACAGTGTCAGCAGCAAGTGGATGAGAGCCTGGCTACAGAACACTGAGAATGAGAGGTGGACGAGGTGGCAAGACAGCAGAAAACAAAGACAAAATACAGCAAAGGTGCGGCAACGGGATTCTTTATGGTGATGCCAACCGTCATCGGATTGATCATCCTGAACATTTATCCGCTGCTTCGGACGGTTTATATGAGCTTTTTCAAATCAGGAGCCTTCGGAAAGTGGACATTTGTGGGACTGGACAATTATATTAAAATGTTCCAGAGCGCCGGCTTCTGGACCATCACGAAAAATACACTGGTATTTATGGTCCTTACGGTTCCGGTGACCGTGATCTTCGGCCTTATCATCGCGGTTCTGCTGGACCAGAAGATCAAGGGAAAAACAGTATTCAGAGCCATTTACTTTCTCCCCATGGTAGTTGCTCCGGCGGCGGTAGCCATGGTGTGGAAGTGGCTGTTTAACTCTGAGTACGGAATCATCAATACCGTACTTGGGGCGCTGCATCTTCCCTCGGATATCAACTGGATCGCAGACCCTAAGACAGCGCTTCTGACCTGCGCCATCGTGACGATCTGGAGCAGCGTGGGATATGATGCCATTCTGCTTCTTTCAGGGCTGCAGAGTATATCCAGAACCTATTATGAGGCGGCAAGGATAGACGGCGCCACGGGATTCCAGCAGTTTCGGAAGATCACGGTTCCCCTGGTTTCACCAACCCTGTTTTTTGTCCTGATGATGCGTGTGATGGCATCCCTGAAAGTATTCGATATTGTCTATATGATGATTGAGAAGACAAACCCTGCGATCCGCAGTGCGGAGACAATCCTTTATAATTTCTATCAGGAAACATTTGTGAAAAATAATAAGGGATACGGTTCTGCGCTGGTTGTCTGGTGTGTGATATTGATCGCCGTTATAACGATCATTCAGTTTATCGGACAGAAAAAATGGGTTACTTACGATGTGTGATGCAGGAGGAGGTTACAGGTGATGGCTGGAGCAAGCAGAAATGGCAGAAAGATCAGCAAAGCCAATATTTTTATATATCTTGTGCTGATACTCGGCAGTGTAATAATGATTTTTCCATTTTTATGGATGATTTTGACAAGTTTTAAGAGTGTACCGGAGACGACACTGGTGCCGCCTACATTTTTCCCGGAGTCGTTTCAGAATACAGCTGCATATATACAGGTGACGAACAGTCTCCCGTTTTTGAAGCTGTATTATAATACGCTGATGATGATCTTCATCCGCGTGGTCTGTGCAGTCGTATTTTCGTCCATGGCGGCATACGCCTTTGCAAAGGTACATTTTCCCATGAAGAATCTGTGCTTTGCGCTGGTGGTATCACAGCTTATGTTCCCGGCGCAGGTGTTTATTCTTCCCCAGTATGAAATGATCTCTGCCATAGGCAGGACGGATTCCATCTTCGCGCTGGTGTTCCCGGGACTTGTGAGTGCCTTTGGTACCTTTTTCCTCAGGCAGACGTATATGGGAATCCCGGATGATCTGATCGAGGCAGCCAGAATAGACGGATGCGGGCAGTTCAGAACCTTTGTGAGCATTGCATTTCCGCTTACCAAGACGGCGATCGCGGCACTCGCAGTGTTCACGGCATTGTTTGCCTATGCGGACCTGATGTGGCCGCTGATTGTAAATACCAAGCTGGATATGCTGACGCTTTCCTCAGGATTGTCGACGCTTCGCGGACAGTTTTCCGTGAATTACCCCAACCTGATGGCAGGGTCTGTGCTGGCTATGGTGCCTATGATCGTGATCTATCTGATTTTCCAGAAACAGTTCATTGAGGGCATTGCGCTGACAGGTACAAAAGCATAAAAATATCTGCGCACAGCAGAACAGAAAAAGAAGGCTGGTCCCGCGAAGATCAGCCTTCTTCTTATGATTAAATGCTGTGCCAGAAGGTCACACATGCGCCGCCGGCTTTGGTGTTTCCGATTTCAACAGATCCGCCAAGCTGCCCGGCCAGCTGCGCGGCAATGTACAGGCCCAGGCCGGAGTGGCCTCCTTTACTCTGCCGGGATTCGTCACCGCGGTAAAATTTATCCAGTGCCTTTTTCAAATCTTTCGGGCCAAAGCCGCTTCCTGTATCGCAGACAATATAGCGCAGCCGGTTTTTTTCCGCCTTTACGGAAATGTCTATTCTGCCGCCCTGCGGGGTATACTGCAGGCTGTTGGAGATGACGTTGTCAAGGATACGTGCCAGTTTATCCGCGTCAGTGCAGACAGAACGTGGTATCCGCTCAGGAAGGTGAAGGGAGAGGGTGATTCCCTTTTGCCGGGCCGGCAGTTGATAGTCCTGAACTTTTTGTGTGAGAAATACAGCGATATCAAGTGGGGACGGCTCCAGTCGGAGGCCGGATCTTTCAAGATCGGAGGCATACTGCATCTGCTGGACCAGAGCAGTGCTTTTCTTTGTGTTGTCCCTGATGACAGTCAGGTATCTGCGGAGCTTTTCCGTGTCGTCCGGTGTGTTTTCAAGCAGGGAGTCTGTATACCCCAGTATGATTGAAAGGGGGGATTTTAAATCGTGCGCCAGGGATTCCGCCATCCAGACACGTTCCTGTTCCATTTCCCACTGGGCGGACAGGGATTTTTTCAGTTCCTCCTTCATCTCTGAAAAGGCACTGCACAGCCTGCCAAGTTCATTGTCTGAAGAATAGTTGATTTCAAAATCCAGATTTTTTTCTTTGATCTTTTTAGAGGCTTCCGTCAAAAGCTGCAAAGGCGCATTTACATTTTTAGCAAAGATTCTTGAAAACAGCAGGGTAAAACCAATCATGTAGAAAAACGGAGAGAGCAGAGCCAGAAGAAGAACGGCAGAGACCACCCATCCTTTATGATTGGCAAATGTGGGGCTTATATGGTAGAAGAGAAGTACAGCACCTGCGTGTTCCCCGCTTTCCTCTGTGATGGGGACTGTATAAATGTAATACCCCTGACGGATGACGGTTTCATCCGCGAAGCTGTCAAAAAGTTCCTCAGCTGAGGCAAAGGGTTTTTGAGCATTGGTGCCGTACAGGAGATTACCCCGGGAATCCACCACCTGATAGAGCATGCCGTTCCCCTGAAAAGAATGTTTTAATCCATTTTCCTCTGATGGGGACAGCAGTGCCCTGTTTTTTTCACGGACGTATGCGGCCACATCGGAAACCTGCTGCTGATAATAATTTGCCGGTAAAATATACCTGTCAAGAGCATAGGCAAACAGGGCGGCAGCCAGCACATAGGTCAGCACGGTGGCTGTCAGGCAGGCTGCCAGGGTCATAAGAAATGTATGCCTGAACTGGGCGGCAAGTGATTTGTTCTTCATTTTATTTTCCCGCCTTTTCACATTTTGTTCCATTTATATCCGATCCCCCAGACTGTGGAAATGTATTCTCTGCCGGGGGTCACTGCGGCAAATTTTGCGCGTATATTTTTGATCCGCTCCACAACCGTTGCGGAATCCCCCTCGGAATCATAGCCCCAGACTTTTTCATAGATCTGTTCTCTTGAGAAGACCTGGCCTGCGTGGAGGGCAAGGAGCTCCACAATGTCGTATTCCCGTCTGGTCAGATCGATCCTGCTGCCCTCAATTTTGACAGCGCGTTCTTTCAGGTACAGGCAGAGCGTTCCGAAATAGAGTTTGGAGCGTTTATGCTCTGCATTGATATATTGTGAGCGCTTTTCCCTTCGCAGATTGGCGTCAATCCGTGCCATCAGTTCCCGAAGACCAAAGGGTTTTGTCACGTAATCGTCACCGCCAAGGGTCAGTCCCCTGACTTTATCCGTCTCGGACTGTCTGGCACTCAAAAAAATAATGGGGCACAGGACCTCGTCCCGGATTGCCCGGCAGACTTCAAATCCATCAGTTCCGGGCATCATAATGTCCAGTATAATAAGATCAGGCTGTTTTTTGGAGAGCTCTATGCCGGTCTGTCCGTCATAGGCAGTGAGCACGTCATGGCCTTTTGCGCGCAGCTCGTCCTCCAGCAGCATGACCAGGTCTGTCTCATCGTCAATGATCAGTATTCTGCTCAAGATAGTTTTCCTTTCTTTTTTTGGTTACTCGCAGTTTTTCCTTCCTTCCCATAAATGAAACCACATCATTCCGCCTGCCAGGAAGAGAAGCAGGCCGGCTGCGGCTGCACTGAATCCCACGGCGGCTGTGTGCATGATACCGGAAAAAATCTCTGTGGATCGGATGGCAGCGCTTTCTTCCGGAATCAGAGCACCCGGCAGCATACCTAATTTTACCGGCCATGTCCAGGGAATCAGGGGCCAGATCCGGGATCCCATGCCGGTGAGTCCCAGAATGGCTGCCATGAGCAGGCCGCCCATGCTGATGCCGATGGAAGCGCCCATGCCCCATGCAAAACTTATCCACAGGTGGAGGGCAAGGAGGGGAAGTGTTCCCATCACCATAAGGACAGCAGCCGGAAGAAACAGCCGGAATGAGACAACTTCCGGCATTATCGGCTTTACGCAGACGCAAAGTGTCAGCACCGCTGTAAAGATACAGGCGGTCAGGCAGAACAGCAGAAGCGAGAACTTTCCCATATAAAGTTTGATTCTGGAAATACCGGTTCCTAAAAATCCGTTAAAGCTGCCGGCAAGCTCTTCCTCATGTACAAGAAATCCTGCGAAGACACCTGCCCCTATGGGAATGAAAAATACGGTCCATATGGTAAAAAATCCTTCAAAGGCAAATGCCTGTGTACTGCCGGGATGTGATATGAGGTAGGCGGCTGCACAAAGGGAAAAAAGGACCGGCATACAGAATGTGAGAAAACGGATCGCCGTCCGTTTTGTCCTGAGCCATTCTGAACATAAAAAGCGCATCATTTCGCCTCCCTTCTTGCGAACCAGGCTGCAGTGAGCAGTGTAAATGCAGAAAACGCAGCCAGAGAGACAGCAAGTCCTACAGGGATCACAGAAAAATCCAGAAGGGGATCACCTGCATGTAAAAGGATGCCGTTTGGATGTACACCGATCAGGGGACACATCATTCTTGTGGCCCAGCTCCAGGGAACTGCCATCCAAAAAGACATTGGCGCTGCCAGGACTCCTGTGATCATACCCAGGAATCCGATTCCCATACTGAGAAATAATCCCTTCCACACAGCAGCCCATAGCTGGATGGGAATCAGTGTGAGGGAAGAGAGCCAACAGACCATGCCGGCTGTAAAAATCTTCCCGAAGGGCAGGGCTCCCGCATTTGTAAGCAGGCCGGCCGTGACAGCCGCAGCCATGAGGACAAGAGTGGAAAGCAGGCCAAAGAAAGCCATAGCTGTGATCTTATTGATCCAGAGTGCCATAGGATGGATATTGCGGGCACGCAGGGCACGGTAATCTCCGGATTTTTTTTCCTGGGCAGCAGCCAGGGCGGCGAAGAGCGCATATCCCAGGGGCAGGAACACAAAGGGCCACCAGTTAAAAATAAGGGCTAAAAGACTCTCCCATTTCCAGGAACTGCTCTCAGACATGGGATCTTTCATGAGGGATGTCTGGGTGACCAGGGCGTATACGGCGAAAAATACAGGAATGAATATAATCAGTTTCCCCATAAATGTTCTTTTATATTTTAAAAGCTCAGATTTCAGTCCACTCACAGTTTTTCCCTCCTTTCAGTATAACCTCTGTGAAGAAGTTCTCCAGATTTTCATCGGAATCCGGCATTCCCTGAAATAAAAGCTTTCCGCCGCTGATGATACCGATGGTGTCCGCAACCTGGGCAACCTCTGACAAAATATGGCTGGAGAGGATTACGGTCATTCCTTTTTCGGAAAAAGAGATGATCAGTTCCCTCAGCTCCTGAATGCCGAAAGGGTCAAGCCCGTTGGTGGGCTCATCCAGGATCAGAAGTTCCGGGTCATTGAGAAGGGCGGATGCAATGCCAAGCCGCTGCTTCATACCCATGGAAAACTGCGAGACACGCTTTTTGCCGGTGTTTTTTAAATTGACGGTTTCCAGGACCTCTGTGATCTTAGTTTTGGGGATCTTTAAAAGCCTGGTATGCACCAGAAGGTTTTCTTCCGCTGTCAGGTTGCCGTACAGGGCAGGGGACTCAATGAGAGAACCGATTTTGGAAAGGGATTCCCTTTGCCACGGCCTGCCGTCCAGGATAATCCGGCCGCCTGTGGGGCGGAGAAGGCCAACCAGCATTTTCAGCGTTGTGGATTTTCCGGCGCCGTTCGGTCCGAGGAGACCGTAAATACTGCCTCGTTCAATTTGCAGGGAAACATTGCGGACAGCCATTTGTTCTCCATATTGTTTGGATAAGTTTTCAGTTTCAAGAATTAAATTTTTCATGTGTATTTATCCTTTCTTGTAATGGGGCTGTTTCTTTTACAGGAAGAATCGTAGCATGAAAAGATAACGTTTCTATAACGCTTTGGCATTATTTTTTACGCATGATTTTTTCAATGTCAATGGTTCTGTGGACCAGGCCCCCATAGAAGGATTCCTCGTGGGAGACAAGAAGAATACTGCCCGGGAAGTCGAGAAGGGCAGTCCGCAGGGATTCTTTGGCCTGGATATCCAGATGATTTGTGGGCTCGTCCAGGATCAAAAAATTGCAGGGGGTGAGGGTGAGCAGGCATAGTTTGACCTTAGCCTGTTCGCCGCCGCTCAGTGTCCCGATGGCCTGGGATGCGTGTTTGCTTGTAATGCCGCAGAGGGAAAGGTGCTTCCGGATCTCTTTTACGTTCATGGCGGGAAACGCGTCAGATACGATCTGGACCGGAGTGAGAGTGCTGTTTGGCCAGAGCAGGTCCTGTTCAAAATATCCGGTCTTTACCTGTTCGGAAAAGGTATAGCTGCCCTTTTTTGCGGGGATTTGTCCCAGCAGTGTTTTGAGCAGTGTGGATTTTCCGATACCGTTGAACCCTGTAATTACGGTTTTCTGTCCGCCTGTAATGGAAAAATCCAGATCAGATAAAAGGGGATAATGGTATCCAACGGACAGGCGATGTACAGACAGATGCTCCGCTGCAGTGAGCGGAAGGACGGAAAAACGGAAATATGGTTTCAGTTCTTTTAAATCAAGCGCTTCCATTTTATCCATACGGTCCAGTTGTTTTTGTCTGCCCCGGGCCATCCGGGATTTGCGGCCGGCGATATTTTTCCGGATAAATTCCTCGGTCTTTTTGATCTCTTTTTGCTGTGCGGAATACTGACGGATATAATCCTCACGGAGCAGAATCTTTTTCTTCAAAAACTCAGAATAGGTGCCATAGTATTTGGATATTCTGCTGTTGTCAATATCACAGATCCGGTTTGCTGTCTTTTCCAGAAAATCATAGTCGTGTGATACAATCAGGAAGGCATTATCAAGGGCTGAGAGATAGTCTGCCAGCCAGGCAACATGTTCTTTGTCAAGAAAATTGGTGGGTTCATCCAGAAGGAGGACGTCCGGTTTTTGGAGCAGCAGTTTTGCCAGAATGACCTTTGCACGCTGCCCGCCGCTCATCTGTGACACCGGTCGGGAAAGGCCCAGGGATAAAAGGCCGAGGCCGGAGGCTACCTGTTCGATGCGGGTATCTATGGTATAGAATCCGCTTATTTCAAGTTCTTCCTGGCAGCCTGCTGCTGCCTTTAACGCGTCCATGTCCCCGGCAGCCTGCTCATAGAGGCTGTTCATTTTATCTTCCAAAACATAAAGGGAGTGAAACGCGGAGCGGAGAAAGTCCTCCATGGTTATGCAGGGGTCGATCTGTGCATACTGGTCCAGATAGCCCACGGTTGTCTTCGGGTGCCAGGTGATCCGGCCTGTGTCTGGGATGAGCTGTTCTGTGCAGATTTTGATCAGGGTACTTTTCCCGGCACCGTTTTGGCCGACGATTCCTATGTGCTCTCCTTTGTTGAGTGTCATTTCGGCATCTTTAAACAGCCGGCCTTCGCCGAAGGTGTGTGTCAGGCCGGTGATTTCCAGTAAACTCATGGTTATATGTTTCCTTTCTTTTTTTACAGTCTGAAATTCTAAGTTGTGTGATCCGGTTTGTCTGCAGCCGTGTTTGGGTGACAAAAAAAGCAGAGGGCAGTGATACATTCTCATGTATCCGCCTTCTGCTGATGACACAGATTGTGGGAAGCAGAAATGATCTGCTTGCGTCTGCACGCATATCTCTGTAAAACAGCAAAAGGCTACAGACAAAACATTGTCCATAGCCTTTTACGCAGTATATAACGGGAGATAAAGCAATAAAACAAGAGAGCGCTGACCCGGCAGGGCAGTCCCTTCTTCTGAAATTTTATTCTTTTATTTCCCGATGAAATCTATAGCGTATATGATATGCCATACTCTGTACAATGTTTCATCGGTGCGGATGGTACAGAGATGGTCTTGGCAACTGGTTTTGGTTGGTTTGATAAATGATAACCCATTTTGAATCTCCTTACTGTTAATGCGGACAACTATAGCATATGCGTGCAGCTTTGTCAAATGAAATTTGGACGGTGTGCATGGTGGCGCTGTGTCATAATGGGGCGGCATGGGTGTAACTTGATTGTTTGGGTGCAGCCGGATATTCATGAGCCTAATCGGAGAATTTTTTGTTGTATTGGAAGATGGGAACGAAGTCCTGAGTCCGGTTGGAAAACCTATCATTGTAATCCATGAGAGGAACGAAGTCCTGTACCTGACCGGAGAACGTATTGTTGTAATCCGTGAGAGGAACGAAGTTCTGTATCTGGCCGGAGAACGTATCATTGTATTCTGCAATAGGAACGAAACTGTGCTCCAGGGATGAAAATTGTCTATTATAGTTATTGATGGGGATTAAAATCTGTTCCTGGCCGGCAAACTGTTCATTATATTCCGATAAAGGTACAAATTTTTCCGTCGTTCCGGAGCTGACGGAAGAAAATCCTACTGCAAGCAACAGAAAAGCACTGGCAGCCAAAGCAAATTTCTTTGATTTATTCATATATACGCACCTCCTATATTTCCCTGTGTTTCTATTTATATTGTACGATGTTTGTGTTTGTCTGTCAATAAATCGTGGACTCTGCACACTGTTTCTGCCAAGTCTGAAAATTCTGAACACGCAACACGATATGCAATAAAATAAACACACAAAAGGTTTACATTGCAAAAAATATCCCATATACTTGTAGTAACAACAGATTTATACGCCTGACAGAAAATACCCCTTCTATAATCACAGAAGGGTTCTGCAGTGCTGACAACTTAGGAGGGTAAAGTATGGAAGCAGTATTTGAAGGAATCAACAGTGTCTTCGGTTTTATCGGGCCGCTGTCTGATTTTTTGTGGGACTTTCCCACGAACTTTGCGTGGTATGCCAACATCCCTGTTCTGGGAAGTTTTTCGTTTGCGATCATCCTGCTTTTAGGGTCCGGTATCTTTTTCAGTTTTAAACTTGGATTTATGCAGGTCACGCATTTTAAAAAGGCAATTAAAATTCTTACCGAAAAACGTTCCGTGGAGACAGGAATTTCCCCGCTTGCGGCATTCTTCCTGAGCTCAGCCATGCGTGTGGGACCCGGCAATATTATCGGTGTGACAGGAGCCATCGCCGTTGGCGGACCCGGAGCCTTGTTCTGGATGTGGGTATCTGCTTTTTTCGGAATGGCAGTTGCCTATATGGAGGGTGTGCTGGCACAGATATTCAAGGAGAAAAAAGAAGAAGAGTTCGTAGGCGGTCTGCCTTTCTATGGAAGAAGACTATTGGGCAATAAGGTCTGGGTCGGTATATTTCTCTCTGTATTGTATATACTCTACGCTCTGTGCTGTCTTCCGGCCCAGGGATTTAATGTGGTATCATCTGTGGGGCGGATGGCAGAAATCGTGACGAATACCACCATTTCAACAGATTCTCTGTTCTATTATCTGGTGGGGGCAGGCATTATTCTCCTGACAGCAGCGATTGCTTTCGGAGGCATCAGGAAGGTGACGAAGTGGACAGACAAGATGGTGCCTGTCATGGCAGTTTTATATATTGTGGTGGTGCTGGTTTTAGTTGTGATGAATGTTAAGACCATTCCCTATTTCTTCCGGGCAGTGTTTGCCGGCGCCTTTAAGCCGGATGCCTTTTTCGGCGGTGTCTTCGGAACTGTTCTGGCGCAGGGGGTAAAGAGAGGACTGATGTCCAATGAGGCCGGACAGGGTACCATCACCATGTCGGCAGCAGCCGCAGATGCAAAGCATCCCTGCGAGCAGGGTATGATCGCCTCCATGGGTGTGTTCCTGGATACCATGGTCATCTGTACACTGACAGGCTTTGTAGTGGTCATGGCTCACTGCTGGAGCGGTGCAGGGGCGGAGTCATGGGCAGCGCTTGATAAGCTTCCGAAATTCACGGAATCCATTGCCGTGCTGACACCGGGGACAGCCATGAATGCTGTCATGACATTTCTGGTGACGCTGTGCTTCTGTCTGTTTGCCTTTACCTGTCTGCTGGGGATGATCAGCTTCTCCGAGATAGCGGCAAACAGGATCAGGAAAGATAAAATCTGTATGAATACCGTGCGGTGTATCGCGCTTTTTGTGGCAGCTTTCGGAATCCTCTGCAACATTGCAGGGCTGGAGCTGGGAAACCTGTGGGCATTCTCAGATCTGGGGAATATTTTGATCGTGTATTTCAACGTTCCCATTGTATATGTGGGGGCAAAGTATGTATTCCGGGCAACCAGGCATTATAAGAAACATGACGGGACACCCTTTACTTCAAAGGTGATCGGAAGGGATGACTGTGAGTTCTGGGATAAGAAAGCAGAGGCAGAAGAATAAAAAGAACCGTGCAGGGCCGGGGAGACATCAATAGGAGGTTTCCCCGGCTTTTTCTGCCCATGGGCTATGCTGTAGACACAGGTGCTGATATCAGGTAGAATAGAGTAGATTTCCAACCGACGCCAGCCGACATTTTTCCGACAATCGGGCGGTACGCTTTTGTTAACTTTTTCTAACTAGTTGTAACTATTCAGTCGGCTGAATAGTTACAACTGTATTTACGGATGAAAAACAGGAATTGGGGGATGAAGCATGAAAGATAATTACAAAAAAGCAATGGAAGTCTGGGAAGTCCCGGAAGAGTTTTATGAGGCAGCGGTTCCCATGTACCGCGGTTATGAAGCGGAGCTTGCCGTCATGTTCGGAAGAAATCCCGTATCCGGACAGGAAATCTGCCGACTGCTGAAGGAATGGGGGAAAGCGGAGCCGGAGAGGCTGCTTTTCGAGAGTTATCAGAGAAATGTACTGGAAAAATGCGAGGGGAACGAAAGCGGCAGCACATTTTACAAAATGACGGATTTTTATACCCGGTATCCGTATTTTGCCCAGTATGAACCGGAAGCTTACGGGAAATTCTCCCAGGAGACAGTGGACCGGTTAAATGCCTGGGATCTGAAGGTATACATGGATCGCACCTCACAGGCGGCCCTTGACATAGCGGCAGGAAAGGATGTGCCCATGCACCAGACACAGTACCTGACTCTGCAGGAGTCCTATGACATGATGGATACCCTGGGGGAGGAAATTTTGATCCTTCCGTGTAACTGCAAAGCCATGGGCAGATGTACGGAAAAGCCTGTGAATGTGTGTATCAATAAGCTGGAAAAGGGACCGAACACTCCCTATGACAGAAAACTGGGCAAAATTCTGACCCTGGAGGAGACCAAGGAACTCATCCGCCAGATTAACAAAAAAGGACTGATGCAGTCAGGGGAAAATAACGTGCTGTGCAACTGTGACGGCGTGTACTGTTATCCCACGAAAATGGCCAGGATACTGGGAACAAGGCTTCACTATCCCACATCCCACTATGAGACCCTGTGGGATGAAAGCATTTGTATTCAATGTGGGAAATGTACGAAGATCTGTAATTTCGGAGCGTTTTATAAAGACAAAGAAGGGAAAGTGAAGTTTGACCCTGAAAAATGCTGGGGCTGCACCATCTGTTCCGCAAACTGTCCCAAAGGCGCAATTACATTGAAGAAGAGAAGCGGGAAGTAATCTTACGGAAAATAGGTAAAGGTGAAAACATGGATAGAAGATATTCTCATGACATAGAAGTTCAGCTTTTAGGACGGCCGGGTGTACTGCTTTTTGGGGAAAAGGTCTCTTTTCCTTATCAAAAGGTGGAGGGCCTGTTTTATTATTTATGTGTGAATAACCAGATATCCAGAAGCCAGGCGATCAGTGTTTTGTGGGCAGGGAGCAGTGAGGCAACAGCCAGGAAAAACCTGCGGGATGCTGTCTATAATATAAGAAAAGTGCTGGGGCAGGACATTCTGACTATGGAAGGCAACACCTTGATTGTCCTGAACCGCCAGATGGATATTGATATCGACATTGAACATGTCACAAGGGAAAACCTGCTGGAAAGCTGGAAGGGGGAATTCCTCCAGTTTTTCTTTGTGAAGAACTGCTATGAGTTTGAGGCGTGGGCGGAGGGAGAGCGTTTTGAGCGGAAACGTACTTATCTAAAAGCGCTGCAGCTTAAGATCATGGGGCAGAAGACGGGACAGGGCCTTGATTTTCTGGAGGAGAGCGGCAGGATCCTCATACAGTCTGAAGTCCTGGATGAAGAACTGTACCGCAGCATCATGAAAAAACTGGCGGAGGCGGGAAGATATGTTCAGGCAATGGAGATTTTCCAGTCTTTGAAAGTATTTCTGGAAAGGGAAGTGGAGGAACTGCCGGAGGAGGAGACACAGGAGCTTTATGAGAAAATATCTGATATGAAAAACAGGCTGAAACGCCTGCCGGAAGAGAGAGGAGAGTATTTTTTCGGAAGAGCGGATATTCTCTATGATATTTACTCCAGAATCAACACAAAAGACGGGGATTCGGAGAGGCGCTGCCGTTCTTTTTTGATCACAGGGGAACCAGGCGTGGGGAAGAGCATGCTCCTGGAACAGATTCAGCGGATGGTGGAAGACTCAGACTATCTGGTGTTTACCTGGGTCTGCTGTGAGACGGAGAAGGACCTGTATCTGATGCCCTGGCATGGGATCATGGCGAAGGTGGATGAATACTGTAAGCGAAACGGGCTGGATGTAGAGTCCCCGACCGATATTCTGCTTCGGCAGAATGCCTCAGACGTGCAGTTTTTTATGACGCGATTTGAGATCCTGACAGAGTCCGTGTTCCGGTACCTGACAAAATATTTCCGGGACAGAAAAATCCTCTTATTTATTGATGATATCCAGTGGATGGATTCCATGAGCATGCGGCTTATGAGTAATCTCCTGTTCCGGATGGGGCAGGGGCAGATACTTGTGGTGGCTGCCAGCCGGGAGGATGACGGTGATGATATCAAGAGTTTTAAGATTCCGCTTATCGGAAGGGGAATCTTAAAGGAGATCGAGTTAAAGCCATTTACCCTGGAGGAGTCCAGGCAGATCATAGAGGAGACAGATGCGGGTCTTTTAAACAATCCGCAGCTTGTGGAGCAGATATACAGGAAGACTCAGGGGAATCCTTTGTTTTTTATGGAGTCCCTGCGGCTGTTTGCACGGCAGGAGGACGGCGCTGCATTTACAGACAGGATGACAAATGTGATCCAGAGCCGTCTGTTGAGCCTTTCAAGGCGGGAGCGGGTCATGCTGGATATTATCTCTATCTTTTCCATGCCCGTGACAAAAGAGGAGATCAATCAGATTCTGGGGATGGAGGAGCAGCAGCTTTTGCAGATACTGGAACCGCTGCTGGATAAAAAGCTTCTCTATGAAAAATTGGCGGGCGGAGAGGTGCATTATGGCTTCCGCCATCAGATCATCCGGGAGTATGTATACAGCAGCCTGTCAAAAGAGAAGAAGGACATATACCACAATTACATAGCCAGATATTACGAACAGGAGTATGGGAAGGACAAAAATCTGGGAACCTGTTCCCTGGTCATCCATCATTATGAATGCTGTCATGACCGGTATAAAATGTACTGGTATAAGGTGGAATATCTGGAGGCGTTCTACCGGATCTCCTACGATTTCTATCCCATGCTGGCCAGAAAAGCCGTGTTCAGCGGCAATATCGACGGTTTTTCGGCTAAGGAAGATGAGCTTGTGGAGCTGGCAGAGGAGATTCGGGCACTGCAGGAGACGGATTCCGGGATGACACCCATACGCATGCGGGTGGAATACCTGCTGGGGCGTTATGAGATGTTCGTCAGAGACTCTCAGAGAGGACGAAGCTGCATTGAGAAAAGCCTTGAACTGGCAAAGGAGATCCCGGACAGGGACTACATTTTCTATAATTACCTGCAGCTCATTCTGTATGGGGACCTGACAGGGCAGAACGCGTATATGCGTCAGGTGATCGAGACCTGTATGGAGTTTATGAAAGACTGCACCCGCCACCATCTGGAGGAGGAGTGTATGCTCATACGGTATCTGGGCATCTGTATGATGAAAGATGGTGAGTATGAGAAGGCGGAGAAGCTTTTTATGGAGGCTGTAAAACGTCTGGACCATACGGATGGCAGTACGGAACGCTACAGAAGGGAGCTGTCGGCCTGCCACCACGATATGGGCATCTGCTATATCCGTCAGAAAAAGTGGGAAAAGGCCTGTGTGTGCCTGAAACGAGCCGTGGAAATCGGGGAAAAATACATGATTTCCGGTGAAGCGGGGGTGTTCTACTCGGATATGAGCCTTGCGCTGTGCCGCATGGGAGACTGCAGCGGGGCAGAGCGATTTGCGGAAAAAGCCCGTACCTGTTTTGTCCGGGCAGGATCCCTGTGGGGAGAGGCGAAAACGGAGCTTTGCTGTGCGCTGATCAAGGAGGCCCAGGGGGAACCGGAGGAGGGAAAACGCCGCCGGGAACTTGCGGACAGGATAGCAAAAAAACTGGACAGCAGATTTTTGTGGGAAGAACTGAAGAGCATGGAAAGTTAAGAAAGGCACGGGGAGAAGATCCTCGTGTCTTTTGTTAGATAAACTTAAGATTATGAAAAAAATATTGGACAGCAGACGGTTTTCCGACGAATTGCTGGTACAAATAGTTTATCAGTCAGATGACGAAAAACGGAAAGGAGTAACAGCAGAAATGAAGAAAGAAGTATTCACCCCAAAAGGAATGAAAGTGTTCGGGGGACCTGTGGCTGAGGCAGCCATTGCAGGAGGATTTGCATTTGTTTCGGGACAGATCGCCCTGAATCCTGAGACCGGTGAGATCATTCACGGAACCATCCAGGAGGAGACGAGAGCAGCCCTCAGTAACCTGAAACTGTTGGTGGAGGAGATGGGAGCTACGCTGGAGGATGTGGTGAAATGTGATGTGTTTTTATCTACAATGAAAGACTTTGATGCCATGAATGAAATATATACAGAATTTTTCGGCACCGAATGCCCCCCTGCCAGATGCGGCGTTGCCCTTGAACTGTGGGGCGGTATGAAGATTGAAGTGGGAGCCATTGTAAAATTGTAAACGGAGGATGGCATATGTTAATAAACCAGATAAAACAAACAGACCTGGAAACGATTCATGAAAAGACCCTGTATCTGCTGGAACATATGGGTGTGGATTTTGAACATCCCGAGCTTTTGGAGCTGTACAGAAAACAGGGCATCCGCACAGAGGGAAACCGTGTGTATTTCGACAGAAAGACAGTGGAGCGGGCACTGTCCACAGTACCGCCCAGTTTTGTGCTGAAAACACCTTTTGAGGAACTGAAGATCGGGGAAGGCGGACAGGCTATCAGTTCCGCGTCAGGGGCCAGGAAGATTCTTAGGGACAATCAGGTATACGACCCGACTCCTGAGGATTATGTGAATATCCGCAAACTGGATGCGTCAAGCAGCATGATCAATCTGTCAAGCTCACCGCTTACCTATATCCCTGCATTTCCAAAGGAGAGGGCAGAGGTGATCAAGGGAGCACTTACGCTTAAATATTCCACGCATCCTGTCATCATGTCCTGTTTCGGAAAGACAGACGCGGAGGAGACCATACAGCTCGCCCGAGATTTTTACGACACGGACGAGGGGTACTATACCATCGGTGTGGGAAATGTGATCTCACCCATGCGCTATGCAAAGGATGACATAGAAGGACAGCTTGCCTATACAAAGAGAAATCTCCCTGTGGTGATCGCCTGCTGCGCGATTCCCGGCATGACAAGTCCTGTGACTCTGGGCGGCACCATTGTCCAGAATAATGCAGAGGTACTTGCAGGTGTCATCATGACCCAGCTTGTCAACCCCGGCGCCCCGGTTGTCTACGGAAATACCACCTATGTCTCCAACATGAGAAAGGCCATGCCGGTTTCCTGGGGTTGTGAGGAGGCGCTGTTTATCCAGTACGCAAAGGCAATGGCGGATTATTATCACGTGCCCTGCCGTACCGGCGGCTCCCTGTCCATGGGAAAAGAACTGGATTACCAGAACGGCGCGGAGACAGCCATGTCCCTTATGACCAGCCTGGATGTAAAGGCAGATTTTATTTTCCACTCCTTCGGCGAGATGGACGGTCTGAATGTGTTCAGCTTCGAGAAATATGTGCTGGATGAGCAGATCATGGAAGCCAGAAAGTCCGTGGAGCGTATCGACATTTTCTCAGAGGAAGATATGGACCTGGAAACCATTCAGGAAGTAGGACCGGGAGGAAATTACCTGGCAGAGGAGGAAACCATTCTGCGCTACCGTACGGAAATTTACTATCCGGAGCTTTACAGCCTGGAAAATTACGCAGAGTGGGAGCGCAGCGGAAGAGTGTCCGTGGAGCAGAAAGCAAAGGAACGGGTGGAAAAACGCCTGAAAGAATACACGGCGCCGGAGTACACAGAAAAACAGAGAACTGTGCTTAAAAAGGCTCTGGAGGGATTTGACCTGTAATATGACAAAAGGCATACAGCCTGACGCTGTGTGCTGAAAAGGAAAAGCAAAAGAAGAGGGAGGTTGTTCTATGACCATTATTGATAACATAGTAGTTGTTGTATGTTTCGTCGGTATTCTGCTGGTAGGGTATTACTTTTCCAAAACATCTCAGGATATGGACAGTTTCTATAAAGCGAACCGTGCCCTGCCCTGGTCACTGGTAGTCGGCACGCTGATGGCATCCTGGTACGGCGGTGCAGGTGTTGTGGGTACGGTTGGATATTCCACCACCATGGGATTTGCGGGCTTCTTTATCTGGTCTATCGGCGCCCATGCGGTGCGCTTTCCACTGGCACTGTGGGTGGCACCCAGAATCTCCGTAAAGGCAAAGGGGACCATTCCGGACCTTCTGCGCGTGCATTACGGAAAATTCGCCGCTGTCTTAGGTGCGATTGTCATTGTCATCACCTGTCTGTCCATCGGAGAGATCGCGGCAGTAGGATATGTAGGAGAAGGCGCCTGGCATGCGGATAAGGTGTTGGTTGCGGCCATTGTTGTGGCTATTTCCATTGGTGTTACCTGTCTGGGCGGTCTGATGGGTGTGGCCGTGACAGATATGATCTTCTTTTTCCTGATGGTAACCTGTGTGTCCTCCGCGTTTCCGAAGCTGTTTTTCGACGTGGGCGGACTGGATGGCATTAAGGCAGCGCTGAGCGGTCCTGCCCCGGAGATGCTTACCGCGTTCGGCGGAATACCTGTTCCGCAGGCTGCAATTTTGATTATCCTCTGTATCAACCTGTATAAAGACCCGGCATTTTATCAGAGGTTCGCAGCAGCCAATTCACCGAAAACAGGTAAAAGAGCCATGCTTTTATGCTTCTCCATCTGGCTGTCTTTCGACGTAGTCACCATTATGACAGGAACCATTATCCGTGTGCGTGATACAGCCCTGGCTGTTCAGCCGGAGGTTACTTATGTGGCTACGGTTGTGCAATATCTGCCGGTGGTGGCAAAAGGCCTGTTTATCGTAGGTATTCTGGGAGCTATCATCTCCACTCTGGACAGTTATTACCTGATTGGCGGGGAAATTATCTCCAACGATATCATTTACATGCTCAGAGGGGACAGGAAACTGAAAGACAAAGTCAGCATCACGATCACAAGGGTGGCAGCAGTGATTTTCGGTGTCATTGGTCTCGCTACAGCATTCAGATTTGACCGTGTGTATGACGCATTCCTGTTTTTGAGCAGTATCAGTATGACGCTGCTGTTTGTGCCTATCATTGCGGCACTGATGTATGACGGCAGGAAAACGAATGTGGCAGGTATTGCCAGCATGCTTGTGGGTGGTATTACCTGGATTATATTCCAATATGTATGGCCTGTGACCATATCAGGCGTAACCATTGACCCGGTTCTGATCGGCCTGCCGCTTTCCTTTGTGGCCTTCCTGATCGGAAACCGATTCGGAAAGGATTTGTACGCAGAACGCAGACTGAAAGGTATGTAAGGAGGAAGCGATATGAAGGACCAAAAGGAAAAAGTCAGTGAACTGACAGAACAGGAAAAATCGGAATTGAAAGTGGAATGGCTGGGTGTGGACGGTGCTTTAGTGCTCCTCTATATTGTACTGGCATGTATTTACGGATACGGCATGCTGAACAGCGTTGATTTTATTATTGGAATTATGGCCCCGGGAATCGCGATTCTCATCACAGTGGGCGTATTCCTGAAATATTGTACGGAAGTTGTATCTTTTGCCACAGGCAAAAAGGGCAATGACAAGAAAAAGAAATAATAACAGTATCTGCACAGGGCTGTACGGCAGATGGGCGGTAAAGCCCTGTGCATAAAAAATGAAAACAGATAACGGCTGCGTATGGCTGTATTGAGATAAGGAATTGCAAGGAGGTACGGGTTTATGAAGATAGAATGTTTTCCTGTGAAAATGAAAGAGGAGGAAGCGCTCAGGATCGCCCAGGGAGGAAAAAATCCTGTTGTGCGGGCACTGTTCGGAAGAAAGAAAATCAACCTCCGCATTATGTATCTGGAAAGCCGTTATATCACATATGAAATGACATTCAAAGACAATATCATTGTAAAGACCATAAAAAAGAAAAAAGAGGAAGACAAACAGAAAATACGGGTGATGGTGGAAGCTACCACCTGCAGTGCATCTTATGTGGAGGATGACATTACAACAGAAGTAAAAGATGTGGAAGAAAATGATATCCAGCCTACATACTACGAGGACAAGAGACTCACAGACTGCGGCGCCATCATGGCGGGCCGGATGGTGAGACGTCATGTGGGCAGGAATTTAGCTATAAAGCCGGTTGAGGAGCGCAAGGTCTATCGTCCGTTTTACATTGCCATTTACGGAGACATGGTGGAAGGGACAAAGGCCAGATATATGCCCATAGCGGCAGACGGAAATATAGTGTGCAGAAATTTTTAAAGGGGAAAGCAGATGAAAGCAGAAGAGATAAAAAAAGTAGTATTAGGCGAAAAACTGACCATAGAAGAGTTCATGGCAGTGGCACGTTTTCACGCGGAGGTGGAATTTTCGGAAGCGTACAGAGAGCGTGTGGAAAAATCCAGGAAGATCGTTGAGACATGTGTGAATGAGGCGCGGGTAGTATACGGCACCACCACAGGCTTCGGTGCTCTGGTCACAAAGACCATAGGAAAAGAGGACGCTGAAAAATTACAGAGAAATATTATTCTGACACACTCTACCAGTGTCGGAGAACCTTTTAAGGAGGAGGAGGTAAGGGCTATTATCCTGATGGTCCTGCAGAGTCTCGGCATGGGAGTCAGCGGTGTGCGGATAGAGCTTCTGGAGCATTACCGGGATTTCCTGAACAAGAATCTGATCCCCTACACACCCCGGGAAGGCTCTGTGGGATATCTGTGTGCGGAGGGCCACATTGCGGCGGTATTACTGGGAGAGGGAAGGGCCTATTACAAAGGAGAACTCTCAGACAGTAAAACAGCGCTTGGCAAAGCGGGAATGGCGCCTTTTGCCCCCAGTTACAAGGAGGGCCTGGCACTTCTTAACGGGACTTCTTCCCCCACTGCCCTTGCTGCCATCGGTATATATGACCTGTTAAAAGCCGTGGAATCCGCTGACGTGGTGGCTGCCATGTCCTTTGAGATGCTGAACGGACTTCTGCGCGCCTATGACGAGAGAGTATTGAACTGCCGTCCCCAGAAGGAGCTTCTGGAGACTGCGGATATCATCAAGCGTATGCTGCGCGGTTCCCAGGTGACGAAAAAGGCAGAGGGGACTCATGTACAGGACCCCTTATCCCTCAGATGCATCCCGCAGCTTCACGGCGCGGTGAAGAAAACCCTCAGGGATGCCTGGGCAGCCATTGAGGTGGAGATCAACGGATGCGCGGACAATCCGATCGTATGCGGAGAGCCGGACGATCCCCAGGTGTTCTCCAATGGGAATCCGGATGCCTCCTATGTGGGGATTGAGATGGATTCCGCCTGTATTGCAGCCACAGCGGCAGCGAAAATGTCAGAGCGCAGAAATGTCCGTTTCCTGGACGAAAAACTGTCTGCGCACCCTTATTTCCTGATCAAAAAGCCGGGCCTGAATTCCGGCCTTATGATACCCCAGTATACGCAGGCAGGTCTGCTGAATGATATGAAGATCTTATCCGCCCCTGCATCTGTGGACAGTGTGACCACAAGCGCCAACCAGGAGGACTATGTATCCATGGGATACAATGCCTGCAAAAAGGCGCTTAGCATAGCGGAAAAATTTGAGTATATCCTGGCCATCGAACTGCTCTCCGCTTATCAGGCGCAGCAGTTTGTGGATGCTTCCCTGGCAAGGGGTGAGGGAACAGCAGCCGTACTGGAAGTGATGAAAGATCTGGTTCCTGTCATGGAGGAGGATATCTATATCTATCCTTACCTGGAAAAATTAAAAGACTGGATTCACGACGGCGGACTTTTAAACAGCGCCCGCGTTGTACTGGAAAAGTAAAATAAACGGAGGTTTTTAAATGCAGTTAACACAGCACCAGCAGGATATGCTGGATGGAAAATACGGAAAAGGGACAGCGTACGCCATGAAAATACAGGCGGCCATCGGTGAGTCCTTCGGAGCAGAGAGGATGGTTCCCATCACCAGGGCACATGTGGCCCTGTCAAATCAGGAGGCAGACCTGTGGTTTGCGGAGAAAATGCTGGCAGGAGGCGCAAAATGCCGCGTGACACCTACCGTCAATCCGGGTTTCTGTCTGGAATTTTTCAAAAACAGGGATATGGTAGCACCGGAGTATGCGGATCTGATGCAGAGAACGCACAATGCCTACAAAGCACTGGGCGCACAGCTTTCCTACAACTGTACCCCTTATATTGACACCAATGTACCGAATTACAGGGAAGTGATCGCCTTTTCTGAGTCCAGCGCCACACCTTATGCCAATGCCGTGTGGGGTGCCAGGACAAACCGGGAGGGTGCAAACAGCGCACTCTGTGCAGCCATCACAGGTTATGTGCCGGAGTACGGCCTTTTGCTTGATGAGAACAGAAAGGGCGATATTCTGGTGGAGATCCGGGCAGATGTGAAGAATGATTTTGACTATCATATCATCGGCATGCTGGGCAAGAAGATCGGGGAGGGGATTCCCGTATTCACCGGCTTTCCGAAAGAGACTATCACCAAGGAAGCACTGAGAAATCTGGGTGCCCAGCTCAATACTTCAGGTGCCTACGGCATGTATCATATTGTGGGATTTACACCGGAAGCGCCTGATCTGGAAACTGCGTTTGGAGGCAGGACACCAAAGAGGACCGTTGTGATTACCAATGAAGATAAGGAAGCGATCTTAAAAGAAATCTCTCTGGACGGCAGCAGAAAAATTGATTTTGCCATGTTCGGATGCCCCCACTTCACCCTGGAGGAAGTAAAATATATTGCGGAGAAGCTGGCAGGAAAGAAACTGGAAAAGGAAATGTGGATCCTCACATCCAGCCATGTAAAGGAAATGGCAGTCCGTATGGGGTTTGATGATATTATCACGAAAGCAGGGGGCTTTATCGTGCCGGACAGCTGCCCGGATCAGCCTTGCTGGCGTCACCTGACGGGCAAGGTGGGCATCACGGAGTCACCGAAATGTGCTTACTATCCCCAGCGAAGAGGCATTCATTTTGTCATCCGCGACCTGGATACATGTATCGAAGCAGCACTCACAGGGGAGGTAAAATAACATGGGAAAAAGATTTACATGCCATAAAGTTTCTGAGGGCCGCGCAGAGGCGCAGGCCGTTGTGTCAAAAGACCATATTATGTTCTATCTGATAGACCCTGCCACAGGCACCGTCATAGAGAAGGCCCATGATCTGGAGGGAAGATCCGTTGCCAATAAGGTGCTTATCTTCCCGGGCGGAAAGGGCAGCTCCGTGGTACAGGCAGACGGCCTCTACCAGTTAAACCTGAAGGAAAACGCACCGGCTGCTATGATCATTGAGCACCCCGAAACCGTTCTGGTATCCAGTGCCATCATCATGGAGGTGCCCATGGTGGACAGAGTAGAGCCTGCATTTTATGAAACTGTGAAGGACGGAGACAGAATCGTGGTAGATGCAGACCGGGGGTTCATTGAGATCCTGGAGGAAACGGAGGAGAGCAAGTGATTCAATTGACGAAGGAAGAGCAGGATATCCTGGACGGCAGAGAGGGAAGGCTCCGTCAGACAGCACTGGAGAATATTGTGCGCTATGCTCAGGTGCTCGGCGCCGAAAAGCTCTGTAAAGTGACGAAAGCCACTGTATTCTGCGGTAATCACAATTACCTGAATGTCTGTGAGTGCGGGGATTTCCATGATGTATTTACCAGGATGAATCTGGCACGCGATGAGAGAATCGTCTTTGACAGCGTGGATAAGGACTGTTATGTGCAGTCCTGCGTGGCTGCCAGCGATCAGTTTGACTATGAGATCTTTGACCAGCCGAAGGAGGAGTTTGACAAGAACAGCTATTATCTGGAGGAATCCAGAAAAGCGGGGGTCACCATAGCCGGCTCCTGTTCCCCTTATCTGATGGGGTGGCTGCCTGTTCGCGGAGAGCATTTTGTGACGACAGAGTCAGGGGTTACCATTATAGGCAACTCCATCTGGGGCGCATGCTGCAACGCGGATGGGATAGAGGCGGCTTTCTGGTCAGCAATCTGCGGCAGGACACCATACTGGGGATACCATGTGAAGGAAAAACGTTACGGCACCCATCTCATACATGTGGATGCAGCGCTTGACTCTCCCCTTGAATGGGAAGTGCTCGGCAAGGCCATGGGAAAACGCCTGCCTCTGACCGGATGTACACCGGTGCTCACCGGCAATTTTGAGGGCGTGGATTTCGTGAAGCTGAAAAGCTTTTTTACGGCCCTTGCCATTACCACCAACTGCCGGATGTGCCATATTGTGGGAATCACGCCGGAAGCCAATACACTGGAGGAGGCTTTCATGGGACATGAGGTGCAGGAGGAATTTACTTTGACAGAAAAGGATATCCGCACAGCCTATGAGGCGCTCTGTGAGACGGAAGAAGGTTCTGTGGATCTGGTCAGCCTGGGCTGTCCCCACTATGATATCCATCAGATCAAGGAAGTCGCTGATTATATTTGTGGAAAAAAAATACACGATGGTGTAAGATTTATGGTATGGACCGTGTATCCGATCAAGGCCATGGCGGATTTAAACGGATATACGAAGATCATCGAAGATGCCGGGGGAACCATACAGACAAGTACCTGTCCGGTCACCATCGGAGATTGTTTCCTGAAGCACTACAAAGGGCAGGCTTACGACAGCCTGAAGCAGTCCGGAAGCGTGCGTTCAGACGGCTGTGCCGAGCGTGTTTATTATACGGATAAATACCGCTGCATGGATGCGGCAGTTTCCGGTGTGTGGAAGGAGGAATATCGGTGGAAAAAATAGTTCTGCAGGGCAGAGGCGTCATACCGGGCATTGTGGAAGGGGAAGCACTGGTGTGTGCCGACAGTATTACGGGATGGGGCGGCATTGACCCCAAAACCGGTGTGATAAAAGATTATGAGAACATCAACAAAGGGAAGAGCATAAAAGACAAGATTCTGATCATGCCGGGCAGCAAGGGGTCCAATGGATGGTCCTGTTATTTCGGGGCTGCCAGGGCTGCCGGTTCTGCGCCAAAGGGCTGGGCATTTTCCAGAATAGACAGCAGCGCAGGGGTGGCAAGCGCTGTTATGCAGATTCCCACCGTGGTGGATTTTTCCAAGGAGGATGACCCCTGCGTGCGGGTGAAGACAGGAGACTATGTGAGGCTTGACGGAACAAAAGGCACGCTGGAGATCCTGAAGACGTCTTTGCAGTGAAGAAAAAGTGATAGATTGAAGGCCGGGACCATGGCAGAGCCGGCACAGGAAGAGAGGAATAACCTGCTATGCTCGTGAAGAAGATTAAAGATTCAGAAGTGCAGATGATTCATGAGAAGTCTCTGGAAATTCTGGAGAGTGTGGGCGTGAATTTTGAACACCGGGAAATTCTGGAGGTATTCAAAAAAAGAGGAATCCGGGTGGATGGACAGAGGGTGTATTTTGAACGCTCTCTGGCAGAGGAGATATTGAGAGGACTGAAACCCAGCTTTACCATAGAGACACCTTTTGCCAGCCTGAAAATAGGGGATGGAGGAAAGGCCATCTCCACTGCCTCAGGTGCCATGACCATATTGAGAGACGGGGAAATCTGTACCCCGACGGTAAAAGATTATATTGATGCCACGAAGATGGATGAGACCAGCCGTTTTGTCAATCTGTGCTGTGTGCCGGGTATCTATGCCTCGGGCCTTCCGGACGGCAAGGTGGAACTGTTAAAGACGGTCCTGAGCCTGAAATACTCCAAAAAGCCACTGATCGCGTCCTGCGAAACAGGAAAAAGCGCTGCGGAGTCCATTGCATTCATCCGGGACTTTTACGGTGAGACGGGAGAATATTTTACAATCGGTGTGGAGAATGTCATCTCCCCGCTTCGATACAGCAGGGAGGACGTGGCAGCGACCCTGGCCTATGTCAAGCAAAACCAGCCGGTTGTCATCACCTGCTGTTCCGCACCCGGCATGACCAGCCCCATCACGGTGGGCGGGACTGTAGTGCAGAACAATGCGGAAGTACTGGCAGGCATTATTATGACCCAGGTGGTAAATCCCGGTGTTCCGGTGGTCTACGGCAATGTAACTTACAGCGCGGACATGCGCAAGGCAGTTCCCATTTCCTGGGGGCCGGAGGTTGCGGTGTTTATGCAGTACGCTAAGGCCATGGCTGATTTTTACGGTATTCCCTCCCGGGTGGGAGGTTCCCTGTCAGGCGCAAAGCAGCTTGACTGGCAGGACGGCGCGGAGACTGCCGTGTCACTCATGACCACCTTTGACTGTGATACGGATTTTATTTTCCATGCGTTTGGTGAGATGGACTGTTTAAATGTATTCAGCCTGGAAAAATACGTGCTGGACGAGGAGCTGCTGGAAGCCAGATTCTCCGTGGAGAACTGCGATTATATAACAGAGGAAGCCATTCATATGGACATGATCAAACGAGTGGGACCGGGGGGGACCTACATGCTGGAGGATGAGACACTGGAGCTGTATCAGAAAGAGCTGTTTCACCCCAGGCTGTTCAACAGTGAGATCTACCACAACTGGAAGCAGCTCGGCATGCCCTCTGTCATCTTAAAAGCCCAGGATATGGTGAGAGAGCGTCTGGATGCCTACTGTCTGCCTGTCTATGATAAACGGCAGACACAGATGCTGGATGAGCTTCTGGCAATTCTGTGAGAAGAGTAACTGTGAGGGTACGATACAGTTACAGAGAGGATAAATGTTATGGGTGTTACAGTAAAAATAGAAGAGATAAAAGAGCTGATGAGAAAGGCTCTGGCTTTAAGGGGGATTACGGGGGAATACGCGGAATTCATGATCTCCGATTATCTGGAATCAGAGCTGGAGGGGCACAGGACCCATGGCCTGTCAAAATTCCTGACGGTGGATGCAGGCCTTTCCAGGAGAAACGGAGAGATGAAGCTGTTAAAACAGAAGGGCTGTTATGCCCAGGTAGATGGTAACGGAGAACTGGGCCATATCGCGGCACTGTATTCCACCAATCTGGCCATCGCCGCGGCAAAGGAATACGGCGTGGGAATCACGGCGCTGAAAAATGTGGGCCGCTATTCAAGGATCACCCCTTATGCCAGAAAGATATCGGGGGAGGGTCTTGTGGGTATGATCACTAACAACGGAGGCCCGGCCTGTGTGGCTCCCTTTGGAGGGGCAAAAGCCATGTTCGGTACAAATCCCCTTTGTTTTTCTTTCCCAAGCGGCAGGGGAAAGCCCTATGTATTTGACTTTGCCACCTCCCAGAAGGTCTGGGGAGAAGTGCGTCAGGCGATTGTGGAGAACCGCCCTCTGCCGGACAACTGTTTTATAGACGGGGAGGGAAATTTTACCACAGACCCGGAGAAAGCGGAGGCAGGCGTGCCCTTCGGCGGACCGAAAGGCTATGCCCTCTGTTATGCGCTGGAGGTGATGACCGGTGCTTTTGTGGGGGCGAAAATGGGTTACAACGCCAGGGATGAGTATGATCTGGGTTACCTGTTTGTGGCATTTTCCCCGGAGATGTTCACAACTCTGGATACCTTTACAGAGGAGGTGGATGCCCTGGCCGGCGATGTGCGCGGCTGCCCGCCTATGAAACCGGGCGGTCAGGTGTTTGTACCGGGTGAAATATTCGGGAGCAGGCCGGTAAGCCAAATTCCGTCGGATGAGGCGGAAGTGGAGGAAGATGTCTACCGGAGGCTGAAGATCATGAGCGTGTCCCTGGAAGGCGGATACGAGAACAATAAAAAACTGAACTGAAATGCGCACGCAGCGGCTTGTCCCTGCGTGCGTCATTTAGCAGCGGAGGTATATATGGAACTTGTTACATTAGGAGGAAAAAATTCCCTGGAGCAGGTAGTGGCAGTAGCCAGATACGGGGCAAAGGTGGAATTTTCCGCAGAATACAGAGCGAGAGTCAATGCGTGCAGAGCACATGTGGAGCGTTTCAGCAGGGAAGGAAAAGCAATCTACGGTATCACTACGGGCCTGGGGGACAACTGCAGGAAATTCATTCCCGAGGAGGACAGAGTCAAGATCCAGAGAAACCATATTCTGGCCCATACGGTTTCCGTGGGGGAGCCGCTTGGTAAGGAGGGGGTCAGGGCCATGATGTTTGTCATGCTCCTTCACTTTGGAAGCGGCCACACCGGTTTTCGTCTGGAAACCCTGGAACTGATAAAGGAACTGCTGAACAGGAACATCACGCCCAGGGTGCCGAAGCACGGTTCTGTGGGCTACCTCGGCCTGGAATCACACATCGGCATGGTACTGATCGGGGAGGGAAGAGCCTGGTATGAAGGAGAACTTCTTTCCGGCGCGGAAGCCTTAGAACGCGCAGGCTTACAGCCCGCCGTCCTTGGCTCAAAAGAAGGCCTTACCCTTGTATCGGGAACCACATCCGTGACAGCCCTTGCCTGCCTTGCCTATTACGACGGCACGGTTCTTGCCAGGACAGCGGATGTGTCGGGTGCGTTCTCCCTGGAAATGCTCAAGGGAACGTTAAAGGCCATGGATGAAAGGCTCATGCGCGCCAGACCCCATCCGGGCCAGATGCAGACAGCCGAGAATATCAGACATATCTTGTCCGGCAGCCGGATTGCGGAAAAATACAGAGATTACCGCGTCCAGGACGCCCTGTCCCTGCGCTGCATGCCCCAGCTTCACGGCGCAGTGAAAAAGACATTGAAGGACGGCCTGGAGTCCATTGATATTGAATTGAATTCCTCTGTGGATAATCCTCTTATTTTTGAGGAGAACGGGGAGGCAGAGGCCCTTATGGGATGCAACGCGGACGGCACATACCTGGGCATGGCTTCAGATTTTCTCTGCATCGCCCTCACAGATCTGACCAAAATGGCAGAGCGCCGTACAGACCGGCTGGTCAACCGGCATCTGAGCGAACTGCCGCCTTTTTTAAATGCCAGTGCAGACTTCAATGACGGCCTTATGATGATCCAGTACACGGCAGCCGGCCTTGCAGGGGAGATGCGCCTTCTTTCCCATCCGGCTGTGGTAGACAATGTGCCTACCTGCGCCAACCAGGAGGACTATGTGAACATGGGATACAATGCCGCCAGAAAAGCCTGTGACGCGGTGGAGACTGCCCGGTATATCCTTGCCATTGAGCTGATCTGCGCTGCCCAGGCCAAAGAATTTTACCCGGCTGACCAGTCTTCCCCGGCTATCGAGGCGGTCTACGCGAAGATCAGGGAGGTCATGCCGCCGCTGAATGAAGATGCCGCACTGGAGCCTTATATCGAGGCTGTGCAGAACCTGATTTTAGAAGGTGAGATCCTGAAGGCAGTGCAGAATGCAGGTGTGGACGTAAAATTGTAAAACTGCAAAACGCGAATAGAGAAACAGACAGGCAAATCGGCTGGTTTGCCTGTCTGTTTTCGTATGCCATGGTTCTGCCCTGACAGGAGAACAGACAAATTACCACAGTATTCAAAAAAATGTATGCTGCCTATTGACAAAATTAACTGTAACTGATATAGTGACAGTAAAGAAACTGTAAACAATATCAATACAGATAAAACAATCTCCGGTACTCCCGGAAATCAAATACGAAAGGATGATAGAGCATGTCAGTAAACGCAATCGAAAAAACAAAATTCCAAACAGAGGTATTAGAATCCGAAAAACCGGTAGTCGTGGACTTCTGGGCTCCATGGTGCGGCTACTGCCGCAGGCTTGCCCCTGCGGTGGAAAGGCTGGAAGCTGAAATCGGCAGCAAAGTCACAGTGGCAAAAGCGGACATCGACGAACTGCCTGAAATTGCCCGGCAGTACGAGATAGACACCATCCCTACCCTGATCCTCTTTCAAGACGGAAAGGAAGCAGACCGCGTGGTCAATCCTCCCTCCCAGGACGCGGTAGAAGAGTGGTTAAAAACAAATCAGGTCATCTGACAAACAGGGAGGAATACAAATGAAACGGGATATATACGACGTGGCAGTTATCGGCGGAGGGCCCGGCGGATACACCGCTGCCCTCTACTGTGCCAGAAGCGGACTTTCTGTTCTGGTTCTGGAAAAAATGTCACCGGGAGGACAGATGGCAACCACCAGTGTTGTGGATAACTACCCCGGATTTGAAGAAGGGATCGACGGATTCGAGCTTGGGGAAAAAATGCAGCGTCAGGCCGAGCGGTTCGGCGCTGAGACATCTTTTGTAAATGTGACAGCAGTTGATCTGAAACAGGATATCAAGACCATTGAGACATCCAAAGGCCAGGTAAAAGCCAGAGCGGTTGTCCTCGCCACAGGCGCATCCCCAAGAGAGATCGGACTGCCTGAGGAACCATCCCTGCGTGGACGTGGTGTTGCCTACTGTGCCACCTGTGATGGGATGATGTACCGCGATAAGACGGTAGTTGTGGTGGGCGGAGGCAACAGTGCGGCAGCAGATGCCCTGTACCTGTCAAAAATATGTAAGAAGGTCTATCTGGTCCACAGAAGAGACACGCTGCGGGCCTCCAAAGTTTACCTGGAACCGCTGAAAAACAGCAGCGTGGAGTTTATCTGGAACAGCCAGGTAAAAGAAATCCTCCACGAGAAAAAAGTGACAGGTGTTGTGGTTGAGGACAAAAAAGGGCACCGGAAAGAAATCCTCTGTGACGGTGTCTTTGCAGCCATAGGCAGGATTCCCGACACCAAACTGTTTATCGGCCAGACAGAGCTTGACAGCCAGGGGTATATCCTGGCGGATGAGACGACCAGAACGAATCTGCCGGGTGTGTTTGCAGTAGGGGATGTGAGAACAAAACCTCTGCGCCAGGTTGTGACAGCAGCATCAGACGGAGCTGTGGCCTCCCATTTCATAGAGGAATATCTGGCATAGATCATTTTATGAAAAGCCTTCTGCAGGTATGGAAATCATATCTGCAGAGGGCTTTTTTCAAACATGCTCTAAAAGAGACTGCAGTCAAGCTTATCAGCCAGATATTCCAGGATTTTAATTCCCCCGATACTGTTTCCCTTCTCATCCAGCGCCGGTCCGTACACTCCGATACCCATCCGGTCCACAACCACAGCCGCGATTCCGCCGCCCACGCCGCTTTTGGCGGGAAATCCCACCTTCATGGCAAACCTTCCGGAACCGTCATACATGCCGCAGGTGAGCATCAGCGCACGGAGCGCTTTGGCGCAGGAAGGTTCAATGAGATTCTCCCCTGTAAAAGGATTCGTCCCATGGTTTGCCAGCACAGCGCTGAGATTGGCAATGTCAAGGGCCGTCACATCTACAGAGCACATCCGGAAATAAAAATCCAGACATTCCTCTACATCTCCCTCCAAAATCCCCGATGCCTTCAGGTAGTAAGCCAGGGCACGGTTCCGGTCCCCGGTGCTTTTTTCGGACAGATAGACATTTTCGTTGAGGCAGATCTCGTCATTGTTGCACAGATGCCGGATGTAGGTGAGGAAACGTTCAAACCGCTCCTCTGTATCCTTACCGTCAATACAGCTGGCCACGGTGATGGCACCTGCGTTGATGAAAGGATTGAAGGGGCGTGTCTTTGTTTCCAGCTTTATGATCGAATTAAACGGATCACCGGTGGGCTCCACACCCACCTTGTCCTGAAAGAGGTATTCCCCGCCCCTGTCGTGCAGGGCAAGGATCAGAGAGACCAGTTTGGAAATGCTCTGAATGGTGAAGGGCCTGTCATAATCCCCCTCTTTTAAAATCTCCTGATCCAGATTTACAATGCAGACACCGAGCTGGTGTTTGTTTACCCGGGCAAGTTCCGGGATGTAATCTGCCGGCTGTCCGAGTCCTGTAAAGCATTTTCCATAGGACAGGGCATCGTGCAGACAAGCCTGTGATATCATGTGTTTTGTCTCCTTTATCAAATCGTTCTTTATTTCCATTGTACATCAAAAAAGATTTCTGGCTACCCCGCAAATGCCACGAAAAAACCACCTGAAAATTGTGTATTATTCACGAAACAGAAGAAAAATATAAAAACATATTGACTAAAATGCCGGAATGATTTATTGTACAATTAACGTACGTTCTTTAAATGTTCTTTTAATAAAAAAGAGAACCCAATACAACAGGAGGAAAAATAATGAATTATTTTGACGTGGCGAACAGCAGACTGCTCTACGTGCTGGTGGGCATAGGACTGCTGTACATTTCCGGACTTGTGGTGGTGTTTATGCGCAAAGCCTGGAGGCGGGCACTGGAACTTGGAATCCCCAAAAAAACGATCCTGGAGGTTGTCAAATCCTCTGCCGTGTTTACCGTGATCCCATCCATCTCTGTAATTATCGGACTCTTCTCCCTCTCCGCAGTGCTGGGAGTTCCCTGGTCCTGGTTCCGGCTCTCCGTGGTGGGCGCTGTGAGCTATGAACTGACAGCAGCGGAAATGGTGTCGGACGCGCTGGGATTCCAGTCAGCGGGAGCCATGGCTGCAGCCAATAATTACCAGGTGTTCGGGGCGATTATGTTCGTAACCAGTATATGCATTTTGGCGGGAATGATAACAAATATTTTCTGCGCGAAAAGAATTCAGGTGAGCATGACGAGATACAGAAAAAGCAAGGGCGCCTGGGGAGCTGTTTTCAATTTTTCATTTGCCGCGGCCCTGGTCGCTGCTTTTATCCCCTACATCATTCTGGGCGGTTCTGTGGGGATCGTGGTGCTGATCGTAAGCGCCTGCGTGTCGGCTGTCATGTTCTATATTGTGGGAAAATACAAAATACAGTGGCTTGGCAGTTTTATCATGTCAGCGGCTCTCATCATGGGGATGATCGCTGCGGTCATGGCCACCAACATTCTGGGATAAAGGAGAATTGAGAATGAACAAAAACGGATTAAGCGAATACACCAATTCTGTCCATCGGATCGGCAGGATCGGAACGGTGATCGCCATTGCGGTCATGCTGGGAATTCCGGTTACCATGTGTACATATTTTGATATGTGGCCAAAAGCAGCAGATCTGCTCATGTTCTGCGGCGGCCTTCTGGCCCTGTATGTTCCCACGGGGATTGTGGAGTCTGTCACTTACACTCCCATTTTAGGCTCCTCCATTTACATGAGCCTGATCACCGGAAATGTGTCAAATATTAAGCTGCCCTGCGCACTCAATGCCCTTGATATCGCCAAAGCAGAGCAGAATACCGACGAGGGGGATGCGGTCTGTACCATAGCCATTGCCGTCTCCTCTCTGATCACCATTGCTGTTGTCATTGTGGGCGTGCTGATGCTGGTTCCGCTGCAGCCGCTTTTAAGCTCCCCCACAGTTCAGGTGGCAACCTCTTATATGCTGCCGGCACTCTTCGGATGTATGTTCATCCGCCTTATGGTGACGAACCCGGCAGGCGGCAGGATCACGGGAAAGTGGAAGATGATGGTACCGCCCATTCTGTTTTTGCTGGCTATTCTGGTGTTTGTGACAAAGTTAAACAGGGGAATCGGTGTGCTGATCACCATTCCGGTCATGATCCTCTCCTCCTGGCTGCTCTTTAAGTCAGGACTGGTCAAGGTCATACAGGAAGGACAGCCATCTGCAGAGGAAAAGCAGCCAAATACCGTAAAAAATGAAACAATCACAGAGAAATAAAGGAGAAAAAAATGAACGATTTAGAGAGAGCAAAAGCAATACTTCCGGAGATGACCGCAAACAGAAGATTTCTGCATCAGAATCCGGAGCTTGGTATGAACCTGAAGGTTACCACAGAATTTGTCATGGAGAAGCTGCGTGAAATGGGCATTGAGCCGAAGCTCTGCGGAGGATGCGGCGTCACTGCCCTTATCGGCAAAAAAGAGGATGGCCCGGTGTTCCTTTTAAGGGCGGATATGGATGCCCTGCCCATGAAGGAGGAGAGCGGCCTTCCCTTTGCGGCTAAAGGCGATACTGCTCACTGCTGCGGCCATGACATGCACACGGCCATGCTTCTGGGTGCTGCAAAAATATTAAAAGAGCAGGAAGAAGAACTTCCCGGACGTGTTAAGCTCATGTTCCAGCCGGGCGAAGAGACCCTGGAAGGGGCAAAAGCCATGATCGCAGACGGAATCCTGGAAAATCCCCATGTGGATGCTGCCATGGGAGTACATATGGCGCCTCTGGCTCCTGCCGGATTTGTGGGATATAACGCGGGTGTCGTGTGTAATTCCAGTGACCTGCTGGAAATTTCCATAGAGGGAAAAGGCGGGCACGGAGCAAGCCCTCATCACTCGGTGGACCCCATCAATGTGGGCCTGCATATCCATCTGGCCCTTCAGGAGCTGATCGCCAGGGAGATAGACCCTCAGGATCAGGCGGCCCTGACTTTCGGAGAGTTCCACAGCGGGGATGCCAAGAACATTATCCCGAAGACGGCATACATGGGCGGCACTTTAAGAACCGTGAGACAGGAGACAAGGGAATATCTGCTGGCAAGGATCAAAAACTGTGTGGAGATGACCGCCGAAATGTTCCGGGCAAAGGCAGAACTGAAAATACCCGCCTCAGTCAGCGCGCTGACAGTGGATGAGGCATGCGCGGATATTGTTGGAAAAGGATTTGCCGAAACACTCGGAAAGGCAGCCGTCCGTGTCAATCAGACGACCTCCGGCTCAGAGGATTTTGCTGAGGTGAGCCGTCTTGTACCCTCCATGTTCTTTGCAGTGGGCGGCGGGGACCGGAAACACGGCTATGAATTCTCAGCACACCATCCGAAAGTCCGCTATGATGAGACGAGCCTTGTAAGCGGCGCTGCGGCCTTTGCCTGCGGTGCGAAAGCATATCTTGCGGCGAAGGTGAAGTAGTAGTAAACTGAATATAACGATAGCAGGTCTGTGCGGTTACTGCGCAGGCTGCAGGAAAATATTCTTTGGAAAGGTGGCAGACGATGAAATACAGAACAGCAATTATCAGTACAGAATTTATGGATACCAGGGTGAAGGAGGCAGTCCTTCCCTTTGAGGAGCACTGTACGTTTACCACCTATTATTATAAAAAATCATCGGAGATTCCGGAAATCTATAAAAGCATTGAAGACAAGTATGACGGATTCATTGTAAACGGCATTATTTCAAGAGCCATGCTGCGCGCAGCCTGCCCGGATACAAAGAAGCCCATTGAGACCTTTCATGTGGATATGCTGGCTTATTATCAGGAGCTGTTTCGCCTCATGACGCTGAAGCCGGATCTGAAGGCAGAGCGCCTCTATGCGGATTTCATGATGGGGAAAAATATCAGGGAAGCTGTGGAGAACGGCACGCTGGATGCGGAGGGAGAGAACTTCTGCAGTCTGGTGGCACATATGAGCCTGGAGGAGTTAAAAGAACTCCGCTTTAAGATGGTGGAGGATGTGCGCGGAAAATGGGAGGCAGGCCGGATCGACCAGGTCATCACAAGGCTCAGTACAGCAGCAAAGGATTTTGAGGAGATGGGGATTCCCTGCCACTTTGTATATCCGGGCATTCCTTATATGCGGGATGTGATAAAGCAGCTCCTCATGACCCTTGAGATGGACAGGATGAAGGAGAGCATGCCTGCAGTTATCAATATCACTGCGGACAGAGGCGGACAGGAGCGGGATGAGCTGGGAGAGCTTGCTATGCAGACTGCGATCCTGCAGTTCTCAAAGGAATATGACTGCGATTTTATGCTCCAGAGACATGCCTCTGTGTATGAGGTCTATACCAGTGCCGGTGTGGTAGACAGGATCACGGAAACATATTCTGTCTGCATGCTGAAAATATATCTTGAGAAAAAAACAGGAGCCCGGGTATGCATCGGATACGGGCTGGGAAGAGATACCACGCGCGCCAGACTGGAGGCCATGAACGCCAACCAGGAGTCCATGATGCATCCTCAGGGCGCCAGCTATGCCATCGATGAAAACGAAAACCTGATCGGCCCTCTGGTCTCAGGAAACTGTATGGTACTGTCCACAACCCCTTCTGAGAAGTATGCCGAAATGGCAGAAAAGACAGGGGTATCGGCACTGACCCTGCAGAAGATCTGCACAGTGGCCCGGAAGCAGGAGGAAGGAAGCGTAACCGCCCAGCTCCTTGCGGACAGCCTGGGTGTCACAGTGCGCGCAGCCAGCAAATACCTTCAGAAGATGGTGACTGCAGGCGCCGCGCAGGTGGTGGGCACCAAACAGCGGAAGACAAGAGGAAGGCCGGAACAGATCATCCGGATCTCCGATTAACGGAGATGGATTATGGGAAATGTAAGAGATTATCTGACAGCATCAAAATGCAGCTGCCCTGTATGGGGAGAGGAGGATACCATTTATTACCTGGATACCAGGGATGGTGCACCTCAGATCTGGGAAAAGGACCTGCGTACGGGAAACAGCAGAAAAAGAACACATAACAGCGATAAGATCAGCCGGATGCAGTTTGGCAGAGGGCAGATATTCTTCGCCATGGATATGGACGGGGATGAAAATGAACAGATATACAGCATCGGCGCAGACAGCGAAGAGGTCACGCCTGTTGTATATCATCCGAGAAACGTGCGCAGCCATCTGGGGGATGTGGGCAGTGAATGGGTGTACTATGCCTCCAACAAAAGGCTGCGCTGTATTTTTGACATCTGCAGAAAGAATCTGGAGAACGGAAAAACAGATATATTAATAGAAGGAAAAGACGCAGTCTGTCTTCCTCTTTGTGTAAGCCCGGATGAAGAACTCCTTTTATATAGTAAAAGAACTTCATTTGCTGACATGCAGATATACTGCAGGAACCTTTTGACCAATCAGGAGACAAAGGTGAGCCCCAAACGTCAGTGCGCCAAGGAGGACAGCCCGGTGTGGCTGGGGGACGGAAGCGGCTTTTATTTTATCAGCGACAGGGAGCGGGAGTTCAAACGAGTTCTGTTCTGGGACAGGGAAACAGGCCGGACGGAGGAGGTATATGAGGTAACCTGGGATGTCACGCATATAGCCGTGTCGGGAAAGGACCGGTATCTGGCTGTTGTGGTCAATGAGGACGGAGATTCCGGAATCCATATTCTGGAGACAGAGACAGGAAAAGAGATAGAGATTCCCCGTATCCCCAGGGGAACCATTGGGGATGAGGAGCCTGTCACATGGTCAGAGGAAGGATACAGGCTGCTTTTTTCCTTTGAAAGCGGCAGCAGGATCCAGAATATCTGGCTGCTGGACATAGAAAAGGGAATCTTGGAACAGGTGACGGAAAATGAACATATGACTGTAAGGCAGGAGGATTTGACAGAGCCTGTGCTGTGCCGTTACAAGAGCTTTGACGGCCTGGAGATCCCATACTGGCTCTATATCCCCAAGGGGATACCCGCCGGGAATCTGCCGGTGGCTGTCTATATCCACGGAGGGCCGGAATCTCAGATCCGACGCTTTTACGAGGAGACCATCCAGTACCTGGTCAGCGAAGGCATTGCAGTGGCAGCCCCCAATGTGCGGGGAAGCACAGGATACGGCAAGACCTATCAGGATCTTGACAATAAGGAAAAGCGTCTGGACGCAGTGAGAGACATTGAGGCGCTGGTGAAGCATCTGACAGAGAACGGGACTGCGGATCCAAAGCGGATGGCAGTCTTCGGAAGAAGCTACGGGGGTTATATGACCCTTTCCTGCGCGGCCAGGATGCCGAAGCTCTGGGCCTGTGCAGTGGAGGTTGTGGGTATGTTTAATCTGGTAAGCTTCCTGAAGCATACGGCAGGATACCGAAGAGCTGCCAGGGAGGCTGAGTACGGAAGCCTGGAACAGGACAGACAGTTACTGGAAGACATCTCCCCGGAGGCAGTCATTGAGAATCTGGAATGTCCGCTTCTCATCGTGCACGGAGCCAATGACACCAGGGTGCCTGTGAGCGAGGCGGAGCACGCGGCAAAACGTCTGAAAGCCCTTGGAAGAGAGGTGGAATACCTCTGCTTTGAGGACGAAGGACACATGATAATTAAGCAAAAAAACAGAATAAAGTATATTTTGACCGCAGCAGAATTCCTGAAATCGCATTTGTTGCAAAAATAGCCAAAATACTTTCTGGTGTATTAGTACATTTTCCCTTTATCAGACTAAAATGGAGAAGGGATTTCGGTTAAATTATCTAAAAAAAATTCAAAGCATCGTAGAACTTTATCAGAAATAGACGTTTTTTAGACTGTCCCAATGATAAAATCATAAAAAAAGTAAAGGAGACGATGTGAA
>NZ_JBANBF010000024.1:0-42726 GCF_037000545.1 Blautia sp. JLR.GB0024 | reverse complement strand
TGCCGTGGGAGCGAGGGCGGGTGTGGGTATGGGACAGACGATGTCTCAGTGGAGCGCGCAGAAGATCCACCTGCCTCAGTCACTTAGCGAGGAGGCCATTGCCGACGAGCTTAGTGAATGAGAGCAGGTTAGCTTCTGTGCAGCGGAACGCTTCGTCTGTCCCATACCCACACCCGCCCTCGCTCCCACGGCACGCTTCTCCGTCCCCTTTGAATCCCCCTGTCCGCCCTAATACTCCTGCCGAAACCAATACGTATAAAAATACCCAAACCCCAACCCCTCATACAACTTCCGTGCCCCCTCATTCCCTTCCACCACCTGAAGATACCCCTCCGTAGCCCCTTCATCAATCGCCGAATTCAATATAGACCTGCAAATAGACTCCCCCAAATGCTGCCTCCGATACCTTTCATCCACATGAATTGCATAAATCCCCACATAATCCCTGTCCAAAATCCCCAGCCCGGTCCCGATGATCCTCCCCCCATCATAAATAGACGCAAAGATAGTATCCTTAGGAATCGCCCGGTACATAGACGGCACAATCCTTCTGTGCACCTCATTCACAGTCCCCTTCAGTGAAAAAAGCCCATTCAGCCAATCCGGAGAAATCTCCCGGCTGAGAAACACCGGTCTTGCCGGCTTCTGCACCTTATACTTTTCCAGATCCATTGTCATCACTTCTGTGGTATGGGCAGTATGGTACCCCCGTTCCATAAGCTTCTGGTCAAAAGAGCTGTCCATCAGAGGATTGATCTTAAAGATGGTGGGAGTCCCCCATTTGGCATAAACCTCCTCACAGTACGCAATCTTATCCCTTAGTGGAATGGAAGAGAGACCAATCTGCTCCACACAGTTCGTCCTGTGGGTATAAAAATAAGAAAATCTGAGAATCCATCCGTCATAAATCTGCATCTGATGTGAGGGCCATGCATTCAGGGAAAGGTCCTCAATAATTTTAATCTTACTGTTCATCTGCGTTTCCGCCTTATCATAAAAGTTTTCTGTAGACAGCAGCCTGTATATCGCTTCATTTATTATATATAGAATACACCCCAAAAGTCAAATATCTCCACCTTGGCACGGAAGAAAACATACTGTAAAATGAAGAAGTATCTCATAATGGGAAAATATCCCTAAAATCCGTACGGACATAAAACCACACATAAAAGCCAAAGGAGGAGAAGAGACCTATTTTGAATAAAAGACTGCAGAGACTGGGGATTGGGAGGCGTATGCTTGTGCTTCTTTTAGGTGTTTCCCTGGTCCCTATCATATTCGTCCTGCTGATTTCCTACAGACAGAGCGCCTCAACCATAACCAGGCAGACCGGGGAACTGATCGAAGCCAATCTGGAACAGTCATCCGGAAATGTGCAGAACTTTCTGGATACCTTTGAGAATCTCATACAGGACATCTACACAGACCAGACCTATGTGGACAATTTAAAGCCCATCAACATTTGGGACAGCAGCGGATTTTACCTGGCAAAACATAAGATAGAGGAAAATCTGCAGAACATTGTATACATAAACAAAAATATACTGGGCATTGCAGTCACCGGCATTTACGGTGATGTATGCTTCTACGACAGCATGACCCTGTCCGGCGCGGAGAGCTTCTGCTTTGACCTGGACAACATCAGAAACAATGAGATGGTAAAACAGGCCTATGCGGAGAAGCAGACCGTCTATTCCAGAACCTACCACAAGCTGGACACCAGATACGGGGAGAAAGACTATTTCTATGTGGCGCATCAGCTCACAGACTTCAACGATTATAAGGAGGGGCCTGTTGGGTGCATTTTATTGTGTGTGGATGAAAAAGCACTGTGTGATGTATATAAACAGGGCAGCACAAAATCCAATATTACATTTGTGGTGAACCGGTATGGTGATATTATCTCTTATCCGGAAGGCAATTACGGGGAAAGAAACATATTTGCCGGGGAGGAGAAAAAAGAGAGAAGCAAAGAAGAGATAGAGCAGGCAGCCCAGAAATTTGTGGAGAACAACCGGTACCCTCAGGGCGCAAGCCTGTCCGCCCGCAGCAAAGGGGTCCAGAACCAGACCTTTTATGTGGTAAATGTGCGGGACTTGAATTACGTGCTGAAGGACCTGCATAACCTGACCTTCCTGATTGTGCTGGTGGGGCTTTTGGCAGGGGTTATCTGCGTGCTTATTGCCGTCTCCTTCTCGAAAGACATGGACCGCTCTGTAAAGCCCATCTTAAATGCCATGGACAAGGCCAATGAGGGGAACATGGAGGTGCGCGTCCCGGAGGAGGGTATGGACGAGTTTGCCAGGATCGGCAGACACTTTAACAGTATGCTCAGCCAGATACGCACATCCAATGAGCAGGAAAAGGAGGCCCTGGTACGGGAAAAATACGCGGAGATAAAATCCCTGGAAGCCCAGATAAACCCACATTTTCTGTACAATACCCTGGATGCCATCAACTGGGTCGCCATCGACAGAAAAGAGTACAGCATCAGCAAAATGCTCACCAGCCTGGCACTGATCTTAAGATACAGCATTCACAAAAGCAATGAGATCGTGGAGATTCGGGATGAACTGGAATATCTGAAGCGGTATGTATACCTCCAGCAGCAGAGATTTGAATATTCCTTTATCTGTACTGTGGAGGCCGATGAGAATCTGATGAAGTGCAGAATCCACAAGCTGCTCATACAGCCTCTTCTGGAAAATACGCTGGTCCATGGTTTTCCGGGAAATACAGGTATGGATGAGATCAATATCCGCCTGACAAAGGCAGGAGAGCATAAAATATCCATAGTGGTGAAAGACAACGGAAAAGGCATGGAGGAGGGGCAGGCAGAATATTTCAATCATTTTGATTATAAGAAAGAGCGCATAGAATCCAGCATCGGTGTGCGCAATGTGATAACAAGGATCAAGCTTTATTACGGGGAGCAGGGGAGCTTTCACGTGGAGTCGAGCCAGGAAGGGACTGTTATAACCATTCTGATTCCCTATGAGTAGGAGGAACAATATGAAGATAATCGTAGTAGAGGATGAACCGAAGTCAAGAGAAGGGATCTTAAACATACTCGCCCGGGATACAGAGTATGAGGTGGCAGCAGTCTGCGGAAACGGAAAAGAAGGGCTGGAGGCAGTGAGAAAATACAGGCCGGACCTGGTCATCTCAGACATAAAGATGCCGGTCATGGGCGGTCTTGAGATGCTGGAAAAGATTCTGGAGGAAGGGATCGCGGTACAGGCTGTCCTTTTGACCGGATATTCGGAGTTTGAATACGCCAGGAGAGCACTGAAGCTGCAGGTGGTGGAGTATGTGCTGAAACCTCTGGAGGTGGATGATTTTCTGGAAGTGCTGCACAAGGCGGAGGGAAACATTGAGAAAAACCGGGTGGAAAAGGTCTCTGCGGAACAGCTTCTGTGGACCTATTTTACCGGAACGGATATAGACAGGCAGCAGGCAGAACCGATTCTCAGGGAAACCCTGCAGGTGGATGACCGAACACAGATTTCACTTTTTCTGATCTATCCGTGCAGTCTGGCAAATGAGACGGGGAGTGAACTCCAGAAACACACCACAGAGCTTTTGGATTCCTTCTGCATGGAAAACTATTATGTAATGCCTCTGCCGAGACAGCAGGGGTTTTTAGTGATGCTGACAGATACGGAGAGAAATAAAAACCTGTTCAAGATCTTTAAGACCAGAATCTATCATTCTCTCTGCCAGATCACGGAATGCCACTGCAGCTACGGGACCCTTTACGGGCTTACCGGACTGAATGAGAAGCTTGAGGAGCTGAAAGACATGATGCAGTACGCATTTTCCCTGCCGGATGAAACCATACTGAGCAGGGAACTGGTGGAGTCCGCTGTGTACAGGGAACTGGAATATCCGGATTATCTGGAGCAGAGCATTTACCGGGAGATCCGCAGCGGGCGGTATGACAAGGTGCGCATGATCGGGGAGCAGTTCGCCAGGTATGTAATTGACAGCGAGGGAAGGCCTGCCTGCATCCGGGAGTATGTCCTCAGGTTTGCAGCCGGAATCCTCAGGGTGGCAGGGGAGACCAGAGGCAGCCTGGAAGCAGTGGATGATACCTCCTATATCATGGAGAATATAGCCAGGAGCACTTCAAAAAGAGAGGTGAGATATCAGTTTGAGAAGATCATGAACGCGGTTGCCAGCAGCAGGGACACCCTTGATATTACAGAGAATGGCATGATACTCAATGTGATTGACTTTATCCGCAGCAATTACCAGAGGGATATTACACTGTCCGAGGCAGCGGAGGGATGCTGTGTCACACCGGAATATTTAAGCCGCATTTTCTGCAGGGAGACCGGGGTGAATTTCACCTCCTTTCTGCAGAATTTCAGGGTCAGCACAGCCAAGCGCCTGCTTCTGTCCGGCAACTATAAGGTTTATGAGGTGGCTGAGATGGTGGGATTCCATGACCAGAAATATTTCGTGAAAGTCTTTAAAAAGCTCTGCGGTGTCACGCCCTCGGAATACAAAAGGGAGAATGCAAAATGAAGAAAAAAGGGTATTTTGCTGCCTTCCTTCTGTGTGTGTTGGCTGTGTCCGCCTTTCTCTTTTGGCCGGAGAAGGGAGAAAAAGAGGAATCGGAGGCGGAAGAGGTGCAGAAAAAGCAGATTTACGTGCTCTGCGCCTATGAGACAAAACTGCACCAGCAGATTTTGAAGGAAGTGGCAGAAAATTATTCTAGCCGCTCCGGCTGTGCCAAGGTGAACATGGAGTTCATCCCAAAGGAGAACTTTAAGAAAGAAATCTGTCTCCGCATGGATAACGGCAGAACGGCGGACCTGATCATATGTGATAACGGGATGATGCCTGCTCTCATTGATATGGGAGTGTTTGCCGATATTTCCGCGTATGTGGAAACATGCTGCCAGGACAGTATGAACTTCCAGAAGCTGTGGAACACCACCATGGATGACGGAAAATATTATGGCATTCCCTTTACCTGTGATCCTTATGTACTTTTTTACAACAGCGATGTGTTCAGGGAGAACGGGCTGTCAGCCCCGGAAGACTGGGACGGGCTTCTGGATACCTGCAGTGCACTGCAGGACAGCGTTGGGGACAAGTTCGGATTCGCGGCAAAGCGTCCTGAGGAGATCTACGCTTTCTACAGAGCACTGCTTTATGCCTGCGGAGGCAGTTTAAACACCATAGACCAGGAAGGCGGAATCAGGGCGGCCGGTATTCTGGAGGAGCTGAAGAGGAGCCGGTATGTAGGAAAGCAGACCATTAATCTCACGGAGGCGGATGTAGCCCGCTCTTTCGCTGAGGGGAAGGTGCTGATGATGGCAAACAGGCTCAGCGCCTCCACGATTCTCAGAAGCTCCAGAATGGAATTTTCAGCGGGTATCATACCGCTGCCGGGAGACGTGAGGGAATCTTTGATGCTCTCAGGGGAAAATATAGGGGTGACGGGTTATGCGGACCGGGAGGCTTACCGTTTTCTCACCTATCTCTATCGAGATGAGATTCAGGAGAGAATCTGCAATGTCATGGATACTCTGCCCGTAAAGGCTGCGGTGCCGTACCAGGCAAAGCGCGTGGGGCCGGATGAGGGGACAGAGTTTCTGGACCGTTACATTAACGAAGGATGGTGTGCAGAGACCAACAATTCCTGGTTTGAGATCGCGCAGCAGGTGTCAGAGAGTCTCTATGAACTGATGGAGGTCAGAGGCACCCCGCCGGAGGACACAGCACGGGAACTGCAGAACGCTGTGAAACTCATTATTATTAAAAAACGTTAAGGGTGGTCAAAAATGACCCCCTTTTTTAAATAAGTGGAATATACTGTACCGGAAAAAAATGGTATTCTTGTTTCATCAAAAAAACACGGAAAAGGAGAGAACGAGTATGAAGATGAAAAAAGTGATGGGCCTGTCTTTGGCAGTCGTGATGGCAGCAGGGCTTGCCGCCTGCGGCGGAGGAAGTGACAAGGAAGCCTCCACCGGAGGAAATGAGAAGAAAGAGGCAGACAGCGGTAAGAAGACCATTACCTTCTGCTTCAGGGATGACGGCCAGGGTGAGGACGGCGCTCTCTGGAAATGGATACAGAACGGGTATGACACCTGGGATAAAAAAGATACGGTGGAGTTAAATATAGCCCCTATCGTGGCACAGGAGGGAGATTACTTTACAAAAGTAGCTCTTCAGCTTGCAGATAAGAAAACATGTCCGGACCTGGTTTGTGAGGACACCTTCCAGCTTCCCAATGACGTGAGCGCAGGCTATCTGACAAAATTAGATGATTACGTGAAAGATTACGAGGATTGGAACACCGCCTACTATGAATCCATGAAAAAGGGCGTGACCGGAGCGGACGGTTCTGTATACGGTGTTCCGTACTGTACAGATACAAGAGGGCTGTGGTACAACAGGGACATTCTGGCACAGGCCGGTGTGATCAGCGAAGGACAGGACTGGGAGCCAAAGAACTGGAACGATATCCTGGATGCCTGCAAAGCGGTGAAGGAAAAATGCCCTGATGTAGTGCCCTTCTGGTGCAACTCCGGCGTGGCAACCGGTGAGGCGACTTCCATGCAGACCTATGAGATGCTGCTCTACGGAACCGGAGAGAGACTGCTCTCCGATGATGATAAATGGATCGTGAAGAGCCAGGGTATTCTGGATTCCCTGAACTTCCTGCAGGATATCTATACCAACGGATACGGACCGGACCTCTCCCTTGTACTAAACGGACAGGCTTCCAATACATCTGCAAGAGAGTACCTGCCGGAGGGCAAGCTGGCAATCTCCCTTGACGGAAGCTGGATCACAGGAAACTGGACTGACACAGGGGCAGCACCGTGGCCGGAGGCTAAGGATGTACTGGGATTCGCATCCATGCCCACATCTGAGGGACAGGACCCGAAAACCATTACACTGGCAGGCGGCTGGGCATTATCTATTCCGGAAAATGCAGATGCCAAGGATGAGACCTTTGAATTCATCAAACATCTTATGGACCCGGAGGTTTACACCGATGCTGTTATTGCACAGGGAAATATTGCCACCAGACAGGATGTAGCCGGTGACGAGACCTATTCCGCACAGCCCTTCAAACAGATTGCTACAGAGTTTCTGGAGAGCGCTGATTTCAGGCCGCAGAATGACAAATACTCCACTGTCACCACCAGCATCCAGACCATGGTGGAATCTGTGGTATCCGGTACCTCTCCGGAAGATGCCATGACACAGTACGCTACGGATGTGGCACGTGCCGTGGGCGATGACAATGTAACCGAGAAATAAAAGGCTGTCCGGAAAGATATTCCGGCAGGTTCAGCAACTGGGCGGCTTCGGCACCGTAAAGTGCCGCCGCCCATATTTTTTCACGATTGAAGGGAGGGCGCTTTATGGCAAGACCAAGCCGTGCGGCTGTCATAAAAGATGAGGCGAAGAAATCTATCCTGCTGCTTCCGGCAGTGCTGCTGCTTTTATGCTTTTTTATCATACCGATCGTACTGACGGTATATTATTCCTTTACCAACCTGGCTCTCAGCGGAGCCAATGCAAAAAATGTGGAATTTATCGGATTTGAGAACTATAAGAGAATGCTCACAGACCCCAGCACCATGACCAGTATCAAAAACACACTGCTCTTTTTAGTGGGCAGCCTTCTGGGACAGAGTATCCTGGGATTTCTGATCGCATATTTCATGAAGGGAAAACCCAAGGGACTGCGAAGTGTTGTGGGACCCTGCATCCTGGCCGGATGGGTAATGCCGGAGATCGTGGTTGCCCTGTGCTGTATGGCATTTTTCAAGGACAACGGAACCATGAACATGATCCTGGGCGCTGTACACATACCGGCAGTATCCTGGCTGTTCAAGCATCCCATGATGACTGTTGTGATTGCCAATGTATGGCACGGCACCGCATTTTCTATGCTGAACTTCCAGTCAGCCCTTGACAATGTATCCGGAGATATTGAGGAGGCAGCCAGAGTGGACGGGGCCAACCGGTTCCAGACACTGATCCGCATTATTGTGCCCTGCATCAAGGATACCATTGCCACCAATACCATGCTGAATACCCTGTCCACCCTGGGCGTTTTCGGTCTGATCTATGCCATGACAGGAGGAGGTCCCGGTTCATCCACCACGACCCTTCCCATATTCATGTACAACCAGGGCTTAAAGGGGCTGCAGCTTGGATACGGTACCGCGATCGGTATGCTGATCTTGATCGTAGGCGCTGTGTGCAGTGTGATCTATACAAGAATTCTGAAGGACCAGTAAGGGAGGGAACGTAATGAGTGAAAAGATGGTAAAAACCCTGCATTGTGCATTTCTGGTGATCGTGGGGATTGTGTTTATCCTTCCGCTTCTGTGGGTAGTGATCGCGTCTCTGGATACCAATGCAGGTGAGGCTTTAAAATGGCCCGCGCAGTGGACTTTCAGCAATTACAGTGATGTGCTGACCAACTCGGATAACCTGCGGGGATTCGGCGTAGGTCTTGTTATTTCCTTTGCCCAGTCCCTGATCGTGGTGCTGATCTCAGGGCTTGCGGCTTATCCTTTATCCAGATATCATTTGAGCTACAAAAAAGGCTTTATGTATGTTATTCTGTTTATGACAGCACTTCCCATGATCGCGGTCACTGTGCCTGTATATAAAATTTTTCTGAGCGTAGGACTCCTGGACAGCATTCCGGGGCTGGTATTGTTTTTGTCAGCGTCATCTCTGCCCTACGGTATCTGGCTTATGAAGAATTTTATGGACGGAGTGCCGGTGGAGCTGGAGGAGGCTGCCTGGGTGGATGGTGCCACTACCATGAAGTCTATCCGTAAGATTGTGGCGCCGCTGATGTTTCCGGGAATCTGTGTGGTATTTATCTACACCTTCTCCGGAAGCTGGGGGAATTTCTTTATTCCCTACATATTGTTAAGTTCACCGGAGAAGATGCCGGCATCTGTTATGCTGTACCAGTTTTTCGGACAGCACGGTACCATCCAGTATGGTCCTCTTGCCGCATACTCCGCGATTTACGCACTGCCTTCCATCCTTCTGTACATTCTCTCACAGAACTATATGTCAAAAGGATTTACCATGGCGGGTGCAGCAAAAGGATAATGTGAAAACGGGAGGAATTTTTACATGGTGTTGATGAGAGAACGAATCGGCAAACTGCTGGAATACCTGCAGGAGCAGATCTATCCCAGATCCTGCGAGATTCAGGATTACAGAATGAAGAAGACGGAGGATACGTTCACGGATCTTGAGAACCTTGACACCTCCGACTGGGAGAGGCTTACAAGGGAGCAGCTCTGGGGAGGTCACAGGGAGTATTATTGGTTTGAGACAAAGGTGGTCATCCCTTCGGAGTTTGACGGGGAATGTGTGGTCTACGAACTGATGACAGGAAGAGAAGGGGAGTGGGATGCCACCAACCCGCAGTTTTCCATTTTCGTAGACGGAAAAAGGATCCAGGGTCTGGATGTGAACCACAGGGAGATCATCCTTACGGAAAATGCCTGTGCAGGACAGGAATACCGCATTATCCTGTCAGCCTTCACAGGTGACCAGAACTTTTCCCTCAGGCTCTGTTCAGCCATTAAGGTACTGGACAGAAAAACGGAGAAATATTTTTATGATTTATCTGTACCTTATGAGGTGGCAAGACTTCTGCCGGAGGATGACAGGGCATATCTGACCATCCTTAACTGCCTGAATGAATCCCTGAATCTGCTGGACTTCAGAAAAGAAGGCTCCGGGGAATACTATGAGAGTCTGGAAAAGGCACAGGAGTATATTACCAGGGAATTTTACGGCAAACACTGCGGGGACAGTGATGCTTATATCTACTGCGTGGGACATACCCACATAGACTGTGCATGGCTGTGGACACTTAAGGTGACAGAGGATAAAGCTGTGAGAAGCTTTTCCACGGTACTGGAGCTTATGCGCAGATATCCGGAATACATCTTCATGTCCAGCCAGCCCCAGCTCTACAAATATGTAAAGAAAAACGCGCCGGAAGTCTATGAGGAGATTAAGGAGCGGGTGAAGGAAGGCCGCTGGGAAGTGGAGGGCGGTATGTTCGTGGAAGCTGACTGCAATATTGCCTCCGGTGAGGCGCTGGTTCGTCAGTTCGTACACGGCAAACGCTTCTTCAGGGATGAGTTCGGAAAGGACAATGAGATCCTGTGGCTGCCTGATGTGTTCGGCTATTCCGCGGCTCTGCCTCAGATCATGGAAAAATGCGGTATCCGCTATTTCATGACCACAAAGATAAGCTGGAATGAATTCAATAAAATGCCCTGTGACACCTTTGAGTGGGAGGGCATTGACGGCACCAGGATACTGACGCATTTCGTGCCCACCAGGGACTACAACAAAGGCGCTGTGGAGGGCGGCTTTGAGACGGAGCACTTCACCACCTACAACGGATATATCAATCCGTCCCAGATGAAAGGGGCATGGAAGCGCTACAGCCAGAAATACTTAAACGACGAAGTTCTGTGCAGCTTCGGATACGGAGACGGAGGCGGCGGCCCCACAAAGGATATGCTGGAAAACCAGAGGCGTCTGGCAAAAGGGATCCCGGGCTGCCCGAAGACGGTCATGAGCACCTCACAGCAGTTCTTCCATGTGCTGGACAAAAAGGTGAGAGACCGAAAATATCTGCCCTCCTGGGTAGGGGAACTCTATCTGGAGTATCACAGAGGAACTTACACCTCCATGGCAAGGAATAAAAAATATAACCGCAGATCAGAATTTGCTTACCAGAATATGGAGCTGTACGGTATTTTGGGCGAGTACCTGCTGAAAGAAGCGTATCCGGACAAAGAGATCCATGAGGGCTGGGAGGTGATCCTGAGAAACCAGTTCCATGATATCCTTCCCGGATCTTCCATCAAAGAGGTTTACGATGACTCCAAAGAGGAGTACGAAGCAATCTTAAGCGCCAACCGGGAGTACACTGACAGAAGGCTGGGCAGTCTGGCAGAGCACGTGAATGCGCCGAAACACTCTGTCGTGGTTTACAACCCCAACAGCATGAACGCTGAGGAAGCGGTGTGCTTCCCGTGTCCGGAAGATATCTCATATCCTGCAGTGAAGACAGGGGAGGAATGCCTTCCCGTACAGAAGATGGCAGACGGCACCTGGATGTTTACCGCAAAGGATGTTCCAGCAAAAGGGTATAAAACCTTCCTGATAGAAGAGAAAGAGGAAGAATACGAATCAGAGATTCAGGTAACGGAAACCCATATGGAGAACGCGTTTTTCTCCATTGATCTGAACGAGAAGGGGCAGTTCATCAGCATCTATGACAAGAGAGCAGACCGGGAGCTTTTACCGGAAGGGAAAGCCGCCAATGTGCTCATGAGCTATGAGGACAGGCCCCACAATTATGACGCCTGGGATCTGAACAATTACTACACGGAAAAATCCTGGGAGATCGATGACGTGGCCGGGATAGAGGCAGCAGAGTGCGGCCCAGTTCGCGGGTGCCTGAAAATAACCAGGAATTATCTGGATTCCGTAATCAGTCAGTACATCTGCATTTATAAAGATACAGCCCGCATTGATATCAAAAATGAGATAGACTGGAGAGAACACCAGATTTTTGTGAAGGCTCTGTTCCCGGTGGATATCCACACCAGCGAGGCATCCTTTGAGATCCAGTACGGCAATGTGAAACGTCCTACCCATGCCAACACCTCATGGGATTTCGCAAAGTTCGAGGTTTGTGTACACAAGTGGATGGATGTGTCTGAGGACGGTTACGGCGTCAGCGTGTTAAATGACTGCAAGTACGGATGTAGCGTCCGGGACGGCGTGATCGGCATTTCCATGCTGAAGTCCGCCATATATCCCAATCCGGAGGCAGATAAAGAACACCATACCTTCACCTATTCCATCTACCCGCACCGGGGAAGCTGGAAGGAGGCGGGAACCGTAAACCAGGCATATCTGCTGAACAATCCTCTTGAGGCTGCCGTAAAGGCCAATGAGGGCGGCACACTGCCGGATGTCTATTCCTTTGTAACCTGCAGCCGTGAGAATGTGGTGGTTGAGGTTGTGAAAAAGGCGGAGGAAGAGGAGGCAGTCATTGTCAGACTCTACGAATGCTTTAACAGAAGGACAGAGGTTTCTCTGACCTTTGCGGAGGACATCAAGACAGTCTGCGAATGCGATATGCTGGAAGCGGATATGGAAGAACTGCAGCCTGACGGAAGAAAGGTATCCTTCAGGATGAAACCTTATGAGATCAAGACCCTGAAGCTTAAATTTTGATCCTATATAATTAAGAAGAAATACACCCAGGCCGGAATCCTGGCAGACGGCGCCGCAGCAGGCGCCGCGCCGGATTTCCGGCCTGACTGCCTTTGGGTTACTGTTCACGCTTGCATTTCCATTCTCTGTGTAGTAAGCTTTAAAATAAGAAAAAGGCAGATGCCCGATAGGAAAGGTGGTTCATCAATTGACAGAAAATGCTTGGAAAAAATACGGAGACAAAAGTGAAATTTTTGCTTTCTGCGAAGCTTACAGGAAGTTTATATCTGACTGCAAGACAGAACGTGAATGTGTTGCGGAGATGGTAAAGAGAGCGAAGCAGGCCGGATTTCAGGATCTGAATGCTGTAGTGGATGCAGGAACAGAACTGAAGGCCGGGGATAAGGTCTATGCAGACAATATGGGAAAGGCACTGGCGCTCTTTGTAATAGGAGAGGAACCCATGGAAAAAGGAATGCGCATTCTGGGCGCCCACGTGGATTCCCCCAGACTTGACCTGAAACAGAATCCGCTCTATGAGGAGGGAGAACAGGCCCTACTTGACACACATTATTACGGCGGCGTGAAGAAATACCAGTGGGTGACACTGCCCATGGCCCTGCACGGGGTGATCGTGAAAAAGGACGGCACAGTGCTCCCCATCGTCATCGGCGAGGATGCAGACGACCCGGTTGTGGGAATCTCAGACCTGCTGATCCACCTCTCAGGAAAACAGATGGAGAAGAACGCCAAGGAAGTGGTGGAAGGTGAGAACCTGAACGTGCTTGTAGGCAGCATTCCGCTGGAAGGCGCGGAGACAGAGGCAGTAAAAGCACAGATTCTTTCTATATTAAAGGAGAAGTATCAGGTGGAGGAAGAGGATTTCATTTCCGCTGAGCTGGAAGTTGTCCCTGCGGGAGCTGCCAGGGATTTTGGCCTGGACCGAAGTATGCTTATGGCATACGGCCATGATGACAGGGTGTGTGCATACCCCTCATTTGAGGCCATTGCCGCTGTGGATGAGGTGAAGTATACCTCCGTATGCCTCCTGGTAGATAAAGAGGAGATCGGCAGTGTGGGCGCCACGGGCATGCAGTCACGCTTTTTTGAGAATACCGTGGCAGAAGTGATGAATGCCTGCGGACAGTACAGCGAACTGCTGGTGCGCAGGGCTTTGAAAAACTCAAAAATGCTCTCCTCAGATGTAAGCGCGGCCTTTGATCCCAATTATCCGGAGGTGATGGAAAAGAAGAACTCCGCCTATCTGGGACATGGGATCACCTTCAACAAATATACCGGTTCCAGAGGAAAAAGCGGCTCCAACGATGCCAACCCTGAGTACATTGCTGAGCTTCGCCGTGTTATGGATGAGAACAAGGTATCCTTCCAGACAGCGGAACTGGGCAAGGTGGACGCAGGCGGAGGCGGCACCATTGCCTACATTCTGGCCAATTATAATATGGAAGTCATTGACTGCGGTGTGCCTGTACTGAATATGCACTCTCCCTGGGAGATTGCCAGTAAAGTGGATATCTATGAGGCTTATCAGGGATATCTTGCGTTCCTCAGGAACTGCTGAGAAAATTTTTGCGATTTCCTATGTACATCTCTGCCGGAAAATGTTAATATAAAATATGCATGGACTTCAGCAAAAAATAAGCACGAGATTACGAAATGAGGAATACACACATGTCTAAGTTTTTGAAATTTATTGTGAATCTGGTTGTGATCTGCGCAATTCTTGTGGCAGCCGCCCTGCTCGTTCCTCCCTTTGCAGGGGTCAACACAGTCATGAATGACAACAGCAGTAAAGATACCAATCTCCCGGTGGGTTCTGTTGCCTACGGAAGAGAGATAGATGCCGCAAGCTTGAAAAAGGGCGATAAGATCATCTATACCAATAACAATAAGGCATATGTCTATAAAGTTACGGATATGGATTCCTCCGCAGGTTCATACAAGGTAAAAAGTGTGTATGACAAGAATGCGAAGGAGGAAACGGTCCAGTTAATCAATAATGCAGTGAAAGTCGTTGTGGTAGTTCCCTACATTGCGTATGCGGCCATTGCTCTGCAGAGCAAGGAAGGTCTGATCGTTGTGGGACTCGGCGTGATCTTTTTAATTATCCTCTTTATCCTGGCTGAGTTATGGCGTAAGGACGAGGCTGACGATGAGGACGACGAAGATGAGGATGAAGAGGCTTCGGATGAGGAGGACAGTGAGGACGACGAGGACGAAGATGACGACGAAGAAGAGAAGCTGAGCCGCAGGGAACGCAAGCGCCTCAAAAAAGAGGAGAAGCGCCGCAAAAAGCTTGCCAAGAAGGGTCTTCTGGATGAGGAAGAAACAGAAGATGAGGAAGAGGAAGCTCCTGTTTTGGAAGCTGCCCCCATACCGGAAAAGCAGCCTGATGAATATGACAGTGCTATGAAAGATGCCATGGCATCTATTGCAGAGAGTATCGCCAAGGTACAGAACGGAGAGATAGAAGCGCCTGATAAGGTACAGGAAACAATCGTGCCGCAGGAGACTGCAGAGATCATTCTCGGTATGGAGGATGCAGAGGAAACAGAGAGTTCCGATGCGTCTGCAGTGGAGATGGTTTCTGATGACAGCGCTGTTCAGGAGACAGCAGAGAAAGAAGCTGCGCAGCCACAGGAAGAGACGGCTGCACAGGAAGAGGTACAGCAGGAAGAGGAGATGGAATCTGAACCTGAGGAGGTGCCTGTAGTGGACAAGGAAGCTGTGCTGCCTGCTCCGTCTGTGACGGAACTGCTTTCTAAGGCGGAAGCGGCGGGGGAATCACCGGAAGTGATTGAGGATAAGGATAATGAGGTGACACTTCTGGATTATTCTAAGCTTATATAGGTGGAAAAAAGGGATGACGTTTTGGGGCGTTGTCCTTTTTTTTGTGTGTTGGCGGGAGGGGGACGGGATGGAGGGGGAGGGTGCAGTTTGCTTTTGGCAGCCAGCTTCGTTCCCCTTCAGCTAAGTACCAACTGCGACTAAGACGCTCCGGAAGAGCCGTCGCGCCTAAGTCTTAGTAGGTACTGGATCTTCAGGCTCTCTGTCGCAATGTCTGCCAAAAGCAAACTGCACCCTCCCCCTCCATCCCTGTTCTTCGCTCCGGGAGATAAAAAAACAGTGTCTCTTTCGCAGCATTCGTAACTCTACACCTAGCAGCCTTTATATTCCTCTACTCTGTTGAAATAAAGTGTTGAAAAAAGAGGTTGTCTGTATTATGATGGAAGTGTATTTTTGAAAAATTTGGGCGGAGAAAATATAGACGTGAAAAAAATAAAACGGAGAATAGGGACTGTTCTGAAGAGTCTTCTGGTTCTGGGGGTAGTTCTTTCGGGGGTTTTTGGGGCGTATGCAGAGACCGAAGGGCAGTGGGATAGCCGGGAGGGAAGTACAGAGGTTTCTTTTGAACGTAGAAGCTTTCATTATAATAATGACTGTGTGATAAAAGAACGTTCCCAGGACAAGTTTCACAGGCAGGAGAAAAAAAGGGGACAGCTATTGTCCTGGGGGATTGCGGTGGGGGCAGTGTGTGCAGGGGAATGGCTGTGCACTAGGAAGGCAGGTATCTGCAGTGCGGCTGCGGAGGAACGTGAGAGGAGATATGATCGCTGGAAGAGGCGGGGGCCGCCGGTGTTTGTCTGAAATTGCAGGAGGATATAAAAACTTATATAGAAAATAATATTTCAGACAGGAGAATATAAATGAAAGAATCCCATAGAGACAAAATTGTAGTGATAGGTGCAGGTAATGTAGGTGAGGCGATTGCCTATACTTTGATGGTAAGGGTACAGGCAAATGATATTGTGTTGGTGGATTTAAATGAGGACAGGGCAGAAGGGGCAGCGCTGGATATTGCTCATGGCACAAGTTTTTTTAAACAGGTGTGGGTGAGAAAGGGCGGATATGAAGAGTGCGCCAATGCGCAGATCATAATCATTACAGCGGGGATTGCCAGAAAACCGGGACAGACACGGCTGGATCTTGCAAAGACAAATGTTTCCATTGTAAAAAGTATCACCCGGAATATTATGAAGTTTGCTGAAAATCCTCTGATCCTTGTGGTATCCAATCCTGCGGATGTGACAACTGCGGCAGTGTATAAAGAGTCGGGGCTGCCGTCAGGACGTGTTATCGGCAGCGGAACATCTCTGGATACAGCGCGTTTCCGATATATTTTGAGTGAGAAGCTGCATGTTAACGTGGAGGATATCAATGCCTATATTTTAGGAGAGCACGGTGACAGCCAGGTACCTATCTTCAGCTCCGCCAATATCGGGGGATTTCCGCTCTATGATTATGCACAGCAGGTGGGAATCACGCTGGATGAGGAGGAGATCGCACACAGGACAAAAGACGGCGGTGCAGAGGTGATCAAGCTGAAGGGAGCTACCTTCTATGGAATTGCCATGGCGGTTTCCAATATTGTAGAGACAATCATGAAAGATGATGATGCCATACTTCCGGTGGCACATGTGCTGGATGAGAGCTTTGAGGAGTGGGCAGGCGTTGCGGTTTCCCTGCCCTGCAGAATCGGATGGGACGGAATCGAACAGACCCTGCGCATTCCCATGAATGAGAAAGAAAAGGCAGACATGGATAAATCCGTGGATATTCTGAGAGCGTTTACAGAACAGGTCATCGGATCGTAATGACAGGTTGATAATCCCGCCTGCGGAGGCTGCCGGACAGTCAGGAGCAGCCGAGAAGCAACATATATCGGTAAGGATGGACGGCAGTATAGCGGCGCATCCCTTAAAAAAGGCAGAGATGTGCCGCTGTTTTTGTGGTTTTTATCGGAAAAGTGCTGTGTACGGGAAAAAATGCAAACTTTTTTTAATAAAAAGAAAAAAATACCTTGCATTCTGGAAAAACATCCTGTATACTAACTAGTGCTGTGACATTGATAGCTGTGAAGCGTGAGGTTGCTGCCCAAGTGGCAGGTTTTCCGTGGAGCGAATGTCAAGTTAGGAAACTGACGACAAGTCACTGTACAAAATCTTGAAGACTTACCACGGGAATGTGGGAGTGTGTGAAACGTTAGATGACACACACGGGAATGTGTACAGTCGCCGCTTGTCGTACTACTTATAAGTGCGAAAAGGAGGAGACTTTTTTTATGGCAAGTCAGGTAATGAGAATCACATTAAAAGCTTACGATCATCAGTTAGTAGATGCATCCGCAAGCAAGATCATCGAGACTGTAAAGAAGAATGGAGCAACTGTTAGCGGACCGGTGCCGCTTCCCACTAAGAAGGAAGTAGTAACTATCCTGCGTGCGGTACACAAATACAAAGACTCCAGAGAGCAGTTCGAGCAGAGAACTCATAAGAGACTGATCGATATCATCACACCAACTCAGAAAACAGTTGATGCCCTGTCTCGTTTAGAGATGCCGGCTGGTGTTTACATTGATATCAAAATGAAACAGAAATAAGTCATGCTTAACGGGGCAGCCCGGTAAGATATGAGATTGTCCTTACAAGGTTGATATATAGTCTATATTGACTGTTTGTCTAGGATGATTGCACAACACAGTGTAATCCGCTGTAGATTCACAGGAGGTAAAGAAAAAATGAAGAAAGCGATTTTAGCTACCAAAGTCGGAATGACTCAAATCTTCAATGAAGACGGAGTTTTAACTCCCGTAACAGTGCTGCAGGCTGGTCCTTGTGTAGTAACACAGGTTAAGACACAGGATAACGACGGATACAGCGCAGTTCAGGTTGGTTTCGCAGACAAGAGAGAAAACCTTGTCAACAAACCGATGAAAGGACACTTTGACAAAGCTGGTGTTTCCTGCAAGAGATTTGTAAGAGAATTCAAATTAGACGGTGCTGAGGAGATGGCACTGGGCCAGGAAATCAAATGCGATGTTTTTGAAGCTGGCGATAAGATCGACGCTACTGCAATCAGCAAAGGTAAAGGATTCCAGGGCGCTATCAAGAGACACGGACAGTCCAGAGGACCTATGGCTCACGGTTCTAAATATCATCGTCATGCAGGTTCCAACGGTGCAGCATCAGATCCGAGTAAAGTATTCAAGGGCAAAAAGATGCCGGGCCAGATGGGAAATGTAAAAGTTACAGTTCAGAACCTGGAAGTTGTGAAAGTAGATACTGAGAACAACCTGCTTTTAGTTAAAGGAAGCGTTCCAGGACCGAAGAAATCCTTAGTAACAATCAAAGAATCTGTTAAAACCGTGAAATAAAGTTTTTCTGGGAAAGGAGGACCACACAGATGGCAAACGTATCTGTTTATAATATGGAAGGCAAAGAAGTTGGAACAATGGAATTAAACGATGCAGTGTTTGGCGTTGAGATCAACGACCATTTAGTGCATTTAGCTGTTGTTCGTCAGCTTGCAAATAAACGTCAGGGAACTCAGAAGGCGAAAACACGTTCTGAAGTGAGCGGCGGCGGAAGAAAACCGTGGAGACAGAAAGGAACCGGTCATGCTAGACAGGGTTCAACAAGATCTCCGCAGTGGACAGGCGGCGGTGTTGTATTCGCTCCGGTTCCGAGAGATTATGAAATCAAAATGAACAAGAAAGAAAGAAGAGCAGCTCTTAAATCCGCTCTGACAAGCAGAGTACAGGAGAACAAGCTCATCGTTCTTGATGACCTGAAATTAGATGAAGTAAAGACCAAGGCAATGCAGGCAGTTTTAAATAACCTGAATGTTTCCAAAGCAATGGTAGTACTGGCTGACAATGATCAGAACGTAGTATTATCCGCAAGAAACATCCCGGATGTGATCACAGCATTACCGAACACCATTAACGTATATGATGTTCTGAAATACAATACGGTAATCCTGACAAAATCTGCTGTAGCTTCAATTGAGGAGGTATACGCATAATGGCAAACGTACAGTATTATGATGTAATCCTGAAACCGGTTATTACCGAAAAGAGCATGGCTGCTATGGGCGAGAAGAAATATACTTTCTTAGTTCATCCGGAAGCAAACAAGACCATGATCAAAGAAGCTGTTGAGAAAATGTTCGAGGGAGCAAAAGTAAAAACTGTCAACACCATGAACTTAGATGGCAAGACAAAAAGACGCGGAATGACCTTCGGCAAAACAGCAAAAACCAAAAAAGCTGTTGTTACTTTAACAGAGGACAGCAAGGATATCGAAATCTTCGAGGGACTTTAATCAGCCCTTAACCAATAGTAACTAAGCGCAGTCAAGAAAAATTAATCCGATATTTGACTGCCGGCATGAAAACGCCAGGATGCGTTGTGAATAACAATGCTTGCGGCGTGGAGAATGAAAGGAGAGACAGAAATGGGAATTAAATCCTATAGTCCATATACACCTTCCAGAAGACACATGACAGGTTCTGATTTCTCTGAAATCACAACAGCAACACCTGAGAAGTCTCTGGTAGTGTCCTTAAATAAAAACGCTGGACGAAATAATCAAGGTAAAATTACAGTTAGGCACCGTGGTGGCGGCAGCAGAAGAAAATACAGAATCATCGACTTCAAGAGAAGAAAAGATGATATTCCCGGAACAGTAAAAACAATCGAGTACGATCCGAACAGAACTGCAAACATTGCATTAGTTGCATATGCAGATGGTGAGAAAGCATACATCCTTGCTCCGGAAGGATTAAAGGTTGGTATGAAGATCCAGAACGGTGCAAATGCCGAGGTTCGTGTAGGTAACTGCCTGCCTCTGTCTGAGATTCCGGTTGGTACTATGATCCACAACATTGAGCTGTATCCTGGAAAAGGCGGTCAGTTAGTTCGTTCCGCTGGAAACGGTGCACAGTTAATGGCAAAAGAAGGCAAATACGCAACCCTTCGTCTGCCGTCAGGTGAAATGAGAATGGTTCCGATTAACTGCCGCGCTTCTATCGGCGTAGTAGGTAACGGCGAGCACAGCCTTATCAATATTGGTAAAGCAGGACGTAAACGTCACATGGGTATCAGACCTACAGTTCGTGGTTCTGTTATGAACCCGAATGACCATCCGCACGGTGGTGGTGAAGGTAAGACCGGTATCGGCCGTCCGGGTCCGTGTACACCATGGGGCAAACCGGCTCTTGGCTTGAAGACAAGAAAGAAAAACAAACAGTCTAACAAGTATATCGTAAGAAGAAGAGATGGTAAAACATTAGCGAAATAAGGAGGTAAGGCTAAATGGCTCGTTCATTAAAAAAAGGACCGTTCGCAGATGAAAGCTTACTGAAAAAAGTAGACGCTCTGAATGCGGCTGGAAATAAAACAGTTATCAAAACCTGGTCACGTCGTTCTACAATCTTCCCGTCCTTCGTTGGACACACATTCGCTGTCCATGACGGAAGAAAACATGTGCCGGTATATGTAACAGAGGATATGGTTGGTCACAAACTCGGTGAGTTCGTTGCTACCAGAACCTACAGAGGACATGGCAAAGACGAGAAAAAATCAGGTGTTCGTTAATATTTTAGAAGGAGGCTTTTATCATGGCTAAAGGACATAGAAGTCAGATTAAAAGAGCAAGAAATGCTAATAAAGATACAAGACCGTCTGCGAAGATATCCTACGCTAGAATGTCCGTACAGAAAGCATGCTATGTACTGGATGTAATCCGTGGGAAAGACGTTCAGACTGCCCTTGGTATCCTGACATATAACCCAAGATACGCGTCAAGCGTAATCAAGAAATTACTGGAATCAGCAATCGCAAATGCTGAAAACAACAATGGTATGAACCCGGAAAACCTTTATATCGCTGAGTGCTACGCTAACAAAGCTCCGACTATGAAGAGAATCAAACCGAGAGCACAGGGCAGAGCTTACAGGATCGAAAAGAGAAACTGCCACGTTACCGTTGTGTTGGATGAGAGATAAGGAGGACAATCATGGGACAGAAAGTTAACCCACATGGACTGAGAGTCGGCGTTATCAAAGATTGGGATTCCAAATGGTACGCTGAAGGCGACTTCGCTGATAACTTAGTGGAAGATTATAACATCAGGACATTCCTGAAAAAGAAATTATACAGCGCAGGTGTTTCTAAGATTGAAATCGAGAGAGCATCTGACAGAGTAAAAGTGATCATCTATACTGCAAAACCGGGCGTTGTTATCGGTAAAGGCGGTTCTGAGATCGAAAAAGTGAAAGCTGAATTACAGAACTACACAAGCAAAAAACTGATCGTTGATATCAAAGAAGTAAAGAGACCGGACAAAGATGCTCAGTTAGTAGCTGAGAACATTGCGTTACAGTTAGAGAACCGTATTTCCTTCCGTCGTGCCATGAAATCTACTATGCAGAGAACCATGAGAGCCGGAGCAAAAGGAATCAAGACTGCTGTATCAGGACGTCTTGGCGGTGCAGATATGGCACGTACAGAGTTCTACAGCGAGGGAAATATTCCGCTGCAGACACTTAGAGCAGATATCGATTACGGTTTCGCTGAAGCAGATACCACCTACGGCAAAGTTGGCGTTAAGGCATGGATCTACAATGGCGAGGTACTTCCAACTAAAGGAACTAAGGAAGGGAGCGATAAATAATTATGTTAATGCCTAAAAGAGTTAAACGTCGTAAACAATTCCGCGGATCCATGAAAGGAAAAGCATTAAGAGGAAATAAAATCAACTACGGTGAGTTCGGCTTAGTATCAACTGAGCCGTGCTGGATCAAATCCAACCAGATTGAGGCAGCCCGTGTTGCTATGACCCGTTACATCAAACGTGGTGGTAAAGTTTGGATCAAGATTTTCCCGGATAAACCAGTAACAGCAAAACCAGCAGAAACACGTATGGGTTCCGGTAAAGGTGCCTTAGAATACTGGGTAGCAGTTGTAAAGCCAGGCAGAGTAATGTTTGAAATCGCAGGTGTGCCGGAAGAGACAGCACGCGAAGCGCTGCGTCTTGCTATGCACAAGTTACCATGTAAATGTAAAATCGTTTCTCGTGCAGACTTAGAAGGCGGTGATAACAGTGAAAATTAAAAATTATGTAGAAGATTTAAAAACAAAATCAGCTGCAGAATTACAGGAAGAATTAGTAGCTGCTAAAAAGGAACTCTTCAATTTGAGATTTCAGAATGCAACCAATCAATTGGACAATACAAGCAGAATCAAAGAGGTTCGCAAAAATATTGCCAGAATTCAGACACTGATTGCCCAGAACAAGGCAAAAGCAGCAGAGTAATAAGGGAGGCATAACCGTGGAAAGAAATCTTAGAAAAACACGTGTTGGTAAAGTTACAAGCAATAAGATGGATAAAACCATCGTTGTAGCGATTGAAGACCACGTTAAACATCCTCTTTACAAAAAAATTGTGAAGAGAACATATAAATTAAAAGCGCATGATGAAGAAAACACATGCAATATCGGTGACACTGTAAAAGTTATGGAAACAAGACCTCTGTCCAAAGACAAGAGATGGAGACTTGTTGAAGTAGTTGAAAGAGCCAAATAATTCGTAAGGAGGAATCCAAGCATGATTCAACAGGAAAGTAGACTTAGAGTCGCTGACAATACAGGTGCAAAAGAAATCCTCTGCATCCGTGTTATGGGTGGTTCTACGAGAAGATATGCTAACATCGGTGATGTGATCGTTGCTACTGTCAAAGATGCAACACCAGGTGGTGTTGTTAAAAAAGGTGATGTTGTGAAAGCCGTTGTTGTTCGTACTAAAAAAGGCGCTCGTCGTAAAGACGGATCCTACATCAAATTCGATGAGAACGCTGCAGTCATCATCAAGGATGACAAGACTCCGAGAGGAACCCGTATTTTTGGACCAGTAGCCAGAGAGCTTCGTGAGAAACAGTTTATGAAAATTGTTTCCTTAGCTCCCGAAGTATTATAGGAGGTAACCTGATGTCAACATTTAAGATTAAAAAAGGTGATACTGTTAAAGTGATCGCCGGTAAAGATAAAGACAAAGAAGGAAAAGTAATCTCTGTTAATCCGAAAAAAGGTGCTGTTCTGGTTGAAGGCGCAAACATGGTAACAAAGCACACAAAACCTTCCATGGCTAATCAGCAGGGCGGTATTGTTGAGAAGGAAGCTTGGCTGGATGTATCTAACGTTATGTTAGTACACGAAGGCAAAGCTACCAGAGTCGGCTTCAAGATGGAAGGCGACAAGAAAGTGCGTTTCGCCAAAGCTACAGGCAAAGTAATCGATTAATTAGAGAGGAGGCCATTTTAAAGTGAGCAGACTGAGAGAAGTATACAAAAATGAGATCGTAGACGCTATGGTCAAAAAGTTTGGTTATAAAAATATCATGGAAGTGCCGAAACTCGACAAAATCGTTGTGAACATGGGTGTAGGCGAAGCAAAGGAAAACGCAAAACTGTTAGATGCAGCCGTAGCTGACATGGAACTGATCACAGGTCAGAAAGCTGTAACAACAAAAGCAAAAAACTCCATTGCTAACTTCAAACTCCGTGAAGGCATGCCGATCGGTTGTAAAGTAACTCTGAGAGGCGAAAAAATGTATGAATTTGCTGATCGCCTTATCAACTTAGCACTGCCTCGAGTACGTGACTTCCGCGGCGTTAACCCTAACGCATTTGATGGAAGAGGTAACTATGCACTCGGTATCAAAGAGCAGTTAATTTTCCCGGAAGTGGAATACGATAAAGTCGATAAAGTAAGAGGTATGGACATCATTTTCGTTACAACTGCTAAAACAGACGAAGAAGCCCGCGAATTATTGACATTATTTAACATGCCATTTGCAAAGTAATTATAGGAGGGAAAATTCATGGCTAAAACAGCAATGAAATTAAAACAGCAGCGTAAACAGAAATTCTCTTCAAGAGAATACAATCGTTGCAGAATTTGTGGCCGTCCACATGCTTACTTGAGAAAATACGGAATCTGCAGAATCTGCTTCCGTGAATTAGCATACAAAGGCCAGATTCCGGGAGTGAAAAAAGCTTCCTGGTAGGCATTGAATATTTAGCGAGCGCAAGCCGCGGACTAAAAGTATCTAATCAGTTCATCCGCCTGGGCGGATATGGGATAAAGAATAGAAGGAGGAAACTCTAATGACAATGAGCGATCCAATTGCAGATATGCTTACAAGAATCCGTAATGCAAATACTGCAAAACATGATACAGTAGATGTTCCGGCATCTAAAATGAAACTTGCTATTGCCGATATCCTGGTAAAAGAGGGATATATCGCAAAATACGACGTTCTGGAAGACGGCGCATTCAAGACCATCCGTATCACCTTAAAATACGGTGCAGACAAGAATGAAAAGATCATTACAGGCCTGAAAAGAATTTCCAAACCGGGCTTACGTGTATACGCAGGCAGCCAGGAGATTCCGAGAGTTCTGGGCGGACTGGGTATTGCAATCCTGTCCACAAACCAGGGTGTTATCACAGATAAAGAAGCAAGAAAGCTGCACGTTGGCGGCGAGGTATTAGCATTCGTATGGTAATTGCCTCCCGGCTTTGGCCGGAAATATGCAATTTTCATAGATAGAGATACTGAAAACAGAAGGGAACCATAATAGGCCCTTCCGAAAATTTAAGTAAGGAGGACAACAGGTATGTCACGTATTGGAAGACAGCCAGTAGCTGTTCCGGCAGGCGTAGAAGTTAAAATTGCTGAGAACAATTTTGTGACCGTAAAAGGCGCAAAGGGAACACTTGAGAAAGCGTTACCGACAGAGATGTCAATCAAATTAGAGGATGGTCAGGTAGTTGTTACAAGACCAAATGATTTAAAGAAAATGAAATCTTTACACGGTTTAACAAGAACACTGATCCAGAACATGGTGATCGGTGTAAGCCAGGGATATGAAAAAACTCTGGAAGTTAACGGTGTAGGTTATAAAGCTGCAAAACAGGGTAAGAAACTGGTTCTCTCCTTAGGATACTCACATCCGGTAGAGATGGAAGACCCAGAAGGACTGGAATCTTCTGTAGATGGTAATAAAATCATCGTAAAAGGAATCGATAAAGAAAAAGTTGGCCAGTACGCTGCTGAAATCAGAGATAAGAGAAGACCGGAGCCATACAAAGGTAAAGGTATTAAGTATGCTGATGAAGTTATCAGACGTAAAGTTGGTAAAACTGGTAAGAAATAATTAAGGAGAGTGTAAAAATGGTTAGTAAAGTATCAAGAGCGAAAGTTCGCGCAAAAAAACATAGAAGATTACGTAATCATCTGAGCGGCACCGCTACAACTCCACGTTTAGCAGTTTTCCGCAGCAATAATCATATGTATGCTCAAATTATTGACGATACCGTTGGAAAAACTCTGGTTTCCGCTTCTACCACTCAGAAAGAGGTAAAAGCTGAATTGGAAAAAACCAATAACGTTGATGCTGCAGCATATTTAGGAACTGTGATCGGTAAGAAAGCTATCGAAGCAGGCATCAAAGAGGTTGTCTTTGACAGAGGCGGCTTTATATATCACGGAAAAATTCAGGCATTAGCAGACGCAGCACGTGAAGCTGGGTTAGAATTCTAATAAGGGAGGAAATGAACACATGAAACGTTCTATCATTGATGCTAGTCAGTTAGAATTAGAAGAAAAAGTAGTGTCAATCAAGCGTGTAACAAAGGTTGTTAAAGGTGGTCGTAACTTCCGTTTCACAGCTTTAGTTGTTGTAGGTGACGGCAATGGTCACGTAGGCGCTGGATTAGGAAAGGCAGCCGAGATTCCCGAAGCTATCCGCAAGGGAAAAGAGGATGCTATGAAGAAACTTGTTACAGTAGCAAGAGACGAAAACGGAAGTATTACCCATGACTTCATCGGAAAATTCGGAAGCGCTGAGATGCTGCTGAAGAAAGCTCCGGAAGGTACCGGTGTTATCGCCGGCGGCCCGGCCCGTGCGGTAATCGAGCTTGCAGGTATCAAAAACATCCGTACAAAATGTATGGGTTCCCGTAACAAACAGAACGTAGTTCTGGCTACCATCGCAGGTTTAAGTCAGTTAAAGACTCCGGAAGAAGTAGCAAAACTTCGTGGAAAATCTGTTGACGAGATTTTTGCGTAGGAGGATTGAAAAATGGCAGATAAATTAAGAATCACTCTGGTGAAATCTACAATCGGTGCTGTTCCGAAAAACAGAAAAACAGTAGAAGCTTTAGGTTTAAGAAAACTGAACAAGACAGTGGAAATGCCTGACAATGCAGCCGTTCGCGGTATGATCCAGCAGGTAAGACACTTAGTGAAAGTAGAAGAAATCTAATCATTGAAGAAGGAGGTGCAGTCATGGATTTATCAAATTTAAAACCAGCTGAAGGCTCCAGACAGAGCGATAACTTCAGAAGAGGCCGTGGCCACGGTTCAGGAAACGGTAAGACCGCAGGTAAAGGCCATAAAGGACAGAAAGCCCGTTCCGGAGCTAAGAGACCGGGATTTGAAGGTGGACAGATGCCTTTATACAGAAGACTTCCTAAGAGAGGCTTCAAATGCAGAAACTCTAAAGACATCGTAGCGATCAATGTCAGCGAGTTAAACAGATTCGAGGATGGAGCAGAGGTAACACCGGCAGCTTTACTGGCATCCGGAGCTATTTCCCGTCTTGGCGACGGCGTTAAAATCCTCGGAAGTGGTGAAATCACAAAGAAGGTTAACTTAAAGGTTAACGCTGTAAGCGAAACCGCTAAAACTAAAATCGAAGCTGCAGGTGGAACAGTCGAGGTGATTTAATGCTTGAGACTCTTAGGAACGCTTTTAAAATAAAAGATGTAAGACGTCGAATTTACTATGTATTGTTAATGCTGGTTGTTGTCCGGATTGGCTCTCAGCTGCCAATTCCGGGCGTAGACAGGGACTTTTTTAAGAACCTGTTTGCAAGCCAGTCTAATGATGCGTTCAATTTCTTCAATGCATTTACAGGCGGTTCATTTGAACAGATGTCTATCTTTGCGTTGAGTATTACGCCATATATCACATCATCTATCATCATTCAGCTTCTGACAATTGCAATTCCCAAATTGGAAGAAATGCAGCGTGACGGTGAGGAGGGCAGGAAGAAAATGACTGCCATCACCCGTTATCTGACTGTAGGTCTGGCTCTGTTCCAGTCTGTAGCCATGGTGATCGGCTTCGGTAACCGCGGCTGGCTGACAGAGATGAACTTCACCAGCATTGTTGTTGCAGTAGTGACCTTAACCGGCGGTTCTGCAATGCTGATGTGGATCGGTGAACAGATCACTGAAAAAGGTGTGGGAAATGGTATCTCTATCGTCCTGATGATCAACATTGTATCCAGGATCCCAAGCGACCTGGCTTCCCTGTTCGAGAAATTCGTAAAAGGGAAAACCATCGCAAGAGGCGGCCTGGCAGCTATCATTATCATGGCAATCATTATAGTGGTAGTGGTACTTGTACTTATCCTGAACGGTGGAGAGCGGAAGATTCCGGTCCAGTATTCCAAGAAGATGGTAGGAAGAAAAATGATGGGCGGACAGTCCAGTGCGATTCCTCTGAAGGTGAACACTGCAGGTGTTATTCCCATTATCTTCGCATCCTCCCTTATGTCTTTCCCGGTAGTCATCGCGAGCTTCCTGGGTAAAGGCGGCGGTACAGGAATCGGAAGCAAGATTTTAAAAGGTCTGACTTCAAGCAACTGGTTCAACCCGAATGAGCCTCTTTATTCCATTGGTCTGGTTGTTTACATCGTACTTGTTATTTTCTTTGCTTATTTCTATACATCCATCACATTCAATCCGATGGAAGTTGCGGATAATATGAAAAAACAGGGCGGTTTCATTCCGGGTATCCGTCCGGGTAAACCGACACAGGAATATCTGGAGAAAATCTTAAGTTACATTATCTTCATCGGTGCCACAGGTCTGGTCATTGTTGCCGTTATCCCATTCTTCTTTAATGGTGTGTTCGGTGCAAATGTTTCTTTCGGCGGTACATCCATCATCATCGTGGTGGGCGTTGTCCTGGAGACGATCAAGCAGGTTGAGTCCCGTATGCTGGTTCGTAACTACAAGGGATTTTTAAGTGAATAAGCTTATATGATTTAAGTGTACCCACTTTTGTGGGTGCACTAAAATGCTATATAAGGACACACACCCTGATTGGGGTCTGGGCAGCAATCCGTGGGCTATGATTCCGCGCTTATACTTTAAGGCGGAATGCGGATTGAAATACGAAAGGGGAAGAGAAGTATGAAGATTATTATGTTAGGCGCACCGGGGGCAGGAAAAGGAACACAGGCGAAGAAAATTGCGGAGAAGTATCAGATTCCGCATATCTCCACTGGTGATATTTTCCGTGCCAACATCAAGAACGGAACAGAGCTGGGTAAAAAGGCTAAGACCTATATGGATCAGGGCCTGCTGGTTCCGGATGAATTAGTAGTGGACCTGGTAGTGGACAGAGTGGCACAGGATGACTGTGAAAATGGTTATGTGCTGGATGGATTCCCCAGAACAATTCCCCAGGCAGAGAGCCTGGACGCAGCGCTGGCTAAAATGGGTCAGAAGGTGGATTATGCCATTGACGTGGATGTTCCGGATGAGAATATTGTAAACCGTATGTCCGGCAGAAGAGCGTGTGTAGGATGCGGCGCTACTTACCATATCAAGTACAATCCTCCGAAAACAGAGGATGTATGTGATATCTGCGGTGAGAAACTGATTCTGAGAGATGATGATCAGCCGGAGACTGTTTTAAAACGTCTCACAGTATATCATGACCAGACACAGCCCCTGATTGACTACTATACCAAGTCCGGTATATTAAAACAGGTTGACGGAACCGTCGATATGGAAGATGTGTTCCAGGCGATCGTCAAAATATTAGGAGCGTAAAAAATGTCAGTATCGATAAAAACTGCCAATGAAATTGAACTTATGAGGGAGGCCGGAAGGCTTCTGGAGAAGGTACACGACGAGCTGAGGGATTTTATCCGTCCGGGTATTTCCACCCTCGACATTGACCAGTATGGAGAAAAGCTTATCCGTCAGATGGGCTGTATACCGAATTTCCTGAACTATAATGGATATCCGGCATCTATCTGTGTCTCTGTCAACGATGAGGTGGTACACGGAATTCCGCGTAAGGACCACATTCTCCAGGATGGGGATATTGTGAGTCTGGACGCCGGGCTGATCTACAAAGGATATCATTCAGACGCGGCACGTACCCATGCGGTGGGCGAGATCGCGCCGGAGGCGCAGAAACTCATTGATGTGACCAGACAGAGTTTCTTTGAAGGAATCAAGTATGCCAGGGCAGGACAGCATTTATATGAAATCTCCGCAGCCATCGGCGCATATGCAGAGAAGTTCGGATACGGTGTAGTCAGGGATTTGGTCGGACATGGAATCGGCACAAGCCTGCACGAAGACCCGCAGATACCGAATTTCCGTCAGAAGCGCAGAGGGCTGAGACTTCAGGCAGGTATGACTCTTGCGATTGAACCGATGATTAATGAAGGCAGAGCCGATGTGGTTTGGCTGGATGATGACTGGACCGTGGTGACAGAAGATGGTTCTCTGTCAGCCCACTATGAAAATACCATTCTCATCACAGACGGCGATCCTGAAATACTGACCTTGAGTGAGTAGGTGGACCTATGAGCGAGGTGAGAGCAGGAATGGCAGCGGTTTCCATGGCTGGCCATGATACCGGCAGATATTATATCATCGTCAGAGCGGAGGACGGATATGTCTATCTGGCTGACGGAACGCTTAGGACTTGTGAGCATCCCAAGAAGAAGAAAATGAGGCATGTCCAGATCAACCGCAGGATTTCCCCGGAGATTGAGAGTATTCTCAGTGAAGGCGGGGAATGGAAGAATGAAACTATCAAGAGAGTTGTAAAAGAATATAGAAGGAAACAGGAGGTTTGATATATGTCAAAGGCAGATGTTATTGAAGTAGAAGGAACGGTACTGGAGAAGTTGCCGAACGCTATGTTTAAGGTGGAACTGGAGAATAAACATGTGATTCTGGCGCACATCAGCGGGAAACTGAGGATGAATTTCATCAGGATTCTTCCGGGAGATAAGGTGACGATTGAGATGTCACCGTATGATCTGAGTAAGGGCAGGATTATCTGGAGAGACAAATAAGAGTTTTGGTTGATATTGGTTGTTGGTTTTATGAAGGGGATGCGGGCTGCTTTGCGGAGTGGGAGGCATCTCCTTTTTTGGTTTAAGGCGGGGGATGGATAGAGGGCGGACGTGAAACAGGGATGCGGCGGGGGCGGAGGTGGGAATGGGGTGAGCGGCGCACTGCGCCTGTCAGGGAGCTAACCTGCTCCCATACACTAAATTCGTCAGCAAGGGCTTCCTCATTAAGTGTCTGGGGCAGGTGGATCTCCCAGACGCTCCGTGAAACGCCGCTCACCCCATTCCCACCTCCGCCCCCGCCGCATCCCTGTTTCACTGGTGTTCTCTTTCCGCGGATATGTTTTTATCTATGGAGGAGCCTTATTGCTGTACAGACTGGTGGAAAAGGTTTTCTATCCGGTATGTCTATAGGATTCGATGAAATTTGCCATTTAGTAGGTAAATAAGTGAGGTAAAATCTGGTTTTGACGGTAAAATACCTATAGGATTCAATGAAATTTGCCATTTAGTAGGTAAATAGGTGAGGTAAAATCTGGTTTTGGCGGTAAAATACCTATAGGATTCAATGAAATTTGCCGTTTAGTAGGTAAATAAGTGAGGTAAAATCTGGTTTTGGCGGTAAAATACCTATAGGATTCAATGAAATTTGCCATTTAGTAGGTAAGTGGGTGAGGTAAGACTTGATTTTGGTGCCAAAGTACCTATAGGGTTCGATGATCCTTGTATTTTAGTAGGTAAATGGTAGGGTTCAACCTTGTTTTGGCGGTAGAATACCTATAGGATTCACTGAATCTTGTATTTTAGTAGGTAAATGAGTGGGGTAAGCCTGTTTTTGGAGCAAAATACCTATAGGATTCACTGAAACTTGCCTTTAAGTAGGTAAATAGGTGAGGTAAGACCTTGCTTTTGGTGCCAAAATATCTATAGGATTCATTGAATCTTGTATTTTAGTAGGTAAATGGGTGAGGGACGCCCCGGTTTTGGTGTTAAATTACCTATAGGTTTCAATGAATCATTGAATTTAGTAGGTAGTTCGGGGAGATACGCCTTTTTTCTCAAAGATATCCTATAATTTTTGGAGATATAGTTGAGGTTATTTCTATTATGGTGGATGTGCTCTGATAGGCAGCCTCAATACATTCTTCCCTGTTTTCATACAAATCTGCTATTGAGAATAAAAATGAGCATTCATTGAGCCTTTCGGTGTCTAAAAACAGCCGGAGGCGGTCCTGGGGTTCCCCGGGCGGGCGTTTAAGAGCGGGTAGAGAAGCTTACAAGATCCACACGTTAGCAAGCACTTAGTGAAGAGCCCTAAGGCGATGAACTTAGTGCGGGTTACGTGTTAGCTTGGAAGTTCTCTGCTCTCGTTCGCCCGGGGAACCCCAGGACCGCCTCCGGCGTCCGTTTTGCCAACAAATATGCCATTTCAATCAATAAGTGGAAATTTTTTAAAAAAGTGCTTGCATTCTTGCAACGACAGTGTTATCATTAAAAACGTACTTTTGTGCTCGTACGTGGACTTTTTATGCCCATGTGCAGAGAAATTCAGAAAGGAGGGTTATCCGTGAAGGTAAGATCATCTGTAAAACCGATTTGCGAAAAATGCAAAGTTATCAAGAGAAAAGGCAGTATCAGAATTATCTGTGAAAACCCGAAACACAAACAGCGTCAGGGTTAAGCATGGAACTCTAAAAGAATGCTGTTTTTTGGCATGAAATTTGAGATGCGTGTTTAAACGATGTGATTTGTGTGAATTATTTTAGTGCGGCTGCAGTATGAAACGCGCGGTTGCGTTGTTCGTACTGATTAAATATAGTAATATATCACGTTTGTCGTCCTGCCGAGAGGGCGATTACAGAATATTGCTTAATACCGTCGCTCTGCCGTGACGGAAAGGCTGCGTAAAATTTTATTTTGCGGCTGGATGCATAGAGACCCGTCATTTTTATGTATCCCAATTAGGAACAATATTTTTTAAGAACAATGGAGGAACAAATACATGGCTCGTATAGCTGGTGTAGACTTACCAAGAGAAAAACGTGTTGAAATTGGTCTGACTTATATCTACGGAATTGGTAGAACAAGTGCTGACCGTATCTTAGTAGAGGCAGGAGTAAACCCTGACACTCGCTGCAGGGATTTAACTGACGAAGAAGTAGGAAAGATTCGTGATGCAATCGATGAACTGAATATCGCTGTAGAGGGTGATCTGAGAAGAGAAATCGCTCTGAACATCAAGAGATTACAGGAAATCGGATGCTACAGAGGAATCCGCCACAGAAAAGGACTTCCGGTTCGCGGACAGAAGACTAAGACAAATGCAAGAACCAGAAAAGGCCCGAAGAGAACTGTTGCTAACAAGAAGAAATAATTTATGACAAGAGAGAGTTCGCAGTGCGTACTTTCTGCAGTCAATATAAGAAACATGATAATTTTTGATTAAGTGAGAAAGTAGGTTAGTTTAAAAATGGCTAAAGTTACAAAAAAAGTGACAAAAAAGCGTATTAAGAAAAACGTTGAACGCGGACAGGCACATATCCAGTCATCTTTCAACAATACAATCGTAACATTGACAGATGCTGAAGGAAATGCTTTATCATGGGCAAGTGCCGGTGGTCTGGGATTTAAAGGTTCAAGGAAATCTACTCCGTATGCAGCACAGATGGCTGCAGAGACTGCTACAAAAGCAGCGTTAGTTCATGGTCTGAAGACTGTTGACGTTTTTGTAAAAGGACCGGGATCAGGAAGAGAAGCAGCAATCCGTGCGCTCTCAGCTTGTGGTCTGGAAGTTACAAGCATTCGCGACGTAACACCGGTTCCCCACAACGGATGCCGTCCACCAAAACGTAGAAGAGTCTAATTAGGAGGTTAAGAAATCATGGCAGTAAATAGAGTACCGGTTCTGAAAAGATGTAGATCCCTGGGTCTGGATTCTGTATATTTAGGAATTGACAAGAAATCCACCAGACAGTTAAGAAGAGCAAACAGAAAAATGTCTGAGTACGGACTTCAGTTAAGAGAAAAACAGAAAGCTAAATTCATCTACGGCGTTCTGGAGAAACCTTTCCGTAACTACTACGTAAAGGCTGACCAGAAACAGGGTCAGACAGGTGAAAACCTGATGATCATGCTGGAGACACGTCTGGACAATGTTATCTTCCGTATGGGATTCGCAAGAACCAGAAGAGAAGCAAGACAGATCGTTGACCATAAACATGTAATGGTAAACGGCAAACAGGTAAACATTCCGTCTTACCTGGTAAAAGCCGGAGACACAATCGAAATCAAAGAAAAATGCAAATCTTCTCAGAGATATAAAGACGTTCTGGAAGCAACAGGCGGACGTCTTGTACCGGCTTGGTTAGATGTTGACCAGGAAAATCTGAAAGGTGAAGTAAAAGCACTTCCGACAAGAGAGGAAATCGACGTTCCTGTTGACGAGATGTTAATCGTCGAGTTGTATTCTAAGTAATATGCACGTAGCAAGGAGGGCTTTGCATGTTCGATTTTAACAAACCCAAAATTCAAATCACAGAAATGTCTGATGATAAGAGATATGGGAAATTCGTGGTGGAACCACTGGAGCGAGGATATGGTATCACTCTCGGCAACTCTTTAAGAAGAATCATGCTTTCTTCTTTACCGGGTGCTGCAGTGAGCCAGGTCAAGATTGACGGTGTTCTGCACGAATTCAGTTCGATTCCGGGTGTGAAAGAGGATGTGACACAAATCATCATGAATCTGAAAAACCTGGCAATCAAGAACACAAGCGACAGCACAGAACCCAAGACAGCTTATATCGAGTTTGAAGGCGAAGGTGTTGTCACAGGCGCAGATATCCCGGTTGACCAGGATATCGAAGTCCTGAACCCAGAACAGGTAATTGCCACCTTAAACGGCGGCACAGGATGCAAATTCAATGCAGAACTGACAATTACCAAGGGTCGCGGATATGTCAGCGCTGACAAAGGAAAAACAGACGATATGCCGATTGGTGTGATTGCTGTTGATGCAATTTATACTCCGGTAGAGTGTGTGAACATGACTGTTGAAAATACCCGTGTCGGTCAGGTTACTGACTTTGACAAACTGACACTGGATATTTACACCAATGGTACCCTGGACGCCGATGAGGCAGTCAGCCTTGCGGCTAAAGTACTGAGCGAGCATTTAAGCCTCTTTATTGATCTTTCTGAAAGTGCAAAGACTGCAGAAGTCATGATTGAGAAGGAAGATGACGAGAAGGAAAAAGTTCTGGAGATGAACATCGATGAACTTGAGTTATCCGTTCGTTCCTACAACTGCTTAAAACGTGCTGGTATCAATACAGTAGAAGAACTTTGCAACCGTACTTCTGAAGATATGATGAAAGTCCGTAACCTGGGACGCAAATCTCTGGAAGAAGTGCTTGCGAAGCTGAAAGAATTGGGCTTACAGTTAAATCCCAGCGAGGAGTAAGCCTCTGATAAGAATTTATGGGCAAAAAGCTATATGTCAGTAAGACCGAAGAAGCATGGCATATGGTTCCACAAATGGAGGAAATATTGAGATGGCAAAATATAGAAAATTAGGCAGAACATCTGACCAGAGAAAAGCATTACTGAGAAGCCAGGTGACAAACCTGTTATATCACGGTAAAATCGTTACCACTGAGACCAGAGCAAAAGAAGTTCGCAAAATTGCTGACGGACTGATCGCTATGGCAGTGAAAGAAAAAGACAACTTTGAGACAGTTAAAGTTATGGCAAAAGTTCCGCGCAAAGATGCTGACGGAAAGAGAGTAAAAGAAGTTGTTGATGGTAAGAAAGTTACCGTATATGACGAAGTGGAAAAGGAGATCAAAAAAGATGCTCCTTCCAGATTACATGCAAGAAGACAGATGCTGAAGGTTTTCTATCCGATTAAGGAAGTTCCGGCTGCAGCTGCTGGTAAGAAGAAAAATACCAAAGAAGTGGACATGGTAGACAAAATGTTTACTGAGATCGCTCCGAAATATGTTGACCGTAATGGTGGTTATACTCGTATCATCAAGATCGGACCGCGTAAGGGCGATGCTGCTATGGAAGTGGTATTGGAGTTAGTTTAATATGAGTGTTGGGCCTCTGGGGGAACCTGGGGGCCTTTTTTTTGTATGAAGGGGGACGGGGAACCCGCGGCAGGGAGCAGCCCTGTGGTATCCTGTGAACGGTGCACTGCGCTTGCCAGGGAGCTAACCTGCTCTCAGTCGCTAAATTCGTCAGCAGAGGCTTCCTCATTAAGCGTCTGAGGCAGGTGGATCTCCCGGGCGCTCCGTGAACACCGTTCACAGGATACCACAGGGCTGCTCCCTGCCGCGGGTTCCCCTGAGAGCGTCATGCGGGAAAAAAAGAGAATAAAAAAGAGGATGCGGGGGATGAGGGTTGTATAATTGGGGGTTCGGTAGTAAAATAAGCTGGAGATGAAAAGGGAGGATTGGTTATGGGTAAGAGGATGTTGTTTATTTTTAATCCCAGGGCTGGGAAGGGGAGTATTAAGAACAGGCTGGTGGATATTCTTGATATATTTGTGAAGGCTGGGTATGAGGTGACTGTGCATCCTACGCAGGCTTATAGGGATGGGCAGAGAGTGGCAAGACGTAAGGGGGGAGAGTATGACCTGCTGGTTACCAGCGGGGGGGATGGGACCTTGGATGAGATCGTGACGGGGATCATGGAAGGGGGACATTCGACTCCGGTGGGGTATATTCCTGCGGGGAGTACCAATGATTTTGCCAATAGTCTGCATGTGTCTAAGAATATGCTGGAGGCGGCTGTGGATATTGTGGAGGGAAGGGCGCACGCTTTTGATGTGGGAAAGTTTAATGATGACTTTTTTGTTTATATTGCGGCGTTCGGGCTGTTTACGGATGTTTCTTATGAGACGAACCAGGATCTGAAGAATATTCTGGGGCATGCGGCTTATATATTAGAGGGAACACAGAGGCTTTTTAATATCAGGTCCTATAATATGGCGGTGGAGAGCGCGGAATGTAACATGGAAGGGGAATTTATCTTTGGGATGGTGAGTAATGCCACTTCTGTGGGAGGATTTCGGAAGCTGACAGGGCCGGATGTGATGCTGGATGACGGGGTGTTTGAGGTTATGCTGGTGCACAGGCCTAAAAATATACTGGAGCTGAATGAGATCATTGCGTCTCTGCTGGGTGGGGCGGATACGAAGCTGATCGAGTCATTTAAGACGTCTTCGCTGAAGATTTCCTGTGACGGGCCTGTTTCCTGGACTTTGGACGGGGAATTCGGGGGTGAGCACAGGGATGTGGAAATTACGAATATGAAGCATGCAGTACAGATTATGATCAAAGAGGATGAGACGGTGCCTCTGATCAATACGCTGGAATAGGGATACCACTTCTGCACACATCAGAATACTATAATAGAAACAGAAACTAATCAGGTGTGCAATGAATTCTCTGGCTGTTTTAAAGGGTATATTGTTGATTCTTGCACTGACCATGGATTCTTTCGTGGTCAGTTTTGCTTATGGGGTGAGTAAGACTAAGATGCCTTTTGGTATTGTGGTTTGTATGAACCTGCTGATGAGTACAATTTTGGGTACCGCTATTTTTATGGGAAGTCGGCTGGCAGCGCTGCTTCCGGAAGGAGTTACGGGGAGACTGGGGTTTCTTCTGCTGTTTGGGATTGGATGTTACAGGCTTTTTTCTTATTTTTTGAAGAAGGGGGAAGCGGATACAGATAAGGTGAAGGCGCTGAATCTGCTGGAAGGACTGGGGCTTGCTTTTATTTTGTCTCTCGACAGTATTGCGGTGGGCATCGGGACCGGGCTGGTGCAGTCCGGGCAGGTGATGCTGGTCATCGGCTCTTTTTTGGCAGGTATCGCTGTGATGGAGGCTGGATGGATGCTGGGACATGGGACCAGGCATATACTGAACCGGGACCTGTCCTGGCTCAGCGGAGTGTGTCTTCTTCTGCTGGCAATTGGCTCCCTGCGGGGATGAATTGTAAATTTTTTCTTGATTTTTAGCGGTTTTTGAGGTATCTTAGAAACAGTTTCAATGACCAGGTGTCTCTGCGGGTCTCAGGTGCGGGGACATATGACTTGTTAAGGGGTAGGTATGGGGCCTGGGAGAGATGTAGTATGGGGCAGCACAGTAAGGAAAGGAAAAACATATGAGCGAGTATACAAACGTAGCTGAAATTTTTGGAGAGGACGTGTTTAATGACACTGTCATGCAGCAGCGTCTGCCGAAAAAGGTTTACAAGGATTTGAAACAGGCGATCCTGGAGGGGAAAGAACTGTCTCCTGAGATGGCTGATGTGATTGCCCATGAAATGAAGGAATGGGCTATAGAAAAAGGGGCAACACATTATACACACTGGTTTCAGCCGCTGACAGGCGTGACTGCTGAGAAACATGATTCTTTTATCACAGCACCGCTTCCAAGTGGAAAAGTCCTGATGAGTTTTTCCGGAAAAGAGTTGATCAAGGGTGAACCGGATGCGTCTTCCTTCCCGTCCGGCGGGCTACGCGCCACTTTTGAGGCCAGGGGTTATACGGTCTGGGACTGTACCTCTCCGGCATTTGTAAGGCATGATGCGGCAGGTGCCACACTCTGTATTCCTACAGCCTTTTGCTCCTATACCGGGGAAGCTCTTGACCAGAAGACCCCGCTGCTGCGTTCCATGCAGGCTGTCAATAAACAGGCACTGCGCCTGATCCGCCTTTTTGGCGATACAACAGCCAAGAAAGTTACCCCCTCCGTGGGAGCGGAGCAGGAGTATTTCCTGGTAAGTGATAAGAATTTTATGCAGAGAAAGGATCTGACTTTTACAGGGCGTACGCTTTTCGGAGCCATGCCTCCCAAGGGTCAGGAGATGGATGACCATTATCTGGGAACCATCCGCCAGAAAATATCTGCATATATGAAGCACGTAAATGAGGAACTGTGGAGACTGGGCGTTACCTCCAAGACACAGCATAATGAAGCGGCTCCGGCACAGCATGAGCTGGCTCCCATCTATGCGGAAGTCAATGTGGAGGTTGACCATAATCAGATCATAATGCAGACGCTGAAGCGTATCGCCTCCCAGCACGGGATGAAATGTCTGCTTCATGAGAAGCCGTTTGCAGGCGTAAATGGTTCCGGTAAGCACAACAACTGGTCCCTGACAACGGACACAGGTGTAAATCTGCTGGATCCGGGTATTACACCTCATCAGAATATCCAGTTCCTGCTTGTTTTAAGCTGTGTACTGAAGGCCGTGGACAGACACGCGGCACTGCTTCGGGAATCCGCCGCAGATGTGGGAAATGACCATCGTCTGGGCGCAAATGAAGCTCCTCCGGCCATCATCTCTGTATTCCTGGGAGACCAGCTTACAGATGTTATGAACCAGTTGATCACAACAGGAATGGCTGACCACAGTATTGAGAGCGAGAAGCTGGAGACCGGTGTAAAATCCATTCCGGAGTTTATGCGTGATACCACAGACAGGAACAGGACCTCACCTTTTGCCTTCACAGGCAATAAGTTTGAATTCCGTATGGTTGGTTCCAGGGATTCTATAGCGCCGGCCAATATGGTATTGAACACCATTGTTGCCCAGTCCTTCAAGGAAGCCTGTGATGTGCTGGAGAAGGCAGAGGACTTCGATATGGCAGTCCATGACCTGATCAAGAAGAATTTTACAGAGCATCAGAGGATTGTATTCAACGGAAACGGATATTCCGAGGAGTGGGTGGAAGAGGCTGCTAAGAGAGGCCTTCCCAACATCGGATGCATGGTGGAAGCTGTGGAAGCCCTGACTTATGAGGAATCCGTGAGCCTGTTTGAGGAGTTCGGCGTATTTACAAAGGCTGAGCTGGAATCCAGAAAAGAGATCAAATACGAGACATATTCCAAGGCCATCAATATTGAGGCAAGGACTATGATAGATATTGCCAGCAAACAGATCATTCCGGCAGTGATCAAATACACGAAGAATCTGGCGGACTCCATCAATGCAGTGGTGTCAGCAGGCATTCTGGATGTAGATGTGCAGACAGAACTGCTCAGGGACACATCCGGCCTTCTGAAGGATACCAGGAATGCGCTGAACCATTTAAAAGAAGTGGCAAAGACAGCAGCGGACATGGAGGAGGGAAGAGACCGTGCCTTCTATTACCGTGAAAAGGTAATGCCGGCAATGGAAGCCCTGCGCCGTCCTGTGGATGAACTGGAAATGATCGTGGATAAGGATATCTGGCCCATGCCGTCTTATGGGGATCTGTTGTTTGATGTATAAAACGGCTGCCGGGAATCATTATAAATAATACAGGAAAAGGTGTTCCGGATACAGATTCGGAACACCTTTTGTGTTATAATAATAAAAGCGGTGTTGCATCTGCAACAGACTGGAATCCATATGGGATGATATAATCGGATAAAAGTTAGAGATTCATATGTGAAGAAGTATTTTGTAATTACCCTGACGCAGGGTAGGAGTAGAATAAATAGGTGAGAGGAATCAGACATGGAGAAAGAATTGGAATTTTTACGGGAACAGGGCGTGGACAGCGGACTCATTGACGGCGTGGAGGAATTTCGGGCAAAATATGATGTGGCAGAGGAGGCAAAGGGGCGTGTGATCTGCCCGGATATGCCCTTTTACGGCAGGGAAGTTCTGGAAATGGGAATCGCTGCTCTTTTGGAAGGGGAGAACCTGCTTTTGACAGGCCCCAAAGCTACAGGAAAAAATATGCTGGCGGAAAATCTGGCCTGGATTTTCGGACGTCCGGTGTACAATGTTTCTTTCCATGTAAATACCAACAGCGGTGACTTAATAGGAACAGATACATTTGTCAATAATGAGGTGGAGCTGAGAAAGGGAAGCATCTACCGGTGTGCCGAGTTCGGCGGTTTCGGAGTCCTGGATGAGATCAATATGGCAAAAAATGATGCGGTTTCCGTTCTTCACGCCTCCCTGGATTACAGGCGTTGCATTGATGTGCCCGGATATGACAAGATTGACCTGCACGACGCAGCACGCTTTATCGGAACCATGAATTATGGATATGCGGGAACAAAAGAACTGAATGAGGCCCTGGTCTCCCGTTTTCTTGTGATCGATATGCCGCCTCAGAATGAGGAAACCCTGGAATATATATTCCGGAGAAAATTCCCCAGTATCAAAGAAAACGCCCTGAAGCAGTGGATTGGGCTGTTCATGGACCTGCAGACAAAGGCAGGCAACAGTGAGATCACCACAAAGTCCCTTGATCTGCGGGGAATGCTGGGGGCGCTGAAGGCGGTTTCCTGCGGCCTTGGCCCGGCGCTTGCTGTCCGTATGGGGGTAGTCAACAAATGCTTTGACGTGTTTGAAAAAGAGATCGTCCAGGATGTGGTTATGACAAGAATACCGGAATCCTGGACCACAGAGGATGTGTTTCAATGAGAGAAGAATTTGAGCTGGAGCTGGAAAACAGAATCCGCAACCTCATGTGGACGGTGAGCGGGGATTATACCCTGGATGTGAAGCCGGATCTTGACAGTTTCCGGCGTTCCAGGTATATTGCCCTCTATGACGGTATCAAACAGGGGGCATTTGCCCGCTATTTTGACCGGGAGGAGCTATCTCTTTATCTGGTCAAGAAAATATACCTCCATGCTTCGGAAGGGGAGCTTATAAGCCTTGCGCAGCTCTGTATTGAGTGGGCCGTCTGTGATCGGATCATGGAGGAGAGAGAAGGCGTAGGGGAGATCAGAAGAAGAGCTTTTGAGGACACCCTGGAGCTGGATTTTTCCCAATTGGTAGGATATGAGGCAGGGCGGTTAAAAATCTCTCTTTTTAAGGAGGCTCTGAACGGAAAGGAACCAGCCACGGACAGACTCCGGGGCTTCATGGAGAGAGTCTATGAGCTGAAAAATGCCGCAGATACTATGGAAGTCATACGGACAGTGGATTTTCTTTATAATGAGATTGTGGATCCCCGGTTTGAAAAGCAGCATGGTTCCCTGGAGCGGGTGCTGGCGGTCACCCTGGAGGAACTGACAGAGTTTTCCTGGAAGGATTATCTGGAGGAGGAAGCCCTGGAGGAGACATTTTCCGCTTACCTGGACAAAGTGACGGAGAGCATGACCAACCTGGATATGATGGAGCAGGAAAAGCAGCAGGAGAAGGAAGAGGACGGGGAAGAGGAGAACACCAACAGGAAAAAGGTGCTGGTGGTGGATGAAAAGGCCCTGGAGCGCATGTACAGCTATGTACAGAGAAATTACGGGAAGACTTTTCTGACAGAAGCGGAGGAAAAACGCCTGAACTATTTACTGTGCAGGGGAATCCATGCAGACTGCAGCCTGTATTTTACGGAGGGAGTTCTAAAGAATCCGGTGCTCCGCAATTATCAGTATGAATATGCGAAAAAGCAGAAGGATAAGAACCTTTATGCCTATCACAATAATCACAGAATGGTGAAAAATAATATCTGGACGCTTACAGACATGCTGAAAAAAGCGTTTACCATGCGGGATGAGACAGATGAAGTGCTGTCGGACAGGGGCAGAATCATTCCCTCCCGGCTGTGGAGGATCGGCAGGACAGATGACGCCAAGTTCTTTGTACGGGAACTGAAGCAGGACAACAGTGATTTTGTGGTGGATGTGCTCATTGATGCCAGCGGCTCCCAGAGGAGCCGGCAGGGTCAGGTTGCCATGCAGGCGTATATTCTGAGTGAAGCCCTGAGCAATGTGAATATTCCCCACAGGGTGATGAGTTTCTGCACTTTCTGGGATTATACGATCATGCACCGTTTCCGCGGTTATGAGGATGACAGGAGTGCAAACAGTAATATTTTTGAATATATCACATCCTCTAATAACAGAGACGGACTTGCCCTGAAGGCAGCAGGCCACGAACTGCTGAACCGGGACGAGGAACATAAAGTCCTTATCGTGTTAAGCGACGGTCGTCCCTATGATGTGATATTGAACCGTCCAAATGCCAGAAACCCGCAGCCGTACCAGGGAAAATACGCCATCTCGGATACGGCCTTCGAGGTGCGGAGACTGCGGAATCAGGGTGTGTGTGTCCTGGGGGTATTTGCAGGGGAGGAGAAGGATCTTCCGGCGGAGAAGAAAATCTTCGGGAAGGATTTTGCCTATATCCACAATGTAAATGGATTTTCCAAAGTGGTGGGGAGATATCTGATTCGGCAATTGGAAAAAGAGGAATAGTACAGACGGCAGAGGCCTTCGGTGATATGCCCCCTGTCAAGTAGACAGGTTAAATATCTAAAATGAAATGCAGATGAGAGACTATGAAGAAAAGTCTGTAAATAAGATTCTTCTATGATAATGAGTGGTGAAAAGTCTTAAGAATAGGCTTTTCACCCTTACTTTATATATAACAGTTACAAAAAGGCATGTCAACAGCAGGCGGTAAATCCGCCTGTTATTT
>NZ_JBANBF010000023.1:0-47726 GCF_037000545.1 Blautia sp. JLR.GB0024 | reverse complement strand
TGAAATGCAGGTAGCAAAAAAATCCCATCTGGGAAAAAGAGCCCGATATTATCACAGCCAAATGGATATGGAACTGCTGCTGACGGGAGAAGACTACAGGGAACTTCCTGCGGCCTATGTGATTTTTATCTGCGATTTTGATCCATTCGGGCAGAAAAAGTACCGCTATACTTTCCAAAACATCTGCACGGAGACAGGCTTATCCATTGCAGACGGAAGCACTACTATTTTTTTGAGCACATGCGGAAACAATACGGCAGAGGTGCCTGAAAAACTTGTTAAATTTCTTGAATTTGTCAGAGCCGGCGAGGCAGACAGTACCCGGGACTACCAGGACAGCTTTATCAGAAAGATTCAGAAGTCCATGGAGGATATCAGAAGCAGCCGGGAAATGGAGGAGAAGTTTATGCTGCTGGAAGAGTTATTGAAGGATGAACGTGCAGAAGGCAGAGTGGAGGGCAGAGCAGAAGGCAAAGCGCTGGGCAAAGCGGAATCTATCCTGCTTTTGCTGCAGGATTCAGGTATGATACCGGATGAACTCAGAAGTAAAATCCTGGAGGAACAGGATACGGATATCCTTTCAAAATATCTGAAGCTGGCGGCACGCGCGGAGTCAGTTGCAGAGTTTATGAAAGAAATGGATAAAATCTAAACGGCGTTTTAAAATTATCATATAAGGATGCTGCGGCCATTTGCCTGCAGCATCCCTGTCTTACAATTCTATGCCATATCCGGCATATGACAAACCCTATCATCAATTATATTTGTAACCATCCGGCCGTCAGAAGCATTCGCGGCATTTGCCTATGAAAAAACGCTTTGCCACGGGGCAGATATCTGCTTCCGTTATTCTTATGTACGGTCAGTACACAAAATGCGCAGGACCCGACCGGACAGTTACATATATTTTTATATGACGGGCAGAGGAATTCTGATAGCCAGTTTCCCCGAATTATGATAGTATAAAACTACACGATTGCCCCACAGCAGAATGCCGGGCATGATCGGTTGTGCCAGAAAATAGTATAAGAAAACAGTACAGGCATCACATAAGAAAAGGAGAATGCATATGATGAAAAATTATGTTACAGGACTGCAGCATATTGGAATTCCCACAAATGATATAAAGAAAAGTCTTGAGTTTTATGAAAAACTGGGATTTGAAAATATTTATCAGGTAAAAAACGGGGCAGAGACTGTGGCCTTCCTGAGATATGAAAATTTAACACTGGAAATATATGAAAATGGTGCCGCGTCGGAGCGTGACGGCAGTGTGGATCATTTTGCGCTTGACACAAAACATGTGGAAGAGCTGTATGAGAAAATGAAACAGGAGGGATATACCATGCTGACCCCGGGAATCAACAGTCTTCCTTTTTGGGAAAAAGGAATCAAATTTTTTATCATTGAAGGGCCGAACAGAGAAAGAATCGAGTTCTGTGAGATTCTGTAGGAGGAGATGGGTATGAAAAGAGCAGTATTTGGTATTGTGGGCGCCGGATGGAGGGCTGAATTTTTCCTGAGGGCGGCAAAAGAGCTTCCGGAATTTTTTCATGTGAGCATTGTGGTGGAGCGGAATCCGGAAAAAGCAAAACGGCTGGAGCGTCAATGGGGCGTTAAGGTTCTGCCTGACCTGGATGCGCTTGCCAAGTGCAGGGAAGAGGTGGAATTTGTGGTCATGTGCCTCTCCCCGGATGTGATGCCGGCGATGCTTAATAAGGCTTCTGATCTGGGCTTTTATGTGCTCAGCGAGACATTTGCGCTGAACTGCGCAGATGCCATTGAGGAGTATTATCACGGGATTAAGGATCCATCCAGAGTGCAGTTCGCAGAGCAGTATTGGCTGCGGCCCGCCCATATGGCGAGGATGGCTGTCATTGAGTCGGGAAGGATCGGCCGTGTGACACAGGCACAGATTTCCGTGGGCCATGGATATCACGGTGTCAGCCTGCTCAGAAAATATCTGGATGTGGGATTTGAAAACTGTGTGATTCGGGCATGGGAATTTACCAATCCCATTGTGGAAGGCCCGGGACGCGCCGGATATCCCGAGAAAGAGCAGATCATACAGGACAGACAGCAGTTTGCAGTGCTTGATTTTGGCAGCAAATGGGGCGTGTTTGATTTTACGGAAGAACAGTATTTTTCAAAAATCCGGGGCAGCAGAGTGCTGATCCGAGGTGACAGAGGGGAAATAGAAAACAATACCGTCCGCTGTCTGAAAGATTACAAAACACCGGTGGAATACAATATGACAAGAAGCGGTTCCGGTATAGACGAGGGACTTGGCGCTCCGGTCATAGAGGGAATCCAGGCAGCCGGAGAATGGCTGTACCTTAATCCATTCGGAAGGCCGAGACTCAGTGACGAGGAAATTGCCATAGCAGATACTGTCTGGAAAATGCATCAGTATGTATGCGGTGGTGAGAGTTTCTATTCCCTGGAGGAAGCCTGTCAGGACCAGTATCTTGACTGTATGATAAAAAGCGCAGTCAAGTCAGGGGAGAGCGTAAAGACCCGGAGCCATAGCTGGACAAAATAAGGAAAAGACAGGTTCAGCAGCCGGGAGAACGGAACCGTTCCCCATTTTGTATATAAAAGGAGCAGCAGCAATGGAAAAGAAAGAACAGCAGCACAAGCGCCGTGTCCGCTATAAAGGCACCCATCCAAGAAATTATAAAGAAAAATATAAAGAACTGCAGCCGGAGAAATACGCGGATACCATCCAAAAGGTCATTGAAAAAGGCAGTACACCTGCCGGAATGCACATTTCCATTATGGTAAAGGAAATCCTGGATTTTCTGCAGATACAGCCGGGGCAGACAGGTCTGGATGCAACCCTCGGGTACGGCGGACACACGTCGGAAATGCTGAAATGCCTGCAGGCAGAAGGCCATATTTATGCCCTGGATGTGGACCCCATTGAGATGGAAAAGACGAGAGAGCGGCTGCAGAAAAAAGGATACGGCCCTGAGATACTTACCATCATACAGAAAAATTTCGCTGATATTGACCAGGTGGCAGAACAGGCCGGAAAGTTTGATTTTGTTCTGGCGGATTTGGGTGTTTCCTCCATGCAGATAGACAATCCGGACAGAGGATTTTCCTACAAAACGGACGGGCCTCTGGATCTGAGGCTGAACCCCCAAAAGGGTGTCTCCGCTGCGCAGCGCCTTAAGGAAGTGACCCAGGAAGAACTGGAGGGAATGCTGGTAGAAAATTCAGACGAGCCTTTTGCAGAGGAGATCGCCAGGGCTGTTATGCAGGAATTAAAAAAAGGAAATGAGGTGTCCACCACCACACAGCTTCGCAGAATCATCGAGAAAGCACTCTGCCGTGTACCGGAAAAGGAGCGGGAGGAGGCTGTGAAAAAATCCTGCCAGAGAACCTTCCAGGCACTCAGGATTGATGTGAACAGCGAGTTTGAGGTGCTGGAAGCCTTTCTGGAGAAGCTGCCCGATGTTCTGGCAGAGGGCGGCCGCGCGGCTATTCTGACCTTTCATTCAGGGGAGGACAGGCTTGTGAAAAAATCCTTCAAGCAGCTTTGCAAAGCAGGTGTATACAGGGAAGTATCCACAGAAGTGATCCGGCCGTCCGCAGAGGAATGCAGAAGAAATCCACGTGCAAGGTCTACAAAAATGCGCTGGGCCGTCAAAGCATAACAAGAAGCTTAAAGACCACGGCATGGAGATTCATAAGCAATTATGGCCTCCATGCCGTTTTTTGTAACATGGCTGTCACAACTCTTTTTTATCCTTTAACAGGATGGATGAAGAAAACAATTTGATTCCATACTGAGAAAGGGAGTAAAAATGAATTATGAAAATATTAAAGAAACTGATTTTCGCCGTTTGTCTGTTATTTCTTCTGGCCGCAGGCTGTATCTTCTATGCATTTCGGATCGAACCGTTCCGGATCAGCGTCAATACCTTTGCCATGGGGGCAGAAGAAAGCAGTGCAGAACCTGTAAAGATCGTTCAGATCTCAGATATTCATATAAAGGAGGACTTCACATACAAAAATCTGGAGAAAATAGTGGAGAGATGCAATCGCCTGTCACCGGATTTTGTTGTCTTTACAGGAGATTTATATGATAATTATGCAAAATACAGCGATGACAGCCGCATTATCTCCGAATTGAAAAAGCTGCATGCGGAATATGGAAAGATCGCCATATGGGGAAACAGGGACTACGGCGGCGGTGCGGTGCGAAAATATCAGGAGATCATGGAACTTTCGGGGTTTACATTACTTAAAAATGAGAGTATGTTCATTACAACGAAGAACGGGAAAAAAATACAGTTTACAGGTCTGGATGATGCTCTTCTGGGGCAGCCGTCCATGCCGGATATGACCGGAACGGACGCGGCGGATTTTAAGATCCTCCTGACCCATGAGCCGGACAGCGTCCTGACGTTTCCGGACAGCGGTCATCCACTGATCTTAAGCGGGCACAGCCATGGAGGGCAGGTCAGGATTCCGTTTCTTCCCTTTGTAAACGAAAGGGCCGTGGCAGCGACCTCCCTCTCCTCCAAATACAGCGGAGGGATGTACCGGGTGGGAGAGGAGGGGAAACAGAAGCTGTATGTAAATACCGGACTTGGGACTACCCATATTTCCGCCCGCTTTGGTGTGGTTCCGGAAATCACAGTGTTTGAAATTTATATCTGAATATTGGGGAGAGAAAACATATGAAGGTTTTGATCGCAGAAGATGATGAAAATATGAGCCGTATTTTAAAGCTGTATCTGGAGAGAGAGGGGTACACCGTGCAGACTGTTTTTAACGGGGAGGACGCGCTTGATTATTTTGAAACGGATGGGGCGGACCTGATGATCTTAGACTGGATGATGCCCGGAAGAGACGGACTTTCTGTGTGCAGGGAGATCCGCCGTATGAAAATTCCGGTGAAGATCATCATGCTCACCGCAAAGTCAGCAGCAGCCAGTGAATTACAGGGCCTTGTCACAGGGGCAGACGATTATATCAGGAAACCTTTTGATATGGAGATCCTGCTGGTGCGCATAAAAAAACTGTGCAATATGGAATCCATCCTGCGCTGCGGAGCGGTTTCCCTGAATCCCCAGACTCATGAGGTGCGGATGGACCAAAAGAAGGTGAATCTGACGAAAAAGGAATACGATCTGCTTCATTATTTTCTCGTGAATAAGAACATGATCCTGTCCAGGGAACAGATTCTGGACAGCGTCTGGGGGATGGATTACGCAGGGGATGTGCGGACCGTGGATACGCATATCCGGCGTCTGAGAAAAAAAATCGGTGATTCCTGCATCAAAACCAGTTTTGGCTCAGGCTATAGGATGGAGGAAGCTTATGAATAAGCTATCACAAAAATTCATGGCAGGCATTCTTGTCATACTGTCCGTTTCCACCTGTGCATCAGCCCTGTTAAACGCCGGTTTTGTGGATAAATATTATCTGCACCAGAAAAAAAAGAGTCTCTCTGAGATCTGCGGCAGGCTCATGGAAGCAGTGGATGACGGCGTACCCTATGAAGAGGCAATTCGGGAAATTGAGGCGGAAAATAAAGTGATAGCCGTATCCGCAGACAGCCGCAGCTCGGACAATGACATGATCAATTATGAAATAAGAGATGCTTTTCAGGTAAAAGGTGTTGGGTTTCAGAAGTTCTGGCTGTGGGAAGAAGATTACAAAGAGGTGATGCGTGGGAAGAACAGAATCCGCCTCTACAGCCAGGAAAAATTAAATTACAGTCTGCTTGTGGAATACGCTGCCGGGGACTCCAGACTGTTTTCAGTTGCCATGATCCTTCCGGATATAAAAGATGCGGTCCGGATCATGAACGCATGTACGGTATCCATTAGTTTCCTTACCATTTTACTGTCTCTTCTGTTTATTTTTATTCTGGTGAGAAGGGTGACCGCGCCGCTGAAACAATTCGATGCCTTTGCTGCCTCCATGGGAAGAAACGAATTTCATCCGCTGGAGATCCAGACGAATGATGAACTGGAGAGGGCAGCCGCCAATCTCAATGCCATGGGAAACCAGATCACGGCCTACCAGAAATCCCTGCAGAATAAAAATGAACAGATGGAACAGCTTCTGGACAATGTCGCCCACGATCTGAAAACGCCGGTTTCCCTGATCAGGCTCTATGCAGACGGGATAAAAGACGGTCTGGATGACGGCACCTTTCTGGACACGATCATGCAGCAGAGCAGTCAGATGGACCGGATGATAAACAGGCTGCTGTTTTTGACCCGCATTGAGAAAAAAGAGCCATCCCTTGAACCATATGATCTCAGTGACATGCTGCAGGATATCCTGGAATCCTGCACGCCGCTTTCGAAAGAGCAGAATCTGGAATTTGTCCCGGATATCCAAGCGCAGACTGTGGTGACAACAAACGGAGAGTGGATGGAATCTGTTTTTTCCAACCTGATCACAAACGCCGTAAAATACGCTTCCGGTCATAAGATATGGATCACCCTGCAGAAAAACGCCGAACAGGTGGTTTTCATCATAAAAAATGAGTGCCGGAAGGAACACCTGAATCTGGAGAAAATATGGGATCCATACTATGTGGGAGAGCAGTCACGCAATAAACATCTTTCCGGGACAGGACTGGGCCTTACGATGGTGAAGAAAATGGTGCAGAAGCTAAACTGCGAGATAACCTGTACCTTAGAAGACGAAATGCTCTCTTTTATCCTGAAGATACCCCTGGATTGATCCAAAGAGACATCGGATCTTCCGGAACGATAAAACCCGTACCAAAAGACTGCCGTAATGCAGCCTTATGATACGGGCTTTTTATGCTTATTCTGTAATCTCTCCGCCGGTCTCAAAGAGGCGGTCTTTGAAATAATATTTCTTATCCTCATCCGTGATCTCTTTGATGACCCTGGCCGGATTTCCCACGGCCACGCTGTTGTCCGGGATATCCTTTGTGACAACACTGCCGGAGCCGATCACCACATTGTTTCCAATATGCACGCCCGGATTGATCACCACATTGCCGCCTACCCATACATTGTCACCGATGGATATTCCGATACCATATTCCCAGCCGGAATTTCTGGTTTCCGGGTGCAGGGGATGGCCGGCAGTGTAGATGGAGACATTGGGGGCAAACATAACATTTTTTCCGATGGTCACTTTAGCGACATCTAAAATCACACAGTTGGCATTGGCGAAGAAGTTTTCACCCACTTCCGTGTTGCTGCCGTAATCAAAATAGATGGGCTGTTCCATCCAGACATTCTCTCCGGTCTTTCCCAGCAGTTCCTTTAAGATGGCAACTCTTTTTTCTCCCTGGGAAGGGCGGCACTGGTTAAAGTCATAGCAAAGCTCTTTTGCTTTTGCACGCTCTTCGGTAAGCACGGTATCTGCCGGGTAGTAGAGCATTTCTTTCAGCATGCGTTCTTTTTGCGTCATAATCTGTTACCTTTCATAAATTCTTGTGATTTTCCGTATCCGGTTCTGTAAATCCTGCGAAAATTCACCGGGCAGGAGCCGCCACTTCCAGTTTTCACCCAGAGTGGACGGGGTGTTCATGCGGCAGTCATTGCCAAGGCCCAGGTAATCCTGCATGGGGATGATGCACAGGCGTGCGCAGCTTCCCATGACCCGGCAGATGACCTCCCAGTACAGACTTCTGTCTGCAGTAGTGTAGTCGTGCAGGTAATCACGCAGCATTTCCTTTTCCTTCGCTGAAATATCCTGGTACCAACCATTTAATGTGGCATTGTCATGGGTGCCTGTATAGACCACGGAATTCTCAGGATAATTGTGGGGCAGGTAGTCACTGGCACATCCCGTATCCCTGGTGTCAAAGGCAAATTCAAACACTTTCATGCCGGGAAATCCGCTTTCCCAGACCATATGGCGCACAGAATCGGTCACATATCCCAGATCTTCGGCAATGACATCTCTCCAGCCAAGGACTTCCTTCATTTTGTTGAAAATCTCCATGCCGGGGCCTTTTTCCCAGTGCCCGTTCCAGGCGGTGGTGTCTCCGTAGGGAATGGAAAAATATTCGTCAAATCCCCGGAAATGGTCGATTCTCACCACGTCATAGAGCCGGAAGGTGTAGGAGAGACGTTCCATCCACCAGGCAAATCCGGTGTTTCTATGGTAATCCCAGCGGTAAAGAGGATTGCCCCAGAGCTGGCCGTCTGCGGCGAATCCATCGGGCGGACAGCCGGCTACAGCCACGGGCACATTATCTTCGTCAAGCTGGAACAGCTCCGGATGTGCCCAGGTATCAGCACTATCGTAGGCAACATAGATGGGGATATCCCCGATGATCCGGATGCCCTTTTGGTTTGCATAGGATTTCAGCTTCTGCCACTGGCAGGTGAACTGAAACTGCATATATTTGTAAAATTCGATATCAAAATACAGTTTTTCCCTGTAGTAGTCCAGGGCATATCCATAGCGTTTTCTGATATCCTCCGGCCATTGGTCCCAGCATTCATCCCCGAAGAAATTCTTCACTGCCATGAAGAGCGCATAGTCCTCAAGCCACCAGGAATTATCGGAACAAAAAGTCAGAAAATCCTGATTCTGTGATACATTGCTCCGCTCGTATGCTGTGCGGAGCAGTTTAAAACGCGCTTTGTATATCTTTCCGTAGTCCACAGACCTGGGATCGCTGCCGAAGTCAGCATCGTCGCATTCTTCCTGCGAGAGTACACCCTCGCTGATCAGAACCTCCAGGTCAATAAAGTAAGGATTGCCTGCATAGGTGGAGAATGACTGGTAAGGTGAATCTCCGTAGCTAGTGGGACCCAGAGGCAGAATCTGCCAGTATTTCTGCCCGGCAGATGCGAGCTGGTCCGCAAATGTATAGGCTTCTTTTGAAAAACAGCCGATTCCGTAGCCTGACGGAAGGCTGGATATGGGAAGTAAAATTCCGCTTTCTCTCATAGGTAAAACCCCCTGATCGTATTCAGAGCCGGCGGATGTACCGCTTGGGCTTATGGGGTTATTTTATCATAGATGCAGCGGAAATGGAAACCTATTTGTAACGAATCAGCAGGTCTGCCCGTAACTGTGAGGGTACCCAACCGTTACAGTTATTTCTCCAGTTCCAGCACCAATACCTGGTAGCTGTGTAAGGTTATGGAATGATCTGTAAGGTTCATATCAGGATAGTTGTTGATCAGGACCTTTTTGCAGGCAGCAGGCAGTTCTATGGTCTGCTCCTCCTTCTGGTAATTGCCGATCACAAGCAGGTCCTTGTCACCTCTGCGGAAATAGGACATAAGGTTGTGGCGCTCCTCGAGATAGGGAACCAGCTCCCCGTACACTACGGTTTCCTGATATTCCGGATCTTTTCTCAGGGCGATCAGTGCCTTATAGAAAGCGTACACGGAATTTTCATCATGGATCTGGGATTCCACATTGATCTCTGTGTAGTTGGGATTGAGGATAAGCCATGGTTTACCTGTAGTGAAGCCGGCGTTCTCCCGACTGTTCCACTGCATGGGAGATCTGGCGTTGTCACGGTTGTAGGTTGCCATGATCTTCAGCGCCTCTTCCTCAGAATATCCGGCCTCCCGTGCTACGTGGTACTGGTCAAGAGCGCTGATATCGTCAACCTCCTCCAGTGGGATCACACCCAGGTTTTCCATGCCGATCTCCTGTCCCTGATAGATGAAAGGAAGGCCTTTCAGCATGAAATACAGAGCAGCCAGCATTTTTTTGCTGGTATCGCAGCAGTCACCTTCCGGAATATAGTAGCTGACACCCCGGGGCTCGTCATGGTTTTCAATGATGTTGGATAAAAATCCGATGTCACCTACGCGCTTTTGGGAGTGGAAGCAGCATTTCTTGTAGTCATCCGGTGTGATGTGTTTACAGTCATACCATCCCTTTTCACTCTTGCCGAAAGAGGTTTCAGCAAAGTCAAACATGGAGGAGAAGTAGCCGTTGTCTCCGATGAAATCAGGGATCTCCTCTTCTTTTTCATTGAAGACTTCACCTACCGTAAACGCGTCGTGGGGCTTGAAGGTGCGGTCACGCATTTCGCCCAGAAATTCACCAACCCCTGTGGCATCCTCCAGCATATTGTCAATGAGGCTCAATCCGTCTTCGCGGTCAACCGGATAATTTTTATAAGGAAGCTTTTTCTTGATATTGATGATCGCGTCAATGCGGAACCCGCCAAGGCCCTTGTCCAGCCACCAGTTGATGTTTTTGTAAACCTCTTCCCTGACGGCTTCGTTTTCCCAGTTCAGGTCCGGCTGTTTTTTGTGGAACACGTGCATGTACTGCTTGTCCGGGCGTCCGGGAAGGGGTTCCCACACAGAGCCGCCGAAGTAGCTTCTCCAGTTGCAGGGCAGTTCGCCTTCTTTTCTGTCCTCTATGTAGAAGAAGTTGCCGTATTCCCCGTCCGGGTCCGCGCAGGCCTTTTGGAACCATTCATGTTCATCGGAACAGTGGTTTACCACCAGGTCCATGAGAATGTACATACCGCGTTTTTCTGCCTCTTTCAGCAGGTGGTCCATATCCTCCATGGTGCCGAAGGAGGGGTCGATTTTATAGTAATCCGAGATATCATAACCCTGGTCTGCAAAAGGAGATGCATAGATGGGGGAAATCCAGATGATGTCCACACCCAAATCCTTTAAATAGTCCAGCTTGCTGATGATGCCCGGCAGATCACCGATGCCGTCTCCGTTGGAATCATAAAAACTTTTTGGATAAATCTGATATGCCACTTTGCCGTGCCACCATTTTCTTTGCATGTTCAATATACCTCCGTATGATCGATCTGATTTTTGGCGGCTTTCTTCTGCCGCCTGACGAGGATTATTATACTGACATTTGACACGGTTTGTCTTACGAATATTTGATTAAAAACTACGAAATTATGACTTTTCGCTGCGGAAAGTTTTTCTGTACTGCAGAGGCGTGGAGCCGGTCTTCTTACGGAACTCCCGAAGAAAATTCCCAAGATTGTTGAAACCGCAGTCCAGACAGATGTCCATGACCGGCAGCTCCGTGTCCTGGAGCAGGGTGATGGCGCGGCCGATGCGGTATTCATTGATATAGGTGACAGGCGTCCTGCCGATGGCCTTTTTAAAAAAGCGGCAGAAATACTGATCGTTCATGCCTGCCTGCCGGGCCAGGTCGTGGATATAGAATTTTTCCTGATAATGCTCATGGATGTATGCCAGGGAATTTTTGATGATTTCCACTCTGTAATCATCGGTTTTCTCCTGTGTGGTCAGCAGTCCCTCACCTGCCAGAATACCCAGTATTTTCAGGAGGCCGGCCCGGATAAAGAGCTGGGAGGGCAGGTCTTCCGTCACCGTCTGCCCTTCCTTGGAGAGGTAGGAACCACTCTGGTAAAATACGTTTACAATATCCAGATATTCTTTTTTGACTGCAGAAAAGGCGGGGTCCTTAGGACTCAGACACAGGGGGAAAAAGAGTTTTTTCTTTAACAGGGGCTGGAGGATACGGCTCTGGGCGATATCATAATTGTCAAAACTTAAAATGCGAGGGTGAAAGAGCACGGCAGATTCCAGGCAGGCGGACTTTGGATGGATGGAATGCAGATCCCCGGCATTGATGAAATAAAAACACTCCTCCTGTATGTGATAAGTCTCCATATTGACATCCAGTTCGAAGTCGCCCTTCATAAAATACAGGATTTCTACCTCGTCATGCCAGTGATGTTTTACCCCTTCCCAGTCTGTGACCTCGAAGATTTCATAGAGGCCGCAGGGGAAAGAGGCTGTGCCGTGGTCTTTCTGCTCCTTCAGATCCATATCAGAGTTGTCTGGTAATTTCATATGCTCCCCGCCTTTCCAGGGGCGTGTTTGTAACTATTTTAACGATTTGCGCCCCGTACTAAATCATTCTGATAAAAAGCATAGCACAGAATATTGGGAGCAACAAGGAAAATATGTGGGTATATGGCTGAACCGGACGTCATGGGGGCATGGGTATCTCTCACGCAGACACCCGCAATGCTCAGTCAAGCTAACCGTTAACTGCAACTAAGAGCACTCGGGAGAGCCCTCGTGTCTAAGTTTCCGTAAACGGTGGATCTTGCCATCGCTAAAAGCGCGGGAATGTCTGCATGAGAGATACCCATGCCCCCATGACTGTGCGTTGGAAGCGAGAATTTTAAAATATTATGTTTTTGAAATCTTCCGTTATCCAATATACAGTCACCCGGGCCCTGGCATCTCTTACGCAAACATTTGCCCGCGTATTTAGGGAGGACGAGATCCACCGTTTACGGAAACTTAGGCGCGAGGGCTTTCCCGAGCGTCTTAGTTGCAGTTAACGGTTAGCTCGGCCGAGCGTTGCGGGTGTTTGCGTAAGAGATGCCAGGGGCCGGGTGACGTCCGGTTAGGAAAAAACTTAAATATCCTCTTGACTCTGACGGAGCGTCATAGTGTAATCTGTAAATCAGGAAAGACAGGAGGAAGAAATATATGAGGACTGTAAAACAGGTTTCTGAAATGACAGGTATCAGCGTGCGCGCGCTTCATTATTATGATCAGATTGGTCTGTTAAGACCCACGGTATGTAATGAGGCGGGATACAGGTTTTATGACGATAAAGCCCTGGAGATTCTGCGGCAGATTCTATTCTTTCGGGAGTTTGATATGCCTCTGAAAGAAATAAAGGCCATTCTGGACAGTCCTGATTATGACCGGGAGCAGGTTTTGAGAAGCCAGAAAAGACTTCTGGAACTGAAAATGAAGCGCCTGGAACGCCTGATTTCCAACATGAATGACATTTTGAAAGGAGAAGACAAGATGGATTTTGATGTGTTCAGCAAAGCGGAAATTGAAGAGTTGCCGGTGCTGAGGTTGTGCAGGCATACCAGAACCGGCTTAATGATATCTGCAGCAGACTGGCAGCAAAAAGAGAGATGCCGCAGGATTCTTTTGAGGTCAAATCCCCTATCGGCGAGTATGAATTTGTTTCAAAACAGCTTTACCAGATATCCGACGCAGAGAAAATAATGCTGGAGCTGGCAGATCTTTACCGGGAAAACCAGGCAGCAAAAGAGGCATTTGACGGACAGTACGGGGAAGGTATGGCACAGTATTTTGCAGGGGCCATACGGGAATATTTTGAGTGATCGGAAGACAGCAGGCTGTCGGACGGAGTCCTTTCCGTCCGGCAGGCCTGTTTTTTCAGGTCAAAATCAGCCTAATATGTGTCAAAAACGTCATATTGTCTTTTACTCCGCGCGAAGGTAAAATGAAGAAAGAATAAATCACGCGGATAGGAGAAACAAAGTGGAAAATAAATATGTGATCAACTGGGAAAAATACGCCTCCCTTGCCCGTCAGGCAGCAGCAGAGGGAGCGGTATTGCTTAAAAATGACCATCAGGCCCTGCCCTTAAAAAAGGAGACGATTTCCGTATTCGGCAGGATCCAGTTCCATTATTATAAGAGCGGAACCGGTTCAGGAGGCCTTGTAAATGCAAAATATGTAGTGGGTATAACCGATGCCCTGCTGGAGGAAGAAAATCTGTCCGTCAATGAGGAACTGGCAGAGGTTTACCGTTCCTGGATCGCAGAGCATCCTTTTGACCAGGGAAGCGGCTGGGCGCAGGAGCCCTGGTGCCAGGAGGAAATGCCTCTGGAAGAAAAACTGGTGGAGGAGGCAGCGGCTAAATCCGACGCGGCAGTCATTGTGATCGGCCGTACTGCAGGGGAGGACAGGGACGCTTCGGCAGAGAAGGGAAGCTATCTTCTGACGGATTTGGAAGAGGATATGCTTTCTAAGGTGTGCCGTGCCTTTGAGAGAGTCATTGTTGTCCTGAATGTAGGAAATATCATTGACATGAAGTGGGTGGATAAATACAGACCATCCGCTGTTCTTTACACCTGGCAGGGAGGCCAGGAAGGCGGCCACAGTGTTGCAGATGTGCTGACAGGACGGGTAAATCCCTGCGGAAAACTGGCTGATACCATCGCACATGATATCTCTGACTACCCCTCCACAGAGAATTTCGGTGGAGATACCTTTGATCTCTACACAGAGGATATCTATGTGGGGTACCGTTATTTTGAGACGTTTGCCAGGGACAAAGTGCTGTATCCCTTTGGATTTGGTCTGTCTTATACCGGCTTTGGAATCACGTGCAGCCCGGCAGAACACCGGGATGGGGAGACAATAGTCCGTGTAAAGGTCACCAACATAGGCGCCCTTCCGGGAAAAGAAGTGGTGCAGGTATATGTAAATCCTCCCCAGGGAAAATTAGGGAAACCCCTTAGAAATCTCGCTGCGTTTGCCAAGACAAAATGCCTTGTTCCGGGAGAAGAACAGGAACTTACCTTAAAGTTTTCGGATTATGATATCGCCTCCTATGACGACAGCGGCGTGACAGGACACAAGTCCTGTTATGTTCTGGAGAAGGGCAGTTATGAAGTCTATGCAGGTACAGATGTGCGAAGCGCCGAAGCTGCCGGAAGCTTTGAGATTCCGGAGACAGAGGTGATTTCTGTCTGTACGGAAGCTGCCGGCCCGGTCAGGAAATTTGAGAGAATGCGCGTCGGAAAAGGTGGTGTTTTGGCGTGGGAAGAGGTGCCTGTACGCACTCATAAAATGCAGGAACGTGTGCAGACGGAAACGCTTCCGGACATTACTTACACAGGGGATAAAGGATACACACTGGGAGAAGTTTTTGACGGGGAACTGTCCCTGGATGAATTTCTGGCACAGCTTTCAGAGGAGGATCTGTGCTGCATCGTCAGAGGGGAAGGCATGTGTTCTCCAAAGGTAACGCCCGGAACTGCAGCGGCTTTCGGCGGTGTCACGGAATCCCTGCAGAGGTACGGCATTCCCTGCGGCTGCTGTGCGGATGGCCCTTCCGGTATCCGTATGGACTGCGGAACACCTGCATTTTCCATGCCGAACGGTACTTGTCTGGCCTGCACATTTGACACAGAGCTGTCAGAGGCCTTATACGAAATGGAAGGCGCCGAGCTCAGGAAAAATCGCATTGATACGCTTCTCGGCCCCGGAATCAATATCCACAGAAATCCCTTAAATGGACGTAACTTTGAATATTTCTCAGAGGACCCGTATCTGACCGGTATGATGGCATCCGCCCAGTTAAAGGGTATGGCACGCTATGGTGTAACAGGAACCGTGAAACATTTTGCGGCCAATAACCAGGAATACCACAGAAGACTTCTGGACTCCGTCATGTCAGAGCGGGCACTGAGGGAAATCTATCTCCGGGGCTTTGAGATTGCAGTAAAAGAGGGAAAAGCCTATTCCATCATGACCACCTACGGTGCAATAAACGGTCTGTGGACAGCCAGCAATTACGACCTTCTGACCACCATCCTGAGGAAAGAATGGAATTTTGACGGTATGGTTATGACTGACTGGTGGGCTGACTTAAACGACGAGGGAGGCCCTGCCTCCACGGATAATCTGGCCGCTATGGTACGGAGTCAGAATGATGTCTATATGGTGACACAGGATTCGCTCACAAATAAAGATAACCTGATGAAGAGCCTGAAAGAGGGAACTCTGAAACGCGGCGCTCTTCTGCGGAGTGCGGGAAATATCTGCCGCATGCTCATGAAATCTCCGGTGATGGAACGGTCCCTCGGCAGAATGTCCGAGGAGGAAAAAAAGGCCGGTGAAGTTATGGCCGGAGAGGACAAGGTGGATTTTGATATTACCTATCACAAGGTGGACGGAAAGCTGGTTCTGGACGGTACAGAGATAGATACGTCAAAAGGAAAAAGCGTGGTGTACGGGATTTTACTGGATACTTTCGGATCTTATACCGTGCGCCTGAAAGTAAAGGCAGACGGCAGTGAGCTGGCGCAGATTCCTGTCTCCGTATTTGCAAACGGGCACCTGGAGGGGACGATTACCATCAACGGAACGAATGGGGAGTGGATAGAGATAGAAAAAAACATTGGTCCGTTGTTCGGCCCTCATAACTATATAAGGCTGTATTTTGCACAGGGAGGAATGAAGATTCAGACCGTGACGGTGGAACTGCAGGAAGAGATAAGCAGAGGCTTTTAATAGGAAAAGGATGACACCGCATGCAGGCTGTTCCCACGTTTGGGGCGCGTGATACAGGCGGAAATATAGAACGCGGTATGATATATACGGCATGACGTTCAGAAGAGTGTAGAACCTTTGGAAGAGAAGGTTCTGCACTCTTTTTTTGCGGTACACAACCTGTAAGTTGTACACAAAAAAAGCCGGGAGACATTTCTCCTGGCCTTTTTTCAGAGTAGCGGGAGTAGGATTTGAACCTACGACCTTCGGGTTATGAGCCCGACGAGCTTCCAGACTGCTCCATCCCGCGTTATATATTTAAGTATATTCAGTATAGTCCCTTTTTATACTAATGTCAAGAAAATAAATCGAAGGCAAAAAGCCTTACTTCCCATGTCCTTTGGACGACGTTTCCCGGGGTGTCCAAAAGCTCTGCCGCCACTTTTCAAAAAAACCATTCAGTTTCCCCCGCAACTATGGTACAATAAAACAAAAACCAACCAACACACCAACAGCAGAAAGGCAGGAGAACAGATGGCGGGAAAATGTATCCTATGCGGTGGAAAATTAAGAAACGGAATCTGCACAGAATGTGGTATGGACAACAATAAATCGGATGCCGCATACCGTTCCCAGGTGAATCGCAGCCAGTGCGAGGATGTCCCCCTAACGCATGTGCACGGGGAGGAGAGCACAGAACTTTACAGGAAGCCGGCTCTGAACCATCCCCGTCAGCAGCAGTACAGCCCTTCGGGCCAGGGCGGGAACGCAGCGAAAAAAAACCAGGGAGCCGGAAAAGCTCCGGGAAAATATACTTTGAACGGCGGAAATACCAAAAACACAGTGGATTTCAACCGTTTACGTGATATGTCAAAAAGACCGGGAAGTTCCGGCATGTATTCGCCGGGCAGAGGACGGGGCAGCAACAAAGCGGGGATCACTGTGGTTGTGGTGGCAGTCCTGGCAGGCATGATCCTGGTGTCCATTGGCTATGCCAACAAGTCAGAGACCACTGTGACAACAGAAAAGATCATTAACGACCCGGATTACCAGGAACCGTTTGATTACCAGCAGCCCTACGATTATCCGGAATACACCTTCGATCCCTACCAGTACACTACAAAAGAACTGGCGCCGGATGGGGAGAACTGGGACACAGAACTGTCTGCGGGGGCGTACATGGTGGGATATGACATCCCGGAGGGCCGGTACGTTGCAGAGGGCGGCGAAGGCATGCGTCTGGAAGTGGCTGATATGGACAGTAATGTGTGGTTCAGCGAATATTTCGGTGAGGATGAGAACCAGGTACAGCAGTTAGATGACGTGAGATTGTTTACCGGTGCCATTGTCATGGTAAACGGCGGCGGAAATATACATATCACATCCGAAAACGCACAGACAGAAGCCGTTGTGACACCTTCCGCAAATCCACTGACAGAGGAGATCACACTGACGGACACCATGGTGGCAGGGGAAGATTTCCCGGAAGGGACCTACGATATTGTCATAGCTGCGGATGATTTTGGAATCGTGACCTATGAACTTCCAAAGGAACAGGGGCAGGAGTATGGACTGAACTTCAGTTTTCTGATGGATTCCAGTCCCAGCGGAGAGTATCCGGATTATACAAGAGAATATAAAAATGCGGTACTGCCCAAAGGCACCACAGTGACAGCGGATGAGCTGACCATAAAACTGGTCCCCAGCTCCAGGATTATTTCTGAGGACTACAATGCGTTTTACGATAACTACAGTTGATAGGAGACACCCATGAGTAGGAAGAATAAAAAGAAGACAACATTCGGAGGCATACTGCGGAATATCATTCTCATTGCAGCTATCTGTGTATTCCTTTTTTCCGCGTACCAGCTTGTTAATATTTATCTGGAGTACAAAAAAGGAACCGATGAATACGACAAGATAAGGGAATATGTAAAAGAACCCGAAGCCGGGAAAGAGGACAAAAAGGACGAACCCAAAGCCAAGGAGGAGGAGAAGAAGGAGGAGCTGATAGGCCCCCAGATCGACTTTGCCGGCCTCAAAGAGATCAATCCTGACATTGTGGGATGGATTCAGATGGAAGCCCTTGATGTGAGCTATCCTATCGTGAAGGGGACGGACAATGACCATTACCTCCATTATACTTTTGAGGGACAGCAGAATGCCGCAGGCGCCATTTTTATGGAACACACCAACAACAGCAATTTTGAAGACTGCAACACCATCATTTACGGGCATAATATGAAAAACGGTTCCATGTTCGGCACCTTCAGGACACTTCACGAGCCGGAAAACCTGACCAGTCCGTATCTGTGGATCTGTCTGCCGGATAAGAGCTACCGCTACGAGATATTTACGGTGCACACAACATCCGCCACGGGCGATACCTACACGCTTTTCAGCGCCCCGGATGACCAGTTCGCGCAGTATCTGAAGAAAATGCGGGATGCCTCAGAATTTGAGGTGGGCACTGAGCCCACCAAGGACGATAAGATCGTAACACTCTCAACCTGCACCGGAAATGATGCAACCAGATTTGTGATACAGGCCAGACGCCTGCCGGAGGTATATAAATAATGGAAGGGACGAAGAAGCTTCAGCAGATTATTTCAGAGAGCAGCAATATTGTATTTTTCGGAGGGGCCGGGGTCTCCACAGAGAGCGGTATCCCTGATTTCAGAAGTGTGGACGGCCTTTATCACCAGCAGTGGGAGTATCCGCCGGAGACCATTTTAAGCCATACCTTTTTCATGAGGAAACCGGAAGAATTTTATCGTTTTTATAAAGCCAAAATGCTCTGTGATACGGCGAAGCCAAATGCCGCGCACTTAAAACTGGCAGAGCTTGAAAAAGCAGGAAAGTTAAAAGCTGTCATTACCCAGAATATTGACAATCTTCATCAGATGGCCGGCAGCAGAAACGTGCTGGAGCTGCACGGAAGTGTATACCGCAACTACTGCATGAAATGCTGCACATCCTACGATTTTGCCTATATGAAGGCAGCAAAAGGCGTGCCGAAATGTGAAAAATGCGGCGGCATCATCAAGCCGGATGTGGTTCTCTATGAGGAGAGCCTGGACAACGGGACGATCACCAGAGCCGTGCAGGCCATCGCCGAGGCAGAGGTCCTGATCATCGGGGGAACTTCCCTGGCTGTCTATCCGGCAGCGTCCCTGATCGATTATTTCACCGGGAAGCACCTGGTAGTCATCAACCGGGATGCCACGCCCAGGGACCGGATGGCAGACCTTGTGATCAATGCGCCCATCGGGCAGGTATTCTCACAGATCCACGTGGAATAAAACAGAAAAGGCAGACAGAAAGGAAACCGGACATGGGTTACAGTTATGAAGTTGGAGATATTGTAAAACTGAAGAAACAGCACCCCTGTGGCAGCCAGGAATGGGAAATCCTCCGGGTAGGTGCTGATTTTCGACTGAAATGCACAGGATGTGGTCATCAGATCATGCTGGCGAGGAGAATTGTGGAGAAAAATACCAAAGATTTGAAAAAAAAGGCTTGAATATCCAGGAATGATGTGTTAGAATAAATCCTCGTGATATATTATTTATCCTTGTTCTCTGCATATCAGAGGGCCAGAAGACCATAAGGAGGTAAAAACAGCATGAACAAATATGAATTAGCATTAGTCGTTAATGCGAAGATCGAAGATGAAGCTCGTGCAGCAGTTGTGGAAAAAGCGAAAGGCTACATTACCCGTTACAACGGAGTTATTTCCGAAGTAGAAGAGTGGGGCAAAAAAAGATTAGCTTACGAAATCCAGAAAATGCGCGAAGGATATTACTACTTCATCCAGTTTGAAGCTGATGCAGCTTGCCCTGCAGAAGTAGAACGCCACATTCGCATCATGGACAATGTATTAAGATATTTAGTTGTTAGAAAAGACGCTTAATTCTTTCTGATGGCACAAAACGCGGATCCATTTAGAATTATGAAAGTAGATTTCTGATTCCCGATACTATGTGCAAGGTAAGAAATGATGAGGTAGAGATATGAACAAAGTAATTTTAATGGGTCGTTTAACCAGAGATCCTGAGGTGAGATACTCCGCAGGAGAAAACTCTATGGCAATTGCCAGATATACAATAGCCGTTGACCGCCGTTTCAAGAGAGACGGAGAAGCTACCGCAGACTTTATCGGATGTGTGGCTTTTGGAAGACAGGCTGAATTTGCAGAAAAATACTTCCGTCAGGGTATCAAGATCGCCATCAGCGGCAGAATCCAGACAGGCAGCTATGTGAACAAAGACGGCGTAAAAGTCTACACCACAGATGTTGTGGTTGAGGACCAGGAGTTCGCCGAGAGCAAAGCAGTCAGCGACAGCCATGTGGGACAGGCTGGCGGACAGGGAATGCAGGGCATGGGAATGCCTTCACCGACACCTGGTGCAGCATCCTCTGCAGACGGATTCATGAACATTCCGGACGGAATTGACGAAGAGTTACCGTTCAACTGATAAAGGACGGAATTTGATTAGGAGGTAAAAAATCATGGCTTACGAAAAAGGTAACAGACCGGATTCTCCGATGAAGAGAAGAGGCGGACGCAGAAGAAAAAAAGTTTGCGTGTTCTGTGGAAAAGAAAATAACGAAATCAACTACAAAGATGCAAATAAATTAAAAAGATATGTCTCTGAGAGAGGAAAAATCCTTCCGAGAAGAATCACAGGAAACTGTGCAAAACATCAGAGAGCTTTAACTGTAGAGATTAAGAGAGCAAGACATCTGGCAATTATGCCTTATGTTCAGGACTAATCTGCATACAGAAGCATTGTAGATAGGGCGCCGCTGCGTTGTGCAGCGGCGCTTTTTATATTTCTGAAGAAGTCCGGCAGACGCGGAAAGCACTCTTTTGGTTTCATCACACCAAAAAACGTGTTATAATGGGCACATCGGATGCGTTCGGTTATACAAAGGAAAGTGAGGCAGGTACATGAATTACAAAATTTTAATTGCTGAGGACGAACAGGACATTGCGGAGCTTTTAAAACTATATCTTGAGAATGAAGGCTACTGCGTCTTTGGGGCCGGCAATGGAGTGGAGGCGCTGAAGATTCTGGAGAGGGAGGATATCAGTCTGGCAGTGCTTGATATTATGATGCCCCGGATGGACGGATATGAGCTCACCCGGCGTATCCGGGAGACCAGCAATATCCCCATTCTGATTCTCTCCGCCAGGGATAAGAGCAATGATAAGATCCTTGGTCTGAATCTGGGAGCTGACGATTACATGGCGAAGCCTTTTGACCCGCTTGAGATTGTGGCAAGGGTGAATTCCAACCTCCGCCGTTTTTACCAGTTAAATACAGAGAAACCGAAACGGGAGGAATCCTATATTCTGAAGGTGGGGGATCTGAGCCTGGATACACAGACGCTTGTCCTGAAGAAAAAGGGCGAGGAGGTTCTGCTCACACCAATGGAGTACAAGATTCTGGCCCTGCTTATGAAAAAGCCGGGCACTATCTATACAAAGGTGCAGATTTACGAGAGCACCAGCGGGGAGTATTTTGAGAGCGATGACAACACGATCATGGTCCATATTTCCAATCTCAGGGATAAAATAGAAGATAACCCGAAAAATCCACGCTACATAAAAACCATAAGAGGAGTGGGTTACAAGATTGAAGACAGATAAGAGAAAAACAGGAAGCTTTCTGGCTCTTCTTATACAGAATTATGTGGGATTTACGCTGACCATACTCTGCATTTTGGCATTGATTTCCACTGTCATCAACAAAGGTTTTGAAAGGCGTCTGGACCTGCCCAGCACCAGTGTCCTGGAAGAAAATGAGGGGCTTTTAGAGGCAGGCAGTTATGATAAATTTCCTTATAAAAAGGTGCTTGGCAAAAGAGGAGACTTTGCAGTTCTGGATGAGGACTGTAAGGTGGTGTATAAGAGCAGTGACGAGATGGAGACGTCCTTCACTGCTGCGGAGCTGTACTGTATACCGGAAATGACACTCTGGGAGTTCACGGAGACGACAACCTTTACGAATCAGGAGGGAAAGAAACAGATCCTGGTGAAACGGTACGGGCAAATTCCCAGTCAGGATGGCGAAATGTATGAGGAGACAGAGAGTTTCATGATCCTGGATGAAAATTATAAGGTGCTGACCAATACCATGGACTTTCCTGCAAAGCGTCTCGGGGAGAGGGAACTGCAGTATATGACAGATTCGGTCTCAAAAAAATACGGATACCAGAAACATGTGTTTACCGGGGAGGACGGCAGAAAGTACACGGCAGTCTTCAAATATAAGAAGATAGATGACCCCAGTTACCGCCAAATTGTCTCTGCCCTGGAACGGCTCTGGCTGCTGACAATCCCGCTGTATATTATCGTTGTGGCCGTTTTTGTGCTCAAACTGAACCGGAAGGTAAAGGTGCCGCTTACTTCTCTGAGCCGCACCATCACCCAGTACCAGCAGGGGGAGAAGCCCAGCAATGAGTACAGAGGGCCAAATGAGTTCGTGGAGATAGGTGATGATTTTGTCAGACTTGCCAACCGGCTCAACGAGAGTGAGGAGAGGCGTCTGAAGGCAGACAGGGATAAGCAGAAGATGCTGGCTGACATTTCCCATGATTTAAAGACTCCTATCACGGTGATCCAGGGATATGCCAGGGCTATCTGTGACGGTATGATACCTGAGGAGCGGCGGGAACAGTATCTCAGGACCATTTATCTGAAATCCTCAGCTCTCAATGAACTGATCAACACCTTTTATGAGTACAGCAAACTGGAGCATCCTGATTTCAGCCCTACACTGAAAAGGGAAAATATCTGTGAGTTTGCCAGGGAATATTTGGCAGCCAAATACAATGAGATTGCTCTGGCCGGATTCGACCTGGAGGTGGACATTCCGGAGGAGCCTCTCTTTTGTGACATTGACGCACAGCAGTTCAGGCGCGTGTTTGAAAATATCATTGCCAATGCGCTGCGGCATAATCAGGAGGGAACCATACTGCGCTTTAAGATCGCGGCTGAGGGAAACAGCATCAAGATCACCATTTCGGACAACGGAAAGGGAATCCCTCCGGAGATTGCGGATGTTATCTTTGAACCCTTCACTGTGGGGGATGAGTCCCGCAACAGCAAGCAGGGAACCGGTCTGGGGCTTGCCATTGCCAAAAAGATCGTGAAATCCCATAAGGGATATATCAGCCTTTCCAAAAAACCGGAAAAGGGAATGTCCACAGAGTTTATCATATGGATGAAAATGGGAGAAACGCTGTCTGAGACATGACGGCGTTTTTCTGCTTTTGATCCCGGCACAAGGGTTCGTCATTTTGCACGAAAATGGGAACTGCAATTTAAAGTTGTGCATCACCGTATTTGATGGTATAATATTAAAGTACATTTTCATCCGGCAACGCATAATGAAGACCGGACAAAGTAGAGAAATTGGCAGGTAAGAGGATATGAATGGGAAAATTAAGATTAAAGGTCAGTTGAAGCTGTACATGCAGTGGCCGGTAATTCTGGCAGTCCTTCTGATTCTCATGGATATTTGTGTGTTCCGCATCAACAGGCGTGCTGGTGCTATTGCAAGCGGATTTTTGGCTGTTTATTTGCTGATAGTTATTTTCTTATACCATCACAGCCGTGCCATCATCATGAATGAGCTGATTTCTTTTGCGACCCAGTACGGGCAGGTGCAGAGAAGCCTGCTGAAGGAATTTATCGTTCCTTACGCGCTGCTGGACAGCAAGGGAAAGCTGATGTGGATGAATGATGCATTTTCCGCCTTGTGTGAAAAACCGCGGAAATATAGAAAATCAATAACCACCCTGTTTCCGGAGATCACTGTGGACACGCTGCCGAAGGAGGATGCTTCTGAGGTTGTATTCCAGTTCAGTGAGAGGGATTATCGTGCGTCCATGCGCAGGATTTCCATCCAGAAGCTTTTGGAGGATTCAGGTCTGGTGGAGGCAGAGGAAGAGAATTTCCTCACAGCGCTGTATCTCTTTGACGAGACAGAGATTAACCGCTACATCCGCAGGACAGAGGACGAGAAGCTGGTTACAGGGCTTTTGTATCTGGACAATTACGACGAGGCACTCAACAGTGTGGAGGAAGTGCGCCGTTCACTTTTAGTTGCTCTGATAGAAAGAAAGCTGAACAAGTATTTCAGCGAGGTAGACTGTCTTGTGAAGAAGCTGGAAAAAGACAAGTTTATACTTGTGATGCGCCAGCGCTCTCTGGAGGAACTGAAGAAGAAACGTTTCAATATTCTGGAAGACGTAAAAACCGTCAACATCGGAAACGACATGGCAGTGACCATCAGTATCGGTATCGGTATCAATGCGCCCAGCTATGCCCAGAATTATGAGTACTCCAGAATCGCCATTGACCTTGCCCTTGGCCGCGGCGGTGACCAGGTGGTGATCAAGGACAAAGAGAGCATGACATATTTTGGCGGGAAATCCCAGCAGATGGGCAAGAATACCCGTGTGAAGGCACGTGTGAAGGCACATGCCCTGAAAGAATTTATGGTTGCCAAGGATAAAGTGGTGGTCATGGGACACAAGATTTCCGATGTGGACTCTATCGGTGCCGGTATCGGTATCTACAGGGCAGCAAAATCCCTGAATAAGAAGGCCCATATTGTTGTAAATAATCCAACCATGTCTGTGCGCCCTATCATTGAGAATTTTATGAACAATCCGGATTATGATGAGCATATGTTTGTGGACAGCGCGGAGGCAAAGGATATTGTGGACAACAATACCGTTGTGGTCGTGGTGGATACCAATAAACCAAGCTACACGGAGTGTGAGGAGCTTCTTTCTAAGACAAAGACCATTGTGGTGCTGGATCATCACCGCCAGGGTGCGGAAGTGATTTCCAATGCAGTGCTCTCTTATATAGAGCCTTTTGCTTCCTCAGCTTGTGAGATGGTGGCAGAGATCCTGCAGTATTTCTCTGATGATATCAGGATTTACAATATAGAGGCTGATGCCCTTTACTCCGGCATCATCATTGACACTAACAATTTTACAGCCAAGACGGGTGTGAGAACATTTGAAGCTGCTGCTTTTCTGCGCCGGTGTGGTGCGGATGTAACCCGCGTGCGTAAAATGTTCCGGGACGATGTGGCGTCCTACCGGGCGAAAGCTGAGGCAATCCGTCATGTGGAGACTTATCGGAATTATTTCGCCATTGCAGTCTGCCCCAGTGAGGGTCTGGACAGCCCTACCATTGTGGCGTCTCAGGCAGCCAATGAGCTTCTGAATATCAGCAGTGTGCGGGCATCCTTTGTGCTCACAGACTATAATCACACCATTTATTTCAGCGCCCGGGCCATTGATGAGGTGAATGTGCAGCTTATCATGGAACGTCTGGGAGGAGGCGGCCACATCAATATGGCCGGAGCACAGCTCAAGGATGAGACGATGGAAATCGCTGTTATCAAACTGAAAGAGACCATTGACCAGATGATTAAGGAAGGAGATATAGAGATATGAAAGTAATTTTAATGGAAGACGTAAAATCCCTGGGTAAAAAGGGTGACATTGTAAATGTAAGCGACGGATATGCCAGAAACATGCTGTTTCCAAAGAAACTTGGCCTGGAGGCCACATCCAAAAACATCAATGATTTAAAGCTCCAGAAAGCTCACGAGGATAAGGTGGCACAGGAGCTGCTTGATGCAGCCCAGGCTTTCAAGGCAGAGCTGGAGACAAAAGAAGTGACCGTATCCATCAAGGTGGGAGAAAACGGCCGTACATTTGGTTCTGTCTCCTCAAAAGAGCTGGCTGAAGCAGCAAAAGACCAGCTGGGATATGATATTGACAAAAAGAAAATGCAGCTTTCCTCCCCGATCAAAGAACTGGGGACCACAAAGGTGCCGATTCGTCTGCATCCGAAAGTGACAGCAGAGCTGAAAGTCATTGTGAAGGAAGCATAACGCTTCCGGGGGAAAGGAGCCATAGCTGTCATGGAAGAAGCACTCATAAAGAGAATCCTGCCCCACAGCATTGAGGCGGAGCAGTCGGTTATCGGTTCCATGATCATGAACAAAGATGCCATCGTGACCGCATCGGAGATTATTACAGGTGATGATTTTTATCAGCAGCAGTATGGCATTGTCTTTGAAGCCATGGTGGGGCTTTACAATGAGAACAAGCCTGTGGATCTGGTGACACTGCAGAACAGGCTGAAAGAGCTGGATGTGCCGCCTGAGATCTCCAGCATGGAGTTTGTGGGAGAGCTGGTGGCAGCAGTGCCTACCTCTGTCAATGTAAAGTATTACGCGGAGATTGTGTCTGAAAAGGCGATGCTGCGCAAACTGATCAAGACCACAGAGGAGATTGCCAACACCTGTTATCTTGGCAATGAGCGGACGCAGGATATTCTTGAGATTACGGAAAAGAAGATTTTTGACCTGGTACAGAGAAAAAGCAGTGATGAATTTGTACCGATAAAGGATGTGGTCCTGAATGCCATTGAGAAGATTGAGAAGGCATCCAGGACAAAAGGAAGTGTTACCGGTATCCCTACAGGCTTTATAGACCTGGATTACAAGATGTCCGGTTTCCAGCCGTCTGACCTGATTCTGGTAGCTGCAAGGCCGTCCATGGGTAAAACGGCATTCGTACTGAATATTGCCCAGTATATGGCGTTTAAGAGTGGTGTCACCACAGCAATTTTCAGTCTGGAGATGTCAAAGGAGCAGCTGGTAAACCGTCTGCTGTCTTTGGAGTCAAAGGTGGATTCCCAGAGTATCCGTACAGGTAATCTGGAGGATGAGGACTGGGCAAAGCTGATCGAGGGCGCCAATATCATCGGGTCATCCAATATGATCATTGACGATACGCCGGGTATCTCCATTTCAGAACTGCGGTCAAAGTGCAGGAAGTATAAGCTGGAGCAGAATCTGGGCGTTATCTTTATTGACTACCTGCAGCTTATGTCAGGAAGCGGCAGAAGCGAATCGCGCCAGCAGGAGATTTCCGATATTTCCAGGTCTCTGAAAGCACTGGCAAGGGAACTGAGCGTGCCGGTAGTGGCGCTGTCCCAGTTGAGCCGTGCCGTGGAACAGAGGCCGGATCACAGGCCCATGCTTTCTGACCTGCGAGAGTCAGGGGCAATTGAGCAGGATGCCGATGTTGTTATGTTTATTTACAGAGATGATTATTATAATAAGGACTCTGAGAATAAGAATATTGCGGAGATTATTATTGCGAAACAGAGGAATGGTCCGATTGGGACGGTGAATCTGGTTTGGCTGCCTAATTATACGAAGTTTGTGAATATGAAAAAATAGTAATTACAAGGTTCTGCAGCGGGAGTGCTGTGGGGCCTTTTTTTTGAGGGCGGACGGGAAAGCAGAAGCGTGCCGGGAGAGGCGGAGGTGGATGGGGCGTGAGCGAAGCGTTCCGCTGCCACGGAGCTAACCTGCTCCCATTTACTAAATTCATCGGCAATGGCCTCTTCATTAAGTAACTGGGGCAGGTGGATCTCCGCGGCGCTCCACTAAGACATCGCTCACGCCCCATCCACCTCCGCCCCTCCCGGCACGCTTCTGCTTTCCCTGACGTTCATAGAGCCTCAGGATTGTGGAAGAGGGAGAGGGTGGCAGCGGAAGGTTTTTAGCGTTTCGGACAACGATAACAGATAGTGTAGGTGGAGTGAGAGAAAAATTGGGGAGAGTGATTGACAGGGAATGGTAAAAGTGATATATTTATCTTATTAAGAGATAAATATATCACTTTGGAGGATGGGATTATGAAGAGAGACTGGAGAGGGATTGGGTTGATTGGGGTTATTTTGGTGGAGTTTTTAGCGGTGGGGTTTGATGTGATCTTTAATGGGAGCAGGATCGTGAAGCCGATAGATATGGAGACTTATGTGTTCAGGGGGACGGATTTGCCTTTGATAGCGGCTACGGCGGGGCTTGTCTGTTATGTGTTTTATCTGGTGATCCGGGCAGTAGTAGTGAACTTCAGGAAGGGAGAAACGGCGGCTAAGGGAGTGACCAGGAAGCTGAATCCTAAGTTTGGGTGGTTTGGATTTTTTGGATTTGTGGGATTTATGGGGATTCCGGTTTATATGGTGCAGGGGCAGGTCTGGCCGTTTTTCTTTTTTGTATTTTTCGGGTTTTTTGGATTTTTCTATGAGGCGAAGATGAGCTGTACTTTGATGGATGAAAGATTTAAGGAGGAACAGGCAAGGGCACAGCTGGTCTCTTACAGAACAGGCTTTGGGCTTCTGTGGGTGGTGGCCTGGTTTATGGGAATCACAGGAGGACATATAGATATACGTTATGTGGCTCTTATCTTTACCGTTGCCTCTTCCCTGATCATTGCGCTGGTACTTTTTTTAAACAGCTATCTTCTGTACAAATATGATACGGAGGAAGCAGAGTGATATGGGGGTAGATGGATTTACATGCAACCTGAAAAAATACCGCCAGCTAAAAGATATGACCCAGGAACAACTGGCCAATGCTGTAGGCGTCCGCCGCGAAACCATTATGCGCCTGGAAAAAGCCCAGTATAATCCTTCACTGAAACTGGCAATTGATATTTCAAGGGTTGTGGAGGCTCCTATAGAAGAAATCTTTATTTTTGATGAGTAGACAAAAATGCAGCCATCACTTTCCGAATGGCTGCATTTTTATTACGCTTTCTGTCGGTTCCGAATCTCCCTCTCTGCGAGGAAGAGCGAAAGTGGATACATCCTGTCCTGGTGCCGAATGGAAGGCCGGGAGATGAATCGGAAGAACTATTCCCTTTTCGGCGTGTGCCCGGTGAGACAGTCTGGCACGTATCCCCATGAGCACGCTCGAAATGTAAAAAAGTTTTCCAGGTCATGGAACATCCGCTGCTATTCAAAAATATCATGAAAGGCAATTTTCTGCGCTTTCCTGAACACCCTAAAAAGCCTGTCTTATCAATTGATTTTTTCTAAATGGTTTTCACTTATATAAACCAAGAAGATCATTTACAAATATTTCATCATTGGTAAATTGAATTTTATTATTGTTTAAAAATCCATCCAATGATTGGATCGTTTTTTCAACAACAGAAATTTTCCATCTTTTGCTTAAATCTTTTTTAAAACTAATATAAATTTCATTTTTTAACGGTTCATATACGATTGAACTCAGAGTATTATCCTGACTGGTTTTGCTTAAAATTTCAAAGGCTTCATTTATTCCAAAGCTGTCCATATGATCGGAAATATATTCATAAGCACAAATATATCTGTCAGCACCTATACCACATACTTTATCATAATTTACATCCTCAAAATTTCCATTCGGAAAATTAGTCATAATAATAAAATCATTATGAATGGGACTTATTATATTTCTATCCTTTCCCTCTTCCAGAATAAATGCACCACCGGTTTTATCGGCAATCATAGTATGCAGTCCTAAATCCGGAAATAATGGATTCCTGGGATACGAGATCACTCTTTTATCAGGAAGTTCAAAAAATTCAGAGGATTTTCCTGTTTTCCTTAAGGCCTCGTCAAAAATCTCAAAAGCAAACCAATCGTTTTCGTCACAACTTGCTCTAAAACCCGGACCATATTCTACTGCCTGAGTACAGACAAAAAGCCCCTCACTATTAAAACCGGCGATATCCCTGTATCTGTTATCTAATAAAGCTGAAAAGTAAAATAAGTTCTTATCATTATAACTTTTGACTTTCAATCTTAAGTCAATATCATCAGTGTCGAAATTCATACCATAAATAGCTTTTTCCTGATGATATACTGCAAAACTTGTACACATTTTGAAGCCTCCTTTTAATATAATCTGTTTAGAGTATTGAAAGAATCATCTGGATATTTTATCATTGGCTTCACCACTTTTTTACACTTCTGTTCATATGATACCACAGACATCCTGACGGTTCAATCCACAACATTTTTGTCTGTATAACCCCTGTCCCCTATATTATCAAAAATATAAAGTAAAGAACTCTTTACATTTTGGCGGAATATGTTATAATACAAATGTAAAGAACTTTTGACATTTAAAGGAGGTATAGATTATGAAAAAAATGGATGAGATGGACAGGAATATCAGGCTGCGTTCTGAAGAATTAGGGTTTAAAGCTGCGGTTTTTGTTCTGGCAGTCTGGGTATTGATTGAATGCTGCCGTAATTTTTCCGGTGATGGTATATCGAATCCGATTCCCATGCTGGTGCTGGCAGCAGTTTTATGTGTTCAGGGATTTTCAGAGATGCTGATGAAAAGAAAAATGATTTCCGGTGATGAAGAGTACAGAGAACCAAACAAACTTTTATGGAGCATAATCTCAGCCATTGCCATAATAGCCATTATAATAACCATTGGTTTCTATCTATTATAATTCCGCAGAAAAGCAGGAGTCCAAATGAAAAACAACATCAAACAACTCAGAAAACAAGCCGGCCTCCGCCAGGAAGACATGGCCAATCAACTGGGTGTCACCCGCCAGACCATCATAGCCATAGAAAACGACAAATACAACCCCACCCTGGAACTGGCCATGAAAATAGCTCGTCTTCTAAACAAAAATGTAGAGGATATCTTCTTTCTGGATTAAAGATATCCTCTGTAAAAACAATCATATCCTCTTCCCCAACATCTCCGGATTAGAAGCATGCCCCAACGCCTCATGCCTGCTGATCCTTCCCTCCTTCACCAGCCTCTGCAGACTCGCATCCATAGAAACCATATCCCCTCCAGCCGAAGAATAAATAATCCCATCAATCTGATGCACCTTATTCTCCCGAATCATATTCTTAATAGCCGGCGTAGTCTTCATGATCTCAAAGGCAGGAGTCAGCCCCTCATTTACATCAGGCACAAGCTGCTGTGACACCACAGCCCTCAGCACAGAAGACAACTGCACAGCAATCTGCCTTTGCTGGTTCGGCGGAAAGACATCAATAATGCGGTCTATGGTATTAGCCGCACCCAGCGTATGCAGAGTAGACAACACCAGATGTCCCGTCTCAGCCGCTGTCATAGCTACTGCCATCGTCTCATAATCCCTCATCTCGCCCAGAAGGATCACATCAGGACTCTGCCGAAGAGAAGCCCTGAGCGCCATAATATAACTCTCCGTATCCGTATTGATCTCACGCTGGCTCACAATACTCTTCTTATGGCTGTGCAAAAACTCCAGAGGGTCCTCCAGTGTGATAATATGCTTTTCCTGCGTTCTGTTAATGGCGTCTATGATACAGGCCAGCGTAGTGGATTTCCCGCTTCCCGCCGGACCTGTCACAAGTACAAGGCCCTTATTTGTATTTCCGAGTTCAATGATAGAATCAGGAATCCCCAGATCCGATGGATTGGGGAGCTGGAAAGTGATGACACGGATGACAGCGGCCATGGACCCCCTTTGCTTGTAAGTGCTCACCCGATAACGGGAAAGCCCTCTGACGGCAAAGGAAAAGTCATCATCCCCTGTCTCCAGAAAACGGTTGATATCCCGGTTGTCTGCAAGCTGGTAAATTTCACGTATCATGGATTCTGACTGGGCAGGCATGATCTTGTCCGTATCCATGGTGACCAGTGAGCCGTTCTTTTTGTAGGAGAGCGGCAGACCTGCAACGATAAAGAGGTCTGACGCACCGGTATTGGTGGTTTCTGTTAAAAATGTAAGTGCATCCATTGCGGTTTCCTTTCTGTATCGGTTCAGCTTGTCTGAACGGTTGCTTCTTTCCTGCGTTATGTGTCGCTTCCGTAGACCGGCAGCGTTTCCTCGGGCTGCCATGTCTCAGTATTTATAAGCTTCCAGCTTTTGATCTGATAATAACTGTCCCCTGTCTTTAAGTCTTCGGGGAGAAGAAGGGCCACATGCAGTGCCTGCTTTTCTCCTGCGGGGACCTGATATTCCATGACCCGCTCTGAAGAAAAGAGGATTCCCTCTGTGTTTTCCAGCGCGGATTTTACGTGCTGCAGATATTCTTCTGTATTTCCATAGAGCGTATACTGCTCCTCCAGACACTGGTCAATGGTCAGGAGAATGTCATTTGCCTTGTTTTCCGCTTCGTAGTAATCCCTGGTATGCTCCGCATTTTTCTGGCTCAGACGGTAATCAGAGCGGGCGCTGACCAGAGAGAGTACGGCAAAGGTTATCATGCAGAGCAGGACAAAGATCAGCAGGATTGAGGATGTGCCGACACCCAGTATGGGTTTTCTGCTTTTTTCCAATTGGCGGACTCCTTTCTATTCAGACAACCCTGCTTTGCGGGCTATCGGGATTTTTGTGGTGAGCCGGTAGAGGCTGCCACCCTCAGAATCAGTAAAATCTATCTGGGCGGTCCTGCAGCTGCCGGAAACTGTCTGTTCTATATTGAGATAGTATACAGCCTCCTTTTGGGGGCAGGATTCCCCGTCTCTGTCATAGCAGAAGAAAATAGTTCCATCCTTTTTAAGTGCCTCAGGAAGAAGTTCTTTCACTGCCTCGTAGGAGCCGTCCGTGTGGGCCAGTACCTCAGCGGCACTGGAGGCATAGCCGGAGCCAAGAGTCAGTTCTCTTGCAGACTGGCTCATAAAATGCGCTTTTACAAAGACCTGGATACACACAGCGCTGGCCAGGGAAAAGAATAATATTGCAAGTATCAGTTCAATCAAAAACAGACTGGACCGTGTATTTTGCCGTTCTCTCACTGGAATCTCCTTTCTGACAGATTACTCACTTTGTACGTGGATCAGCAGGGACAGAGAATGTTTTTTGCTGTCCGCGGCTGTAAAACGGAAGAAGCCCCGGGATGTCTCCTGGATCGTAAAATCCGTAACCTCCAGTATGGACTCCCCCTGGGATTTCTTTGGTGTATTTTCTTTTTGGGTAAAAAGTTCTTTTATATATCCCTCATCTTCATAAATATAGGTGGCGTATTCTTTATCCTCTATGGTCTCTAAAAGGATCAGGGCATCCCTGTCCTCTATTTTTCCCATGGAAACGCTGCCGGACACATCGTGCTGGCGTATTTTTTCCGCCATGTAGGAGAGGGAAGTGCGGGTCGTATAGTTGGCATCCATATCTTCCGCCGTGGACTGATACACATGGGCGCCTATGAGCACCACAGCCAGGGCCGAAGCGGTGAAGACGCAAAGAAGGCCAAGGGTGAACAGGACATCTATAAAATGGTTCTGATGCTGTCTGGGATTCATGGCGTCACCTCCCCGCCCTTTAGTGGTATGACATCAACATCTGGCATCAGATTGGAGCCTACCACTTCGTAGGTGACCAGATATTTGTCGTGGTCATAGGTTATGCCGTAATGGTCCTCCAGATAGGCAAGACTTGCCGGATAGCTGCCCTCCACGGCATAACAGTGTACGGCACTTTTGATGACAGCCTGCTTCAGGCTCCGTTCCTCCTCCTTCTGTGTGGCAGAGGACACAGAGGACATGCCGTAAAACAGAAAGCACATAAGGCACAGGAACACAAGCGCGGGCAGAAGCAGTCTGTGAAGGGGACGGCGCTTTTCAATTTGAAATCGGTTCATATGACAGCCCCCTTTATCCGATGCTGGACATGATTCCCATGAGCGGCAGCATGACAGACAAAAGGATCATGCCCACCACCACTGACAGGACTGCGACCAGGGTCGGTTCCAGTTTTGATACAATACCGGTGATCCGTTCATTTACTTCCTCATCGTACTGGACCGCGATCTGCCGCATCACATCATCCATGGCACCGGTGCGGAACCCGATATTGATCATGCGCACATAAAGCCCGGAGAAAATATTTGCCTGTGAGAGTGCTTCGGAGAAGCCTGTGCCCTCAGCGATAAGGTCCCGGGCGGTTTTTATCTTTTCCTGCATGACAGGATGGTCAGTCAGACGTGATACCATCTCAAGACTCTGGTCTGTGTCCAGACCGCTGCTCAGGGCCAGGGACATGCCGCTTGCAAAGCGAGCAGCAGCTATTTTCTCCGAAAGACCTTTCGTCAGGAAAAAACGTCCGGCAAGATTTTTCAGGGATTCCCGCCCTTTCTCTGTGCAGGAAAAGTAAAAAAACAGGACAATGATAAAAACAGCAATCACAATAAACACCAGGGCATACCGGTTCAGGACCTGTCCGAAACCCATCACGCTTCTGGAAATACCGGTGAGACCTGTTCCGAGCTGTTCAAACACCTGCTCAAATATAGGCATGACCTTTGTGATCAGTACCAGCACCACAGCCAGCATCATGACGATCATGACCAGAGGGTAAGTGACAGCGCTTTTGATATTTTTGGATATGGCATCCTCCCGCTCATAATGCGCTGCCAGAGCTGACATGACATCATCGAGGCGGCCTGCCTGCTCCCCGATCTCCACCATATCGCACAGATATTTGGGGAAAACACGGGCTTCCTCCAGAGAGGTCCAGAGGCAGCCTGTCTGCTCGATCTGTTCCAGGACTGTTTTGAGAATCTGCTGCCCTTCCTCCTGGGGGGCATCCTCCAGCATAATGGAAAGCCCCTCCGTGGAGGAGATGCCGGAGCGGAGAATGAGAGCCATCTGGCTGCAGAAGGTTGAGAGTTCCTTATTGGATAAAACTTTCATGCTGCTCCTTTCTAACGGGTATACCGTACGGTATAATTGCTTCCGTCACCAATGTATTTTAAGATCTTTTTGCTGTTTTTATTGCTGGAGGCAAAGGTGGGATCCATGCGTTTCCAGCTTTTGCCGTCAAATTCAATGATATTGTCGATCCACCCAACATCCTTGATATACACGCTGATCCACGCGTGGTATACCTTTCCGGAATATCCGATCTCCAGCTTCGCGGGGATATCCTGGGAGCGGAGCATGGCAGCCATCAGGGAGGCATAGTCAAAGCAGATGCCTTTGCAGGAAGTAAGCGTCTCGTCCAGATCCGGCAGATATCCGGTGGGGACGGTTTTGGCCTTCTCCTCATCATAGGATATGGTTTCTGTAACATAGTAATAAATGTCAGCCACAGCATCCAGATCTGAGGTGGCTGTCTTTACCTGTTCCTGCGCTGTCTTCACCGCCTTGCTTTCAGGGGTAAAATCCACATACTGGTTCGGGTACAGATAGGGAATAAAGTCGCTCTCCAGCTTTACATCAATGGTTTCACTGTAGAGCGTTGCGTATTTGTCGCCGGTTATATTTTCATATGTGCTTATGGTGTATGAGCCGTCCCCGGATGTAAGGGGCATGGTCACATAGGGACCGGAGGTTATGAAATACTTGTAATTTATGCCGTCAGGCCCGTCAATCTGTATATTGGCCTTATCTGCATCACCTGTATACTGAGCCATAATATAGCCCTGGTCTGTGTGGGAGACGTCGACGATCAGGGGCTCTGCTCCCAGTACGGCGGTTCCTGAGGCCTCGGGCATATGGACATTTGGCGTATTGGGACGTACCGTTTCTTTTTTCTCTGCTTGGGAAGTGCTGGATTTTTTTGTGGAGCCGGACGATGCGCTGGCGGAAGAACAGGAGGCCAGAATCAGTACGGGACACAGAACAGCTAAAATACCGCATAGCAGATGGAATATACGGTTGTGAGTCATACTGGACCCTCCTCGTGTCTGCTGCTTCTTACGTTCTGAATAATTGTTTTTATCATATCATTTTTTGCCTCATAAAGCAATAAGAGGGAAAACTTATAGAATTTGATATTGTAATATGTCAGTAAATTCGATAAAATAGAAATAGTTATGCATACTGGGAACCTTTTAGCCTATTGCTGAAAGGAGATATGCTGTAATGAATAAAAAGTTATGGATCGGACTGCTTCTGCTGTCCGTGCTGTCTGTTTCATCCTGCCAGAGACAGGAGGAAACCCTTTTGCTGTCGGAAGATAAGACAAAGCAGGAGGAAAGAGTACAGGAACCTGAAAAAAAGGAAGATTCGGGGAAAGAACCGGATGTTCCGGAGGAGGACGCCGCCCCGCAGCAGATCTGCGTCTTCCTGTGCGGTGCCGTAAACCAGCCGGGTGTGTATTATCTGAAGGAAGGGGCGCGGCTCTATGAAGGGATTGCGGCTGCGGGAGGATTTTCAGAGGATGCGGATGAGGACTGGTGGAATCAGGCGGCTGTTCTGTCTGATGGAAGCCGGATCCAGATCTATACCAGGGAAGAGACAGAGGTTTTTCGGGAAGCCGGACAGAACCCGGGAAGTGCCGGGGAGGATACGGCTTTGGCATCAGGAAACGGTGCGGAGTCAAAAGCGGATGAAGCAGCAGGAGAACCGGGCCGGGTAAATATCAACACAGCATCCCAGGAGGAACTGCAGACAGTTCCCGGCATTGGGGAGGTAAAGGCAAAAGCGATCCTTTCCTACCGGGAAGAACACGGGGAGTTTTCATCTGCGGAGGATATAAAGCAGGTGCCCGGCATCAAAGGCAAGACATACGAAAAAATAAAAAACTATATTTCTTACTGAGATATAGTCCTGTATAACGGGTAAACTTAAGGATGAGGAGATAATTAAATGAGTAAAAGAGTTTTGGTTGTTGATGATGAGAAATTGATCGTAAAGGGAATCCGTTTCAGCCTGGAGCAGGATAATATGGAAGTGGACTGCGCGTACGATGGGGAGGAAGCGCTGGAGAAGGCCAGGGAGAACAGCTATGATATGATCCTTCTGGATATTATGCTTCCAAAAATGACGGGACTGGAGGTCTGCCAGCAGATCCGTGAATTTTCCCAGGTACCCATCATTATGCTGACTGCAAAAGGTGAGGATATGGACAAGATTCTGGGGCTTGAATACGGTGCGGATGACTATATCACCAAGCCGTTTAATATTTTAGAGGTAAAGGCCCGCATCAAGGCAATTATGCGCCGGACCAAGAAGGATGATAAGCAGGCGGAGCGTTCCGGCTCCATCACAGTGGGAGATCTGCGTCTGGACTGCGAGAGCCGCAGAGTCTTTATAAATGATAAGGAAGTCAACCTGACAGCAAAAGAGTTTGACGTCCTGGAACTTCTGGTTAAGAACCCCAACAAGGTTTACAGCAGGGAGAATCTGCTGAATCTGGTATGGGGATATGAATATCCGGGAGATGTGCGTACCGTTGACGTACATATCCGGCGTCTGCGAGAGAAAATCGAGGAGACTCCCAGCGAGCCAAAGTATGTACATACCAAATGGGGTGTGGGATACTATTTTCAGGTATAAGGAAAAAGGGAGTCAGTGAAGTTGTTTGGAAAAAAAATAAAACATACATTTTTTAAGAGTCTGCGGTTTCGGATTCTGCTGATCCTCATAGTCATCGGCATTGTCCCCAGTATTATCGTGGAAAATGTCATTGTGAACAGTTACGAGAACCGGGCTGTGGATATCCGGACAGTCAATGTGAAGAATCAGTGTGATATTCTGGGCAACCAGCTTATGAAGGAGGATTATCTGAATCATCCGGAATCTGATGTGATCAATAACGAGCTTTCCATGCTCTCTGCCATTTACAACGGAAGAATCCTGATCATCAATGAGGACTTCCGGGTCATTAAGGATACGTTTGACATTGATGTGGGAAGATATGTGCTCTCTGAAGAGGTGATCCGGTGCTTTGAGGGGGAGAAAAATACGCCCCATTACGATAAGAAGAACTCCTATATAGAGCTGACAAGCCCTCTGACCATTCCGGGTAAGAAAAAGGTGAAGGGTGTCATGCTAATCAGCATTTCCACCAGCGAGATCGCGGACAGTATTGACATGCTGGAACAGAGGGGAAATCTTCTTCTCATTGCCATCTGTCTGCTTGTGGTGGTGCTGGGATATTTCTTGGCCGGTATATTGGTGAAGCCGTTTTCCAGGGTCACCAAGTCCATTGAGGATCTGACGGACGGGTATCTGGATGAGGAGATATCGGTGCCGGATTACACAGAGACGGAGCTTATCACCAACGCCTTTAATAAGATGCTGAGCCGAATGAAGGTTCTGGATGAATCCAGACAGGAGTTTGTATCCAATGTGTCCCATGAGCTGAAGACCCCTATGACATCCATGAAGGTTCTGGCAGATTCCCTGGTGGGTCAGGAGAATGTGCCGGTCGAGCTGTATCAGGAGTTTATGCAGGACATTGCTGTGGAGATCGACAGGGAGAATAAGATCATCACAGATCTTCTCTCTCTTGTAAAGATGGATAAAAAGGCATCCGACCTGAATATTGCGGAAATCAATATCAATCAGCTTCTGGAGAACATCCTGAAGCGGCTAAAGCCAATCGCCGAGGCAAAGCAGGTGGAACTGATCCTGGAGAGCTACCGGCCTGTGGTGGCGGAGGTGGATGAGGTGAAATTAAGTCTTGCCCTGTCCAATCTGGTGGAGAACGGTATAAAATACAATTCGGAGGACGGATGGGTGCGTGTCACGCTGAATGCGGACCACAAGTATTTTTATGTGTCAGTGGCGGATTCCGGCATTGGTATTCCGGAGGAGAGTATTGACAGGATCTTTGAGAGATTTTACCGGGTGGACAAATCCCACTCCAGAGAGATCGGCGGTACCGGTCTTGGCCTTGCCATCACCAGAAATGCCATTGTTATGCACAGAGGCGCCATAAAAGTAAAAAGTGAAGAGCATAAAGGAACCACCTTCTCTGTGAGAATTCCTTTGACCTATATCGCGTAAAAGGAGGTGGCAGCGTTGAAGAAAATAGGACTTATGGGGATTCTTCTGCTGGCAGTGTGCGCTCTTGCAGGCTGCGGGGAGCAGGAAGGACAGGAAAATACAGAGAAAGCAGAATACAGTATGTATTATCTCTCACCCACGGAGGAATCGCTGGTGGAGGATGATTATGTACCGGAAGAGCGGGTGACTGCCAGTATGGTCAGCGAGATGGCGAAAAAACTGACAGAGCCTGTGGACAGTGATGATTATATGAAACTGCTTCCCGATGATGTGAAGATTCTGGAATATGAATTTGACGGGCGCGGTGTTGTGCTGAATTTTAACGATGCCTATGCAAAGATGAAAAATACAAGAGAGATTCTTGTCCGCGCGGGAATCGTGAAATCCTTTACCCAGATTCCGGGGGTCATCAATGTGACATTTCTGATGGGCGGGGAGCCGCTTACGGATTCAAACGGCAATGTCTACGGCACGATGGACAAGGAAACCTTTGTGGAAAATGAGGGGGAGAACCCCAATTCCTATGTCTATGCAGATGTCAATCTGTATTTTGCCAACGAGGCCGGTGACAAGCTGGTGAAAGTGACAAACGGAGGCGGGTATTACAGCATTAATGTCCCGCTGGAGAAAAAAATCGTGGAGCTGCTCATAAAGGGGCCGCCCGGTGATTCGGATGCCAAGCCCACAATTTCCAAGGAGACCAAGATCTTAGGGGTGTCCATTGTGGAAGGTGTCTGTTATGTGAATCTGGACAAGACCTTTATGAACCAGAGTATGAATGTACAGCAGGAACTGCCTGTGTATTCCATTGTCAATTCCCTGATGGACGCCTGTAAAATCCACGGTGTGCAGATATCTGTGGAGGGAGAGACAAAGGTGACTTTCCGGGAGAGCATGAGCCTGGATAAGCTTTATAAGGCAGATTACAGTTTAGTGGAGGACGCGTCAGATGAGTAAACGGCCGCTTTGTGCCTTTGCCCTGCTTTTTATGGCAGTTATCTGGTGCCTGAGCCTGGCGGGAGTTCCCTTTTTCGGGAACGCTCCCCCGGTTCTGCCGGAGGGCTGCAGTCCGGACGGAGCAGTGCTGGAGGGCAGGGTTTATGAGACAAAAAACAATTCTTTTTATACCATTCTATATCTCAGACAAGTAAAAATTCTAAGTGATTCCAACCAATATTCCATGGAACAGGTAAAAGTAAATATAAAAAATGAACTGGCAAAAAGTACAGTGATGCCGGGTATGAAAGTGCGCCTTACCGGGGACCTGCAGCAGATTCCCCTGCCATCCAACCCGGGACAGTTCAATGAACGAAGCTATTATTACGCAAGAAAAGTTAAATGGTATCTGGAGGGCAGAAGTCTTGAGACTGTTGGGGCGGATGCACGGTCTTTCGACGCGCTGCGCTGTGAGGCAAAGGCTTTTCTGAAAGAGAAGATACTGCAGCTTGCGCCCGGACGCACCGGGGGGATTTTCTGTGCTATGATGCTGGGGGAAAAGCAGGAGATCGGCCGGGAGAACCAGATGCTGCTGAGGCTGGACGGAGTTCTTCATATTGCTGCCATCAGCGGAACACACCTTTCTTTTCTGGGATGGGGGCTGTACCGGATACTGCGGAAACTGCGTCTGCCGGTTCCCGGGGCGGGAGGAATCTCTGTTTTTCTCATGATACAGTACGGAATCTTCACAGGCAGCAGCGCTTCTGCCATGCGGGCAGTGATCATGTTTTCCCTGGCAGTTGGGGCAATGGCAGTGGGCAGGACATACGATCTGCTTTCCGCCCTGTCCCTCTCGGCAGTGCTGCTTCTTCTGGAAAGTCCTGGTTATCTGTATGACAGTGGATTTTTGCTGTCATTTGGAGCAATTCTGGGTTTGGCTGTGATCTATCCGGCTTTTGTGGAAAAGAAAGAAGAAAGCAGGCTGGTTTTGGGAGTTAAATCAGGTCTTGCCCTGCAGCTTGCCACCATTCCCATACAGATGTATTTTTTTTATGAACTGCCTGTTTTCGGGATTCTGGTTAACCTGCTGGTGCTGCCCACTGTGGGAATCGTGCTGGCGTCAGGGCTCTTTGGCTGTCTGTCCGGCCTGGCAGTTCCTCTTTTGGGGAGAATGCTGATGCTTCCCGGTGCCTTTCTTCTGGAAGTTTATCTTAAGATTGGTGAGTGGCTGCAGGGAATCCCCTTTGCGTCGGTGATCACGGGAAGGCCGCATATGTGGAAAATCATTGTGTATTATATTTTACTGGCTGTGTGGGTTCGGTATTGCCGGGGAAAGGAGTGGGGGAAAAAGTATAGAAAGTTGCGGTATCTTCCCGTGCTCCTGGGATGTTTCCTGCTGTTTGTAAAAATTCCGGATGAAAAACTGCGGATCACATTTCTGGATGTGGGGCAGGGAGACTGTTCTGTCGTCAGGTTTGAAGGAAAGACATATGTAATAGACGGCGGCAGCAGCAGTGTATCCGGTGTGGGAAATTACAGGATTCTGCCGTTTTTAAAGTGTATGGGAATCAGAAAGGTGGATGGGATCTTTCTGTCGCATATGGATGATGACCATATAAACGGAATCGCGGAGCTGCTGGAAGCTGTCAAAAACCGGGAGACCTCTCTGCGGATAGATAAGATTTTTTTATCAGAGTGCGGGGAGAAACAGGAGAAGCTGGCGGAAATGAAGCAGGCGGGAGAAAAAGCAGGCTGCCGTATTTTTTATCTGTACAGCGGGGACAGGATCAGAAAGGGAGAGATGGAACTGCGCTGTCTCTATCCCTACATAGATACAAAAGGGGAGAGCAACGAGAACTCCCAGGTTCTCAGATTGACCTGCGGGAAGTTCGGCGCGCTTTTCACCGGTGATACGGAAGGAAGCGGGGAGACGGCTGTCACCGGGATTCTGGAACAGGAACAGACAGCGTGCCAGTTTTTAAAGGTGGCGCACCACGGCTCCAAAAACTCCACATCCATCCGTTTTCTGGAGGCTGTGAAGCCTGTGGCAGGCATTATCTCCTGCGGGGAGGGCAATCGATACGGGCATCCGCACAGAGAGCTGATGGAACGGCTGGAGGAGGAAAAGGTGGAGGTGTTTCAGACAAAGGATTGGGGGGCAGTATTTGTTGTGACGGACGGAAAAAGAACAGAAGTGTCTTTTCAGCATAAAAAATCCATGGTAAACTAGAATGTGATTGAAAATGCCGTCGGCAAGCTGTGCGTCATAATTTGTGGGGAATTTAACTTTGATGAGGGAGATGCAGCTTGTCGGAATAAAAAGGAGCATCTAAATGAAAAGTTTACAGGAAGACATAAAAAACCAGGATTTCAAGAAGGTTTATCTCTTCTGCGGAGAGGAGGCCTATCTGAAACAGCAGTATAAACATAGAATGAAGGCAGCGCTGCTGCCGGAAGACGACAGCATGAATTTTTCCATGTTCGAGGGAAAGAAGACAGAGCCGAAGAGTGTGATCGATTTGGCGGAGACCATGCCTTTTTTCGCTGACCGAAGAGTGATCATGCTGGAGGATACAGGATTTTTTAAAAACCAATGCACAGATCTGCCGGAGTATATGGCGGAACTGCCGGATTACCTCTGCATGATCTTTGTGGAGGACGAAGTGGACAAGCGGAGCCGGATGTTCAAGGCTGTGAAGAAATACGGCAGAATCGTGGAGTTTGCAAAGCAGGATTCCCAGACCCTGATGCGCTGGGTCTTAGGCATGATGAAACGGGAAGGAAAGAAGATAACCCAGGGGGATATGGAACTGTTTCTGACAAAGACGGGAACAGATATGGGAAACATAGAAAAAGAGCTGGAAAAGCTTCTCTGCTATACCATGGGCAGGGACGTCATTACAGCCGGGGATATTGAGGCGGTATGCACCACCCAGATCACAAACCATATTTTCGACATGATCAAGGCTGTGACGGAGAAGAAGCAGAAGCGGGCACTGGATCTGTACTATGACCTGCTCTCCTTAAAAGAGCCGCCCATGAGGATCCTCTTTCTCCTTGCCCGGCAGTTTAACCTGATCATGCAGGTGAAAGAGCTTTCCCGGGAGGGATATGACCAGCCTGCCATTGCCAAGAGGACCGGGCTTCAGCCTTTTGTGGTCAGAAATTATGCAGGGTATGCCCACAGGTACAGCACAGAGGAGCTGCGCGCCGCTGTGGAGGAATGTGTGCAGACGGAGGCAAAGGTAAAGACAGGATATATGAATGATGTGATGAGTGTGGAACTTCTGCTGGTGAAATTCAGCAGCAGCTAAGCAGCCTGAACCGCTGCCGGCATCCGGCCATGAAAAGACGCTGCCATGGTCCGGATGCCGGTATTTTGCGGGATAAAAAAATCCCGGCTGATGACGGGCAGCCGGGATTTTAAATGTTCTGTCTATATGATTAGAGTGCGTTTACAGCTTTGGATAATCTGGAAACTTTTCTTGCTGCATTGTTTTTGTGGTAAACACCTTTGGATGCAGCTTTGTCGATAGTAGAGATAGCGTTCTGCAGAGCTGCTGCTGCTGCCTCTTTATCTTTTGCTGTAACTGCTGCTTCTACCTTTTTGATAGAAGTTTTCACTGCTGATTTGATAGATTTATTTCTGTCAGCTTTTGTTTTGTTTACTAAAATTCTTTTCTTTGCGGATTTAATATTTGCCAAACCGTACACCTCCAAAATTGTTTTCAATATTATTTTTTATTCGTGACAATAGGAAGACGCAGAACGCACTTTCTATCGTTTGTTATGGTTTTGTACCGGTTAGACACGGACACGCCGGTACCACATGCTTTTTTATTCTAGTTGATTTAATTGTAAATGTCAATACATAAAATCCCCCAAAATGCAAAAAATAGGAACAAATACCCCTGGAAAGGAAGGTTGGATATGGCTTTAGGAAGAATACGCACGGACCTGGCACTGGAAACAAAAGAGAAATTCGAGGAGGACAATGTGGAAATCCGAGGTGTGATCATCGAGGAGGACTACAATGAGGAGAAAGATATCCGCACCACAACCGTAAAAATTGAGACAGAGAACGGGGCAAAAGCCATGGGACGTCCTCAGGGTGTTTATATAACGCTGGAGGCTCCGAATATGTCTGTGCCGGATGAGGATTATCACAGGGAGATCTCAAAAGAGCTGGCAAAACATATCAGAAAGCTGGTTCCTATGGAAAAAGAGCTGACCGCCCTGGTGGTGGGCCTTGGAAACCGGGAGGTGACACCGGATGCTCTGGGGCCTGATGTGGTCTCCAATCTGCGCATTACCCGTCACGTGATACAGGAGTACGGAGTGCAGAGCATGGGCAGGGAATATGCCAACAGTATCAGCGGCCTGGTACCCGGTGTTATGGCCCAGACAGGCATGGAAACTCTGGAGATCATCAAGGGTGTGGTGGATGAGACGAAGCCGGATGTGGTGTTCGCCGTGGATGCCCTGGCAGCCCGCAGCACAAAACGCCTGAATCGGACGATTCAGATCACGGATACAGGCATCAATCCCGGCTCCGGTGTGGGAAACCACAGAAACGGGCTGAGTGAGGAAACTCTGGGCGTAAAGGTGATCGGCATCGGCGTGCCGACTGTGGTGGATGCAGCCACCATCGTGCAGGATTCCATGGCTCACCTGCTGGATACCCTGGAAGAGTCTGAGAAAAAAGAATTTCTGGAAGAAATGATCGCACCATCCCTCCACAGCATGTTTGTAACTCCAAAAGATGTGGATGAGACCGTGAAACGCCTGTCCTACACCATTTCCGAGGGACTGAACATGGCATTTGAGCAGGCATAAGGAAAAAGACACGTCCCTGTTTTTTCTCCGCAGACGCATAATTCATGTAAGTTGTCTCATATATAGATATGAGGTGATAGGGTGAAGAAGATGGATGATGGAAAGCTTCTGCGGATTGTGTTGTGGCTGCTCTTATGTGCTGTTGGAGCATATATTCTCATAAAAGGAATGTCTTTAGATAAAAAAACGCTGGTGAACATGTGCAGGGATGCCCAGGAGAAAGCCATAGAGGCATACCTGCCGGGAATCCTGGAGACGGAAGGGGTCAAGACCCAGACGCCTGTGGAGTGGCTCTGCAGCAAAGTGGAGGAACAGCTTCCGTTTCTGGGGACCATCCAGGCAAAGGAGATGGAAGAGACAGAGAAGGACCGGGAGACAGACAAAAAGATCATGGAGGAAAATTCCGATTTTCTTGAGGCAAAACTTCTGGAAGAAAACCAGGAGGCAGGTCCTGTGGGGTCCGGCGAGGAAAACACAGGGGGCGTGGATGCTCAGAGTGAAAACCAACAAAGCGCGGAAAATACGGAAGCTCTGCAGGATGCAGCCAAAGAGAATGCACAGACAGCAGACGCGGGTGATGGCGGGCAGGCAGAGGCTTCTGCGGCCAATGCCATAGTAAATCCCATTTCCCTTGATATGTTCCAGGATTTTGACTATGTGATCAGCAATTTTTACACCATTGACAAGACCACCAGCATCAACAGCGACCAGTTAAACGCCCCGGCCCTTGTGTCGGAGGATCTGAAAATGACAACAGGAAATGATCAGCCGCAGATACTGGTGTATCACAGCCATTCCCAGGAAGAATTCATTGATTCCAACCCGGGAGACCCCAGTACCAGCATTGTGGGGGTGGGAGAATATCTGGTTCGTCTTTTAAGAGATACATACGGCTATAATGTGCTCCATGTGACAGATACCTTTGACATTGTGGACGGAAAACTGGACAGAAATAAAGCCTACAACTACGCCCAGGATAAAATCAGCCAGGTGCTGGAGGAAAATCCCAGTGTGGAAGTGGTCATTGACCTGCACAGAGACGGTGTGCCGGACGACAAACATCTGGTTACGGACGTGAACGGGAAGCCAACGGCCAAAATTATGTTTTTCAACGGATTGAGCCGCACCAACCAGAACGGGGATATTGAATATCTGCCGAATCCCTACATTCAGGATAATCTGGCATTCTCCCTGCAGCTTGCGCTTCAGGCAAAGCAGTATTACCCGGATTGGCTGCGCACCATCTATCTGAGAGGCTACCGCTATAATCTCCATCTGCGGCCAAAAGCCCTTCTTGTGGAATGCGGTGCACAGACCAATACCGTGGAGGAAGAAATGAATGCCATGGAACCTTTGGCGGACGTGCTGAATAAAGTCTTAAAAGGGGAATGAACGGCGAAGAAATGCTTGATTCCCCCTAAACCTTCGTGCTATACTAACATGGGCTTGCTGTGAAATGCAGGAAGCCCATTTAAAGTGTAAGAATAAGAAAGTAACCATATTCGTATTTTGAGAAGAGATAGAGAAAAACAATAGGAGGAATCAAGCAGTGGCAGGAGTTGACCAGAGTAAAATCCGTAATTTTTGTATCATCGCACATATAGACCATGGAAAATCCACCCTGGCGGACCGGATTATTGAAAAGACAGGACTTTTGACAGAGAGGGAAATGCAGTCCCAGGTTCTGGATAACATGGATCTGGAGAGGGAGAGGGGCATAACCATCAAGTCCCAGGCAGTCCGCATTGTCTACCAGGCAAAAGACGGAGAGGAATATATTTTCAATCTGATCGACACGCCGGGCCACGTGGACTTCAACTATGAGGTGTCCAGAAGTCTGGCAGCCTGTGACGGCGCCATTCTGGTGGTGGATGCCGCCCAGGGCATTGAAGCCCAGACTCTTGCAAATGTCTATCTGGCGCTGGATCATGACCTGGATGTATTTCCGGTCATCAATAAAATAGATCTTCCCAGTGCGGAACCGGACAGAGTGAAAAATGAGATTGAGGATGTCATCGGTATAGAAGCCCAGGATGCGCCTCTGATCTCCGCCAAGATGGGACTGAACATTGAGGAAGTTCTGGAGAAGATCGTGGAGAAGATACCGGCACCCGCCGGAGATGCCCAGGCACCTCTGCAGGCTCTTATTTTCGATTCTGTTTACGATTCCTACAAGGGTGTCATTGTGTTCTGCAGGATCAAAGAAGGAAGCGTAAAAAAAGGTACGAAAATCCGTATGATGGCAACCGGCGCTGTGGAGGAAGTAGTGGAAGTGGGCTACTTCGGAGCGGGACAGTTTCTTCCCTGTGACGAACTGTCTGCCGGCATGGTAGGTTATATCACTGCCAGTATTAAGAATGTAAAAGATACCCGCGTGGGTGATACCATAACAGACGACGAAAACCCCTGTGCAGAGCCTCTTCCGGGTTACAAGAAAGTAAACCCCATGGTGTACTGCGGTGTATATCCCGCGGACGGCTCCAAGTACCAGGATTTGAGGGATGCCCTGGACAAGCTTCAGTTAAATGATGCCTCCCTGCAGTTTGAGCCGGAGACCTCTGTAGCGCTGGGCTTTGGTTTCCGCTGCGGTTTTCTGGGACTGCTCCATCTGGAGATCATCCAGGAGCGTCTGGAAAGGGAATATAACCTGGACCTGGTAACAACTGCCCCGGGCGTTGTTTACAAAGTGCACAAGACCAACGGTGAGATGATGGATCTGACCAACCCATCCAATCTGCCTGACCCCTCTGAGATCGAATACATGGAAGAACCTATGGTAAAAGCAGAAATCATGGTGACTACAGATTTCATCGGCCCTATTATGGATCTCTGCCAGGAGCGCCGCGGGCAGTATCAGGGCATGGAATATATGGAAACCACTCGTGCTCTTTTGAAATACCATCTGCCTCTCAATGAAATTATTTATGATTTCTTTGATGCCCTGAAATCACGTTCCAGAGGATATGCGTCCTTTGACTACGAGATGCTGGGATATGAGCGCAGTGACCTTGTCAAGCTGGATATTCTGGTGAACAAGGAGGAAGTGGATGCCCTCTCCTTTATCGTGTTTGAAGGCTCTGCCTATGAGCGCGGCAGGAAGATGTGCGAGAAGCTGAAGGAGGAGATTCCCAGACAGCTTTTTGAAATCCCCATTCAGGCAGCCATCGGCAGCAAGATCATTGCCCGTGAGACCGTGAAGGCCATGAGAAAAGACGTGCTGGCGAAATGTTACGGCGGCGATATTTCCCGAAAGAGAAAGCTTCTGGAGAAGCAGAAGGAAGGAAAGAAACGTATGCGCCAGGTAGGAAATGTAGAGATTCCGCAGAAGGCATTTATGAGCGTTCTGAAGCTGGACGATAAATAGGATTTTGTAACG
>NZ_JBANBF010000022.1:0-57387 GCF_037000545.1 Blautia sp. JLR.GB0024 | reverse complement strand
TTTGCCATATCATTCAAAACCGCCGTTTTCACTGCGATCATGAATCTCCGAAAATCCTCCCCCTGTAAAAAATATAAAACTCTCTGTTGACATTATCCACACCTTATGCAACAATAGTTATGTAACATATGTTACCTTACAAACTTTACATAGAGAGGTTCGTACATGCCGCCCAAAGCCAAAATATCGAAAGAAATGATTTTGAATACGGTTCTGGATATCACAAGAGAATCCGGATTTGAAACGGTCAATGCCAGAAGCATTGCAAATAAACTGCAGTGTTCCACCCGGCCAATTTTTACCTGTTATGAAAACATGGAGGAATTAAAAAAAGAATTTCTTACATTCGCATATGAATATTACAAACAGTACGTGATACATTATCAAACTTCCGCCCATACCCCCTTCTGCTTATTACTTCCTCTTTCATATCTGGAATTTGCCGACAGGGAGCCGCATCTGTTTAAACTGCTGTTTGTAAATGATATGGATCTGATGATGACCGATGCAGAGGACTTTTACAGGGAAAGTGACAATGAAAGAAATGCAGAACGTTTCTCCGCGTCCATGGGATTGGAACCGGAAAACGGGAAAGTCATATTTCTGGATCTATTTCTCTATACCCACGGCATCGCCGTTCTGACCGTGACGAAAAAAACAGCTCTAAACAGAGAAACCGCTGAAAAAATGCTCAGAAATGTATTGTCTGCTTTTATAAAACAGGAAAAGCCGGATTGGGAATTTCCTGACGAAAGGGGTGCCGTATGAAAACAAATCCATACCTGACTGACTTTTACAAGCATTACGACGAGGACAGCCGGCTGATATCAAAACACGGCTCTGTTGAGTTTCTCACCACAATGCATTATATCGAAAAATATATAAAACCCTGCCACCGGGTACTGGAGATTGGTGCCGGAACCGGCCGGTACTCCCATGCATTGGCGCGTCAGGGATACACGGTAGATGCCGTGGAACTGGTTGCGCACAATATAGAGGTTTTCCGCAAAAACACCCGGGAGGAGGAACGCATATCCATCACCCATGGAAACGCCATGGATTTATCCGCCTTCCCCAACGATACCTATGACATTACGCTGCTTCTCGGCCCTCTGTACCACCTGTACAGCAGGGAGGATAAACTGCAGACACTGCGCGAAGCCATCCGTGTGACGAAAAAAGGAGGCGTGATCTTTGCCGCTTATGTGATATCTGACGGCTGTCTCCTGGATGAAGGATTCCACCGGGGCAATATCAATGTTGCGGAATATATAGAAGGGGGCCAGCTTGACCCCCATACATTTGCCGCCATATCCAAACCGAAAGATTTGTTTGAACTTGTAAGAAAGGAAAACATTGATGACCTGATGTGTGAACTTCCCGTAACCCGGCTGCATTACGTGGCAGCAGACGGTTTCGCCCTGTGTATGCGCGAAGCAGTGGACGCAATGGATGACCGTGCATTTGCGCTTTATCTGAAATACCACTTTGCCACCTGTGAACGGGAGGATCTGGCAGGTATCACAAGTCATGCGCTTGATATATTCCAAAAATAGACATCTATTCTGTCAAATCAGGTCCTTCTTCTCCGCCCCGCATACGGAAAGAAATGCAAACAGCAGGGAAATCAGTGTCAGAATTACCGGAAACACAGCATTGTCCGCCAGCGTAAAGTCGCCTACATTTGCCTGCGTCAGAAAGATCAGCAGAAATGAAGTGACGATCACTGCCTTGGAGGATTTCATAGCCAGGCCTGTGAACAGGGCGATAAAACTCATGCTGACAATAACGGCTGATTTCAGAAGCAGTTGGATATAAAACCCCAGACTCCCCATATGATAATCCAGTATAAACGATGACGCCATGAACCTGGAACCTATTAAAATAGTGCCGTAAAGCAGTAATTTTGTAAGCACCAGCGCTGTAAAATTAAAGATCCACACAGCCGCCATCTGCGAAGCAATAATCTTCTGGCGCTTAATGGGATAAGAAAACATAAGGTTCATGGTCTTATTCTTATAAGCACTGACAATAAAAGTGGACAGCATCACACTGGTAAATACAAGGAATACCATACTGGTAAACAGCTCCACCGACGCGGAGATCACTTCATTTCCGGGTGCCGCATCCGGCACCCCCGTGTCGGGATCATTGGCAATACCGAGAAAAGCCAGGGCAAACATAAAAATCCCCAACAGCACTGCTGCTGCCACAGCACCCCACAAATATTTCTTAATGTTATTTTTTCTATATTCCAGTTTTATTAATTTCCACATATCCATATTCCTCACTCCCCATCTGCCGTCAGCTTCAAAAAATAATCCTCCAGAGTCTCCATCTGTTTTCCAATAGAGATCACTTCCACTCCATTGTCATGCATGACCCTGGTGATCTCCTGTGTGGTGACACGGCTGTCATAAATACGGATTCTGTGTCCGTCCATGATCTTGAAGTTATCCAGTTCCAGTTTATCGGCCAGCACATAGGATGCCCGTTTGTTATCATTGACCTCCAGATAGATATAAGAAGTATTCATCTCCGCAACCTCTTTCATTGGCACTTCCTTCACCAGCTTACCATGGTCAATGACGCCAATAGTGTCTGCAATGCTTTCAATTTCTGATAGAATATGGGTGGATATCATAACCGTGATATGGTATTCTGCGCAGAGCATTTTAAGCAGATCGCGGATCTGTTTCATTCCTGCCGGGTCCAGGCCGTTGGTCGGCTCATCCAGAACCAGAAGTTCCGGTTTCGTGAGGATAGTCCTGGCGATTCCCAGACGCTGCTTCATGCCCAGAGAATAGCTTTTGACCGGCTTGCTCCCTGCTTCTGTTAAATGCAGCAGTTCAAGGGCATTTTCAATGCTCCCCGGATTGTGGTATCCCATGTATTCACAGTGCAGTACCAGGTTGTCATACCCGCTCATGGTTTCATAAAAAGTTGGAAATTCTATGATACTTCCCATCCGTTTCAGCACTCCATAGGATGTGGGTGTAAGTTTTTCCCCGAAGATTTCGATTTCTCCCTCTGTAGGCTTCCACAGATTAGTGATCATTTTCATAACCGTTGTCTTGCCTGCCCCATTCGGTCCCAGAAATCCGTAAATCTCTCCCTTTTTTATATGGATGTTCACATCCCGGACCAGTTCCTTCTTTCCTATAGATTTTGTCACGTGGTTCGTCTGAAGAATATATGTCATTTCTCTTCTCTCCTTCCCTTGATACTTCTTATTATAGAGAGCCCGATTTGCAAAACTCTTGCATAATTCTTACGAATTTCTTTCGCGGGATGCTAAAATGTCATTTTCCTCAGTTTTACGGTAAAGGTTGTGCTGACATCCGGTTCACTCACAAGTGTAATGTCCCCTCCCATCTTCACAGCCAGATTCCTGGCAATGGTCAGGCCCAGGCCGTTCCCCTGGATTTCCCGGTTTCTGGAGTCCTCCATGGTGAAAAGCCGCTCAAACACGGTACCGGCAAAGGCTTTCTCGATTCCCTTTCCTCTGTCCGTCACATGGATCAAGGCAAATACCCCTTCGGTACGAACAGCTATGCCCAGATACTTTCCGTCAGAACCATACCGCACGGCATTGGAAATCAGATTAAAAAGTATACGCTGAAGCGCCTCCTCATTGCCCTCAACAAACACCGGTTCCTCCGGGATCTCGATCTCCACCTGAAATTCCTTCTGGGTGAGCAGCTCATAAAAATCCAACACATTTTCCCTGCAGCACTCACTCAGATTCACACGTCCCATCTCTACTTGTGTGTCCCCGGATTCCAGCTTGGCAAGTGTGAAAAACTGGTTGATCAGCTCCATAACTTTCCGGGCCTTCTGTTCCACCTTCGCAACCATCTTGTCCTTCCCCTCCGCTTCCAGGCGCATGATTTCCAGATACCCCAGGATAACGGTCATAGGTGTCCTGATGTCATGGGAAATGTTGGAGAGCATATTTTTCGCAGAGATCTCGGACCGCCTGAAATCTGCCTGGATTCTCTGCCTGTCATCCAGAAGACGGTTGATCTGTGAGGACAGATGAATGAGAGCTTTATCATCCGTAAAGACCATAACCTTTTCGTCACTTTTTTCGTCCAGTATCTGCTCCAATGTATCTCCCATATCCCCGATTTTCTTCTGTATTCCCTTCCGAAATACGAACCGCTGGTACAGGACCACAAAAGACAGCACTGCAATAACTGCAGCCAGAAAAAATATGATCGTATCCTGACTCATTTGATCTCTCCTAACTTATAACCGATTCCCCAAACGGTTACGATATATTTCGGTGTACGGGGATTATCCTCAATTTTAGTCCTCAGTCTGCTCATGTGGACGTTTACTGCGTTCTCGTCCCCACAATAGGCATCATTCCAGATAAGGGAATAGATCTGGGCCTTAGTGTATACCTTTTTCGGATTCTGCAGAAGCAGCTTCAAAATGCCGAACTCTTTTGCGGTCAGTTCCACGCTCCTGCCGTTTTTCAGCACAGTGTAATCATCGGGATTCAGTACCAGCTCCCCATATGCGATGCTGCTGTTATTGTCTTCTGATCTGCCCAGGGCCGCTGCTGCATACTGGTTGGACCTGCGCAGATTGGCTTTAATGCGGGCCAGTGCCTCAGTCACGGAAAATGGCTTCGTGATATAATCATCCGCGCCAAGGCCCAGCCCAAGAGTTTTGTCAGAATCGCTGTCTTTTGCCGAGATAATAATAACCGGAACCACACTTTTTCTTCTGATTCGCTGCAATACCTCTATACCGCTGATTTTAGGTATCATCAGATCAAGCAGCACAAGATCATAAGACACAGATTCAAACATACTGCAGGCTTCTGCCCCGTCATGGGCTGTATCAGCCTCAAAATTTTCCGTTAATAAAAAATCCTTCAGCATTTCACTGATTTCCGGATCATCTTCTACGATCAACAGTTTCATATATCTTCTCCTTCTTCTGCGGATACCGGTACCGTATGAACTACCATAGAAAAAGAAACTGCTGATACATAGAATTTCCTGTATTCTATGAGTCAACAGCTTCTCCATTTTCATTTTCTGCCAGTGTTATATTCATCCGCCAATTTGTCCGGGAAACAAATGTTAAGCCTTATCAGCCTTTCCTCCTTCGCCAAGACGGCCGGAGAAATCTGCGCTTACCTTGTTGACAAGTATTCGGTTCTTTTATTTATTATAGCATGGCAGCAGATATTTGAACACCGTTTTCGGCCCCCCTTCTTTATAATTTTAAGATTCGTTTGCTGCCTGAATACGTTGTCATGAAATAAACCGCATATATAACAATCGAAAGTCCTGCTGCAAAAAAGATATTCTGAAATGCTTCTCCTTTTGTCAGATATGGAATATTTCTATATGCTCCTGCCATAGTAAATGCCGCGTTGAGGGCCGCCAGGCTAAAGGGCAGACCAAAGTACACTTTCATCTGGGTCATAAGGGATTTTCTCATCAGCTTCTCTCCTGCGCCCATTTTAAACAGAAGAGCATAACGCTTTTCATTTTCCGCTGACTGGGTAAGCTGCTGCAGCGCCAGCACGGCTCCGGCGGTCACCAGAAATATAATACCCAGATAAATTCCCACATAGGAAGAGGTCAACTGGTCTGACATGATCTCCACATTGATGTCTTTCTGACTTATATAGATAAAGTTCTTCGCCTTATTCAGATCCGCGGTTGCCTCCTCATATGCGATATTCGCATTTCCCTTAAACATGCCATTATTTACTTTCAAATACGGTGTACCTGTTTCAGCCGTCTTCTGCGGCACCACCAGAGTCCCTATATCGCCGAAGATATTACTGTTGTACAGTGTTGTTTCATATATGCCGCCTTCCTTCAGGGTAAGCTCTTTGCCTCCTATCTTAAGCGGCTCCTTCTGCTTCCCGGCATATTCTGACAGGAGGTCTTTCGCATCCGGTTCATTGTAGGTAAATGCATATTCATTTTCTCCTAAAGTGATCGGCTCCAGCTTAAGCAGTTCTCTTACCTTATTGTAATCATCAGCACCTAGCAGCAAAACAGGAGGATCCTCAAAATTTCTTCTTACTTTTGTATTCTCTGTACAGATGGCAAACAGGCTGCTTTCTGTCAGGTTTTCCTGTTCATACATGGTCAGATCCGCAGAACTTTCCAGATACTGCGGAAGTGCTGCCCCCTGCTGCTCCAGCTTCTCCAAAACAGACATCCCGTTCATCTCATCATCCGTGGAATCCCCAAAGTAATAGTACTCAACACTGATGTCATAAGGCGCTGTCTTATCCTTTTTGATGATGGCACTCTGCCCCAGCCCCATGCCTATCCCCATAACGGAAACAGACAAATACATAAGGATACTGACAACTGCAATGGATATCCCGGCTGTTTTTATACGGCTTCCAAGCTGGTTCACGTCAAAGATATGCAGCTTTCTGTAGTAAAACCCCTTTCTCTTCTTCATGATATCTGCGGCAATGCCGGCTGCTGATATAAAAAACAGGACTGTGCCGGCTGCCGCCAGGGCAGCACCTGCTGTCAGGGCTTCCAGAAATTTTGTTTCTGACAGGCAGAATATGAGCAGAAAGGCCGAGACAAAAAGCAGAATGGAGAGGATTCCCAAAAGCACATCTCTTTTCTTTGACTCCGGCACTTCCTCATTCTTTCTGTCCGCATAGAGCAGATCGATCAGCTCCATCTTCTTTAATTCCCGAACATTGAAAAAATGGACAAACGCAAAGGTCAGGCCAAAGAAAATGACAGCAGCCACAGCCGCACCGAAAGAAAATATAAAACTGTAACTGCCTAGCCCCGCCCCTGAGATTCTGGCAGTAATCATGGACAGCACCTGAGATGTGCCGATTCCCAGCAGAAGTCCGGATAGAAGAGCCGCACTGCCAATCTTCATGGTCTCTTTCATCAATAGCCTGCCCACATCTCTTCTGTCCATTCCCAAAGTAAAGTAGACACCAAACTCCTTTTTCCTTCGCTTCATCAAAAAACGGTTGGCATAGGAAACCAGAAATCCAATGATCATACAGGACACAACGGAAACCGCTGCGATCGCCCCCTGGGATGCTGCCAGATAATTGAAAGTGTCCGGGATTCCCAGAATCTCAAACTGATCTTTGATGGAGTTGAAGGTGTAAAAAAGACATACGGCAAAGGTAAGGGTAAAAAAATAGATAAAGTAATCCTTTGCACTTTTCTTCACATTTTTAGCTGCCAGCTCTTTAAATACTTTTTTTGATATTCTTTTCTTAGAACGCATGACCCTTGTCACCTCCCAGCAGGGAAACTACCTGCATAATCTTGTCAAAAAACGCTCTCCTGGAATCAGCCCCCCGGACCAGCTCATTGAATATCCTGCCGTCCTTCATAAAGAGAATGCGTTTGCAGTGGCTTGCTGTAAAAGCATCATGGGTGACCATCAGGATCGTGGCATGTCTTTCTTCATTTAAAAGTCCCAGGCTGTCCAGAAACATGCCTGCGGATCTTGAATCCAGTGCGCCTGTGGGTTCATCTGCCAGGATCAGGGAGGGGTTGGTAACAATGGCTCTGGCACAGGCAACTCTCTGCTGCTGCCCTCCCGACATCTCATAGGGATACTTCTCCAGAATCTCTCCGATCCCCAGTTCCTGGGCAATTTTGTTGATCTTACCGTCTATTTTCTTCGGATGTTCACCCAAGATTGCCAGGGCAAGCGCAATATTGTCACGGCCTGTCAGTGTGTCCAGCAGATTAAAGCTCTGGAAAATAAATCCCAGCTCCTCTCTGCGGAATCTGGCAAGGGCGGTTTCCTTCATATCCGTGACGTCCTTTCCATTTACATAAATATGGCCTGCTGTTGCATGGTCAACGGTTGATATACAGTTTAATAGAGTGGTTTTGCCGCTGCCGGAGGCACCCATGATTCCCAGGTATTCTCCTTCCTGTACCTCAAAGCTGATATGATTCACTGCCTTTGTAAGACTGCCTTTATTTTTATAAAATTTTTCAAGATTATCTACTTTTAAAATTGTTTTCATTTCTTCCTGTCTCCTTTCCTGTTCCCTTCTTTATGCACACAGTGTACCATTATTTTTCTGCCGGTAAAACGTGTTTTCATAACATTAAAATTACATTTTTGTAATATAAGAGCACAGTCAAAAAAGCTTCCCAATTCCCTTACTCAGGTATTGAGAAGCTTTTTTTTAATTGAAAGATCAGTTTTGTCCCTTCCCCCTGCTTTGACCGGATCGCCAGAGGAATGTCCATCTTGTCACAGAGTTTTTTACAGAGATACAGCCCCATTCCGGTGGACTTCTGGACCACCCTTCCATTTTCTCCGGTGAATCCTTTTTGAAATACACGGGACAGATCACATGCCGGGATACCGATTCCGTTGTCTTCCACGGTAAATTCCACCATATCCCCCGCTGTCTCTTCGGCTCTGAAAAAAATGCAGGATTTTTTGCTGCTGTCACTGTATTTTACCGCGTTTGTGACGATCTGGCCCAGAATGAAGACCATCCATTTTGTATCGGTGAGGATTTCGTGATCCAGATTCTCCAGTCTGGGGAGTATCCCTGCTGCCACCATCATTTTCGTGTTCTTTCGGATCACTTCCATCACCATATGTTTCAGACTGGCAGGCTGAATGATGTAATCAGACTCCAGACTGCCGCTTTTTGTATAGTATAGCATCTGCTCCACATAGGACTCTATTTTTTCCACCTCTTCCTCCAGGCTGGACGTCAGAGGCCCTCTGTGGTTGTCTATGATCAGGTGTTCCACCGCGATCGGCGTTTTTATTTCATGTGCCCAGGTCTGCACATAGTTTTTGTATTCCATCATCTCAAGCTGCTGGTCCGCGATCACATCGTTTAAGTATTTGCCGTTCCTCTTAATGATCCTGTATAAAAGTCTGCCGTCATAAAAATCAGGCTCCTCTATGATCTCAGACAGATAGGATTTCTCCTCCAGTTCCTGCCAGGTACTTTCCAGATGGTCATAATACTGCTTCTTTCTGAAACAGTCATAACAGGCTGTACAGAAAAGGCCAAGAAAATACAGAACCGCCACAACAGCAATCACCAATTTATCCGTACCCATGATCCAGAGAAACTGGGCCGCTAAAAAGCAGGTTAGAAATCCTGCGCTGATGGCAAACCATTTATCCCTGACATACTCTGAGAATTTCATACCATGTACCCCTGTCCCCGTTTTGTGACCAGGTAATGATCCAGGCCCAAATCAGCCAGTTTCTTTCTGAGGCGGTTGATATTCACATTGAGGGTGCTGTCCTCCACAAATTCTTCCATTGCCCACAGACTGCAGATCAAATCTGTGCGGGAAATAATACTCCCTGCATGTTCCATCAGCATTTTCAAAATGCCCATCTCATTTTTTGTCAGATCCGCCTCTCTGCCCTGGAAAGAGATTCTGCTTTTCATAAGGTCAAGGGACAGGCCGTTGTGGGTCAGGACCATGGATGGTTTCCTTCCGTAAGCCCTATGCAGCACGGTAGCGATATGGGCCAGAAGCACATGCATATTGTAGGGTTTGGTGACAAAATCATCAGCCCCCGCGTGGAGACTCATAAGCTCATCCATATCACTGTCTGAGCTGGTGACAACGATCACAGGCACATCTGTCTGTTTTCTTACCTCCTGGCAGATATAAAATCCGTCCTGTACCGGCAGATTCAAATCCAGCAGCACCAGGTCAGGTGCTTCCCGGAGTATCTGTCCTGCCACATCTTCGAACTGCTCAAGCAGAATACAAGCATACCCCTTTTTCTCCAGGGCACTGCAAAGCTCTTCCCTTATTTTCCTGTCATCCTCCACAATCAGTATTTTTTCCATTTTGTGCCTCCCATGCATGGCCTGCCGGTCTCCGGCTGCAGAATAGGACCTATGTTCTATCGCTTCTTATAAGCCATATTCCTTTAACAGTTCTTCCTGATACGCCGAGTCCTGAACTGCCCTCAGCATATCCTCTTTCCTGTCATCCAGAAGCAGCCGGCGGTTCAGTTCGTTGATACGGTTAATACCTTCACACCGTCCTTCTTCTCGACCTTCTTCCCGTCCTTCTTCTCGACCTTCTTCTCGACCTTCCTCCCGCAGGGTTCTGTTATGCTGTTTTCTATTATAGGTTGTCAGCAACACATTCATCACCTCCGCCCGATTCTGACTCAGGATATCTGCCAGAATATCCTGTTCGATACAAAACTGTACTGCCTGGTCAACGGCAATTTCCAAAGAGAATCCCTGATTCAGCTTATCACGCACTGCCTGAATAAAATATGCATAATCTGACAAACGTTTGCATTTATCCATAATTTCCTGATTATGCCCTTTATTGATATTCAGCACCACAGCCCTGCACTCCAGTGCGGGAGCCTCACCGGTCGTATCGTCAAAAGCATCAGACAGCAAAAGCTCTGATCTATCCGGCACATCCCGGGTTCCGTTATAAAAGATAATATACCTTGGAACAGGAAGGCTTATACGGGTGGAAGAATAGATATCCAGATCCTGCTTTTCAATATATCCCCGAAGCATATCCGCAAAGTATAACAACCCCCTCAAAGGCATATTCGGATTCCAGGTGCTCTGATGTTCATACAGGTTCAAATCACATCCGATCAAAAAAGCCACATCGTTTTTCATTCCCAGATAAATCACATCTTTCAGTGTCATAACAATCAACGCATTGGCGTCTGTATATTCCGTTCCATTCACCGCATTATACAGTGAAAGCAGCTCTTCCCTGTCATGAAAAATCATGCGGAAAAGCCGGTCCTTATATTGCCGGTAAACATGGATCCTGCGGAAAACCGTCTGTATCCCACGTACTAATTTTAATTTCATTTATCCTCCTTCATTGTAACATACACCTGCCAAATGGTACAAGAAAGATTTCAGCCCATAGGCATCACCTGCTTCTTTTCAATTATTTTTCAAGTGGAACTTTTGCAGAACTGCAAAGAACTTTCATTGGCATAGACTGCCATCAGAATAAAAACAGTATAACACAAAGCCTCTCTTATGTCTACACATAAAAACAGCAGCAGAACCATTTTCATGACTCCGCTGCTGCCGACTCAAACGAATCCCTTTTTATCACCGCATGATGATATAAGCCGTATATCCCCCATAGAGTACCAGAAGCAGTACTGCTTCTTTTCTGCTGATCTCTTCTCCCTTTTTTGCCAGGAAAAAAAGAAGGATGCTCATAACCAGCAGCACGGCTCCGTCATAGATGGACTCCATACTTATAGTCATCGGGGAGATTGCTGCTGACGCACCAAGGATCAGCAGAATATTAAATATATTGGACCCTATGACATTGCCCATAGCCAGATCATTCTCCCCCTTTGTGGAGGCAACCACAGAAGTTACAAGCTCCGGAAGGGAGGTACCGATCGCCACGATGGTCAGACCAATGAGTGTCTGGCTCATGCCGAAGGCTGCGGCAATCTCACTTGCGCTGTCAACCACCAGCTCTCCGCCTATGATAATCATGGCAATACCCAGAACCGCATATACAACACTCCTTACAGGACTGAGCTTTTTGCCGATATTCTCCTCCTCAGGCCGGATGGTGCGGGTCTTCAGTGCTGACTTGATCTGCATATACAGAAATCCCGCGAACAACAGAAGCAGAACCAGCCCCTCCAGGCGTCCGATCTGCAGAACTCCCTTTCCTCCGCCAATGGAAAACATGCAGAATAAAAGCAGCAGCCCTGTGACCAGAATAGAAAAGGGCATCTCCTTTTTCAGCAGGCCGCCCTGTATTTTCATGGGGAGGACCACACCGCACACGCCGATCACGGCCAGGCTGTTGAACAGGTTGGAACCAATGACATTACTGATGGCAATATCATTATTTCCTGACAGGGATGCCATGATACTGACCGATGCCTCCGGCGCGCTGGTGCCGAATGCTACAATCGTCAGACCGATGATAATGGACGGAACCCGCAGCGTCTTCGCTATGGAAGAACAGCCGTCCACAAATAAATCCGCTCCCTTTACCAGAAAGACAAAGCCGAGCAGCAGCCAAAGATACATCATATTATTTCCCTCTCTTTTTAAGTTGTAAAATTATGACACAAATTTCCATCATTTCCTATAATATGATGAATACCGCCTCCAGTCAAGTCTAAAGAAGGGGATGTTCCGCTCTGGCCTTCAGGCGTTCCCAGCGTCTGTCCACCTCTGTCTGGATTTCTTCTGCTACCCGGCTGTAGGATTCCTCCGCCAGATGACGTGTCCTGCCCATAAGCTGCAGCCAGTCTGTGACCGGAATCTTCTTCTTCCGTTTCTCCGGGTCGTAGTTCAGTGTGGTAATGCCGTTCTCTATCTCATAGAGGGGGAAATAACAGCAGTTCACAGCAGCTTCAATAACCCTTCTCTCCGTGTTCGGTTTATCTCCCCAGTTCAGAGGACAGGCGGACAGTGTCTTTATATATGCTGTGCCGAAACGGGACGCATACTCCCTGGCCTTTGCCGCTTTTTTGATAAAGTCTGCCGGATTGGATTCTGCTGCCGTAGCTGCGTAAGGCAGATTGGCGGCAGCCATGATCATGGGCATATCCTTGTGGAAAAATGTCTTTCCGTACTGCTCTTTTCCAATATGGGATGTGGAACTTTTGGCGCCTTTGGGTGTTGAATAGGACAACTGGTATCCGGTATTCATATACCCCCCGTTGTCATACTCGAAAATGATCAGATGATCATTTCTGAGAGCAGTTCCAAGTGCTGACCCCATGCCGATATCCATACCGCCGTCACCGCTGACCATAACAAAGGTGATCTCCTCATCCGGCAGTTCTCCCCGCTTCCGCCTCTGCCGGAAAGCCTCCACAACTCCTGCCAGCGTGGCGGCGCCGTTCTGGAACAGATTGTGGATATAGGGAACACGGAAAGCGGTCTTTGGATAAGAGGTTGTGACTACCATACCGCAGCCTGTCTGAAACAAAAGCACCACATTTCCCTCAATGCCCTTTAAGAGCAGATTTACATTGACCGGAATACCGCAGCCGGGGCAGGCTCCGTGTCCGGGAGCCAGACGTTTCGGCATGGCTGTGCTCTCGTTAACTCTTCCTCCCGTCACTTTTATGGTTCCATTCTCCTCCATCCGGCTGTATATATATCCCGGTGATGCATCCTCTTTGCTGATCGGGGCAAAATACTGCTGCACCTGCAGATCTTCCTCTCCGGGATAGACCCCCAGGTAATCAAAAGCTGCTGCCTGTCCGTCCAGACACTGCCGGAAGAGCTCCAGGGCGTCCTGCACATAGAAATCCCTTCCGCCCAGCCCGTAAACGCGGCTTAAAACCCTGGCTTTACTGTTGTGGTCCTTCAGAGCTGCCTTCAGCTCCAGTGTCATGTTGCCTCCTCCGGCACCGTAGCTGTCCTGCCGGTCTGCTACCAGCACAGTCACTGCGCTTCTGCACAGCTCATACAGTTCCTTCGCAGGGAAAGGCCGCAGGGCGTGAAGGGTCACAACACCCGCCCGTATGCCCTCTTCCCGCATTCGGTCAGCCGCTGTTTTTGCTGTATGATAAGAAGAACCCAGCAGAAATAAGATCACCTCCGCATCCTCATTCCTGTAGCCTTCCGCCAGCGGGTACTTTCTCCCTGACAGGGCTTCATAATCCTCCAGCACCTGGGGAATCACCCTGCGGGCCTGTTCCATAGCAAGGTGGAGCTGGTATTTATTGTTGAGCGTATCCGGTTCATTCATATAGGAGCCAATGGACACCGGATGTTCCAAATCCAGCACGGAGTATTCGGCATCGTAAGCACCGATAAAATCCCCCACGGTTTTGTCATCCTCAAACACGTAGCATTTTTTCTTCTGGTGGCTGGTAAAGAATCCGTCAAAGGCCACGATCACCGGCAGCCTGACTTTCTCGGCAATTTTAAGGGCACACAGATTCATGTCATAGACTGCCTGCGGAGTATCCGCAAATAAAATGATCCAGCCTGTGTTCAGCGTATACATAATATCACTGTGGTCCCCTTTGATGGACAAGGGGCCTGAGACAGTCCTGCAGGCCACATTGAGTACCATGGGAAAACGGGTACCCGACTGTACCGGAAGCTGTTCCAGCGCGTACAGCAGCCCATTGGCACTGGTGGCATTAAAAACCCTTGCCCCTGCTGCTGACGCGCCGTAGCAGATACCTGCTGCACTGTGCTCTCCCTCCGCTGCGATCAGGGAAATATCATGTTCTCCTTCTGCCTTCATCAAATCCAGGAATTCCGCAATCTGCGTGGACGGGGTGATGGGATAATAGCCCATTACATGGTAATTGATCTGTTTTGCCGCATAAGCCGCCAGTTCATTTCCGCTTTCAAATAATATTTTCTGTCTCTCCATCAAACCAGCCCTCCATCCATTCTCCGCTCTTCCAGATAAGAATCGCTTGTCACCCAGGAATTTGCCCCTGCATCCTCAAATTCCAGATGATCCACGATCAGATCCTTGTTTCTGACAAACCATTTTTTATCCGGGTGTTCTCTCTCACCCCCCTGTACCAGAGCGTTGACAGGGCATACATCCACACACCGCAGGCATCCCTTGCAGTGATGATAGTCAAGACCTTTGTTGACCATTGCCTCTCTGCCCTTGTATTCCCCCTTCACGAACTGAAAGACCATATCAGGGCATGTGGAATCGCACAGGCCGCAGTTGATACATCTGTCCTGGATGAACAGGGGAATGTATCCTTCCCTGGACGCGGAGAGATCATTGGATACCGTACTCCCATAGCGGGTGTTTACGCCTCCGTACGGAGCATTTTTATAGCCCCACCGGTTCTGTACCTCTGTGTAGGGAACCTTTTCATATCTGCCGTCAGGAGAAAAATGTACCTCCTCCGCCGACTCATATCCCCGTTTCACACCCTCCAGATTCCGCTCCAGAAGTGCGGGATACTTCTTTCCCACCGTGTCTCTTACCAGATCATACACCCGTTCCGGCGGTATGAATCCGGCGGCTTTTACAATGGCTCCAAGCATCACCATGTTTACCCGGCTTTTGCTCTCCATGGCGATTTTCAGGGCATCCACTGCATAGACACTGCCTGCGTAAAGCTTCAGATTATCCCTGAGCGTTTCCGGTGACTCCGGGGAATTGATTACAACTTTCGTCTCCTCCAGAACACCGGCTGTGACCGGCAGTTTCCCCGCGAGGGCTTCGTGAAAGAGGCCCAGGATATAGGGCTTTTCCACCGGACTGCTGATGCGGATTTCCCTGTCCGGCGCACACCAGCGGATGAATGCCTTTACCGGTGACCCTCTCTTCTCAGAACCATAGCTGGAAAAACTGGATGCATTGAGCCCCAGATACGATGCCCCCAATTCTCCCAAAAGCTTTCCGCACAGGTTTGCACCGAGGCCGCCTATACTCTCCAGGCGAATCTCATAGCATCCCTCTTCGTTGACAATGGGCAGATTTATTTTTTCATCCATTTGCATTCTCTCCTTCTTCTCAGTTACCACTTATTATCCATAAAATCACAAAAGTTATACCAAAAGAATGCACGGACCATGTCAAAGGAAACACATAAACATCACGTTCTGTGGGAATGACTATAAGGCATCCGGTCCATCGCGGAGCAATTTTTAATGGCCGGATGCGTAACAGTTCGGCTTGTCCGAACTATTACAGACAAGGAGGTAATAAATTATGAATGAACCGCATTTTTACAGCAGAGAAGGATGCAGCACACTGATCGAAGTCATCTGTGCAGATCCAAAAGCCAGCTTTTCCTGCTGCGGAGAAGAGCTGACGGAATTAACGGCCAACACATCCGAAGGAGCCTCAGAAAAGCATCTTCCGGTTGTGGAGCAGAACGGAAATACGGTCACCGTAAATGTCGGAAGTATTGCCCATCCCATGACAGAGGAACACAGCATCGGCTTTATCTGTCTGGAAACGGAAAAGGGCCTGCAGAGAGTCCGTTTAAAGTCAGACGGTGATCCCAAAGCCTGCTTTGCCCTCACAGAGGGGGACAAACCCGTGGCAGCCTACGCATACTGTAATCTGCACGGATTTTGGAAAACAGAGATCCATTAGAGCGCATCTTAAAAAAGCTCCGGTCCAAAGGGTGTAAAACCTTTTGAACCGGAGCTTTTTTGAAAAATGTTTTCAACAGGCCGTGCATCACTGTCTGCAGGAGTTGCGGCTTAAACCACTTCATCTAAAAACACACCCCGGATAGGACGGATAAACACGGCTTCTGCCGGAATCTTCCCGGGCACACGGTATCCGAAAAGCCAGGCCGTCAGATCCCGGATGTGGATTTTTATGATTCCGGAGGTGTCTTTTCCGTCTTCTGCCGCAGACATACGTTCAAGAAAAGATGCAGTCCGGTCAAGGGTCCAGCGAAACACTCCCTGATTCTCCGCTAACAGCTCATCCGTTATTTCCAGACAGAAGACCAGACGTTCTGCAGGCGCTTCCTCCGCCAGGCGGATCACCTTCACAAAATCAGGCAGGCTCACGATCCTTGCCATAACAGCGGGTCTGGCCCTGCCCTTTTCCCGTAACAGGGGAGGTTCTGCCAGCAGAAGGCGCTGCTCCTGCCCGTCAAGGCCCCATGTCCCCAAAAAACCGGCGGTTTTCCCCTTCTCCTGAATCTCCTCCAAAGTTCCGTTCTCACTTTCCATCTCTTTTACAAGACGCCTCATATATTCCGCATCACGTCTGGTGAAAACTTCATACCTCTTTCCAAGCCACCGTTCCATCCATCTGCCTGCGCTCTCCATAAGTTCCTCTGATGCACCACCGGTGATCTGCCGCACTGCCAGTGTGCTGTCCTGAATCCGCATTGCCGGCAGTTCCCATTCAGGCTGGTCAAAAATAAAAGTAAAACCAAAAGGAAGATAAATCTCTTTTGCCGCGGGCATGAGAAAGGAAAAGGGCATCCCCTCTGCTCTCATATCCGCCAGCGCCCGCTCCATAAGCCTGCGCATATATCCTCTTCGCCGCCCAGCCTCTGCTGTGGCAACGCCTACGATATAATCGCATTTCCACAGCCTGTCCCCTGCATAGACCTCATAGGGATTTCTGTGGAGCATGGAGAGGATTCTGCCGTTTTCCTCAAGAACCAGAATCCGGTTGTCCTTTGTCTTTTCTTCCATATAATAATCCACAAAAGATGCCGAATCCTCCGGGAATGCCTCCTCCCAGAGACTCCTGCACCTTTTTTTCTCAGAACTGTCCAGATACCGCACTTCCATGCCGCACCTCACACTTCTGCCTTGAAATCAATCTGTCTGACTTCATATTTTCTGGCAAATCCCACGGGATTGTAAGACATCTTCGCCTTTCTCAGCCCTTCGATGCCCAGGTCATCCTCGCGGTTTATAAGCTCTGCCTCCGGAAATTCAGCCAGAAGAAACTGCTGGTTAATGAACTGGTACAGTCCGCGTATCTCAGGGTTGGCCTTCTCTATATGAATCACTGCCATATTCTCCAGCGGATTATAGCTGCCAATGGTGAACGCTTCCAATTTGCCGTCAATATAGACACCACCCATGCGGACCTGGAGATTGGAGCAGTTCTTCAGGATCTCGTGTATACCTTCCACCTCGTAGTCCAGGTGCTCTTCCACTTCCTCACCCTTCTGCTCTCTCCAGTGGTCCAGGAATTTCCACACATCCCCTCTGTCGGAACAGCAGAGACGGCGGTATTCATACCTGCCCTCATATGCCCTCTTAAATCCGTTGAGATGATTTTTTTTCTTATGCAGCTTCTTTCCGGACAAGCTCCTCATAGCATCCCCATCATACAGATAATCCTTCAAATCCTCCTGCTCAGTCACAAGAAATCTGTCTTTCTGCTCCATAAGCCCAAGAGCCATCACTGCCTCCTCATCGGCAAGATGGATGTATAAAGGTTTCTTCAGCACTGTATTAAAATACTCCACGATCTCACCAAAGTAATGTTCCAGATCTTCCTGACTGCAGATCGGCATAGCTGTCCCTGTAATGCCGTCGTTCTCCATCAGCCACTGGATCGCCCTGCCGTCACTGACTGCAAAACGGACACCGTAAAGTTTGCTCCAGATGAAGCTGTCCAGAAACACGCTGTCACACGTTTTATTCGGCCGCCTGCAAAAAAGAGGGGTGAGTCTGTCTATATCTTCTGCTTCTACCGGTTTAAAATGTAAATCCATTCTGTCCTCCATATCTGAAAATCATAGTATCTGTCCAACAGGCCTGCGCACTTACTGCACTGACCATATATGTTTATCTATAACATTTTTTTCAGATTATATACTACATTCAGAAATATGAAAAGAGACTTCGTCACATTTTAATCGTAATGCACCTCCACCGGCATGCCTTTTTCTGCTGATTCCATAATAGCCAAAATGGCGATGGCGGTTCTTCTGGCATCCTCCATGGAGACACGGAACTCTCTGCCGTCCACCAGGCGATCAATAAAATCGCGGATACTTTCATAGGAAAGTCCCTTGCAGCGGTCAAAGACCCGGTTGGATACCAGGATATCCGGCGTGCTGGCTTTCTCCTCCGTCACCTCCTGGATCAGGTTATGACTGGACAAATCCATATTGATCATGCCTTTTGTGCAGAGAACGCTGAATTTGTAATCATTCACATTAGTATTTCCATTGGGGGTGATCCATCCGTTTTCCATATGGGCGATGCCGCCGTGCTCAAACTCTATGGTGGTCAGGTAGATATCATCGGTATCCACGCCCATTTCCTCCAGGATTCCTTTCCGCTTCACAGCGTAGACACGTTTTACCTCATCCTGAAAGATCCAGCGCAGAGTGTCAAGGCTGTGGCTGCCCAGAAACCAGAGGATTGAGGACCTGGAAGCCCAGGAAAGCATATCGGTCGCCACCCATTTTACATCGCTGTGGCGGATATAGCCTGTGTAAGGTGTTCCCAGTTTTCCCGACTCCACCTCCTGCTTGGCTGTGTTGAAGGGAGGATTCCACCGGTTGTGCAGGTCCACCATGCAGCGCACATGGTTCTCCCGCACGGCCTTGCAGATTCTCTCAATGTCCTCCCTGGTGGTTGCCAGTGGTTTTTCGATCAAAATATCCTTGCCCGCATTTGCCATTGCCACCGCAATGTCCGCATGGGCAAAGTCCGGCGTCACAATGGCTACCGCGTCCACATCCGGGTCTGCTGCCAGACTGTGATAGTCTGTGTACACCTTCCCGATCCCGTATTTATCCGCGATCTCTCTGGCGCGCTCCTCCCTGCTGTCACAGATAGCTACGGGATCAGCGCAGATATGCTCCGCATAGATAGATGCGTGTGTCTGTCCCCAGGTGCCTGCCCCCACAATACCCATTCTGATTTTCTTCAACTCCATAAAAATTCCCTCCTGTAAAAACGATTCTCTCTTACTGCCAGATTGTCTGCAGCTCCTCCAAAAGTGCCTTTACCTCCAGCGGCTTCACCAGATATCCCGTCATTCCCGCCTCATAGGCCTGCGCCTTGTCCTCATCAAACGCATTTGCCGTCATGGCCAGAATCGGGACCATTCCCCCTTTGTGTTTTTCCAGATCCCGTATTCTTCTGCAAGCCTCCAGACCGTTCATGACCGGCATACGGATATCCATCAGTACCGCTGAATAATACCCTTTCGGTGCCTTTTCAAATGCCGCTACAGCCTCAGCACCGTTTTCGGCTGTATCTGTCTGTATTCCGTGCATCTCCAGAAGAGACTGGGCGATCTCCCGGTTCAGGTCATTGTCTTCCACCAGAAGAACGCGGCGGTCCCCAAAATCCTGTTTTTCCATCTCTGCTTCCCTGCTCACCCCGCACGCTGTCCCCAGCCTGGAGAACGTATCAAAAATAGTGGAACGGAAAAGTGGCTTTGCGATAAAGAAATTGGCCCCTGCCTGTCTGGCCTCCTCCTCTATGCTGCTCCAGTCGTATGCAGATATGATGATGATCATGGTCTCTGTCCCGGTCAGTGCCCGGATGCGGCGTGTTGTCTCAACACCGTCCATATCCGGCATCCTCCAGTCAATCATGGCCACATCTATGGTCCTTCCCTCTGAAACGGCATCGCTGACCTGCTTTACAGCCTCACGGCCGGAAGTCACCCAGATGGAGTGGGCGCCTATCTCCTCCAGAATGGCGGATGTCTGCTCACACACCAGCTCATCGTCATCCACCACCAGAACCTCCACATCTTTCATAAGCTCTCTGGTCTTCCGTCTGTACTCTTCCTCCTCATCGTCCTCCACCAGACCGAGAGGAAGGCATACCGTAAATCTGCTTCCCTCGCCCTTACGGCTCTCCGCCCGGATACTGCCGCCCATAAGCTGAACCAGATTATAGACAATGGAAAGCCCAAGGCCGCTGCCCACATTGTTTCTGGCGCTCTCTGAACTCTCCTGCTCAAAGGGCTGGAAAATGCGCTTCATAAATTCCTCCGACATGCCAATGCCGTTATCCTCAACCATAAGGCATACATAGGCATGTCCATTGGTACGTTTTTCCTCCCGGGTACACACAAGGATCTTTCCCCCTGCCGGTGTGAACTTCAGGGCATTGGACAGCAGGTTCATAAGTATCTGTTTGATCCTCAGGGCATCCCCCACATAGTAATGTTCAATGGGTTCGATCTGCCGGGCCTCAAAATCTATCATTGCCTCCACAGCCTGGGGATAGATAATGGAGGAGATTTCTTCGTACAGCTCAGCGAAATTAAATTTTCTGCTGTTGATCTCCATTTTTCCGGTCTCTATCCTGGACATATCCAGAATATCGTTGATCAGGGACAGCAGATATCTGGATGAAGCGTCAATTTTCCGGAAACAATCCTGGACTCTGGGTGTTTCCTCAATTTTCATCTGTCCGATGGTGCTCATGCCGATAATGGCGTTCATGGGAGTTCTGATATCATGGCTCATTCTGGACAGGAAGTCCGATTTGGCGCTGTTTGCCGCTTTGGCTGCTGCCAGTGCATCACGTAAGAGCTGCTCCTGTCTGGCCTGCTCTGCTCTCTGGCTGTCAAGCACCTTCACCAGCTCTATGGCCAGTACATCTGTCCCTACAGGATTGTCCACGCAGATAAGCTGTATGGATATCCAGTGGTATTTTCCGTCGTGGCCCTTTTCCTGCATTTCCATGTAAAGCTCCCGCTCGCCGTTTTTAAACCGTTTCAGAACGGATTCCCTTCCGGAAAATTTCTCAAAATCTTCTCTGTAAGAGGGATAGATATCCTCCAGCGTCCGTTTCTGCATCTCTTCATAATTCCCGGTCCTGGCAAACGGGCAGTACTGTTCCTCAATAAAACAGTTGTAAGTATTCTTGGTCAGGTTAACACTCATGATCAGAGGATATGCCGTGCAGGTAGCTGCCCGCAGGGACTGGTTTTCAATTCTCTGCTCCAGCTCCTGCGCTGCCTGCAGAAGATGCATCCGCGTAATATCCGTAAAGATAGCCTGCACAACATCCACGCCGTCCGCATTGACCAGACGTTCCATGATCACACTGATCCACATAGGCGCCCCGTCTTTTCTTCTTGCCTGTCTTGTGTAGGTCACAGTACCGCCGCCCACACGCAGGCTGAGTATCTTCTTTTCTATTTTTTTCCTCTCGTCTTCCAGAACCATCAGAAGCGGACTATAGTATTTTTCTCTGTACTCCTCCTCAGATTCATAGCCGTAAGATTCCCAGACTCTCCGGTTGACATTGACGATGCGGTACGGCGGCTCCGGTTCAAACTGCAGAATACCGCAGGGTATGGAATCATAAAGCTGCATGAGAAAACGTGTCTGCCGGGCAGCTTCTCTTCCCGCCAGTTCAGCCTGGAGTTCTCTCTCCTTCTTCTCTGATATATCCGCGATGAAGCAGTAGATCACTTCCTCCCCGTCCTCATCCCACACACGTTTCCCCATGTCCGATGCCCAGAACCAGCTTCCGTCCTTTTTCATGACACGATATTCCACATAATAGAGATCACTCTTTGCCAGACTTTCTTCTGCCAGCCTCCTCATACCGCTGTAATCTTCCGGCAGTATAAAGCCCCTGCAGCAGTTTTTAGTACACTCGCTGAATTCCTCAGGCCCCACATAGCCCATGAGACTGCACAAATTATCACTGATCCACTTGGCAGAATACACCTCATCCCTGCGGCAGATCATCATTCCGCCGGGAAGCTGAGACAGCATGAGCTCTATCTGTCTGTCCTTATCCGCCAGCTTTTCTTCCAGCTTTCTGTAAGCATCCCTGCCCGCCTGAACCGGAAACAGCTCTCCCTCCTGGATATCTGAAAAATCCACGGAATTATGGATATGAACCGTCTTCAGCTCATCCCCCACTAACCGGAAGATAAATGTAATCCTCTGATGCGTCTTAAAATACAGCCCGGTATCCTCTCCCGGCTGAATCCAGCTGTCCCCCTCACAGAGAAAGCAATCCCCGGAAAGCGCCCTTGTCACATACCGCTCCCCGTACATATGACAGCGCGCCAGATCTTCCCTGCCCTCCAGAAAACAGGCTGCCACAGCCTCCTTCCCCTCTGCCCGCTGCTGCGGCCCGGCCCCCAGCCAGACAATATCGTCATCAAACGTAGATATCAGAAACTCCACATCCGACTCACAAAAATATCTTCTCAAAATCAGCGAGGCAAACCCCTCTACTCTCTCCTGCATCTCATCATACATACGATTATCTCCTTACAAACCGTCACCCCGGCCGTTCCAATTTCCCTAATGATACTATTGTATCATTTAATCCGGCAGGATTCCATAAAAAATCCCTCCCATCCTCCATATTTAAGAAACTCAAAAAAATCCCTCCTCTTCTCATCTCACTTACCGCCCTATAAAACCAGGTGAAAGGGGTACGGCAGAAGGCGGCTGGCAGAGGGGCCCAAAAAAGAGGCCCCTCCGGTCCCCCAGAGTAAGCCTCTTCCCTCTATTTTTCAAACAAAAATCTCTCCGGCAGCTCCACCTTAAAATCCACCGCCAAATCCCTGAAATTCTCCGCAGTGATCGTCTGCAGCTTATCCGGCCTCATAGACAGCATCTTCACCAGAATCTCCGCCGACTTTTCAACTGTATGCATCAGCCCAAAAGTCAGATCAAAATCCTCCCCTGAGCAAAACATCCCATGGTGCGCCCAAACAGCCACATCATACTTTTTCATCAGTTCGCTGGTAGCAACCGCAATCTCTCTTCCGCCCGGTACCATCCAGCCCACAACGCCGATTCCATCTGGGAATACCACAGGACACTCGGTTGCCATTTCCCACAGCTCCCTGGTAAACACTTCATCCTTCAACGGCAGAACAAATGTAAGTGCGATCACATTTGTAGTATGCGCATGGTAGATCACCCTGTGCTTCCCGCCGGTCGCCTGCATCTTTACCTCATGATTCATCAGATGGGACGGCAGTTCACTGGTAGGTCTTCCCCCGTTCACCAGCCCCCAGCAGATGCGGTAATTTTCACCCTTGTCATCCAGCTCGATCACGGCAATAGAATCCTCCGGGTCGCTCATAACATTGCGGAAGTACTTCCCGCTCCCTGTCACCAGAAAATACTCCCCGGCCAGTGCGGGAACCGCTGTCCCGATCTCCTTCCACTCTCCATCCTCTGACAGCTCTTCCCTTATGGACTCTGCTTCCTCTTTTTTCATACGGTAAGTCAGATTTCCGCCGTTTCTCTCATGCCATCCCTGATTCCAGCCGTCATCTGCCATTCTCATAAAGCCCTGTACAAATTTTGCTTCCAATACTCTCATTTTTCCTGTTCCTTTCTTTCTCCTCTGCGGATAACCATGCCCTTTGCCGGACATGTTTCCCTGCAGCCGCTGCGGTCTGCTATGCGCGTTTACTGAGCACCTCATTTTCATACTGCTGCACTTCTTTAAACCAGTCCTCTTTTTCCGGAACGCTGCACTGTCCGCAGAAATAATTCCAGACATCCCCAAACGGATACAGCTTCAGCTCTTCCTGGAGCATCATAAGCTCTGTGAATTCACCGTTATTCTGCAGTTCTTTCAGCTTATCATTGGGCTGGAGCAGTGCAAACAGAAACGCTTTCTGCATATTCCGCATTCCCACTACCCATGCACTGATACGGTTGATACTGGCGTCAAAGAAATCCAGTCCTAAAAATACGCGGTCAAGCGCATCATTCCTCACGATCTCTTTTGCGATCTCTTTTGTCTCATCGTCAAACAGCACTACATGGTCAGAATCCCAGCGCACCGGCCTTGTCACATGAAGTGCAAGCTTCTCATTAAATAAAAGCATGGCCGGAATCTTATCGGAAACCACTTCTGTGGGATGATAATGCCCGTTGTCCATCAGACTTAAGATCCCATTGTTGGCTGCATAATTGATGCAGAACTCACTGGACCCCACCGTATAGGATTCCATACCGATGCCGAACACCTTGGATTCCAGGCATACATAGACCTTTGACCTGTCATAGTCAATGGATAAGATCTGGTCCAGAGAATCCTTAAATCTGGCCCTGGGAGACAGACGGTCAGCCGGTACGTCCTTATAGCCGTCCGGAATCCAGATATTCATCACGCAGGGCTGGCCCAGTTCCTCTGCAAAATACTGGGAAATGCGGATGCAGGCCTGTCCGTGGCGGATCCAGAACTGGCGGATCTCCTCATCCGGGCTTGAAAGTGTAAAGCTCTCTGCCTTCTCATGGGAGAAAAATGTGGGATTGAAGTCAAGTCCCATGCCTCTTTCTTTTGCAAACTCCACCCATTTCCGAAAATGTTTTGGCTCCAGGGCATCCCTGTCCACGAACTCCCCATCCTCAAAGACAGCGTAATTGGCATGCAGATTCAGCTTGTGCTTTCCCGGGATCAGGCTCAGCGCCTTGTCAATGTCATCCATAAGTTCCTGGGGTGTAGCTGCCTTTCCCGGGTAGTTGCCTGTTGTCTGGATACCGCCGGATAATGGCCCTTCATGGTCAAATCCCTGCACATCATCCCCCTGCCAGCAATGCATGGAAATGTGGATGTTCTTCAGTGTCTCCACTGCCCTGTCTGTATCAACTCCTATATTTTTATAAATCTCTCTGGCGGATTCATATCTCTGTTCTGTCGTCATATTGTTTTCCTCCTGACTTTCCTGTTATTTTTAAAATACTGTTTTCACGGCTCATATATTTTCATCTCAAAAGAATCATAGACACACTGTCTGGCTGCTTTTAAATCTGCCAGAACTCCCTTTGCCATCATCTGCACCATCAGGTTGCCGATAGCAGTTGCCTCCGTAGGACCTGCCAGTACCGTTTTTCCGGTGCTGGCTGCAGTGAGCCGGTTCAGATACCCGGCATTGGCACCGCCGCCTACCACGTGGAGCTTCTTATAATGCACCCCTGTCATTTCCTCTATCTCCCTCACGGTTTTTCCGTAACACTGCGCAAGGCTTCTGTAAATGACACACGCAAGCTGTCCCGGTGTCTTCGGAATCTGCTGTCCCGTCTCCTCACAGTATTCCTGTACGGCCTTGATCATAGATTCCGGTGCCAGAAAACGGCTGTCGTTGCAGTCCACCAGGGAGGAAATCGTCTCCCCGGATGCCATTTCGCACAGCCCGGCAAAGGAATAGGCGTCCTGCAGTTCTTTTTTGAGAGACTGGATCATCCACAGCCCCATGATATTTTTCAGATAACGGAACCTGTAATCATAGCCGCCCTCATTGGTAAAATTCAGCCCTCGGCTTTTCTCCGAACAGTCCGCTTCCTTTCGCTCCACTCCCATCAAGGACCAGGTGCCTGAGCTTATGTACAAAGTTTTATCCTCATTGGAAGGCACAGCCAGAACTGCGGACCCCGTATCATGGGTAGCGGGCAGAATGACCTGACAGTCAAATCCCACTTCTCTTTGTATCTCCTCCGTAAAATTCCCCAGTACCGTGCCCGGCTTTACCACAGGCTGAAAAATCCGCCGGGGATATCCCAGCATTTCAATCAGCTCAAAATCCCAGTCCTTTGTCTTTGGACTCACAAGCTGGGTTGTGGTGGCATTGGTGTACTCAGACGCCTTTCTGCCTGTGAGCAGAAACTGGAAATAGTCGGGCACCAGGAGCATGGCAGATGCCTTTTCCAGACATTCCGGATGTTTTTTCTTCACAGCCATGAGCTGATAGATCGTGTTAAAGATCTGTTTCTGGATCCCTGTCCTTCCATACAGCTCCTGCTCCGGAAGTACCTCATAGACAAGCCTGTCCATGCCCTCTGTCCTTTTATCCCGGTATCCCACTGCGTTTCCCAGAACCTTGTCCGTATCATCTAAAAGCACAAAGTCCACAGCCCAGGTGTCGATTCCCATACTCACAGGTATCTTCCCGGCCTCCCTGCATTTTTTAAGTCCTGTCTTGATTTCCTCAAATAACTGATCCAGGTCCCAGCAGGCTTCCCCGTCCTTCACGGTGAGCCCGTTATAGAAACGGTGCATTTCCTCCATCACCATACGTCCCTGCTCCATATGGCCCAGAATGTGGCGTCCGCTGGACGCCCCGATGTCCACCGCCAGATAATATTCTGTCATCCTTTCCGACCTCCTTATGCTCCCATTTTATCGGAAATAACACAAAAGAAAAAGTACACGGTTTGCATAATTTTATAACCTTATTTGCAGTCTGCGGATTGCATTTTTTTCTCCTGCATATTACTATAGATACAGAAGGATTCCATAGGAGGGAGGAAGGCCATGAACCAGGAATTGTTAAAAGAACTGAAAAAGATAACACCGGAGGAGCAGGCACTGCTCAACGGGCAGAAGGGAATCAATCCCTCCCTCTACAATCTTGAGCATTCCATGACCATTGACAACAAAAAGCTGCTGGAGCACGGGAAACTGCTGCAGATCCGCCCTCATACCCGCTTTGTCCATTTCCCGAAACATAACCACAATTACGTGGAGATGATCTATATGTGTTCCGGCAGCACCCGCCACCTGATAAACGGCTCAGAGGTTCTTCTCGGCACCGGAGAACTGCTCTTTTTAAGTCAGACTGCCACCCAGGAAATATTTCCTGCAGGATATGACGACATTGCCGTCAATTTTATCATACTGCCTGAGTTCTTCGGCCAGCCCCTTGATATGATCGGTACGGAGGATAATATGCTGCGGACATTCATCATCGAATGCCTGAAAAACGGCAGCCAGAATGTCCATTATCTCCACTTTAAGGTGGCAGATATTCTGCCTATCCAGAACCTTGTGGAAAATCTTATCTGGACCCTGCACAACAAGCAGCCCAACAAAAGAAGCTCCAACCAGGTCACCATGGGTCTGCTCTTTCTGCAGCTCATGAACTATATCGACAAAGCGGAGATCGGACGGGAGAATTATGAACAGGAACTGCTGCTCACTGTCTTTCAGTATATCGAGGAACATTACAGCGATGGGGAATTGTCTGAGCTTGCACAGGAACTGGGCTATGACCTCTACTGGCTCAGCCGTATCATCAAGCGCCATACAGGAAAAAATTACAAGGACCTGCTCCAGGAAAAGCGGCTGAACCAGGCAGCCTATCTGCTCCAGAACACATCCCTGTCCGTGACGGATATCGGTCTGAATGTGGGATACCACAACTTCAGCTATTTCTATAAGATATTTAAGGCCCGCTTCGGCATGTCTCCCCGCTGCTACCGTCTTTCCAGGGAACCGGAATCCCGCTGAGTTTCCTGCACCGGGCAGAACAGTCAAAAAGGCGCATCTCCCGGCGTCCGTTCAAACGCCGGTGCAGATGCACCTTTCTACTTTACTCTCTTATAGAGCGCTTTCATCTTATCTTTGGCCCTGCTCAGTCCCTCCATCAGAAGGGGGCTGAAGCAGCCGCATTCCCCGTTGCGTATCATCTCATATGCAGTCTCATGGGAATATGCCTTTTTGTATACACGGTCGCTGACTAAAGCGTCATAGACATCCGCTACAGATACTACCTGCGCCTGGATGGATATCTCATTTTCTTTCAGCCCGTCCGGATATCCCCGTCCGTCCCACCTCTCATGGTGATGCCGGCAGATATCATACGCGTATTTGTACACAGGGTTCTCACGGAACCGTGGTACACTGTCCAGAAGCTCGCATCCCCGTATGGTATGCGTCTTCATAATCTCAAATTCTTCTGCTGTAAGCCTGCCCGGTTTATTGAGAATTCCGTCGGGAATGGCTATTTTGCCCACATCGTGCATGACTGCAGCATCTGCTATCATCGGCAGGTCATTCTCCTCAATACTGCAGGAGGGGTCCAGATCCTTGATAACATGCAGGAGAATCAGTGTCAGATCCCGGATTCTTGTAACATGCTCGCCGGATTCACAGTCCCGGAACTCAATCGCTGTGGAAAGTGTCTCGATGATAGAGCTGTTCAGTTCCCGAATCTCCTGGGCCTGTTCCCGGAGCAGGGCTTCCTGCTCATTCACAATGTTATTGAGCCGTATCACATTGCCGATCCTTCGGCGGATAAAGAAGGGAATGATTGGTTTTCCGATAATATCCACAACGCCCAGCTCATACCCTCTTTTCAATACTTCCTGAGAGTTCTCTGCAGTTATCAGAAAGACAGGGATCTTATGCGTAAGCTCCAGCTTCTGCATCTCTTCCAGCACTTCAAATCCATCCATAACAGGCATAATTACGTCAAGCAGTATGGCGGCAAGCCTGTCCTGCTGCTCCATGATAAGCTCCATGGCCTGCTTTCCGTTCTCAGCTTCTAAGATTCTGTAGTCTTCCGAAAAGGTGGCATCCAAAATCGCACGGTTCATTTCCACATCATCTACGATCAGAATTGTCTGTCTGCTGTTCATAAACGCCCCAATGCCTCCTCCCGAAAACCTTCAGAAGAACTCCCACATCTATTGTCCATCGTGCATTTATCCTTTCATACACTTTTTCCTTGGTAAATCCTTCACTTCTATCAGTTTAACTTCTCTTGCTGAAAACTGTCAAGCGCTATATCCTATAATATAAAAAATTCAGTATGTTATCCGATTACTGTGCAAACGCGAAATGTACTGCCGAATACAGCGGACAGCAGCCGTTATCTGTAATCACCAAGGAAAAACAGAGCTACGGTACCGGGGCCGGCATGGGCACCGATGGTAGCGCCTATGGGATTCATCATAACATGGGTTATGCCGAATTTCTCTTCCACAAGCTTTGCCACATACGCGGCATCTTCCTCACAGTCCCCGTGGCTGATCATGATCATCTCATTCTTGCTTCGGTAAGCGCCGACCCGCTCCTCCATCATGGAGACCAGCGTTGCCAGGGATTTCTTCCGTCCTCTCACCTTTCCCACAGGTATCAGCTTGCCCTCATTATCCACGTGGAGCATGGGCTTGATATTTGCCAGTGTCCCCAGAACTGCTGTGGCTTTGGAGACACGTCCGCCCCGATAGAGATGATTCAGGTCATCCACAGTGAAGACGTGGCAGGTATGAAGAATGTTCTCCCTGACCCACTGTACTACTTCCTCCATGGACCTGCCCTCTGCCTTCATCTTCGCGGCATACCATACAAGCAGACCTTCCCCCATGGACGCAGCCAGGGTGTCGATCACCTCTATCCTTCTGTCCGGGTAAGACTCCCTGAGCTCCTCCGCTGCAACACGACAGCTGTTGTATGTTCCGCTGAGGCCGGATGAGAACGCCAGATATAAAACATCCTTCCCCTCTTTGAGCACCGACTCAAAAATCTCCTCCGCCGCTGTGGGGTTTACCTGGGATGTGGTGGGCATGGAACCTGCTCTCATGCGCCTGTAAAATTCTTTATCGTCAATGACATGTTCCTTATCATATATTTCCCCATCCATGTTGCAGGACAGGCAGAGATAATCCACCTGGTTTTCCTGAAACCATGACAAGGGCATATCCACTGTATTATCTGTCATAATTACATATTCACTCATACGCTGTCTCCCTCTCTTTCCGTTTTAAACAGTTTACCACGGATTGCCCGTCTCTTCAACTGCATTTCCCCTACATTCCCCTGACCACCTCTATGGCTTTCTGAAGCTGGTTATCCTCAGACTTCTCTATGGTAACCTGCTGGCGGAGACTGTCATCCAGCTCTGCCTCCACATCCGGCTCAATCCCCGTTCCGTGGATGTTCCGCCCGTTTGGGGTGTAATATTTGGCGATGGTGAGTTTTACCGCGCTTCCGTCTGTAAGGGGAATGGGCATCTGTACGATTCCCTTTCCGTAAGTGGTGGTTCCCACCAGCTTGCCGATTCCATAATCCTGCACTGCACCTGAGAAAATTTCTGACGCGCTGGCACTGTTTTCATTCACGAGAACCGCCAGGGGAATCTGCAGTTCATTTTCCCCGTCGCAGGTGTATTCTTTTTTGTTCCCGTTCTTATCTTCCGTATACACGATCAGGCCCTTGGGCAGGATCTGCTCCAGAATATCACACACGGAGAGCAAAAGTCCGCCGGGATTATCGCGCAGATCCACGATCAGGCGTTCCATCCCCTGGCTCTGCAGGTCCTGAAAAGCAGACTCATACTGGGCAGTTGTCACCTCCGCAAATTCGTAGATCTGGATATATCCGATATGGTCCTCCAGCATCTCATGCTCCACCATGGGAACCTCCACATGCTCCAAGGGAATATCCAGGCTCAGATAATCACTCTCCCCCTCCCTGGCGATCTCCAGGTGGGCTGTTTTATCCTCTGACCCCTTGATGATCTTCACCACCTCTGTCAGTTCCTTGTCCATGACAGCCTCCCCGTTTACCTTATAGATCACATCCCCGGGCAGAAGCCCCGCCTTAGCTCCCGGCGCGCCCTCATAGCATCTGGTGATAGTTACGATTCCCGTTCTCGCATCCTGCTGCAGCACCACGCCCACACCCAGGTACTCACCGTCTGTGCTCTCATTCAGCTTAGCGTACTCCTCTGAGGTGTAATATCCGGAATAGGGGTCCCCGAGACCTGCCACCAGACCTTTGTACAGATAATCCTCCAGTTCCTCCTCGTCTATATCCTCCAGATAATATTCATCTATGATCCCCTCGATCACCTTTGCCTTCTTCACTGTGGAGGCATTCAGCACACCCTTCTGATCCTGCTGCCACAGGTATCCCAGTACACCGCCTCCCATCAAAGCCGTGCAGAGAACACCCAGCAGAAACCCTTTGATATATTTCTTTCTGTCCACTTTTCCAGTTCCTTTCCTGTAATCTATTATAAAATAAAAAAGAAGACACTGCCAAACAGCCCTCCCGCACGGCGGGAGGCAGCATCCATTTGGCAGCATCTCTTCTGTACTTTATCATTTATACCCTTAAATGTTTCCTTACGGATATCATACTTCCAATGAAACCGATACCGATACCAAGACCCACACCTACCGGAAGCAGAATGCGGAATACATGGGATACATCCAAAAACTGCAGGAATCCTGACAAAAGATGGAATTTTGTCATAACGAATTCGATCACCTTATTGTAGAGCACATAAAGGATTCCCATAGGAATGGCCGCGCCCACAATACCCAGCAGGATACCTTCGATGACGAACGGTGCCCTTACAAAGAAGTCCGTGGCTCCGATCAGCTTCATGATCCCAATCTCTTCCTGCCGCACGGAAATACCCATGGTGATGGTATTGCTGATCAGGAAGAACGCAACTGCCAGCAGTATGAATACAATGGCCAGGGACACGTATCCGATCAATTTATTAAATGTGGACAGTGTCTTCTCCGCTGACTGTGACTGACTGACACTGCGCACACCGTCCAGAGACTGGATATACTCTACAAGCTGGCTCTGTTCCTCAACGTTTTTCAGATACACCTGATAGTTCGCTGAGTTGGCAAGAGGATTATCCTGATTTCTGAATCCCTCTGCCAGCGCCTCGTCACCGCCCAGATAGTCATCACGGAACTCTTCCCACGCCTGGTCGGCAGAGATGTATTTTACTTCCGCAACCTCTTCCCGGGCCTGTATCTTCTGGCCGATCTCATCGATCTGCTCCTGTTTTGTTCCCTCGTTAAAATATACAACAACCGCTACGCCTTCCTCCGCTGTGTGGACGATATATCTGAAGTTCATAACCAGTGCAAGAAACAGTCCAAACAGGAATATACATGCGGACATGGTGGCAATAGAAGCAAGGGAGAATCTTAAATTTCTCCAGATGTTCTTCACACCCTGTTTTAATATGTATGCTATTGTACTAATTCTCATACTGATATCCACCTTCTTGTTCGTCGCTTACAATGACGCCTTTCTTCATGGTAATCACTCGCTTCTTGAATGCGTTTACGATTTCCCTGTTGTGTGTAACGACAAGAACGGTTGTACCGCGCTCGTTGATCTCTTCCAGCAGTTTCATGATCTCAAAAGAGTTCTTAGGGTCCAGGTTACCTGTCGGCTCATCCGCAAGCAGGATGCTTGGACGGTTTACCAATGCCCTTGCCAGGGCAACCCTCTGCTGCTCACCGCCGGATAACTGGTCCGGACGTGATTTGTATTTTTCAGCCAGGCCCACTAAGGTGAGGACCTCAGGCACGCGCTTTTTGATGACACGTGTGGGACGCTCAATGACCCGCTGTGCAAATGCTACATTTTCATAAACATTCCTGTCACGAAGCAGACGGAAATCCTGGAATACAACACCGACTCCCCTGCGGTATTTCGCCACTTTTCTCCGTCTTAACTTGTCCAGGCGCTGTCCGTTTACCGTAATGGTTCCGCTTGTGGGGTCCAGTTCCTTCAACAGCAGCTTTATCAGAGTGGATTTACCTGAACCGCTGTTGCCCACGATAAAAACAAATTCACCCTTCTCTACGTGAAGCGACACATTGTTAAGCGCCGGCTGGCCCTTACTGTATGCTTTACTCACGCCCTTTAAATCAATCATAAATATCCTCCTGTGTTCCTGATGCCCGCTTCCCCGGATATCAGTAATCAAGTGTCTCCATATACTTCATATATTTCACCACCATCAGGGCTATCTTAAATGTTATGGCATCTTCAAACACACGCAGGTCAAGGCCGGTACTCTTCTGGAGCTTATCCAGACGGTATACCAGGGTATTCCTGTGTATGTACAGCTGTCTTGATGTCTCTGAGACATTCAGGCTGTTTTCAAAGAATTTATTGATGGTGGTCAGTGTCTCCTCATCAAAATCATCCGGAGATTTCCCATCGAAAATTTCCCGGATAAACATTTTGCAGAGAGGAATCGGCAGCTGGTAGATCAATCGGCCGATGCCCAGGGAACTGTAAGCGATCACTTCTCTGTCTCCAAAGAAAATCTTACCAACGTCCAGAGCCATGCGGGCCTCCTTGTAGGAGCGCGATACTTCCTTTAACTCCTTCACAATGGTGCCGTACGCAATGTGCGTCCTGCCATCCTTCTCAATCCCCAGTGTGGTCAGAATCATATTTGCAATCTTATCCACCTGCGGATAATTATCCGTGACAGTCAGCTCTTTTACAATGATAATGCTCTTCTCATCCACAGCAGTGACAAAATCCCCTGTTTTGCCGCCCAATAGATTTTTAATATTTTCCAGAGAGCCGTAATCCTTATCCTGGTTGGTTTCCAGAATAAATACAACTCTGCGCACATCCACTTCGATGTGCAGCTTTTTGGCCCGGTTATGGATATCCACTAAAAGCAGATTGTCCAAAAGCAGGTTCTTAATAAAGTTGTCCTTATTAAACCGCTCTTTGTATGCGGTCAGCAGTCCCTGAATCTGGAAAACCACAAGCTTTCCCAGTGTATAGACATCGTCTCCGGCGCTATTGATAACCAGCACATACTCAAGCTGATGGTCATCGTAAATCTTAAAGAACTGATACCCTTTGATCACCTGACTGTCCGCCTGGGAATTTGCAAAAGCTAGGACTTCCTCCTGTGCACAGACGTTCTCAGAAAAAGTAGATGCCATCACTTTCCCTTCCATGTCCGTGATGTAGAAGTCTGTTCTGGATATGCTTTTCAGCCCGTCCAGAGTGTTTTGTAGTACCTGGTTTGATATCATTCTCTTTCCTTCTTTCATTATATAGTATACTTCCTTGTTTCCATCCCATAAAAACAAAAAACCCTACACTATATACTAATACATAATCGAAAAAAAATAAAGAGAAAATGTTAAATATTACATCTTTTTTTCAAAATGTAACATTTTGTTCACATTTTCCCTTTTCTTTTTACGATTCAGACAGAGGAAAAAATCACATTTCCTCGCCGCTGTGGAAACCTTCTCCAATGACCTCACGGGCATCTGTCACGATCACAAATGCCTTGGGATCGGTCCTGGTCACCAGCTCTTTTAACCGCACGATCTGCTTCTTTCCAACCACACAGAAGAGCATGGTCTTCTCCTCACCGGAATACATACCCCTGGCGGAGATCCCGGTCAGCCCTCTCTCCAGCTCCTCCATAAGACTCTTTGCCAGCTCGTCGTGCAGGTCTGTAATGATGAAGGCGATCTTGGCAAACTTCATACCTTCCAGGAACCCGTCCGTCACTTTTGTGGTGACAAAGATAGCGATCACCGCATAGAGCGCCCTCTGCAGCCCAAAGGTAAAGACACCTAAAATGACAATGGCCCCATCCACCACCTGCAGGATCTGGGCAATAGAATAATGGCGCATCTTATGCTGAATCAAGGCGGACACCATATCCGTTCCGCCTGTAGTTCCCTGTCCCATGAAGATAAAGCCAATGCCCACCCCCATGATCACACCGCCGAACAGGGCTGCCAGCAGCATATCGTCCGGTATGATGGGAAGCTCCGGTATGAGAAAGAGCCAGAGCGACAGGGCAAGGGCACCGAAGATAGACTTCTTGGTAAATCCCCATCCCTTGATGCTCACCCCGAGGAAGAACAGCGGAATATTTAAGACCGCATTGGTCAGCCACAGGGGGATTCCGCCGGGCATCAGATTCTCTGTCAGGGATTTGATAATGATGGCCAGACCGGAAAAACCTCCGGTCACCATCTGCATATGGTCGTAAATGGAAGTGATTGAGACGGCCATGACAGCCGTCCCGATCAGTATATACACATATGCCCGCCAATTTCCTTTTTTCTCAGCAAGCATGCTATTCTTCTCCTTTTCCCGTATCCTCATTCTCCTCATTATACTGTGATACCAGTTTTTTGAATGTACTCTTTTCCAGAAGTTTTCCCAGCCAGCCCTTTTTTAATCCTGTTTCCTGCTGAATTTCCTGACGCTCCCCCAGGCAGAACAGGATCTTTGTGTTCATCATTTTCCTGTTATCCGCCACAAAGCGCTCAATCCCCATATTCCTGGAGCATGTGAGCACTGCCTGGGGACTGAAAGAATTGATCTCATTGATGACCCTGTCGATCTGGTCAGCATGAGCCTCCTGCAGGCTGTCTTTTCCCACGATCACAATATCCGGATACTTTTCCTCCACAAAATGACAGAAGGCCTCCGTATCCTCCTCTGTCTCGCCGAGGAGAAACACCTGGTTCTTATAATGGGATAAAAACCAGAACAGCGTGGAAAAGAAACCGTGCCTTGAAGCCTCCTCCTCAAGTCTTTTGTCCTCCACCCCTGCCGCTTTTAGAACCTCCGGTTCATCCACCACGGCCTTGTCCAGAATGCTGATATATTTCTTGAGCTTCTCGTCCTCCTGGGCAGCCATCAGCAGTTTCATGTTGATCACTCCATAGGTGGACAGCACTTCTTTAAACCAGTTCTCATTGACGCACTCCATCACGTCCTCTACATAGCATTTCTCCACGGAAATGCCAAGTACCTCTATTTTTTCATGCATAATATTTCTCCAGTAATCCCGTACCGCACCCTGTTCAGCACCGCACATACGCTTTATCTTCCTACTATAGCAGACAGACAGAGATTTTTCAAGCCGCACATCCAAGGATTCTTTTCTGCTTTGTTCCTACACTTTGTATTTTCAGCCAAAAACGCCCATTCCATGCGTCTCCAAAAAAGAAAATACCGTATTGTAATACACTCCCGGCGCCTTGTCCGGTGCCTGTGCATGTCCGGCGCCCTCCACGATCAGAATTTCCTTTTCACAGTCTGCCGCATCATACAGCTCATAAGCCATCTCCACCGGCACAAACACATCTTCCTGCCCATGAATGATCAGAACAGGGCGTGTGCTTTTCTTCACTGCCTCCAGAGCAGAGGCTTTTTTCAGACTGTATCCCCCGCGCATCTGCAGCATCAGGCCTGCCCCGTCCACCAGGGGAAAGCCCGGAAGATGAAACCAGTCCCTGAGCTGTTTTTTGAAAATACTGTATGCATCCGTGTACGCGCTGTCCGATACCACTGCCTTAACACAGTTCGGAAGTTCTTCCCCTGTCATCATCAGGGCACAGGCGCCTCCCATGGACTGTCCGTGAATGACGATCTGTGCATCCGCGTCCTTTTCCAGTATGGTCTGCAGCCACAGCAGATTGTCCTTCCTGTCTGTCCAGCCCATGCCGATAAAGTCGCCTTGACTGTCCCCGCTGCAGCGCATATCCGGCACCAGGACCTGATATCCTCTTCTCGCATACTCATACGCAATCGGGTACATCTCCTCTTTCCATCCTGTATAGCCGTGCAGAAGCAGAACCCAGTTGTGACTCTCACTCTCCTGGTAAAAGGCCATTCCCTTCAGCAGATAACCATCCGCAGTTGTCACAGACAACGCTTCACTGTCAGCAGTCTCGGCCCACCTGTTTGTCTTCTCCAGACTGGACATTCTGTTCTGCTCAATATCATCTGTCTGGACCAAGGCTTCATAGCTGTCCTCCGTGATATCTTCAAACGCCTGGGTCTGTTCCATCTTCTCCGGGACCAGTGCCAGGTCCACCACGATATTGGATGCCAGTACGAACAGAATGAGGAGTACCACCAGTGCCGCAGCCAGTCTTTTTAACCATTTTTTCTTCCGCATAAATTTACTGTCACCTTGTAGTTTTTTGTCATATTTTATACATTATACCTGCTTTTCTTCCACTGCGCAATAATTGGCAGATAAAAGCCTTTTTGAACATTTACACTGCTGTCCTGCTTTGTTATTATAATACTATATGAAATAGTAAGGGGGGTCTTATATGCCTCAGTCGGAAACACTGAACATGATCATTGAAAATATGGAGTCCGTGATCGTAGGGAAACGAAAGGCCATCGAGCTGGCACTCATTACCCTGCTCTCTGACGGACACCTTCTCCTGGAGGACGTGCCGGGGGTCGGCAAGACAACGCTTGGGAAAGCCCTTGCCCAGTCTATCCAGTGCAGCTTTGCAAGAATCCAGTTTACCCCTGATACCCTTCCCGGGGATGTGATCGGCATGTCCATGTACCAGATGCAGACCGGAGAATTTTCCTACATTCCCGGCGCTGTGATGAATGATATTCTCCTGGCAGATGAGATCAACCGTACCTCACCCAAGACCCAGGCAAGCCTTCTGGAAGCCATGGAGGAACAGCAGGTCACGGTGGACGGCACCACCTATGCCCTTCCCGGGCTTTTCATGGTCATTGCCACCCAGAACCCTGTGGAGCAGCTGGGCACCTATCGTCTGCCGGAGGCACAGCTGGACCGTTTTCTGATGAAGATATCCATGGGATATCCCGAGACACCAGGGGACGAGGCAGACATTGTCCGCCGTATGGTCAACGGGGAACCCCTGAAAAAACTGGGTCCGGTCACCACCAGGGAGGACATCCTGAAGATAAAGGAAGAGATCAAAACCGTGGCTGTGCATGATGATGTGATGGCCTACGCAGTTGAGATCGCCAGAAATACCAGAAAAAGCAGATATTTATCCCTGGGCGCAAGCCCCAGAGCCGCCATTGCCCTGGTGCGCGCCGCCAAAAGCCGCGCCTATCTGGAGGGCCGCATGTACACCACACCGGAAGATATTGCCGCTCTGGCTCCTCCGGTGCTGCTGCACAGGCTTATTTTGTCCTCCGAAGCACGGCTGGAGGGAAAAAAGGAAAAGGAAATGCTGCAGGAAGCCATGCGGGCAGCTCATGTCCCTGTCTTATGAAAAAAGCCGTCTGTCTGCTCTTCCTCATAGGCAGCACTGTGCTGGTCAGCTTTCAGGGCAAGGCGGTTTCTTATCTGCTCTTCTACTTTGCCCTGCTGCTGCCCCTGCTGGCTCTGCTCTACTCCCTGTACGTTTATTTTCGTTTTAAGATTGTACAGAATGTCTCGCACCTTGTAGTAAAAGGGCAGAAAGTCCCCTATCAGCTCATTCTGGGCAATGAAGACTTTCTGCCCTTTACGGATATTACCCTGCACTTTTATACCGATATGGTCAGCATGCAGCATGACAGCGCAGACCGGGAACTGCAGCATCTCTGTCTCCTTCCCCATGCCCAGAAGCAGGTGGAGACAAAAATGTACTGCAGACACAGAGGCACTTACCCCGTCGGCGTGAAAAGCGTCACAGTCACAGACTTTCTTGGGCTTTTTACCATCACCTACCCCATGATGTCCCAGGTCCGCCTCACAGCCAAGCCCCGCATCCTTCCGCTGGAACGTCTCAGCCTGGCACTGCAGAAAAAGGACCCCAAAAACACACTGTTTCCCACTTCACGTCTCCAGAATCTGCCCGATTACGAAGTCCGGCGTTATCAGAGCGGAGACCCCAAGAAATATATTCACTGGAAAAATTCTGCCAGGACCGGGGAACTTCTCGTGCGCAGACAGATGCCGGAGGAGCTTTTTGAGACCATCCTCATGCTGGATCTAAGTCCTGTACAGGGAGATACGGAAAAACGGCTGCAGACAGAGGACAATATCCTGGAAGCAGCCCTCTCCTATCTGCAGGACTGTTATCTGAAAAAAATCCCTGTGCGGGTAGTCTATATGGATTCGGAAATCCGGGAGATCCTCATAGATGTATGTACCGGGTTTGAAGCTTTTTATGAAAAATGTGCAGATATCTCCTTTGAATCCGCGCTTCCTCTTGAGAAGGTATGGCGCCGGTACACCAGCCGTCTGGCAGGCACCAGAGCCTACATCCTCATTACCTCCTCCCAGACCCCTGCGCTTACAGAGACCATAGAGGAGAGCCGGCTTCTCGGAAATGAAGTGCTGTGCATCTATGCAGGAGAGTTGAATTTATGAAAAAATACCGGGAATTTATCGGCAAATATTATGAGAGCATCCACGGGGCCTGTCTCTGCACAGGCCTTCTTCTGCTGGCTGACTCTTTCTGGGTGCTGCACTGGCCTACCCTTCTTTTAAGTGCCGGTGCCGTGCTCTTTTCCCTGCTTCTCCACTATGCGGTCCAGAAAGACATTGTCATTCCCGCAGGCTGTATTCTGCTGATCCTGCATGTGATACTTCTCATTTTCTTTTTCATGACCGGCAGAGATCTGTATACTATCCTTCCCTACATACAGATGGAAGCTGCCTGTATCGGAGGGTCTGTGCTGTGCCTCTTTGCGGTCCGGCATCTGTTCCTGACCTTTCCCATCCTGCTTGCGGAGATCACCTGCCTTTTTTATTACGGGGCAGTGGGGGTTCCCCTGTCCAAATGGAATATCTGCCTGATATTCTTCTGCTGCCTGCTGTTTCTGGCCGAGGCTGCAGGAAAGAAAAGAGGCATCGGAAAACAGGAAGTCTTTTTTCTGTCCCCCCTGTTTCTCGCATGCCTTATTCTCATCTGTCTGCTCCCTGTCAAAAGCACGCCCATCCGCTGGGAAACCGTTCGGAAAGCCGCAGGGGCTGTACAGGAAAAAGCAAACGCACTGCTGGTAAATCTGGATTATCTCTTTTCCGGTGCTTCAAACATATACGCCCTGTCCGAAACGGGATACGGTTCAGAGGGCGTGCTGGGCGGAAGCCTGATCCGGTCAGATAAACCACAGATTTCCGTCACCGGCACCATGACCAAATCCCCTCTTTATCTGGCGGGGACTATCTACGACACCTATGACGGGACCTCCTGGAAACCGGAAGAACCCACCGGGCAGGAGCGGGGAAAAGAATATCAGGAGCAATACAGGACGATCAACGAAGCACTGTCCGTTTCCGGGCTGACGGACACGGAGATTCGTTCCCTGACACATGTGTGCTCCATAGAAATAAAATTTGAAGGCCTCAAAACACAAAGCCTGTTCCACGCCCCCAACACCTGGAAATTCCAGCTTCCTTCCTCTCTGAAGCCGGAGGCTCACGGCGGCAATCTTCTGCTTCCAAAACCAAAAGGCGTCGGCTTTGTCTACGGCCTGCAGTATGTGGAGCTTAACTATAAAAGTGAAAATTTCCAAAAACTTCTGGCTGTACGTGGTGATTTTGACAGGGACAATACCCGCCGCTCCCGCATTTTTGAGGACTGCACTTTACTGCCGGAGGATCTTCCCCCCAGGGTATATGAACTTGCCGATGAGATCACCCGGGACTGTGAGACGCCCTATGAGGAGCTGGAGGCGATTCGTACCTATCTGCTGGGTTACAGCTATTCCACCACAACTGAGGTTTTGGAGGAAGGACGTGATTTTGCCGACTGTTTCCTTTTTGACACCAAATCCGGATACTGTACCTCCTTTGCCACTGCCATGGCGGTGCTGGGGCGCTGCCGGGGCATCCCCACCCGCTATGTGGAGGGATTTGCCACAGATCAGACATGCAGCGTGGAGGATACGGAAATCCATCTGGGCGGTTCCAGTGCGCACGCATGGGCGGAAGCCTATCTGGAACCTGTGGGCTGGATTCCCTTTGACTCCACCCCCGGATACTCTGCAAACACGGCATCCCCCTGGGAGGATGAAACCTCCAAAGATTCTTCTCTCCCCGCACCTGCAGGCCCCGAAAACAGCAGTCCCCATATGGAGACAGAGGATAATGGAAACACTGCCTCTGTCCGGGATACCGAGACAGAAGAGCCTTTTTATAAAAGCTTTCTGCTGATACTGCTGAAGCTTCTTCCTCTCCTCCTCCTTCTTACGGCTGCCTGCATTGTGGCCGGCGCTGTGCTCCTGTTCCGGAAATTCATGCAGCGAAGAGCCTATGCTGCCATGGACAGCTACGGGAAAATGCTCTTCCTCATGGATAAACTCTTCCTGCTCGGCCGGTTGTCAGGTATCCCCTTTGAGGATGGGGAAACTCTGCTTCAATACGAAGAAAAGGCTGCCGGCACACTGGATGTGCCCGGAACAGCCTTAACTGAAATCTTCCGTATGTTCCGGGAAATCCGCTACGGCGGCAGGGAATCCGGACCGGAAACCATACTATATTTAAACAACTATATCCACGCCCTGGAGATTCAGTATCTCCAAGGCTGCTCCCGCACAAAACGCCTGCTGTACCGCCTTAAATAAACGGCGGTCTGTCCGGCGTCAGCGGATTGCGATTCGGCCCTCCCTGATATTTCTGACAAATACAGGAACCAGTTTTGGGTCAAACTGCCTGCCCGCATCCTCTTCCAGATTGTGAAGGGCTTCCTCCACCTCTATGCTGGGCTTGTAGCTGCGGGCAGTTACCATGGCATCAAAGGAATCCGCCACACACAGGATTCTGGCCATCAGCGGGATTTCCTCCCCCCGGATGCCTCTGGGATATCCTTTTCCGTCATATCTCTCATGATGGCCGATCACGGCCGGGATCACATAGTCCAGGGAGGGAAGATGCCGGATAATGCCGATGGACAGCTCCACATGGGATTTCACGATCTCGTATTCCTCATCTGTGAGCTTTCCCGGCTTGTTCAGAATGTTCTCCTCAATCCCGATCTTACCGATATCGTGGAGAAGCCCCGCCTCATATATGATCTTCAGCCCCTCCTCATTCATACCGTACGCTCTTGCCAGCTCCCTTGCATAGTAAGCCACATTCTCCGAATGACTGAAGGTATAGTGGTCTTTCGCGTCAATGGCTGCCGTCAGCGCATAAATAGTAGGCGCATAATCGGAATACACCCCCGGCTGGTAGGACAGCTCAGAAGGGCGTTCCCCGCCATTTCCTTCCTTATAGATGACCGTCCTGTTTTTCCCGGCTTTCTTGGCATAGTAGACAGCCGTATCCGCATGTTCGATCAGTTCATGAAAATCATGGATGGGGCAGACACCCAGGGCGATACCGCAGCTTACGGTCAGCACCTTCATGGCATTTTCCCCGGACGCTTTATTCATCTCCCGCACCAGATCCGATATACGACCCGTCAGTGCCTCCGCTTCACTCTCCGTGACCCCCGGAAGAAGGATTGTAAAGACCTTGCCGGAATATCTGGCTACAATTCCCTTCTCACCCACCTCTCCCCGGATCATCTCAGCGATCCGCTTCAGTGCACCGTCACCTGCTTCTGTGCCGTAGAGCTGATTATACAGCTTGAAATCATCCACGTCGATCATCACAAGGGAACCAAAATCATAAGCCTCACTGTCACAGCACTGTTCCAGCACTTCATAGAAATACCTGCGGTTGGCTACACCGGTCAGATAATCTCTCCTTGCCTCCTCACAGGCCTTCTCATACAGCCTGGAGTTCTGTATGGCAATAAAGGCCACAGAACTGAGAGATTCAAAGAAGCTCAGATCCCCGGGTGTATATCTCTCCCCGTTCTTCTTTCCGGCCAGAAAGATAAGTCCCTGATACTGCTCATCGTCCCTGATCCCGGCTATGCACTCAATCTTATATTTTGGCAGTTGTATGCGCATATCGGCAATGAATTTCTTATATACCGGCACGCTTTTGTATTCCCTCGTAAAAATACACCCGCCGGATTCCCTCAGCAGGTCAAAAACCTTCTCGTCCTTTGATATGACACAGGACAGTCCTTCTGTCTTCCCGCTTCCCAGAGTCAGTCTATAGTCCCCGCTCTCATCCTTGAGAAAAATAAGGACAGCCTCAGCCGGAACTGCTTCCTCTATGGTCTGCATCATCTGTTCCAGAATTCCATCCACATTCGTCAGGTAGGAAACCCCGCTGCTGAATTCTCCGATACTTCTGGACTGCATGATCTCATCTTTTTCAAATACCGTATCAAGGGCTGCCTTGATGATCAGATAGATCACCACTGCCGCAAGCACCATGCTGAAGGAAACCGCCATGGTAAGCTGTGTCTCCTCAAAACCGAAATGCTTTTCCAGAAGGGCGTTATAGTCAGGGATAAAACTGTAAAACAGCAGCATGGAGATCAAAAATGCCGCCACATAGCAGTTGGCCTTTGAAACCAGAAGATTCAGACGGAACAGACGCTTCCGGTACAATGCGTAATATACACACACAGACATGACAATACCGGAACAGATATCAATGGGAAATCCGCTGAAGGCCGGAAATGCGATGCATATCTGTCCCAATGCCAGGGCACCGATGCCATACCACACAGGCCTGAGGCTTTTTCCCGCAAATTTATTTTCCCTGCGGTTCTCATAGACCATACGCCCGCAGGCAGACAGGGCGCCGCCCTCCACCAGAAACGGTATCACTGCCTGCCAGTGCATATGATAAACATAGGCATTGCCGCCGTTCTCCAATCGGAGGACCTGGGGTGCCTGCACAAAGATCTCGTATTTGTAATTCACCAGCAGCATAAGGACAATGGCTGCAGTCCAGAAATAAATACGGTATGTCTTCTCAACACACAGAAATTTCTGCAGAAAATGAAAAAATATAAGCGGAATCATAAAAAGCCCGGTGAGTGACACATGAAACCAGAACCCCACAGAGGGCCAATAGGCAAGTCTCATAAAGAGGGAACCGCTGGCCCATATGACCATGGTCAGCAGAAGTTCCATAAAAGCATAGATCGCCGCATCCTTTTTTGCCGCCAAAAAGGATACCAGCAAAAATATGTAACAGATCAGTGCAATAATAGGCACAATTGTAAAGCTGCTCATCTTTCGTTATTTCCTGTCATTTTATTTACCTTTTTACAGATAGTACCTTTTTATAATAGTACAGATTTCCCTGTTGTTCAAGTTTTTACGGTAATCCATTCCTGTATGGGAGGAAGCTCCGGATCACACGCCGTTTTTGGGGCAGATATCCTGCAGGCAGCACTTGCCGCATCGGGGCTTTGTCCTGGCTGTGCACACATCCCTGCCATGAAATACCAGTCTGTGGCAGAAATCACTGCCCTCTTTGGGAGGAATCAGCTTCCACAGAGCCATCTCCACCTTTTTCGGTTCTTTTATACCGTCCACCAGACCTATGCGGTTGACCAGGCGGATGCAGTGCGTATCTGTCACAATGGCAGGTTCCCCGAACACATCTCCCATGATCAGGTTGGCGCTTTTTCTTCCCACGCCAGGAAGCTTCAGTAAGGCGTTAAAATCATCGGGTACTCTGCCGCCATACGCATCCCGCAGGATTTTCATACAGGCGCTGATATCCCTGGCCTTGCTCTTTCCAAGGCCGCATGGCCTGACGATCCGTTCTATATCCTCCACATCCGCGTCAGCCAAAGCGCTCACATCCGGATACTTTTCATACAGATCCTGTACCACAACATTGACTCTGGCATCCGTACACTGGGCCGCCAGCCGGACGCTTACAAGCAGCTTCCAGGCCTGGTCATAATCCAGGGTACAGCCCACATCCGGATATTCTTTTTTCAATCTGTCCACCACTTCCAGGGCCAGTTCTTCTTTTGTCATAATCTATTTCCTTTCGCAATTCTCTATTCAAAGGGAATCTTTATTTGACGCTGCCGCTTTCTGCAGGACCTGATACAGATATTCCGCATCCACCGGTTTTGTCACAAAACCATCCATGCCTGCCGCTGCCGCCGCATCCACATCCTCCTTAAAGGAGTTGGCTGTCATGGCGATAATGGGAATGGACACTGCATCCTCCCTTCCCAGTTTTCTTATGGCACGGGCCGCCTCAAGCCCGTTCATAACCGGCATCTGGATATCCATGAGAACTGCCCGAATCTCTTTTGGCCTGCTTTTTTCAAACATTTCCACTGCCTCTTTTCCGTTTCTGGCGCGCTGTATAACGGCGCCCTGCATCTTCAGCAGTTCCTGGGCTATCTCCGCATTCAGGTCATTGTCCTCAGCCAGAAGAATGTGATAATCCAAAAGGCACGGACCTTCTCTTTCTTCAGAGGTTTCTTCCTGTATATCCTCCGCATTTTCCACAGGCATTTCTATGGTAAAATAAAACTCACTGCCCTGTCCCGGCTCGCTTTTCAGCTTCAGTTCTCCCCCCATAAGCTTTACAATAGTCCTGCTGATAGCAAGCCCCAGCCCGGTTCCCTGACTCTTGGCAGAACTGGTCCCCGCCTGTTCAAAGGCTTCAAAAATGCGCTGCTGGTTCTCCTTTGATATCCCTGTTCCGTTATCAGCCACACGGAACTCATATACTGCCTTTCCATCCCTGTTTCCGGTCTGCTCTGCGTAGAGCTGTACAAGACCTCCGGCCGGAGTAAATTTAAAGGCATTGGAGATCAGATTCATGAGTACCTGCTTCAAACGCACGGCATCCCCTGCCAGGATATCGTCTTTGATCTTTTTGTGTATCTCAAATTCCAGATCGTATTTGCGGGCCTCTGATGCCATGATATTCTGTACTTCATCCACAAGCCGCACAGCAGAAAACGGTTCGGAAGTAATTGTCATCATTCCGCTGTCAATTCTGCTCATATCCAGTATATCACTGATCAGCCTCAGCAGATAATGGGAGGATTCCCTTATCTTTATCAGATTGCTGCTCACATCCTCCGGAACATCCTTCAGCATACAGGTCAGGTCACTCAGTCCCACAATAGCATTCATAGGCGTACGGATCTCATGGCTCATTCTGGAGAGAAATTCACCTTTTGCTTTGTTTTCCGCCTCCGCCTTCTCCAGGCTGGCCTGCATCTTTGCAGAGCGCACACGGGAACGGGCGGCCATAAGGACAAGAAATACGACCAGCAGAAATACACCCGCGATCACAGTGATAAACAGGATCGGATTGGCATACAGCAGATCCACTACGGTCAGTGAACTCATCCCCACAGATATCATATTCTGATTCACCAGGGTATCCTTCTCCTCACTGCTCATACTGTTGATGGCCTTATTCATAACCGTCAGCAGATCAGTCTCTGCAGGGCTCTTCATGGCAAACACGATATCATTTGCATTGTTGACCAGGGTGTTCGGCACCACCTTCGTATAATGATGCCTCTGGATCTCCTCCTCCATGTTGGCTGACAGGCCATAGAAAAAATCTGCCTCCCCGCGGTTTACAGCGGACAGAGCATCCGCCGCGTTGGGGTAATAAAGCACCTCTTCCGTCTTTATACCTGCGGGCATCTGCAGCCCCTCCACCACGGCGCCCACCAGTCCCTCAGAGGGAAAGCTGACGGATTTGTTCCTGGCTATAATATCATTCAGGGTACCGTAGGTCTGCGTCAGGGCCAGATTCATCTCTGCCCCCTGCTCCTCGTTTCCCAAAAAAGCCCCCATCATGTCGGCTTTTCCCTCCTGCACCAGCTTCAGGGCATCCGCATAGGACTCGGCATATACATAGGTAAATTCTAGACCGGTAAACTTCTTAACCTCCTCAAGTACATCCGGGATCAGACCGTTGTGCAGTCCCTCCGCATATTCAATGCAGAAAAGAGGATGCCAGTTCTCCACTACCGCGATGGAGACCGTTTTCTTCTGCTCAATATAGGCTCTCTCCTCATCATTGATATATATACTGGCTGTACCGCTGTCAGGAAAGTTTGCCTGGTAACACTCCTCCGCAAAATTCGGATTGGAGTCCGCTATTTTTTCCAGTGCCATATTCAATCCTTCCAGCACATCCTGATTGTCCGGTGTGGTCACAATGTAATGGGGCTGGGAGTCAAACGTGGCGACCGGACGGAAAACCTCCGTATCATCCGCAATATTGCCCAGCAGCATATCAATCTCCCCGCTCTCCAGATAGGGATACAGATTTCCGTTAAAGAGCTGGTCCTTGTTATAATATTTGATGGTACAGTCAATGGCATTGCTCTCTATGAACTGTTTCAGCCTGCGGATATTTTCCCTGGCATTTTCATATACGCCGATGGTCTTGCCGTTCATGCTCTTCCAGTCATATGTTCTGATGCTGCTGTCATTCCTGCGTGCCAGGATCAGAGACTTACCGTAACCGGCATTATAATCCGGATAGGAAAAGTACTCCTCCATCCCTTCCAGATAGTAGGTGCCCCCCATCAGATCATATTCACCGGCCATGAAATTATCTATCATTTCTTCGCCGGTCACATTGATATATTCATATTTCCATCCGGTATATTTTGCAATTTCATTCAGATAGTCTACCACAATTCCGTGGCGTGTTCCGTCCGTATCTGTCTCGGTGAATCCATCCACCTCCGGAAATGCCACCTTCAGAACCCTCTTCTCCGTATCTTCCCCCGCCCAAACCGTATCGCATGGCAGAAGAAACACCAAAAATAACAGAGCCAGCATTACCGGCACACTGACGCCTTTACCCGGCACCTGTGATCTTTCTCTCATATCAGAAACTCCTTTTACCCCGGCAGGCTTTATCTGAAAAGTATCTCCGCCTTTTTCATTTTTTCCGTAATGACTACACCAAAGGGACAGTTAGCTTCACAGCTTTTACATTCCACGCAGTCCCCGCCGTTTGCGGACAGCCCGTCATAGTGGGCTTTTAAAGATGCCGGTACCTCAGGCTGCATCACTGCCAGGTCATACAGTTTATTGACCATTGCAATGTCAATCCCTGAGGGACATGGCGCACAATGTCCGCAGTAGGTACACTGCCCGTAATAGGCATGGGCCGGGGCATTGGCGAGAACCGTGGCATAGTCTTTCTCCTCCTCGGAGGCAGTTTCATAGGCCACAGCCTGATCCACATGTTCCGGTGTGTCATATCCTGCCAGCACACTGGCAACTGCAGGACGCGTCAGGGCATAGTGCAGACACTGTACCGGCGTCAGCGCAGTTTTGAATGGGGAAGTCTCAGCAGAAAACAACCGCCCCCCGGCGTATCCCTTCATAACCGTGATCCCCACACCGTTTTTCTCACAGATTTTGTACAGCTCTGCCCGTTCAGGCGCAATGCCTCCCAGCTCTTCCTCATAGTCTTCCTTAAAATATTCCGTTATATCCTCACTGGCAGGAAGCATGTCAAAGGCAGGATTAATGCTGAACAGAATCATCTCGATCCTTCCGCTCTCAGCTGCCATCTTTGCAACCGCAGGATTGTGGGTGCTCATTCCGATGTGCCGGATTGTTCCCTTCTCCTTCAATTCCCCGGCATACGCATAGAATTCCCCCTTCATGATGCGGTGGAATTCCTCCTCCTCATCCACAAAATGAATCATGCCCAAATCTATGTAATCCGTTCCCAGACGCTTCAGCAGATCATCAAAGGCGGCGGCGGCCTGTTCTATGTCACGTGTTTTTACATACTGTCCGCCCTGCCAGGTGGACCCCAGATGTCCCTGGATGATCCAGCGCTCTCTTCTGCCTTTGATGGCTGCCCCGATATTTGACCTTACATTCGGCTCTGACATCCAGCAGTCCAGAATATTGATTCCCGCTTCCTCACAGTGTAAAATTACCTCACTAACCTCCCGGGCGCTGTGGCGCTCCAGCCACTCTGCCCCCAGTCCGATCTCGCTGACCTTCAGCCCTGTCTTTCCAAGCGCTCTGTATCTCATCTTTTCTTCACCTTTCCATATCTGTCGAAACCTTATATGTTCCTGTGATATTTTTCTTTATTTATTTTTTTGCATTCATACATTCTGGCATCTGCCATGGTGACAATCTCTTTTAGGCCAAGGCTGTTTTTCTTCCCCTCTATCTCCACCACACCGTAGCTGAAGCTCACGGGATATGGTCTGGTATTCGTCTTGACAAAATCCTTAAGCAGATCAGCCAGCCTTTTTTCCGCCGCCCTTTTCTCGCCTTCTGACATGACGATACAGAACTCATCCCCACCGATCCGTACAAAGACATCCATACTTCTGAAAGATTTCTGGACTGCTTCCACAAAACTGTGGATATAGGCGTCCCCCTCGCTGTGGCCAAATCTGTCATTGACATATTTCAGTCCGTCCAGATCCATATAGCACAGGACAATATCCCGCTTTTCCTCCAGCACCTTTTCCATATATTCCACAAAAAACAGCCGGTTCTGTATTCCCGTTCCCGGATCACAGTAGGCCTTGCTCGTCAGCTTGTCGGCTGCCTTCTTGTCATCCGTGATATCCACCACAATGTGGGCATAGGCATTTCTTCCCTGCCACTCTATGAGAAATGTAGTGATGCGGTAGAAACCCTGCTCCTCATCTCCCATCTCCCAGACCTTGTACTGACCGCTTTCCTGCCAGTTCAGGATCTTATTCCTGAAGGACAGCCTGTGCTGGCAGATATGGCAGAATTCCGGATCTATCTTCTTTTCATCTTTTCTCTTATTGCAGTATACAATATCCCTGCTGTTTGCGTCCACCACCAGTATCCACTCATTCCTTTTTGTGGTCAGTTCCACCAGCAGTTCATTGTACCCCTCTATGACTTCCGCGCGCTTCTGCACTCTGGCAGTCTCTTCCTTCAACAGCGCCTCCCGTTCCTTCAGCTGGGCAGTCATGGTATTGAAGGCTTCTGAGAACTCTCCCAGGTAGGAGACATGCTGGGAATAATCACCCGCCGCCACCTCCTTTGCCTGCCATGTCAGATGGTTAAGATTGGCATGCAGATTCTTCAGATTGGCACACAGAAAATTATCCCTGGCCGGGAATTCCCCTGACAGGTTTCCCTGGGACAGGTCTTTTGTATATGCCTGCATCTCCTCTACGGCCTTCTGCAGATACTGAAGCCCAAGTCCCAGTTTTCGGTACGGGGCATCCAGCTCCTCCACATGCAGAGGCCGGATGGGTGAATCGTAAAGTATGCTTTTCAAATATTCAAAAAGCATTTCACAGTTATCCTTTTCCATGCCCGCACCTCATCATTCTTTTGGACCGGCACTGAACCTGCACACTCTGTCCCCGGTAGCCCAGCAGTCAATCTCCACAGCCGAATACTCTTTTCCCATATAGGCAGACAGGATTCCTGAGATAAATCCCTCATCATAATTGCACACGGTCTCCCCCAGAAGCGGCAGCCCGGAGCAATCCGCGTCCTCTGAGACTGTGAGCACGATCTTTCCTGTCTCCTTATCCAGCTTCTCCACACGAAGCACCCCTATTTTCAATTCTTCCATGCGTCTTTGAAGCCCTGCTATAAACTCATTCAAAGACAGAGAAATGTCCAGCATATTTTCTGCAAAATACACCCCGGCACGGTACCCTGCTTTTCTGAATATCTGTATCTGCTCCTCCCTGCCAAGCTGCTCCATCAGCTGCTCGCGGAGTGAAAATTCCATCAGCCGGTATACAGCCAGCGGTATGTCATCGCCCAGATTCCCCCGGCCCTGTACATTAAAGCTCATATAATCGGATAACTCCGGTTTTTTACTGTTTTTCAGAAAAATATTATCTCCCATTTTCCATCCTCTTCCGGTATCAGTCATTATTCCTTTTATTATAACACAAAATAATGCAGTCATCCCATAATTCCGAAAAATCATGTAATGACTGCATTATTTATTTTTTCCTGACCGGTATCCAGATTGCGCTTTCATAATCCTGGGAACTGCAGTCCCCCATGGAATACCATTCCAGATTGATTCCCGCCGCGATCTCATAATCCGGGTTGCCGGGAAGCCATTCGTGGAATATTTTTGTATTGATCGTCTGCAGTGCTCCCGGGAGAGGACCGGTACAGCAGAACTTTGCCCACTCCATAGCAGGGATCTCCAGCACTTTCATCCCCTCCGGGATTTCCCCGCCGTCATATCTGCCGGCTATCAGATACTTAAATTCGCTGCCCTTGTCCTCTGTCTCCATGCAGATACCGAATTCCCCGATGCCGCATCGCTCTACTGTCCGGCTGGCTGCACTTTCTTCTCTGCCGGATGAGCAGTAATCCCTGCTGAATATATCCCACAGCTTCGGAATTTCCTGATAGGAACTGTCATAACGCACTGCGCACTCCAGGCCGATGACCTGCATGCGTTCCATCTTTTCAACCGTGTAATCCATGTTGTCTCCTCCTTGTATGGTCACTGTGATTTTCAGAGGAAGAAACACCTTCATTTTCCCGGCACTGCCCTTGAGCTGCATAGGCGGCACTCCGTGAAATCTGCTGAATGCTTTGGTAAAGCTCTCCGGCGTACTGTAGCCGTATTTGTATGCCAGATCTATCACCTTTTCCTGTCCGGCCAGCACATCCAGCGCTGCCAGATACAGGCGTCTCTGCCGGATATATTCACCGACTGAATAGCCTGTCATAATGCTGAACCCCTTCTGGAAATAAAAAGAGGACATATATACAGCAGCTGCCACGTCCTTAACCTCTATCTCCTCAAGCAGATGGGCTTCTATAAACTTTACTGCCCCTTTCAGACATTCCGTCCATTCCATGCTTCCACCTCCTGTCTATACTCTAATACATCCAGGAGATTCCGTCCTGTCATTTTATGCTTTCTGCTGTCCGGACCGCCGTGTCTTTCGTATACCTGTTGTTGAAAACCTTGTTTCCGGATCAATTGGTTTCCTCCGTATCTCCCCACTGATTCTTCTTTTTCCATATAAAACAGTTTGCCAGAGCTTTCTTTAACTGTTCCATGGAAATCGGTTTTGCCAGATGGCCATTCATGCCTGCCAGCCGTGCGCTTTTGATATCTTCCGCAAAGGCGTCCGCTGTCATGGCGAGAATGGGAAGCTCGTTAATCCGTTCCATGCCGGAATTCCGGATCTCCCGGGCAGCCTCATATCCGTTTTTCACCGGCATCTGTATATCCATGAAGACAATATCATAGTAAAGAGGTGGATGGCTGCAGACAGCTTCCACTGCCTGCTGTCCGTCCTTCGCAGCCTCCACCTGTACACCCAGAAGTTCCAGCATCTCCACAGCGATCTGTCGGTTCAGCTCATTGTCCTCCACAAGCAGCGCCCGCAGAGCAGAAAACACGGAGATATCCTCCATCTGTCCCTCCACAGGAACCGTGACGGTGCCGTAACATTTTGTCATACACAGTGTGACCAGGAATCTGGAACCTTTTCCATATACACTCTCCACATCAATGGTCCCATCCATCATGGAAACCAGGTTCTTCACGATCGTCATGCCCAGTCCGGTACCCGTAACCTTGCTGGTCCGGCTGTCCTCCGCTCTGCTGAAAGGCTCGAAGATATGTTCCAGATACTCAGGCTTCATACCGATGCCATTATCCTCGATCAGGAACTGGTATGTTCCGGCTCCCTGTTCCTCCTTCTGTGTCTCCCGGACAAGAAGAGAGATCTGTCCTCCTCGGTCCGTATATTTTGATGCATTTTCCAGAATATTCACCAGCACCTGTTTCAGCCTTCTGGCATCACCCAGCACCTGGGTATGTGTGCCTTCCTCCACCGAAGCTGAGTATATCTGCTTCTTCTTTTCAAGGGACATGCGCACCATCTCTGAAACCTCTTTTACCAGACTGTCCAGGTCAAATTCCCTCTCCTCGATCTCAACCGTGCCGCTCTCTATCTTGCTGACATCCAGGATCTCATTGATCAATCCGAGCAGATGGGCGCCGGAGCTTTGAATCTTCGTGAAATAATCCTTTAATTTTTCTGTTTCTTCCAAATGAAGCTGCGCCAGTTCTGTCATTCCCACAATAGCGTTCAGCGGCGTACGGATATCATGGCTCATTCTGGACAAAAAATCACTTTTTGCCTGGCTGGCTTTCTCCGCTTTTCGCAGTGCATCCTCCAAAAGCTGCTTTGCGCGCCTCTCCTTCTCCAGCGTTTCCTGCTGCGCCCTGCGCTCTCCATCAATATTTCGTGAAAGCGTGATCTCGATCAGATCATCGGAGTAGGGGCTGTCCACACGCACTACCTGTGTAAAATACCAGTGATACTTTCCGTCTTCCCCCTGATGTGGCACCTCCATGGAGACAATCCGCTCTCCTCTGGAAAACGCATGGACCAGGGAAAAATAGGAAAACTTCTCACGAAATTCCTCCCGGTGATCCGGGTGGACAGTGGCAAGCTCGGCTTCAATCAAGTCATCAAAATTCCCCTCCGTCCCGGGGCGGACAACAGGATAGCGCTCATATTCCAGCATGTGATAAGTCTTCTTCGTCAGGTTAATGGATATGAGCATCTGATATGCAAACCCTGCCGCTGTGGCAAGCTGTGTGATTTCCAGATTGCGCTGCTGTTTCTGCAGAAATTCGTCCTGTATATCACGGAATACCAGAATACACCAGCACTCCTTTTCCCCCAGTTCATCCACCCTGGCTGCCGTAAATTCCACCATATGATAAGTGCCGTCCGCGGTAAGACGGCGCATACGCCTGGAAATCTGCTTTTTCCCTTCACCGAACAGACGGAGCATGGCCTCCCTGGAAAAGTTCTCATTGAAAAGCTCCAGGTCATCCGGGTGCAGTACCTTTTGGGAATACTTCTGATTTTCCGCTTCGAAATTGCCCTGCTCCGGTATATCCGTCCACATGGCATCTTTCTGACAATTCATATAATAATCCCCGGTCAGATTCGCTATGATACATTCATCGAAAATGGTCACCAGGCTCTGGGCGTACATCTGCTCAATATTCTGGATCCACTGCTTTTCCTCAAAGCTCGGGCGGTGAGGGGAGGATGTGACCACCACAGCCGGAATACGGCCATCCCAGTTTATCCGGTCCGCCGTCACATCAACTGTGGTCTTCAGCAGCGGATCATAACACACCGTATGGCTGGAACCGCTGTCTCCCATAGCTTCCACAGGACAATTAGCACATAACTCAGGCCAGATCTCATGGCATTTTGCCCCCTGCACAGCCCTGCCGCGGCCTGTCTCCCTGAACCGCCGGTTAACATATAAAAGCCGGTGACTCTTCTCCTCTATGACATAAATGCTTGTTTCACGCAAAGAATCCAGCAGATTCATCAAATTATCCATGGACATGCATTTCCCTCCTCCTTCCGGTTATGTAACACATGATTAGCTGCCTACCTGCTGCAATAAGAAAAAAGAGAGGCATTTACGAACCTGGTAAGTATCGTAATGCCTCCCGGCTCCGTTTTTATTTATCTGTTTTTCAACCGAAATTTTCCAATCAGCTCTTTTAAAAGCTGTGCCTGTGCGGAAAGCTCCTCACTGGCAGCTGCGCTTTCCTCCGCTGTGCCGGAATTCACCTGAACCACACTGGAAATCTGCTCAATTCCCTGCGCCACCTGCTCTGCAGAGCGGGCCTGTTCATCCGATGCCTCGGAAATCCTGTTGATGGTCTCAGCCACCCCGCTGACCCCTTCCGTCACACGTCTTAATGTCTTCGCCGTTTCCTCCGCAAGCGCAGCGCCATTTTCCACTGCCCTGAGTGAGCTCTCGATCAGTGCTGTAGTGTTTCTGGATGCCTCCGCGCTCTTGGTTGCAAGGTTTCTCACCTCACCTGCGACCACGGCAAACCCTCTGCCGCTCTCTCCGGCCCTGGCTGCCTCCACGGCAGCGTTTAATGCCAGTATGTTCGTCTGGAACGCGATATCCTCAATGGTCTTCACTATATTGCCTATTTCGCGCGAACTCTCTCTGAGTTCCTGCATTGCGGCCAGCATTTCCTGCATACGGCTGTCACTCCTGGCCGCCTCCCTGCCCACTTCGGCTACTCTGCTGTTGGCATCAGCGGCGCTGTCCGCGTTTGCCGCCACCTGTCCGGATATCTCTCCAATACTCTCCGCCAGCTCCTCCACAGCTCCGGCCTGCTCCGATGCCCCCTGGGCAAGGGACTGCGCACCCTCTGATACCTGTTCGGAACCGCAGGATACCTGTTCCGCGGAAACATTGATCTGGCCCAGAGTCAAATTCAGTGACTCTATGATCTGTTCCAGTGCCTCCCGGATGAACCGGAAATCACCGATATAATTATCTTTCACCGTCAGGTCCAGATTCCCTTTTGAGATTTCACTCAAAATATGGGAAATATCATGTATCATCTCTTTCAAAGTGCTGACTGAAGAGCGAATACTGGCTCCCAGACGCCCGATCTCATCATTTCCATACTCCTTGATGTTCACTTCCAGATTGCCTCTGGAAAATTCCTGCATACCGCTGCTGATTTCCGCAAGTGGTTTCATTATCCTGCGGGTGATCACCATGACGATCGCAGTGAGAAGTCCAAGTACAACAACTGACAGAACAGCAAGTACCGCGATCAGATGATTGCGTGTGGCATTCACTTCTGACAGGGGCAGCGTGGCAATTGCCAGCCATCCGGTTGTCTCACAGTTTTTAAACATGGAGGTATAGGCAGTATCTCTGTAGTCAAAATTGAAGATACCACTGTAATTGTCTTCCACTTTTTCTTTATATTCATTTGTTATGTCCAGTTCCCTGACATTTTTCCCCATTGCCGTGGAATCATCACTGTATATGTAATCTGAGCTGTTGGACAACACCTCCAGATATCCGTGTTCACCCACTTTTATCTCTGAGAGAAGCTTTGACAGGCTGCTCACATAAAGGTCAAACCCGAAAAATCCCAAAACGTCTGTATTGTCCTCAGAAAAAACAGGGGACACCACGGAAACTATGGATTCTCCTGTGGCCGGGTCCAGGTAGGGCTCAGACACCACGGTCTTCTTCCCTTCAAGCAACGGCTGGCGCCAGACCACATCTGCCAGATTCGCATCCACCACATTCCCGTCAGCCAGCAGATAGCTGTCTGTCTTTTCATCTGCGATCCATACCTGCAGAACCATTTCCCCGGCCATCCGTTCCAACGCGCCGGACAGTTCTTTTAAGACCACATCCTTTTCCTTATAACTGTCAATATCCTCAGCTCTATGCACAGCTTTAAAATAAGACTGGAGGTCATCACTCTCCTCAAACATACTGACTGCTGTCACCTTACTGCTGAAAAAATCATCTACAATGGAAACTGCGTAATCCGTCTGTACCTCCAGAAGATCATCATTCAGATCTGAAATGGTACTTGCCGCCATGATACAGGAAATGCCGATCAATATGACCAGTGACGGAACCAGGACGATCAGCAGACTCCCGGTTATTCTTGTGGATATGGACTTTTTTCTTTCCCTGTTCAAAATCTTTGACATTCTTTACCCCCGCTGTCATGGCATTGGCCTGTCCAGACAGACAGCAGCCCAATTCCACTCAAATTTTTTATCTTACATAAAAAATATTATACCATATGCCGGAGAAAAGGAAAAGAAAATCATACCCCTGTTGTCTGCAGAACAGGGGGGTCCCCATGGTTTACCGGTATGCGGCGGCTGAAATTATCATTTGCTGCAAGCTCAAACAATTGCCTTCCGCTACCCTGTATCTGATGCACTGCATTTGCAAAAAATAATGCAATGTGGCTGTCAGTGCAGTTTTTAGATAGGTAGTTCATTTTTTTCCAGTATATATTTTTCCAGATATTTGGCTGCTCCGTCGTTATCGTTGCTGTCCGTTATGGCATCGGCGGCCTGTTTTACTTCCTCAATGGCATTGCCCATGGCAACTCCCCTGCCGCATATTTGAAGCATTCCCATATCTGCGTAGTCATCTCCAAAAGATATGATTTCATCCAGTGTGAGGTGCCGCATCCCGGAAACCTTACGCAGTGCATTCGCCTTGGTGGCGCTGGCCTTTGTGAACTTATACCAGTCACCGTCTGAAAATCTGGCGAAATCACAATCTCCGATACTCTCGGCAATTTTCTCGGCTATTTTTCGGTCAGTGGTTTCCACACAAATTTTAAGGGCCTCTCCGTGAAAATCTTTATAATCCGTGTAGATCACTTCCCCCCAGTCAGGATATATCTCGTGTGGGTCTGTTTTATAATTCCAGTAGTGGCCGGTTCTCGTATCAACGGTAATTTCACTCTGTCCGTTTGTAAGAATTCCGACAGTGTCTATGATCCTTTTTGTCTCCTCAGGAGAAAAGGCCGCCGCGTAAACGAACTTCCCTCTGCAGCTGATCAAAGCTCCGCCGCTGGAAATAATGATGTCGGGATTTACTCTTGAAATAAAATTCTTCGCGTTCGTCTCCCCACGGGCAGTAGCGATGCCGATCAGGATACCCCGGGCTTTGCATTTTCCAGGATATGAAGGGTGTATGGGGAGATGGATTTGTCCGTATGGAGAAGGGTGCCGTCCAAGTCCAGAATGATTAATTTGTACATAGTGTTTGCTCCTTAATAGATATTTGCTGCTACACAGAAAAATCCATATCCAACGCTGGTTTCAGGATCTGTTCATGTTTTTCGGTAATATACTGCTTATTAAAAATCCTATTCCATAATGCTTCACGGTGTAAATTTAAAATTGAAACACTGCTGCATTCACAGAATCTTCATTTTTCAATATTTGCTTCCTAGAAACCTCATCTATCTATGGATGTAGGCAGCCTCTATATTACTAAGCTTTTGGCGTGAGAAGGCAAACAGTTTCCACATGCTCCGT
>NZ_JBANBF010000021.1:0-62637 GCF_037000545.1 Blautia sp. JLR.GB0024 | reverse complement strand
GTTGTTCTTAGAAGGGAACGATAGATGAAAAAAGTATTGACAAAGCTGGGAGTCCTGCTGCTCATATTTATCCTGGGTGTTATCGGATTCTCCAGTTTTATGAATAAGGAGACAACAGAGAACAAGATGGACATGGAGGAGGCGTCCCTTCCCGTGCTTTCCATGATGTACGAAGGCCAGGAGATGAACCGTATGTACGGTTACGCACAGGAAATGCAGGTGGATTTCATGAGAGACAGCCTGACTCCTGTGGGAACAGACAAGAAGATGACTGTCAGCATTCTGCCATACGACCATAAAATAAAAAACCTTGTCTATGAGGTCAGGACCTCGGACGGCAGCAAAGTGGTGGAAAATGCCAAGATCAAGAACTTTGAGGAGAACGGCAGTGCGCAGACTGCCACGTTTGCTCTGGAGAATTCCATTTTGATGAACCAGGAGTATACCCTGGTCTTTACCCTGAATACGGACAAGGGTTCCTGGCATTATTACACCAGGGTGATTCAGCGTACAGGTCTGAACGTTGACAAATACCTGGAGTTTGTGCAGAGTTTTTCCTCCAAAACCTTCAGCAAAGACAACGTGGGGGAGCTGAGGACGTATCTGGAGTCAGATGATACCGCTGTGAACAACAGCTTTACCAATGTGAACATCCACTCAAGCGCGGATATGGTCACCTGGGGAAGCCTTGCCCCAGCCATCAGCAGAAAGGGCGTTCCGACAATCAAGGATATCAACGAGACTACAGGAAGCCTGACCTTAACCTACTACATTACCGCAAAGGATGAGGAGGGATATGAGGAATACTATCAGGTGGATGAGTTCTACCGCATGCGGTATGGGGATACCAGAGTCATGCTTCTGGATTTTAATCGTTCTGCAAAGCAGATTTTTACGGGAAATGAAATGTCAGTGTCCTCAGGCAAGATCAATCTGGGTGTCACACCGAAGAATGTCCAGTTTGCAGCCAGCCAGGCGGGAAGTGTTCTGGCCTTTGTACAGCAGGGGGACTTGTGGTCCTACAATACCAGTACCAATAAGATGACGCAGATTTTCAGCTTCCGGGAAGGCCGGGACACGGATGACAGATACGATTACTCCATGCATGACTTTAAGATCGTGCGTGTGGAGGAGAACGGAGATATGGATTTTGTGTTCTATGGTTATATGAACCGGGGAGAACATGAGGGATACACCGGGGCCTGTGTATACCACTATTACAGTGAACAGAATGTGCTGGAAGAAAAATTTTTCCTTCCGACCACCAAATCTTATGAATTTATGAAGCGGGATGTGGAAATCCTTTCTTATGTGAGCACGGATGATCTGCTGTACCTCATGCTGGACAACAGCCTGTATCAGATCAATATGCAGGACAAGACATACAAGGTTGTAAAGGAAGAGATCGCGGAGAATTGTTTTGTGGCGTCCAATACCAACCGGCATGTGGCGTGGATGGAGGAAATGGACCCGCTGCAGACCATGAACATTATCTTTATGGACCTGGAGACCGGAGAGCAGAAGCGCATTACCGCGGATGAGGGTACAAAGATAAGGGCCTTCGGCTTCATCAATGAGGACCTGGTCTACGGCGTAGCCAGAGACGGGGATATTGTGGTGGATGCCACAGGAAGTCTGCGCTATGCCATGCATGAAGTAAAGATCCAGAAATTCTCAGGCAAGCTTGTGAAGGATTACCAGCAGGACGGCGTATATATTATGGATGTGGATATCCAGCAGGGACTTCTGGAGCTGAAGCAGGCGCAGTGGAATGTGGACCGGTATACAGAGATCCCAAGTGAGCACATTATGAACAATGTGAAGAATGCGGAGGATGAAGTGATCTCCATTGCCACCGCCACAACCGTGCGGCAGGCAAATATCACAAGACTGATCTTCTCTGAGGACAGCAGGAACAAGAATCCCCTCAGGATGGAGACAAAGCTCATGGTGAATGAGAACGATACCGTGCTGAACATGGATATAAAGGAAAAAGCGCTGGACGGATATTTTGTCTATGCAAAAGGCAGCCTGGCGGGTATCTACAGCAGCCCGGCCCAGGCCATCAGAGCAGCGGATGAAATGATGGGGGTAGTCTTAAACCGTAACCAGCAGTATGTGTGGGAGAGAGGAAACCAGAAGACAAAGGTGACCCTGAACCTGGATGACATACCGGAAGGCTTCCGGTCAGCCTCCCTTGACACTGCCGCCCTGCAGGAGAGTCTTGGGGATACGGGGACTGTGCTGAACTTAACGGGATGTACACTGGAAGAGGTACTCTATCAGGTGAGCGCTCAGAGGCCGGTGATCGTATCACTGGGGGAAAATGACAACAGGGTCATTGTAGGATATGACGGTTATAACACCCTGCTGTATGATCCGGCAAGCGGTGAGACAAAGTATATGGGGCTTGATGACAGCACCAAAGCCTTTGAAGCGGCAGGAAATGTATTTATCAGCTATATTGAGACACTGCCGGAATAAGCGGCAGTGCCCGGCAGGGAATAAGAATGGAAGGCAGGACAACTTATGGATGAGAGAATCAGGAAACTGGCATACGGGCTTGTGAATCACTCCTGCGATGTGCAGAAGGGAGATAAGGTCTATATCCATTACACAGGATATTCCACCACAGAGCTGGCAAAGCAGCTTATCCGGGAGGTATATCAGGCAGGGGGAGTTCCCTTCCCGCATTTTACCGACCCCAGAGTGCAGAGGGAAATGCTTCTTCACTGTACCAGGGAGCAGGTTGAACTTATGGCCAGGGTGGACAGAGAAGAGATGGAGGCCATGGACTGTTATATCGGCGTGAGAGGCGCGGACAACATTACAGAACTGTCCGATGTTCCGGCGGAGAATATGGCTGTCTATGATAAATATTATAACACCCCGGTACACCATGAGGTGAGGGTGGCTAAGACAAGATGGGTAGTCCTCCGCTACCCCAATGATGCCATGGCACAGTTGTCCGGCACCAGCACAGAAGCTTTTGAGGATTTTTATTTCGATGTATGCACCCTGGATTACCGGAAAATGGGTAAGGCCATGGAGAGCCTGGTGGAGTACATGCAGCGCACAGACCGGGTCAGGATCACAGCGCCCGGCACGGATCTGACTTTTTCCATCAAGGATATTCCCGTGGTTCCCTGCAGCGGTGAGAGCAATATCCCGGACGGTGAAGTGTTCACAGCTCCGGTCCGGGATTCCGTCAATGGAACCATACGCTACAATGCGGCGTCCTCCTACCAGGGATTCGTATTTGAGAATGTAACCCTTACCTTTGAGAACGGAAAGATCGTGAAGGCGGAGGCCAACGACACGGAGAGGATCAACGGAATTTTTGATATGGATGAGGGAGCCCGTTATGTGGGGGAATTTGCCATAGGGGTGAATCCCTATATCCTGCACCCCATGAAGGACATCCTGTTTGATGAAAAGATTCAGGGCTCCATTCATTTTACTCCGGGAAGCTGTTATGATGATGCCTGGAACGGAAATGTATCGGCTATCCACTGGGATCTGGTACTGATCCAGAGACCGGAGTACGGCGGCGGAGAGATCTATTTTGACGATGTGCTCATACGGAAAGACGGGCGCTTCGTGGTTCCTGAACTGGAAGTGCTGAATCCGGAAAACCTTCAGTAGGGAATGATGAAGAAAAAGTTTCTTATACCGGTCCTGATGATGGCAGCCCTGTTTCTGATCGCAGGCTGCGGCAGCAAAGAGCAGATGGTGCTGTCTTTTATCAACATTGGAAAAGGAGATGCTTTCCTGATCCGGGTGCCCGGAGGCGGATATTATATGTGCGATACGGGAAAAAAAGAGGACTATGCAGTCATGGACCGTTTCCTGGAAATGAAGAAGGTGGAGCATCTTGACGGGATTTTTCTCTCCCACGGACATAAGGACCATGCGGGCGGGCTGAAGCTGATACTAAAGAAGTATCCCACAGATAAAATCTATCTCTCTGGAAAAGATGACATGACCTATAAAAAAACAGATGTGGAGCAGACCGCCGCGGAATATCAGACAGAGATTGTAAAGATGCAGGGCGGTGAAGTGCTGGAACTTGGAGGGGCCAGGGTACAGGTATGGATTCCTCCGGACAAGGACCCGGAAAATGAGAACAACAACTCCATGGTGGCGCGCTGGTCCTTGAAAGATACCTCATTTCTTATGACAGGGGACATGGAAAAAGGGGAAGAGAAGCAGTTCCTGGAATCCTTTCGGGACTGCAGGGCAGATGTCCTGAAGCTGGGGCATCATGGAGAAAAGGACGCTACATCCAAATCTCTTTTAAATGCCGTTATGCCTGCCTATGGGATCATAACAGGAAATGAGGAAGAAAATCCGGATTCCGTGAACAGTAAAACTGCCCGGCGGCTTAAGAAATATGGGATAAAGGCATATTACTCGGAAGGGGAACAGATTGCCTGGGATTTCATCGCGGACGGTACATCAGTGAAAGCAGTCAGGATTATGGACAACAGTGCCGGTGCCCGCAACGGGAACGCTGCGGCAGACGAAAAAGAGGAAGAGTGACCGCACTCTTCCTCTTTTTGTATATTAAAGTTTATGCATATAATAAAACTTCAGGCAGACACCGAGAAGGATCTGGCATAAGCCGGCGGCTAAAAGGGTATAGAAAATAATGATATTGTAATACCCTCCGAAGATGCCTGCAAAAATCATAACTATGGATGTTATGAGCAGAGCCGGCATCCCGGCCTTGGAGCGTATGAGAACCATCCGTTCATCGGTTTCCCTGTTGTAGGATTCCCGCAGACTTCGCTCGTCACGGAGAAGTTTGCGGTATTTTATTAGCATGAACAGAGATAAAATGGCAAGGCCCATCAGGAAGCCGGACTGGAAGTCAATGATACTGCTTACATCAGCGGGGATTTTTCCCCTGTCATCCATAATACGCTGGCATATGGACAGGACAGCGTTTAAGAGAATCACAGAGCCAAACAGGGCGATCCTGATTCTTAATGTCTTTTTATATTTTTCCATAATCTTTACTCCTCCTTATTTATCAGCGGCTTCCACATCTGAAAAGTCAAAAACTTCTTCAATGGTCAGGCCGAAGTAATGTGCTATTTTATAGGCCAGGACCAGGGAGGCGGTATATTTGCCCACCTCGATGGATGTGATAGTCTGTCTTGTGGTTCCGACTGCGAAGGCAAGCTCTTCCTGGGAGAGTTTGCGGGCTTTCCGCAGTTCACGTATCTTGGTCTCCAATTTCTGTATCAGCTCCTTTGTCTGGAATGCATAACGTGTGTACAGTCAGCGCAGGGGCGCGCAAAACGGATGGAATTGCTTTTGCATAGTTAACTTTGCAATTTTAGTATAGCTTGCTTTGCATAAAATGTCAAGTGGACTTTGCAAAAAAGATGAATAATATTTTTTGCGGTAAAATGCAACAAAAAGGTGCAAAGGGAACACTAATATTTATATAATAAAAGGGAACAACCGGCATGAGGGATGCCGTGTACGGATAAGAAGGAACATAGGAAAGAGAAAGAGAAAGAGAAAGAGAGGTGGCGGCATGACGGACTGTAAGCAGTTGGCGTATGAGGCAAGGCAGGGAAGCAAAGAAGCGTTTGCCGAGTTATATCAGGCAGTTTACCAGGATTTGTACCGTTTTGCGTTATATGTACTTAAGAACCCGGAGGATGCCCAGGATGCGGTGGCCGAGACAGTGGCAGATGCCTATGCGGAGATCAAGAAGCTGAGGGACAGTGAGGCCTTTAAGGGCTGGATCTTTAAGATCCTGTCAAACAAATGCAAACGGAAATTGAAGGAGTATACCAGGAAGACGGAGCCGCTGTACGAACAGGAGGGGAGCGTGCGGGGAGATTTGGACCGGGACATGCAGGTGCGGGAGGCATTTTTCTCCCTCAGCGATGAGGAGCGGTTCATTGTGGCCATGCAGGTCTTCGGAGGGTATAAGAGTAAGGAGATCGGCCTTATCCTACATAAAAACCACAATACCGTGCGCTCAAGGCTTAACAGAGCGCTGAAGAAGATGGAAGAGATATTACAGTGAGAAGGGAGGCGAAGAATATGAAGGATGAGAATTTCAATGACAATCAGATGCAGGACGAGAATAACCGGCATGAAATCATACAGAAGATCAGGGAGTCTGCGGACAAGGAGAAAATCCCCGAGAGCCTGAACCCTGAGAACCTGGACCGCTTGCTGGAGCAGGGGAAAAACTCGAAGGGCAGAAACGGGAAATGGAGAGATGCCGCCGCGGACTTTGCGTTCCGTTACCGGAAGACTGCCGGGGTGGCCGCAGCCTGCGTGATCCTGGTGGTCGCCGCGGTAAACCTTATGCCCCTTATGAATCTGAACTACAGAAGCGAGAACAAAGCGGATAGTGCCCAGTCCATGGATACTTCTTCTGAGGCAGCGAAACAAGATACCGGGGCAGAAGACAGCGCTGCTTCCGGCGGGGATATGGGAGCAGAACCAAAAGACTCCAAAGATATGGCAAAAGCAGATGAGGCGGCTCCGGAGAAGAAATCAGAGGACAAAGAGACGGCAGAGGGATATATTGCCGGGAGCAGCTACGAAGAGCTGTATGAACAAATATATACGGAGACAGAAAATGCCAGGAAGGAATGGGAGCAGAAGCGGATGGCGGACACCGGAGGTTATGTGGAAGAGTCTGGCGGCAGCAGTGCTTCAAAAAATGATGCAGCAGCAAGTACGGAGGCGGCTGTCGCGGAGGATACCGCAGGCACTGCAGCGGGCTACGCAGCAGGCGGGGAGACGGATTTTTCTTCCACCAACGTCCGCACAGAAGGCGTGGACGAGGGGGATATTGTGAAGACGGACGGCTCCTATATCTATACACTGACCGGTTCCGGTACCCTTCGCATTGTATCTGCCGATGGGGGCAGTATGTCAGTCGCAGGCCAGACATCACTGGATGACCTGACGGATTCCATACAGGAGATGTATGTGGACGGCAATACCCTCTGTGTAGTCACCAGCGGATATGATTCGGGCCTGGAATGGCAGGGGGATGAGACGTATATGGTGAACAGCAGGGATTTTATCCGTCTGTATACATATGATATCACGGATAAGAGCAAAATAACCCTGAAGGGCATGGTGGAGCAGGACGGAGGATATTATTCCACCAGAAAGGTGGGGAATTATGTGTATCTCCTCTCCCAGTTCTATCCTGTGTACAGAGAGGACGCGGAGGAAGCGCAGCCCAGGCTCTATGTGCCTTCCGTGAATAATGAACTTCTGGACAGCAGTGATGTGCTCTATCCGGCTGTGCCGCAGATGGAGAACGGACAATTGGTGATCTCCTCTGTGAACCTGGAGAAACCGGATAAGATACAGGAGAGCAAATCCCTGATCGGGGCATCCGGCAGGTGTTATGTGAGCAGGGAGAGCATTTACATTTTCGGGGAGGATTACAGGGGTGAGGAGATGCGGACACGGATCGTGCGGTTCTCCTATAAAGACGGTGAGATACAGGCAAGGGCAGCAGGCGAAGTGAACGGGAGTATTAACGATACATTTTCTATGGATGAATATGACGGCTATCTGAGGGTGGTGGCTACCAGATACAAGGACGGATGGTGGGGAGGCAGCATGAGCAACAGCCTGTATGTGCTGGATGATAAGCTGAAGATGACAGGCAAAGTGGAAGACCTGGCAAAAGGGGAGCAGATATATTCTGCCAGGTTTATGGGGAACACCGGCTACTTTGTCACATACCGGCAGATGGACCCCCTGTTTTCCGTTGACCTTTCAGACCCGGCAGATCCGAAGATCCTGGGTGAGCTGAAGATCACGGGATTCTCCGAATACCTGCACTTTTACGGGGAGAATAAGCTGCTGGGAATCGGCTGGGAGACGGACCCGGATACAGGAGAACGGAAAGGGCTGAAGCTCTCCATGTTCGATATTTCCAATCCGGCAGACGTTAAAGAGATTGACAAGATGGTGCTGAAAAATGTGGATTTCTGCCAGGCTATGGAGGACTACAGGTCAATTCTCATTGACCCTGAAGAGAATATTCTGGGGTTCAGTGCGGGAGTATATGACAGAAATTACTATGAACTGCAGGGATATTACGGAGTCTTCACCTATAATCCGGAGCAGGGATTCCAGAAGCTTTTGTATCAGAGCATAAGCAAATGGATGGATAGTTCCGGGGACGAACTGGCGTGTGTGCGCGGTATTTATATCGGCAATACATTCTACCTGTGCGGCAGCAGCGGAATCAGTGCTTTTGACCGGGAAAAAGAGTACGAAAACTGCGGAAATCTGGAGTGGTAGAGCGCCAAATACCCCTTGCATAGCAGGAAACAATGAGATATACTAATGTGGAGTGGATAAAAAATCCACTCCGCTTTTTATAAATTGATACTTTACGGTCACCGGACCGGCAAATAAAGGAGAATAAATATGCAGCTTACAACAGTAAAAGAAATTTACAGGGACAAAGAGCAGTACCTGGACAAACAGGTGACTGTGGGCGGATGGGTAAGAAGTGTCCGCGATTCCAAGACATTCGGCTTTATTGTACTCCATGACGGAAGCTTTTTCGAGACACTTCAGGTAGTTTACCATGACAGTATGGATAATTTCCAGGATATCAGCAAGTTAAATGTAGGCGCTGCCATTATCGTAAAAGGTACCCTGGTTGCAACACCCCAGGCTAAGCAGCCTTTTGAGATCCAGGCAGAGGAGATCACTGTGGAAGGGGATTCCGCTGCAGACTATCCGCTGCAGAAAAAGCGCCACTCCATGGAATATCTGCGCACCATTTCCCATCTGCGTCCGAGAACCAATACCTTCCAGGCAGTGTTCCGTGTGCGCTCCATGATCGCGTATGCCATTCATCAGTTCTTCCAGGAGAGGGGCTTTGTCTATGTGCACACCCCATTGATCACAGGCAGCGACTGTGAAGGTGCCGGTGAAATGTTCCGCGTCACCACTCTGGATATGGAAAACCTTCCGAGAACCCCGGAGGGAAAAGTGGATTACAGCAAGGATTTCTTCAAAAAAGAGACCAGCCTGACAGTAAGCGGTCAGCTCAACGGTGAGACCTATGCCCAGGCATTCCGCAATATTTATACATTCGGACCTACCTTCCGCGCGGAGAATTCCAACACCACACGCCATGCGGCAGAATTCTGGATGATCGAGCCGGAGATGGCATTTGCTGACCTGGATGACAACATGGCACTGGCTGAGTCCATGCTGAAATATATCATCCAGTATGTGCTTGAGAATGCTCCCGAGGAGATGGCGTTTTTCAACTCTTTTATCGACAAAGGACTGCTGGACCGCCTGAAACATGTACTGAACTCTGAATTCGGACATGTTACCTATACAGAGGCAATTGAAATCCTGGAGAAGGTCAATGACAAGTTTGAGTACAAAGTGTTCTGGGGCTGTGATCTGCAGACCGAGCATGAGCGTTATCTGACAGAGCAGGTGTACAAACGCCCTGTATTTGTTACAGATTACCCGAAGGAGATCAAAGCCTTCTATATGAAACAGAACGATGACAACAAGACAGTGGCAGCTATGGACTGCCTGGTTCCCGGCATCGGTGAGATCATCGGCGGAAGCCAGAGGGAGGATTCCTATGACAAGCTGAAAGCCCGCATGGCGGAACTGAACCTGAATGAGGCGGATTATGACTTCTATCTGGACCTGCGCAAATACGGTTCCACCCGTCATTCCGGATTCGGCCTGGGATTTGAGCGCTGCGTTATGTATCTGACAGGTATGCAGAACATCCGTGACGTCCTTCCGTTCCCGAGAACTGTAAACAACTGTGATTTATAAAAAGGAGAACCCATGAAATTTTTTCATGCCGCTGACATACATCTGGGCGCAGAACCTGACAAAGGTTTTCCCTGGAGTAAAGAAAGAGGCCGTGAGATATGGGACAGTTTCCGAAGATTGATAAGACAGGTCGGCGAAGAAAAAGCCGGCCTGTTTCTGATTGCAGGGGACTTGTTTCACAGACAGCCTCTGATGAAAGAATTAAAGGAAGTAAATTATCTGTTTTCAACGATACCGGATACCAAGGTGGTACTGATAGCGGGAAACCATGACTATCTGAAGCGGGAATCCTGTTATCGGCGCTTTTCGTGGGCAGAGAATGTGTTCTGTCTGTGGGGAGAGCAGGAGCCATGCGTGGAATTTCCGGATCTTGGGGCTGCGGTTTACGGGATAAGTTATGACAGGAAAGAGATCACTGACCCCTTATATCACCATATCAGGCCCCAGAGACGCCAGCCCCTGGAAATCCTGCTGGCACATGGGGGGGACAGGACACATATACCCTTTGACAGATCCGTACTGGAACGGTCCGGATTTTCTTACATTGCCCTGGGGCATATACACAAACCGGAGGTTCTGGCAAAGGATAAAATAGCCTATGCCGGGGCATTGGAACCCATAGATAAAAACGATCTGGGACCCCATGGCTATATAAAAGGCGTATATGGAAACGGGGGGATCAGAATAGAATTCGTCCCCACAGCCGTCCGTTCTTATATCCCTCTGCCTGTAAAGGTAAAGGAGAGTACCACACAGTTTTCTCTTGAACAGGCACTGGTCAGACTCATGGAGGAGAAGGGCAGGAACAACCTGTACCGGATTCTGATAAAGGGCGAACACGCCATGGGCACAGAGTTTGATATAGAACGGATCATGAAGCTGGGAAATGTGCGTGAGGCAGTGGACCAAAGCCATACCGTCTATGACAGGGAATCTCTTATGCGCCAGTACCGCGGCAGCCTGATCGAATCCTATGTAAAGCGGTTTGACGGCAGGGAGCTTTCAGCCACGGAAGAGAAGGCCTTTGTGTATGGCATGGAGGCTCTGATGGCATCAAGGGAGGAATAGTGTTCTATGATCATCCGTGAACTTATTTTAAAAAATTTCGGCAGATTCCGGAACCGTTCCATACGGCTGGAGGAAGGCATCAATATTATATACGGGGAAAATGAAAGCGGGAAGAGTACGCTCCACGCGTTTATCCAGGGCATGTTATTCGGCCTCAGAAAAATGAGGGGCCGGGCAGCCAGGACAGACGTCTACACCCGCTATACCCCCTGGGACAATCCATCCTGGTATGAAGGAAGTCTGCGCTTTTCCTGCGGCGGCAAAGAATTCAGGCTGGAGCGGGATTTCAGGAGAGGGGAAGAGGGGGCAAAACTGGTCTGCGAAAGCGACGGGGAACTTTTGTCTGTAAAGGACGGTGACCTGGAGATGCTGCTGGGCGGCATAAGTGAAGCTGTATACGAAAATACAGTATCCATAGGACAGATGAAGAGCCGTACCGGGGACGCCCTGCTTCTGGAACTGCGGAATTATCTGAGCAGCTATCAGGAGAGCGGTGACGGAAAGCTGAATCTTGACAGGGCGCTTTTGCTTCTGAAGGAGAAAAAGAAAGAGTGGCAGAGCCGTATGCAGATAAGGGAACAGCAGCAGGAAGCAGAGGAGAAGAAGATAAAGTTTGAAATCGCTTATCTGGAGCGGGAGACAGAAGAACTGCAGCAAAAGCTTTTGGAGGAGCAAAAGCGGGAGAAGGCAGGAGAGGAAGAACTGAGGCGGGAAGAACAGAGACAGGAAGAGCTGAGGCGGGAACAACAGAGACGGGAAGAAGCGAGACGAAAAGAACTGCATCAGGAAAACATGCCGGGAACAGGAGGAACACTGAACTGGAAAAAGGTGATTCCGGCACTCCTTGTGGGCGATGTTATTGTCTGGGGAATCCTTTTCTTTACTGCCGGGTGGAAAGCGGCATGTATATCCGCTGTATGTATACTCATAGCGGAGTTCCTGTTCATGGCATATACCTCAACTGCCTTAAAGAAATCAGGGAAAAAAGAGGAAACAAAACATGCCGGACAGTTCATACTGGACAATACTTCCGGCAGTCTTCCGAAAAGAAAGATCATCGGTGACAGTATCCGCCTGCTTACAGCCCAGATACTGGAAAAAAGGACCAGGTTGTCCAATCTGCAGGAAGAACTCTCAGAGCTTCAGATGACAGGAATCGCTGACCGGCCGGAGATGGAGGAGATACGCAGCTTAGAACTTGCGGCAGAGACCATACAGAGTCTGTCCGTATCCGCACAGGAGTCTGTGGGGGAAGCTTTGAAGAACCGCATCTCAGATATTTTCTGCACCATGACCGGAGGAAAATATAAGAAGGTATCCATAGATGAGGAGCTGAAGATCGACTTGTTTACAGAAGAGCGCCATGTGCCTCTTTTTATGGCAAGCCAGGGAACCATAGAACAGGTATATCTGGCTCTGCGCATTGCTGTGGGAGATATCTTCTGCTGTGAGGAGACTATGCCGCTTCTGCTCGATGAGGTATTTGCCATGTACGATGAAGAGCGCATGAAAGAGACGCTTGGATGGCTGTACAAAGAGAAAGAACAGGTCATTATTTTTACCTGTAACAGAAGGGAGACAGAGGTTCTGAAAAGAGCAGGCATCCCCTTTCATATGGTACATCTGCAGCCATAAAGAAGGAAAATTTTGCAAAAATAAGTAAAAAATTTACCATATTTTAAATTTGATTGGAACTAATTGACTTATTTTCAAGACAATTCTATAATCAAGAAAAGATACCGAAAGCTATGAAGACAAAGGAGAAGTGTATGGAGAGAAAAGGAATTCCCTTTCGGCAGATACATCTTGATTTTCACACATCCCCTATGATCGGGGAAATCGGGGCAGAGTTTGACGCAGAGGAATTTGCGGAAACCTTAAAAAAAGCCCATGTCAATTCCATCAATCTTTTTACAAAATGCCACCATGGAATGTTTTATTATCCCACAGCGATAGGTACCATGCATCCGGGGCTGACATTCGATTTATTCGGCGCCCAGATGCAGGCGTGCCGGGAGCATGATATCCGGGCACTGGCCTACACCTGCGTGTCATGGAACGAGGACTGGGCTGCCAGGCACCCGGAATGGCTCATGGTGAATGCGGAGGGGATATGGGGGAATAAAAAGCCCTTTGACAGTTCTTATTATTCCTGGAAATGTATCTGCTATAACAACAAAGATTACCAGGAAATTTTAAAGGCAGAAATGAAAGAGGTATACGACCGGTATCATCCGGACGGATTCTGGATCGATATTGTACAGGGAAGGGGATGTGTATGTACCACCTGTTCCCGTGACATGAGAGCGCTGGGACTTGATCCTGAAAACGCAAAAGACGTGCGCCGTTTTGACAAGATATCGGAGACACGCTTTTGTGAGGTGTTTTACCGTTATTTAAAATCCCTGGACGGGAAGCTTGAAATATATTTCAACTCATTTCCCTATGAGCTGGATGACGGTTCTGACAAGCAGTGTTCATCCATTGAAAAAAGAAAATATTTTGATTTTCTGGATATTGAGTCTCTTCCGAGTGAACAGTGGGGGTATACGCATTTTCCTGTGGCAGCAAATTATCTGAACAAATATGAGAAAGACATCTGCATGATGAACGGGAAGTTTCACACTGCGTGGGGAGACTTTGGTTCTCTGCGCCATGAAAACGCCCTGGAATATGAATGCTTCCGTGCCATTGCCAACGGGGCAAGGGTATGTGTGGGCGATCAGATGCATCCCTGCGGAAAGCTGGATCCTACGGTGTATGAACGGATCGGCAGAATCTTTGGGCAGATAGAACGTATGGAGCCGTGGCTGTACGGTACTGCAAAAGTCAGGGAGATCGCCGTACTGATCCCAACCAGGGCGGGGACAGAAGACCCCTCTTTGGGAGGAATGACTGAGGAGGGCGTATATCGTGTGCTCTCAGAACTGCATCTTCCCTTTGATTTTGTCAATAAGGAGGATTCCCTTGAGGACTACAGGCTCCTGATTTTGCCGGACCACGCCGAGCTTGACGGGCAGTATGCAGAAACGATAGAGGCATTTGTAAAACGGGGAGGAAAACTTCTGGTATCCGGCACATCAGGGTTAGAGGACGGCAGATCCATAATATCGGGTATGCCTTTGGAACATTTGGGCAGAAGCGGGTACGATGTGCGCTACCTGAGGATGAAGGACAGCGGGATATTCCCAAAAGTCCCGGAGACGGACCATGTCCTGTATGAAGCCGGGGAGCAGGTAAGCGGAGACGGTACTGTGCTGGCAGAGATCATAAATCCATACTTTTCCCGTACATACGAACACTTTTGTTCACACAGACAGACACCGCCCAAAAGAGAGAGCGATGGGGAACCGGCTATTCTGGAGACGGCGTCAGGGATCTATATGGCATTTCCTGTTTTCCGTATGTATACGGACAGTGGTTATACAGTCTACAGGGATCTGGCAGAGGGGTGCATCCGGCGTCTTCTGGAAAGGCCGCTGATTGAGACAGACCTGCCCGCCATAACAGAGCTGAGCCTCCGGTGCCAGGGAAATGATCTTATTCTGCATATGCTGAATTACGTGGTGACAGGCAAAGCGAAAATGCTGGATACCATAGAAGAAAAGTATATGGTAAAAGACAAAACTGTCAGGATCAGAACCGGGCACAGCCCGGCAGGTGTAATAAGGCTGCCGTCATGTGAGGCGGTACAGTTTCATTATGAGGACGGCTATACAGAGATTAAAATGGACTGCTTGAGCGGATACGAGGCATTTTTAATTAAACAATAACAGGGAAACAGCGTTTTGTGTTGCACAGTGTGAAGTCATCCTTTGGTATAAGGTGATTTTTACGGGCTTCACCAAACGCTGTTTTGTTTTCATAATGGAAATATTTAACAGGAGGCAGATATGAGAGGGGCAGAAAGATTTTCATACAGGAATTTAAAGCTAAACATGAAGATATTACTCATATATTTTATCGTACTTGCAGTGTTCATCCTGTTTTCTTTCTGGCTGTATAACGATTATACATGGAATATTTCAAAAAATAAAGCCAGAGAGTATACAGAACAGGTGCTGTCTGTGCAGGAGTCCTCCATTGAAAATACGATCAACAGTCTGAATAATATTTCGAGGATCATCATTGCTAACTCGTCGGTACAGAACTTTCTGAAGTCTGTGGATGAGAGTTATACAGTGCAGTCAAAAGAAGTATTCTCCCAGATCATGACTTATATGGATATATATCCGGTAGCAAAATCCATAACCATCTATGACCGTTATCAGAACAGATATGGCATCAACAACAATAAGAAGAATACCTTTGAGGGGACAGATATCTTCAGCCAGGAGTGGTTTGATGAGGTCGAAGCACTGAAAGGCGGGTTCAAGCTTATAGCCAATCTATATTACTATAATGAATACCCGGGGGAGTCCGTAATATCCCTTGTGAGGATCATCAATGATATAGAGACGCAGAAACCCATCGGTGTACTGGTGCTGGATATTCTGGAGCGCCAGTTTTTGGGAGGACAGACAAAGCCCTATGATAATATCCCCTTTCTGATCCTGGACGCTGACGATCATATCATTATATCAAGCGCGGAACGGACAGAACTTCCCCGGGAAATCCTTGATTATAACGGAAGTGAAGAGATCCATTCTGTATTAGAACTGACCAGGGGCGGGGAGTACGTCTATTCCGGCTCTAATATGGAGAAATACGGATGGAAGATAGTGAATACAGCCTCCCTGCAGAATGTCGAGGCAGAGAGTAAGACTGCAAAATCCACAATCCTTATTATGAGTGTGTTCTGTTCCCTTATTTTTATAGCAGCATCCTTTTTCATTTCACGGTCAATCACCCATCCGGTCCAGAAACTGATAAAATCCATGAATAAGGTAAAAATGGGCAGTCTCAAAAAAGTGGATCTGGATACAGGCAAAGATGAGATCGGAATCCTGAAGGACAAATATAATGAGATGATAGAGGAGATAGATTCTCTTATCAAACGGGGTATCCAGACAGAGAAGGACAAGAGAACGTACGAACTCAGCGTCCTGTATGAACAGATAAAACCTCATTTTTTGTATAATACACTGGATACGATCGGATATCTCGTGCTGTCCGGCGATAAGGAGCGGGCCTATACGGCAATTGAAAATCTGGGGAGTTATTATCACGGCAGCCTGAGCCATGGTTCCACGGTTGTCACAGTGGAAGAAGAGATAAAGATCGTGACAGACTACCTGGAACTGCAGAGGCTGAGATATGGGGATATATTTGACTACAGAACAGAGATCCAGCCCGAGCTCAGGAAGAAAAAGGTGCTGAAACTGATTCTGCAGCCAATCGTGGAGAATTCTCTCTACCATGGAATCCGGCCCGGGGGAATGAAAGGGAGCATCTATATTAAAGTCTGCAGAGTGGATGAGGAGATGCATTTGATCGTGGAGGACACAGGTGTGGGAATGGAGCCGGAGAAGGTGGAAGAACTCTACTCCGGTGACAAACAGGAGAAGAGCTTCGGGCTGTGCGGGACTATGGAAAGAATCCGCATTTATTATTCCTATGATGACTGCTGTGAAATAAAGAGCATCAGGGGGATGGGGACTGTAATCACATTTAAGCTGCCCCTGCAGTTATGCGGGGAGAGCCAGGGGGATTTGAAATGAATGAACAGAAGATTAAAGTTATGATTGTAGACGATGAGGCGAATACCCGCAATCTGCTGAGAATCTGCCTGGATTGGGCGGCGATTGGCTGTGAGATCGCCTGGGAGGCGGAGAGCGGACAGGAGGCGCTGGATTTACTGGGGGAGAACGAAGCGGATATTCTTATCACGGATATTAAAATGCCTTTTATGGATGGGCTGGAGCTGTCCCGCCGGGTGGCTGAGGAGTATCCGGATATTAAGATCATTATGCTGACCGCATATGAGATATTTGAGTATGCCAGAGAGGGCATCCGCATGGGGGTGGCGGATTACATTGTGAAACCTGTCAGAAGGGAAGCGCTGAGACAGAGCGTATGCAAGGTAAGGGACAGCATTCTGGAGAAAAGAAATCTTCTGAAGGCACAGCAGGAATATCAGGAGAAGGTGGACGAGTGCATGGAAGAAATCTGTCTGGCTGTGAAGGCGGGAGAGGAGGAGCAGGCATATCGCTATATAAACAGGATGTTTGAATGCTATCAGGGGAATTCTCCGCTGGAGATCAACGCGGCCAGGATGGATACGGTAAATTGTATCACCCGGTTAATGCGCCTGATCTGTGATTATGGTTTTGATGTATCCCAGTTTTTTCAAACGAACAGCGTACCCTTTAAGTATGTGATAAGAATGGAAGAGAAGGAGCAGATGCGGAATTATCTGCTGAATTTTACCGGCTATATTATTGCAGGATGTACAAACAGAAGGGAACTGCCGGAAAATCATGTGATCCGCCAGGTGTGCAGGGACTTGGAGGATAACTACAGGGACAGCGGAATCACACTGGCCGGGATGGCTAAAAAATATTATGTAAACTCAAGCTTTCTATGCCGGCTCTTCAAACAGGAGACGGGAGTAAATTTTTCCAATTATTTAATGCGCATCCGAATCGACAGGGCAACAGAGCTTTTAAAGGAGGGACATTATAAGATATATGAGATCGCGGAGCTGGTGGGCATACCGGATGCCAATTATTTTTCCAAGTGTTTTAAGAAGATCACAGGGGTTTCCGTGCGCGATTATCAGGAATCCATATAGTAAGTATTTTCCTTGTTTCGGTAAATTTTCTCTCTCTACATTTTTGAGGGCAGATGATAGGATAAGACTATAAAACCCGGCCGGTTAAAAATGAGATGAGAGAGGTACGGAATATGAAGAAAAGATGGAAAAAGGTGTTATGCTTTACCACGGCTGCAGCGATGGCATTGACAGCAGCAGGATGCGGAGGGGGAAGCAGCGAGGAGAAAAAAGAGGATACAAAGACCACAGCCAGCCAGGACAAGAGCCAGGACAAAGAGGAGAAGGTGCAGCTTACAGTCTGGTCGCTATACGGAACGAATCCTGATGATAAGTCAGCAGTTGCGTTCCAGGAATCCATTAAGGAGATCATGGAGGAAGACCCGACCCTGGATATACAGCTTGACTACGCAGAAAATGAGGCATATAAGACAAAGATCAAGGCAGCCGTGGCAGCCAATGAAGCCCCTGATATTTACGGCACATGGGGCGGCGGCTTTACCAAGCCCTTTGTGGAGGCGGATAAGGTACTTCAGATTGATGAATATATGACAGAGGATATTAAAGGACAGCTTCTTCCCGGGGTTCTGGATTACTTTACTTTTGATGATAAGCTTTACGGACTTCCGACTAAGATGTCGACCTGCCATCTGTTCATAAATAAGAAGATCATGGAAGAGAACAATGTGGAGATCCCCACAACCTATTCGGAACTGCTGGAAGCCTGCAAAACCTTAAGGGAAAATGGTGTGACGCCCATCTCTCTGGGGGCAAAAGACAGATGGGCCATCGGCAAGGTGTTTGATATGATGGGAGTCCGCGCATGCGGAATTGAGAATGTAACAAAGATTCTTTCGGGAGAGAGTACCTTTACAGACCCTGATTTTGAAAATGCGGCAAAGAAATTTGAGGAGATGTCAAAAGCCGGAGCTTTTACAGAGAACGCAGTGGCTATCAGCAACGATGAAGCGCTTGCGGATTTTACGCTTGGAAAAGCAGCCATGTTCTATAACGGTTCCTGGTCCTGCGGTTTCATTAACGGGGAATCCTCAACCGTAAAAGATGACGTGATCACCATACCGTTTCCTGTTATGGAGGACGGCAAGGGTACGGTGAATGAGTATGTCGGCGGCGCATCGGACGGTTTTGTCATCAATAAGGAGACAAAATATCCGGAAAAAGCATTTGAAGTGCTTCAGAAAATTTCCTATAAAATGTCTCTGAAATCCTACCAGGCGAGTCTTGACATGCCGGTTTGGGATGTAAAGGACCAGGTGGATGAAAGTAAGATAGATCCGCTGTTTAAGACCATCGCAGAGGACGCGCAGAATGCTACAGGATATATCGCATGGTGGGATACATTCTTTGAGGGCAGTGCAGCCCAGGATTACCTCTATGCTCTGATCGATTTATCCATGGGAGATATCTCTGCTGAGGAATTCTGTGAGAAGATGGATACCCTGAATTAACCGAATGGAGGGGTTATATGAACCGGTTGCTGAAAAATAAACAGGCTATATTTCTGTTTATGCTGCCTGTGGTGATACTTTTTCTGATGATCGTAGCTGCGCCGGTATTCCTGTCAGGGTATTACAGCCTGTTGGAATGGGATGGAATGGGAAAGCAGGAGTTTGTAGGGCTTGCCAATTATGTAAGGCTGTTTACGGACCAGAGCGATAAATTTTTACTGGCCCTGCGCAACAGTCTGATCATAGCAGTCCTGTCACTGCTGATCCAGCTTCCCGCCGGAATGGCATTTGCGCTGCTGTTGTCAGGGGGTATAAAGGGAGAACGGGCATACATTACCATTTTCTTTATTCCTGTCATAATTTCCGGTGTGGCAATCGGGCAGCTTTGGGGGAAGATCTACCATCCTGATTACGGACTGCTGAATACCCTTTTAAGGGGGATCGGGCTGGACGGGCTTACAAGGGCATGGCTGGGAGACAAAAAAACAGTCCTGGGGGCAGTTATCGTGCCTATTATCTGGCAGTACATAGGGTATTATATGCTGTTATTTTACTCTTCCATAAAGTCCGTATCCGCGGATATTTTCGATGCTGCGAAAATAGACGGTGCGTCAAGGGTCAAGACAGCTTTCTGTGTGACCATTCCGCTTGTGAAGCCTATGATACGAACCTGTATCATCTTTTCTCTGGTGGGGTCATTTAAAACCTTTGATATGGTCTATGTCCTGACAGAGGGCGGCCCTGCCCATGCCAGCGAAGTTCCTACAACATTGATGGTATGGACAATTTTCAAACGGAACCAGTATGGTTACGGAAGCGCTATGGCGGTCATCATTGTACTTATATGCTTCTTTCTGTATATTGGGGTTCAAAAGCTTTTCAGGGCAGAGGAGGAATAAAGGGTGAAAAGGATAAGAAAGAATAAGCCGTTGATTCAGATCCTGCTGATCGTATGGGCATTGATCCAGCTTTTTCCTCTCTACTGGCTGTTTGCGTTTTCCCTGAAGAGCAATGAGGAGATATTTGGGGCAAATGTCATAGGGCTGCCGAAGGAATTTATATGGGAAAACTATCAGGTAGCCATAGTCGGCGCCAACATCGGAAGATTTTTCCTAAACAGTGTGATCGTTGTGGGAGCCAGTATTCTGATCACCAGCGCAGTTTCCCTGTTTGCTTCCTATGCCTTAAACAGAATGAGATGGAAGATGAGCAGGACCGTGTATGCGGTACTTATGCTTGGGCTTATGATTCCCATGCATGCCGCACTGCTGCCCGTTATGCTGATGCTGAAAAATTTTCATCTTCTGGGGGGATATGTGTCCCTGATCCTGCCCTATACCGCCTTTGCCGTTCCCATGACTATACTGATCTTTTCAGGTTTTATCTCGGGGATACCGGGAGAATTGGAGGAGTCGGCCTGTATAGACGGATGTAACATCTACCAGATGGTCATCAGGATCATTTTTCCGCTTATGAAACCGGCTGTTGCTACAGCCAGCATCTTTACTTTTATGAATACATGGAATGAGCTGATGTTTGCCACAACCTTTGTCAATTCCACGGAGTTTAAGACGCTGACAGCAGGTATCCAGACACTGGCAGGGCAGTACAATACAAAATGGGGGCCTATCGGGGCAGCGCTTGTGTTGGCCACATTTCCAACTATTTTTCTGTATGTACTGCTGTCAAAAGAGGTGCAGAAGAGTCTGATAGTAGGAGCAGTCAAGGGATAAAGAGAACAGGGATGGAAACCGCATCTTGCGGCCCCATCCCTGTTTCTTTTTATGCTTCTTTGTTTTCCAGTTGTTTTTTATGCTTTACCATCAGCTTATTGATCCTCTCAACCGGATTCAGCAGCTTGCTGATAGAGGCATCGTGGTTCAGAGTATCAATGAGCAGGGCAATGTATTTGCTCATATCGCAGTTTACATAATATTCCTTCTGCAGAAGCTCATCGGGCTGGTACACCAGATTGGTGGTGAGCAGTCTGTCAAAATCACCTCTCTCGAAGGCTTTGTCGAATTTTTCCATTCCGTTTGTGAAGAGTCCGAAGGTGGAGCACATGAAAATCTTACCTGCCCCTTTACTCTTCAGAAGTGCGGCAACTTCCAGCATGCTGTCGCCGGAGGAGATCATGTCATCAATAATGATCATATTCTTGCCCGCAACATCGGTTCCCAGAAACTCATGGGCAACGATAGGATTGCGGCCGTCAATGATAGTGGAGTAATCACGGCGTTTGTAGAACATACCCATATCCACGCCCAGTACGTTGGCCAGATAGATGGCACGTCCGGTACCGCCGGCATCGGGGCTGATCACCATGGTGTTGTCACTGGTTATCTCAAGGTCAGGTTCTGCCTTGAAAAGACCTTTGATAAACTGGTAGGACGGCTGTACCGTCTCAAAGCCGTGCAGAGGGATGGAATTCTGCACGCGGGGGTCATGGGCATCAAAGGTAATGATATTGTCCACACCCATGTTCACTAACTCCTGCAGAGCAATGGCACAGTCCAGGGATTCCCTGCCTGAGCGCTTGTGCTGGCGGCTCTCGTAGAGAAAGGGCATAATGACATTGATACGTCTGGCCTTTCCGCCGATGGCAGCAATGACGCGCTTGAGGTCCTGGAAGTGGTCATCCGGTGACATGTGGTTTGTGTGGCCGCAGAGGGAATAGGTGAGGCTGTGGTTGCACACATCCACCATGACATAGATATCATCGCCGCGTACGGACTCGCCCAGAATGCCCTTTGCCTCTCCGCTTCCAAAGCGGGGGGTCTGTGCTTTGACCAGGTAAGAGTCCCGTTCATAGCCTTCAAACTCCAGGTTCTTTTGCTCCTGATGTTCACGGTCCCTGCGCCATTTTACAATGTAGTCATCGACCCTGGAGCCCAGTTTTTCACAGCTTTTCAGCGGTATGATGCCAAGGCGGCCTACGGGAAGGGAATCTAAGGGAGTTGCATCTTTTGGTGACATGTTTTACTTTCCTCCTAAAAGTTTTTTTTGGATTCTTATATCGTTTCCGACCAGCTTCAGCATGGTGTAATTGCTGGAAATCCTGGAGAAGATACGCTCGGAATATGTCTCCAGAAAATCATCCATGGCAAGGTTGGTGGAAATGATAGTAGATTTATGGTTCATGATGCGTTCATTGATGCAGCAGAAAAGCTGGCTTGCCACGAAATTATTGGTAAGCTCGGTTCCCAGATCGTCAATGATGAGCAGGTCGCAGTCATAGATGAACCCGGCCACATCAGAGGCGGCTGCATCCTTCTGGAAGGTATTCTTCGCCAACAGGTCGAAGAGGTCAAAGGATGAAAAATACAGCACAAAATACGCCCTGTCAATGAGTTCCTTGGCAATACAGTGGGAGAGGTAGGTCTTTCCCACACCTGTGTCGCCGTAGAAAAACAGGCCGCACGGATGCTCCTGAAAACGGTCAATAAAATCCCAGGCCTTATCCACTGCGTCCTGAGCCGTCTCCAGTGCACTGAGGCCGGTGGCAGGGTTGGTGATGTCCTGAGGATAATATTCAAAGGAAAAGTTCTCAAAGTTCTCTGTTTCAAGTATTTCCCTGATATTGGACTGTATATACAGTAAATCTACAGCGGCTTTCTTAAAACAGGAACATTTCTGATTCTCTACATAGCCGGTGTCCTTACAGAACGGGCAGTCATACTTCAGTTCCAGATAGTCAGGCGGATAGCCGTGGATCTGCAGAAGGGCGGTCCGCTCTTCGGACAGCTCCGCAATGGCGGCGGAGAGGTCAAAGTCATCCTTGGGTGAGGGGAGCAGCAGAGCCCTTGCCTTTTTCAGACTCAGGGATGCGATCTCTCCGTCGATTTCCTGGAGACGTGGAATCTTATCATAAGCCTGCCGGATGTGTTCATCCTGCTCATGCTTGTGATTCAGTTGTTTCTCATTGTATGCGCGCATCAGCGCATCGTATTGGAAATTATTCAGCGACACAGTACTCTCCTTAATTGCGTTCCGTTGTGTAACTGTTCAGTATTCTTACAGACAGCGCAGTAAATGCGCAGACCTGCCTGCTGAATCGTTACTCCGCTATTTCAGTAATTGCTTTTCCAGTTCGTCCACATTGTAGGTGCGTTGGTGGAAGTTGTTGAATTTATTTTTAGATGGTGCCGGTTTCGGACGTGCAGCGCTGTTCTCGGCCTTGGCGGCCTTCTGCTGACGGCGGTCCTCGTCCAGCTTGTCTATATCAGACAGATGTCTGACGCCTTTTTTCTGCCAGTTGTGCAGAATGGAATCCGCGTAGGCAAAATTGGGCTGTCCTGTGGCAATGACAGTACGGCTGCAGGCCGCGGATATGACATCCAGCGTGAAGGCGTACTCATTGAGCCAGAGGTTCATATAACGGATCTCTTCATCCACAGGGTTCCGGTTCTTGATGCCGAAAGCCTTGAGGATCGCAAAGAAATTCCTGTTATAGGTATTGGTCTCCTGCTTGGCCTGTTCTACAGTAGTGATCTTCTGCTCTGCCCAGGCAAGAGCCACGGTTTCGATATAGCGGATACTGCGGCTTCCCTTGGAGACACAGTATTCGATCAGATACTCCATCAGATCCTTTGAGAAATGCAGCTCTTCATAAAAGTACAGGAGCTTGTTGATCTCTGTGGGAGTCAGGGTCTTCCCCAGATATTGTTCCGCAATAAACAGAAGTTCAATCACGTCTTCCCGGCCGGACAGTTCTTTTACTTTGTCGGGAGACAGGGCCTTCTGCCCGGAAGGCTGTACTTTTTCCCTGGAGGCTGCCGCCTCGGGCACAGCCGGAGACAGAGCTTTGGCCGTTGGAGCCGTATTAGGCCTGGCCGGCGCAGCTTTAGCTCCGCCCGTGAGGGAACACAGCCGGAGTTCTTTTAAATTACCGCGTCCGTCGAAGGTCACATCAAGGACGCCTGTATTTTTCCAGTATTTTAATGCGCGGAGCACATCATTTTCCGTACAGTTAAAGATATCGGCAATAGATGACAGCTCCAGAGCGGTGCCGGATACAGAAGCACTGCGCAGAAGCCAGAGATATATTTTGACAAATTCTCCGTTGGCCTGCGGCATATAAGTATCCAGAAAATAGTTGGAGACAAAAGTAAAGTCTCCGGGAAAATCATTATGTATGATGAACTGTCCCATGTCTAACATCCTTTTCTATCCTGAAATCCAGTTAGCCGAAAAGATTCCGGCACGACAAACAGGAAAACAACTTTTCATGTACGCCCGGCGCAGACATGTAAAAAAGGTCCGCCCAAGTAAGTGTTTCCCCGTCTTTTGTAAGTATAACATATAATTTTTGAAAAGAGAATATGCATTTTTTAGGAGAGGCGTCTGCTTAGATGTGTTGAAAACTTTGTGGGAAATGTGGATAATGTGGATAAAAAAGTGGAGTATTTTTATTGGCAACCGAAAAATGTCGAAAAGATAGGGATTTTAAAGGTTTACATCAAATTATGTAACATTATTATGTTAACTGGCTTATACCCAAAAAAATCCACATGCTTATTCTGGAGTAAATGTGTATAAGCATGTGGATAATGTGGATAACTTTACATTCCTAACAGGTTTTCGCCGATTTTATACACATCTCCGGCACCCATAGTTATCAACAAATCGTCGTGGATACAATTTTTTAATAAAAATTCTTCTATCTCATCAAATGTGGAAAAATAATACGCATCTGTACCAAGGGAGGCCACCAGATCCCGCAGATTTCTGGATGAGATTCCCAGGTTGTCGGTTTCCCGCGCAGCGTATATGTCAGCCAGAACCACTTTGTCGGCCAGTGTCAGGGCCTCCGCAAACTCATGCATCAGGGCTTTTGTCCTGGTATACGTATGCGGCTGGAAGACACACCAGGTTGTTCTGTGCGGATAATTCTTGGCTGTGCGCAGTGTAGCGGCGATTTCTGTCGGATGATGGGCATAGTCGTCGATGATGGTGACGCCGCCCACTTTGCCCTTGTACTGGAAACGCCTGTCAGTGCCGCCGAAGTGCAGAAGTCCTTTCTGAATATCCTCCATGGAAAGGCCGAGCTTTTCACCAAGGGCTATGGCAGACAGGGCATTGGCAGCGTTGTGGACTCCGGGAACAGACAGAGAGAACCGGCCAAGCACCTCATCACCTTTTACGCAGTCAAAGGAAGCGTGGGCAAATTCATCAAAGGTAATGTTTTTGGCCATGTAATCAGCCGTGTGCTCCAGTCCGCAGGTGATGATCTCACAGGAAAGGTCTTTGGTGATCTCCTCATAATCCGGAATATCGCTGCTGATGATCAGGGTTCCGTCAGCGGGCAGCTTCTCTGCAAACAGCTTAAAGGAATGGCGGATATCGTCCAGGTCCTTGAAGAAATCCAGATGGTCCGCGTCAATATTCAGGATGATGCTGATCTTGGGGAAAAAGCTCAGAAAGCTGTTGGTGTACTCACAGGCCTCTGTGACAAAGGTCTCTGACCGGCCCACACGGATATTGCCGTGAATGGCAGGCAGTATTCCGCCCACAGAGATCGTAGGGTCGGCATCAGCCTCCAGCAGGATGTGTGAAATCATGGAAGTGGTGGTGGTTTTGCCGTGTGTGCCTGATACAGCCACAGGTATTTCATAGTTCTTCATGATCTGTCCCAGAAGCTCCGCTCTTGTGAGCATGGGGAGCCCTTTTTGGCGGGCACATGCAAACTCCGGATTGTCCTCGTGGATGGCGGCTGTATAGACAACCAGTTCAATGTCATCTGTGATATTGGAAGCGCGCTGGCCAATGCGGACAGTGGCGCCAAGGATCTCCAGATGGACAGTCAGTTCCGACTTTCTGGAGTCTGAACCTGATATGGGGAAATTTTCTTTTAAAAGGATTTCAGCCAGGCCGCTCATGCTGATGCCGCCGATGCCGATGAAATGAATGTGCAGCGGCTTATTAAAATCTATCTGATACATAAGGTTGTGCTTCCTTTCTCTTCTTTATTATTATATGGGGCAGTGTCAATGGAACACTGTTTGCGTTTATTATACCTAAAAAGAGTAGAAAATGAAACCCCCAGTTACAGAATTGGTAACAGGCAGGTAAAATGTCACAAAAACTAAAGTAAAGTCGAAAAAAAATTGTTAAAATTGTTCACAATTATGATTTAATGTGGTATAATAGAAAAATCATAGAATATACAAGAGGTGATTGCATGATTAAGAAAGAGATGATTGCAATGTTGCTCGCAGGTGGACAAGGCAGCAGATTAGGCGTACTGACTGCAAAGGTCGCAAAACCCGCAGTAACATTCGGGGGAAAATACAGAATAATTGATTTCCCGCTGAGCAACTGCATTAATTCAGGAGTTGATACCGTAGGTGTACTTACACAGTACCAGCCGCTTCGCCTGAATACTCATATCGGCATCGGTATTCCGTGGGATCTCGATAAGAATGTTGGGGGCGTATCCATTCTTCCGCCATACGAGAAGAAGACGGATACGGAATGGTATACAGGAACTGCAAACGCTATCTACCAGAACATGGCATATATGGAGGAGTTCAATCCCGATTATGTGCTGATCCTGGGCGGCGACCACATTTATAAAATGGACTATGAGGTAATGTTGGATTACCACAAAGCAAACAAAGCTGATGTCACACTGGCATGTATGCCTGTTCCGTGGGAGGAGGCAAGCCGCTTTGGTCTTGCTATCACAGATGAGTCAGGACGCGTTACGGATTTTGAGGAGAAACCGGAGCATCCGAAGAGCAATCTGGCATCCATGGGTATTTACATTTTCAGCTGGCCGGTACTGAAGGAAGCCCTTCTCGCACTGAAAGACCAGCCCGGATGTGACTTTGGCAAGCATATCCTGCCGTACTGCAAGGAAAAAGGCCAGCGCCTCTTTGCCTATGAGTACAACGGATACTGGAAAGATGTCGGAACACTGGGGTCCTATTGGGAAGCCAATATGGAGCTGATCGATATCATTCCTGAATTTAATTTATATGAAGAGTTCTGGAAGATTTATACCAAGAGTGATATTATTCCTCCGCAGTATATTTCCGCTGACGCTGTGGTGGAGAGAAGTATAGTGGGAGAGGGAACTGAGATATACGGCGAGGTACATAATTCCGTTATTGGTGCAGGCGTCGTTATTAAAAAGGGCGCAGTTGTGCGCGATTCCATTATCATGAAACAGTCCTTTATCGGTGAAAACTGTGTGATAGACAAGGCCATCATTGCTGAGAATGTCACAGTGGGGGACAATGTAGTCATGGGTATCGGCGAGGAGGTTCCGAACAAGGAAAAACCGGGCGTTTACTCCTTTGGCCTTGTAACTGTGGGAGAGAACACAGTAATTCCGTCTGATGTGAAGATCGGCAAGAATACAGCCATTGTTGGCGAGACAACCGGCGAAGACTATCCGGACGGCATACTGGAGAGCGGCGAAACATTGAATAAGGAAGGTGAGACAGCATGAGAGCAATAGGTATTATTCTTGCCGGCGGCAATAACAATAAAATGAGAGAGTTATCACAGAAAAGAGCGATTGCGGCAATGCCCATCGCCGGAAGTTACCGCAGCATAGACTTTGCGCTTAGCAACATGTCAAATTCCCATATTCAAAAAGTTGCGGTTCTGACACAGTATAATGCCCGTTCCCTGAATGAGCATCTGAGCTCATCCAAATGGTGGGATTTCGGCAGAAAGCAGGGAGGTCTCTACACCTTCACACCGACCATTACTGCTGACAACAGCTTCTGGTACAGAGGCACAGCAGATGCCATGATCCAGAACCTGAATTTCCTCAAATCAAGCCACGAGCCTTATGTGGTGATCGCATCCGGCGACGGTGTGTACAAGCTGGATTTCAATAAAGTTCTGGAGTACCATATTGCAAAGCGCGCGGACATTACAGTTGTCTGTACAGATGTGTATGGGGATGACACTACCAGATTCGGCTGCCTGAAAATGAATGAGGACAGCAGAATCGAAGAATTTGAAGAGAAACCCATGGTTACACGCACCAATACTGTCTCCACCGGTATCTATGTGATCAGAAGAAGACAGCTTATTGAGCTTCTGGAAAAATGTGCACAGGAAGACAGATATGATTTTGTAAAAGATATTCTCATCCGTTATAAGAACCTGAAGAGAATCTATGGCTATAAGATCAATACTTACTGGAGCAACATTTCCACTGTGGAATCTTACTATAGAACCAATATGGACTTCCTGAAACCAAAAGTAAGAGATTACTTCTTCAATCAGTACCCTGGAGTACAGTCCAAGATTGATGATCTGCCTCCGGCAAAATATAATCCCGGTTCAGATGTGAAGAACAGTCTGGTTTCCAGCGGATGTATCATCAACGGACAGGTTGAAAACTCTGTTCTGTTTAAGAAAGTATTTGTAGGCAATAACTGCGTGATCAAGAATTCCATTATTCTCAACGACGTGTATCTGGGGGATAATACCCACATTGAGAACTGTATCGTGGAGAGCCGTGATACGATCCGTGCCAATTCCTACTATTGCGGTGAGGACGGCATTAAGATCGTAGTGGAGAAGAACGAGCGTTATGTACTATAAGAAAATACACAAGTAAAAAGTGTGCAGGGTGCAGTGACATCATAAGCAGGACTTTTTAAGAATGGCATATGAAAGGGGAAGGTTTTTATGAACATCACAGATGTAAGAGTAAGAAGAGTTGCGAAGGAAGGTAAGATGAAAGCTGTTGTCTCCATTACAATCGATGAAGAATTTGTAGTGCATGACATCAAGGTTATCGAAGGGGAGAAAGGTTTGTTCATTGCCATGCCCAGCCGTAAAGCAACCGACGGTGAGTACAGGGACATCGCACATCCGATTAACTCTGAAACCCGTGAAAGAATCCAGGGCATTATTTTGGAAAAATACGAACAGGTGCTCGCCGAGGAACCTGTGGAAGCTGAAGCTGAAGCATAGAAAGTATAAAAAGCCGTTTGCATTCTGCAGGCGGCTTTTTTTGCGCTGTGCAAAGGAAAATGAAAAGTACAAAAGTGGCAGGAGCAGAAAGTCATTTTTTGTACCCCGCAGACGTAGTGAAGAGTCAGGAGAAAAGATACAATAGAATCAGAAAAGGTAACTATTCAGCCAGCTGAATCGTTACGGGTATTCGCCCATTAAAAATCGCTTCGCGATGGGGCGAATACCTGCCACCACTACTCTTTTGCACGGTCAGCGCAGTAAATGCGCAGACCTGACTGAACAGTTACCAGAAAAGTTCATTGTTCTGTCCGGCCGCATATGTGATTTTGATGCCGGGCAGCATCTGATCACAAGAAGGAGGATACAATATGGCAAAAATGACAGAGAAGACCAATTATCTCATGACTCTGCGGGGAGAACAGCCGGAGTGGGTTCCGACCTATAGTTTCGGCCCTATGCCCAATATGACCAGACCCTGTACATCCTGTATGCTGGAGCCTGAAATCGTGGCGTATTTCCGTTTTCAGGGAGGCGGCAAGGACTGCTGGGGTGTTACCTATGTCCCCACAAGAGAGACCGGAAATGCCCTGCTTCCAAAACCCGGCGAATTTATCCTGGATGACATTACGAAGTGGCGCGATGTGATCAAAGCACCTTCCCTGGAAGGTGTAGACTGGGAAGCCATGGCGAAAAAACAACTGGAGGGTTTTTACCGCCAGGGGGTAAACCGGGAGGATACAGCCATAGCCCTGAATCTTCACGTGGGATATTTCCAGAACCTGATGGCTTTCATGGGATTTACGGAAGGTCTCTGTGCCATGGCGGAGGAACCGGAGGAGGTATACGCGCTTTTTGACTACATGTGTGATTTTTATACGGAGATCACACGGCAGATCATCGGTTATGTGAAGCCTGATGTGCTGACCCTTATGGATGACACGGCTGCCTGGAGAGCTCCTTTTATCTCCCAGCAGATGTATCATGACCTGGTACTGCCCTTCCACAACAGACAGGCAAAATTCGGGCGTGATCTGGGAATCCCCATTACCATGCATAACTGCGGCAAGGCAGAACCTTTCATTGAGGATTGGCTCTCCATCGGCGTCAATGCCTGGGACCCGGCGCAGACTTGTAATGACCTGACGGGAATCAAAGAGAAGTACGGCAACAAACTGGTGATCATGGGTGGATTCGACCCGCGCGACCATCTGGCTGACCCGAATGTGACAGAAGAGGAAATACGGCAGGCTGTAAGGGATACCATGGACCGCCTGGCACCGGGCGGCGGTTTCTGCTGGTGCGGCGGATATCTGGGGGCAATCGATGATCCCGAAGTAATAAGAAAAAATGGTATCTTGTTTGATGAAGTATTCCGTTACGGTGATGCGTTCTATAAAAAGTGATGCATCGCATGAAAAGTGATACGGCAGTGATGCAGGAAGAAGTGATGATAAATGAAGGTATTGATATTAGGCGGTTTTCTGGGATCAGGTAAGACAACGCTCCTCCTCCAGCTTGCCCGCTATCTGGTGGACAGTTCCGGGTCAGGCAGTGCCTATAAAGTGGTGATCCTGGAAAATGAGGTGGGAAGAGAAGGGATAGATGACAAGCTTCTGCGGGGAAACGGATTTAACGTGGAGAATCTCTTCAATGGCTGTGCCTGCTGTACTCTGGCGGGAGAACTGGTCTCCGCTGCCTATGAGATTGAAAAGCAGTATACTCCTGACTGGCTGATCGTGGAGACAACGGGTCTGGCATATCCGGGGCTGATACAGGATAACCTGGCGGCAGGGATCGGAATGGAATCACGTGTCTGTACGGTAGTGGATGTATCCAGATGGAAACGGCTTCTGAATGCCATGCGGGAACTTTTTGTGGGGCAGACAGAGCGTGCAGACGTAGTTCTCATGAATAAGGCAGATCTGGTGTCCGAGGATGTGCTCAGGACAGTGGAGAAGGATATTGCGGAGATGAACCCGAATGCCGCGCGGATCGCTACCTCAGCAGTCGGCCATGTGGAGGAACATGTGTGGGATATGGTGATGGGAGTGACGGATAATGATTGAAGATGAAAAAAATATGCAGAGGCAGCATGAACATGGACATGACCATGGAGCAGAAGGTCACCAAATGTGCGGACATGATCATACAGCGGAAGGTCATGAAACGTGTGGACATGATCATACAGCGGAAGGTCAACAAATGTGCGGACATGACCATATAGCAGAAGGTCATGAAACGTGCGGACATGATCATACAGCGGAAGGTCACGGAACGTGCGGTCACGATCATGCCGGGGACGGTCATCATGTACACGAACATCATCATGACGAAGCATGTCAATGCCTTTCATGTACGCAGAAAAAAGAAAAACTGAAAGTAACGTCCCTTCTGCAGGACAATGCTGTTGTGGTTTCGGCAGAGTACCACACAGCAGCGGACAGGGGCAGGGCCGGAAAACTGCTCACAGAGTATATGGAGGCGCTGGCAGGTGAGATAGACAGCCGCGGCGGCATTATCGGGCATATCAAGACCTCAGTGGAAATCAGGTACGTGGAAATGTATTCCCTGACAGACAGGACCGTAATGAAAAAAGAATCCAATCTGCCTGAGCTGATTCTTTACATGGCTGCCATTGTATTTGCTGTGAAAGAGGAGGAACTGCTCAGTCTTGTCCGGGATATGTTCGGGGACATGGACAGGCAGCTCCATGAAAATTAATGTATACGCCATCCGGCAGGATATTTATTTTTTAATGTGCCGTTTACCAGCTTTCCAAAACCCAGGGGGAAATCATCCACACAGATGAGCTGCCACCCTTTCTCCTTTGTGCACTCCCCTTTTTCCACCAGAAGGGTTTCTCCCTTCAGATAACGTCCAATGCGGTCGTCCTGCGGGGAAAGGCTGAGGCAGGAGGGAAATTCATGGGCTTTCAGGGCCAGTGCCAGCGGCTGGGATGGTTCAAAACGGTTTTTCTTTAACTCACCCAGAAACAGTCCGTTTCTGAGAAAGCGGATTCCCCTGAAGCGGTTATCCGCAGGCGGCAGACAATATACATTGCTGCTGCGCACTTCTATGCGATTGGCGGGGAAAGGAATATCTTTCTCCGCGAAAAATTCAGACAGCAGCTTCTGTGCCTCTTTATCCGGTTTTGTACCGAAGTCGGATATGGTCTGCCGGGAGCTGCCTTTCTTTCTCATAAGTGCCATAAAATGTCCTTCCCCGTCCATTTTGTGAGGGAAAATACGAAGGCATTTGGCAAGTTCGGGATTTTTATTTCCCCATTCCGGATTGCCGGGGGAAAATCCTTCATATCCGTCAATCTCCAAAAGTTCCATTTCCGGATACTCTTCCAGGATAAAGGAAACCGTCCCTTCATTTTCAACCGGCGCAAAGGTACAGGTGGAGTAGAGCATCAGCCCGCCGGGCTTCAGCATGGAAATGGCGGCAGAGACACATTCCCGCTGCAGCTTTGCAAAGAAGTCGGGTCTGTCCTCATCCCATGTTTTTGCAACCGCAGGTTCTTTTCTGAACATTCCCTCCCCGGAACAGGGCGCGTCGACCAGGATCTTATCAAAGAATTCCGGCATGGCTTTAGCCAGTGATGCGGGTATTTCATTGGTGATAAACGTGTTGGTGATGCCGCACAGTTCAATATTTCGCTGCAGGGCTTTCGCACGGGAATTGCTGATATCATTGGCAACCAGCATACCCTCCTTCTTTAACTTTGCACCCAGTTCTGTGGCCTTGCCTCCGGGGGCTGCGCAGAGGTCCAGTACATAGTCCCCCGGCGTGACGGGAAGAAGCGCGGCGGGAGCCATTGCGCTGGGCTCCTGCAGATAGTACAGGCCGGCGGCATAGTAGGGATGCTTTGCCGGGTGGTCTGCCTCCTCATAGTAAAAGCCGTTTTCTGTCCATGGAACAGGTGTCAGATGAAACGGATTTATTTTGAGAAATTCCTCCACGGAAATTTTCAGTGTATTGACTCTGAGGCCGAAATGTCTTGGATTTTCATAGCTTTTTATAAACGCAGTATATTCATCCTGAAGCATGTCCTCCATGCGGCTGAGGAAAGCTTTTGGGAGCTGTTCGATCATAGCTGTCTCCTTTTTCGCAGAATGCGTGGTTTTGGCCTTATTATAGCATGAAGGATTTTATTGCGCCACTGGAAAATCCCTGACGGCATTGTTGTGTAATATGCTGATTCCTGCCAGTCTGCTCGTATTTTCTTGTAAATAAAAGGTAAAAATGATATGATTTAAATTAAGTAAAAGGCAAGGGCAAAACAAGTAAAATTACCATAAGATAAGCGGAGTGAGTGATATGGCTACACTAAAAGAAATCTCTGAGCTGACCGGTTATTCCATAGCTACGATTTCCAGAGTGCTGAATCATGATGTCTCCCTCAGTGTGACTGACAGTACCAGAGAAGAAATCCTGAGGGTGGCCGGCAAACTGGACTACGAAAGTAAGAGTGTCAGAAGCAGCCGTAAGAAAGCAGCACAGCTCAGAATCGGAATGATTGAAATGATGGATTCCCAGATGAAGCTGGAGGACCCTTATTATCTTTATCTAAAGAGCAGCCTGGATAAAAGCTGTTTTGAGGAGGGATTTGAGACGGTCACCCTTCAGTACGATGAGGAGGAGGAATGCTATAAGAGCAACAGCCAGTCAGGGCTGAACGGAATTATAGCAGTGGGGCAGTTTGGCGCCAGGCAGATTCATGCCATGGAGCAGTGGACGAACCAGATCGTTTTTCTGGACTCTTCACCGTATGAGGAGCGGTTCAGCTCTGTGGTGCCGAATTTCCAGGTGGGGATTCATCAGGGGGTGAACTATTTGGCTGAAATGGGCCACAAAACCATTGCATTTGTGGGTCCTTTGATGTCAACGGACTCCATGGGCAATGACGCGCCGGAAAAACGAAGAAAAATATTCGGGGAGTACATGAAGTATTACAGAAAAGACTTAAAGGCGGTTTATCTGGACACTGACAGGGAGGCAGCCAATGTGCTGGAGAAGACAAGTGCTTACCTGAAAGAAGAAAAAAATCCTGCCACAGCATTTTTTACCTTTAATGAGGCCACAGCTATTGGTGTAATGCAGGGGGTGCAGCAGATGGGGTACCGGGTACCTGAGGACTTCAGCATTTTGAGTTACAACGACACAGTACTTGCAACCCTGATGCAGCCACAGCTTTCCAGTATCAGCATTCATCTGGAAGAGATGGCCCAGGAGGCAGTGAAACTTTTGAGGCGGGGACTGCTGGAGAGCGGAACGCCGCATATGAAGATCGCCATACCTTCCAGTTTAAGTGAAAGGGAAAGTGTGAAGAGGCTTGAATGATTTTATTCAGGCCTCTGTTTTTTAGCCCTTTTCCGTATGGGTAAAAAAGAGGTGAAAGAAAGTAAAAGCGCTGTCTCACTGATCGTAAGACATAATGAAGCAATGAATCGTCACGGAAGTAGGTCACAGGGTGACAGCAAAAATATTTAAAACCGTGCGGGAAGGGAATTGTGCAGGCAGAGAGAAGGGCGTATAATAGACAATCATGCGGATAAAACCGCCGGGAGGAACAGAAATGGAAAATATCATATTGTCTTTTAATGTCATCGCCCCATTATTTTTCCTGATGGTGATAGGCTACGCGATAGCTAATTATACGGATCTTGCAGACAAAGACCTGCTGAAAAAAGCAAATTCCCTTGTATTTAAAGTATTTCTGCCCTGTATGCTGTTTAAAAATATATATCAGAGTAACATCAGGGAGCAGATGCAGGGCGGGCTTTGTTTTTTTGCGGCAGGTAGTCTGCTTCTTTTATTTGTTCTTTTATGTCTCATTGTACCTAAAGTTGTGAAAAAGGAAAACCAGCAGGGCGTGGTGATCCAGGGGATTTTCAGGAGCAACTACGTCATATTCGGAGTGGCGGTGGTGGAGAATATGTATGGTTCGGCCAATACAGTGACTGCCGCTATTTTAAGCGCGGTTCTGGTGCCCATGTATAATTTTCTGGCAGTGATTGCGCTGTCCTTTTTCGGAGGAAAGAGGGAGCGGGACTTTAAGAAGGTTCTTGTGGGGATTCTGAAAAATCCGCTGATCATCGCATCGGTTCTGGGAATCATTGCCTCGCTTCTGGGCTTTAAACTTCCCAAGGCTGCAGACACCACGCTGAATGATCTGGCAAAACTGGCGACACCCATTGCGTTTTTGATCCTGGGAGGAGACTTTGATTTCTCTAAAGTGAGGGGGAACTTGAAAATTGCCGGAGGGGTAGTTGCGGTCAAGATGGTGATTCTGCCACTTATCTTTATTCCTATGGTGGTTGCAATGGGATATCGTAATTCAGACCTGCTGGCGGCACTGCTGGCTTACCAGACACCGGTCGCGGTGTCAAGCTATATCATGGCCCAGCAGGCGGGAGCAGATGAACAGCTTGCAGGGCAGCTTGTGGTTTTCAGCAGTGCTGTTTCTATATTTACATTGTTTGTCACTATATTTATACTGAGACAGATGGGGCTTCTCAATTGAGAGGTCCTTGTTTTTGGGCAAGAAAAAAGCACCGGAAACTTTACGTTTCCGATGCTTCTGCTGAAAGTCGAAGCGACGTGATTCGAACACGCGACCTCTGCGTCCCGAACGCAGCGCTCTACCAAACTGAGCCACGCTTCGTTATTTTGTTTCGGCTGTGTCATTCAGCATTTGTTATTATATATAATGGCGGCAGAAATGTCAACATATTTTTGCATTTTTTTCAAAAACTTTTTCATCCGGGTTTTATGCAGAGTTCTAAATGTTTTTTTCGCTCATATACTTTACGGAATAATTGGTATTGGAGAAAGAAAATTTGGCTGGATATCGGCGATTTGTTGCGTATGTATATGAGTACCCGGATGGAAAGAAAGGAAATGGGAAGGGATTTATCAAAGTAGAGGCCCGGGATGGTAAGTGCCGCATGAACTATCGGATTCAAGGAATCTATGGAAAAGAGGAGGCACCCTGTAACATTTACGGGTTTGTGAGAAAAAGCGATGGATGCGAAGGCATTTATCTTGGAGAATGTGACCTGGCAGGTGATACGGTCCAGTTTCAGACGGAAGTACCGGATCAGGGAATGGGAGGCACTGCGTACGGACTGAACGACCTGAGCGGTCTGGTCATGCTGACCGGAGATGGAATCATGTATGGTACAGGGTGGGATGATCGTCCTGTGCGCCTGGAAGAAATCAGGCTCCCGAGAATGCAGGAGGACAGATCCCGGAATGCGGACAGAGCCACTGAGACAAATAATAATATGCAGAAAGAGGAGCTGGAGACAGGACCGGAGGCTGTGCAGGATGAACTGCCGGAGGGTGTTGCAGCAGCGGAGGCGCTCATGGAAGCAGAGGGGCCAGTTGCTCTGGACGATGAAGAGGGTTCCCTGCCGTTAGCGGAGCATTCTGAAGAGACAGTTAATCTGTTCAGCGGGGAGAGCCCGGATGATAATCTGGAGGAAATGGATTACCGCACAGACACAACAGTGGAAATAGAAACGGATTCAACGAATGCTGGCCGTGCAGAGAGAGGAAATACTATGGAAGGAAACCGTGCAGAGGCAGGGAACGCCATGGAAGGAAACCGTGCAGAAGCAGGGAATGCCATGGAAAGAAACCGTGCAGAAGCAGGGAATGCCATGGAAAGAAACCGTGCAGAGACAGGCAATGCCATGGAGGAAAATCGTGCAGACGGGAACAATGCCATGGGAGGAAACCGCACGGAAAGAGAAAATGCCATGGAGGCAGACTGGGAAGCGGGAAACAATGCCGTGGGAGGAAACCGCGCAGAGAGGGAGAATGCCATAGAGGCGGACTGGGAAGCGGGAAATAATGCTGTGGATGGTAACCGAGCCGGAAGGAATAATTCCATGGATGACACTCCTTGGCAGGGCAGATATCCGTCCAATACATTCAGACAGGGAGGTATGAATACTCCTGATAGAAACCGGGAAGAGAGGAGTAATTCCTCGAATGCAGGCCACCGGGATTGGGGCTATCCACCAGTCATAGGACGGGATAATGAGACTTCCGCGCCGGGCAGACGCATGGAGGAGAACCGTTCCAATGAATCTTCTGAAACAGAGGAAGGAAGGCAGGCAATGCCGTCCCGGACAGAGGGGGACCCTTACATGCCGCCTCGTATAAATGAGAGGGGAACTTATTTTCCACAGCATTATGAGGAGGATGAACCGGAAACAGGACAGGAGGAACAATCTGAGCAGAGAATGGAGCCGGTCGCCCCTTCACGGACAGAAAATACAGTACAGCCGGTTATGGAACCGTCACGGTCGGATATGGGCCAGAACCAGAACACAGCAGTACCGAATATGGGCCAGAACCGGAACACAGCAGTACCGAATATGGACCAGGACCGGAATGCCGCAATGCCGGATATGAACCAGAACCGGAACACAGCAGTACCGAATATGGACCAGGACCGGAATGCCGCAATGCCGGATATGAACCAGAACCGGAACGCAGCAGTACCGAATATGGGCCAGAACCGGAATACCACAATGCCGGATATGAACCAGAACCGGAACGCAGCAGTACCGAATATGGACCAGGACCGGAATGCCGCAATGCCGGATATGAACCAGAACCGGAACACAGCAGTACCGAATATGGGCCAGAACCGGAATACCACAATGCCGGATATGAACCAGAACAGGAATACTGCAATGCCGGACACAGACCGGAATCCGGACATCACAGCCCCGGACATGGAGAGGCCTCCATACACAGAAGAAGAATTGTACCGGGAAACGATTGATCATGAAATCTTCGGAAGGGACCAGTATCCGGACAGTGAAATGCGGATCGAAGCATCCGGCAGTACGGATGCAGCAGAGCAGTCTACGTGGAACCCGGCAGGTGACCGTGAGGAGGATGCAGTGAACCTTCTGGAAGAACTGGACCAGGATGAGGATGCCATCCGCAACATGAGGCAGATGGAAAAAGAAGTGACAGAGAAGAAGGTACAGAGTCCGGAGGAAGGTGAGCTTCACGGGCAGTCCGCACAGGCCGCCAGACAGCCTGCCGTATTTGCTCCGTTTTCAGACGGGGAGATTGTGGACTGCAGACAGATAACACCTGCGGAGCTGCGGATACTTGCCAGAAGAGACAGGGGGCTGATGAACAACAATTTTCTGAGACATGGATATTACCGTTATCATTACCTGCTCCTGGGCAGAAGAAGAGATGACGGCCGGTACATACTGGGTGTTCCGGGTGTTTATGACCGGCAGGAATGTCTCATGGCAGGTATGTTCGGCTTCCCCAACTTCAAGGCAGCCAAAACGCAGGGCAAAGCTGCCATGCCGCGCTTTGGCTACTGGTACCGTTTAATCGATACCCCGGATATAAACCGCAGGAATCGTTCTTGACAGGATAAGACAGAAATAATCCAAATCCCTTTTGGAATAACTGCTGAATCCAGGCCTTATGACTTCAGGGGAGTCCTTATAGGCCTGGAGGTAGTAGGCGCTGCACCCGGCAAGCCAGTTTCCGATGGAGCGGAAATCTTCCTGGGTATGCAGCTCCCTGACTACGGTTGTCCTGAATTCATAGGGGACACTGCCGGACATAAGGAAATCCACGGATTCACAGATTGGTTTTAAGTCCAGATGCTTGCTGCCTGCAACTCTGGCATAAGATTCTTTGGAGGATTTGATGTCCATGGCGACCATATCTACCATCTTATTGTTGATCAGTTTTTTCAGGATCCAGGGATGAGAGCCGTTGGTATCCAGCTTGACCGGGTAGCCAAGCTCCTTTATCCTGTCTATAAGGCAGAAGATATCTTTGTCCAGGGTGGGTTCTCCTCCTGTGATGCAGACCCCCTCCAGAATGCCCTGGCGTTTTTTCAGAACTTTAAGCACATCCTCCGTGGGAATGACCGGCTGTTCTCCGGGTGAGAGGACAAGCCCGCTGTTATGGCAGAAGGGACACCTGAAATTGCAGCTTCCCAGAAAAATGGTGGCAGCTATTTTGCCGGGATAATCCAGAAGCGTTGTTTTGTTGAAACCATTGATTGGCATAAAAATCCCCCTTTAGGTATCGTTTGGGCAGGACCGTAAGTCCTTTGCTGATACTTTATATTTTACTATACACAGTGGGCTTTTACCAGGGAAAACTCACATTTGTACTTGACCGGAAAGCAGGCTGGCTTTATAATGAACAGGTATGGAGACGTATCGAAGCGGCCATAACGAGCTTGACTCGAAATCAAGTTGCCGGGTAACCGGCACGTGGGTTCGAATCCCACCGTCTCCGCTGTCTTAAACCCGCATAACCAGCGGGTTTTTTGTTTACCTTTTCCAACAGCTGAAAAGTGCCGGTACCTTGGCGAGTACCGGCAAAAGAGGGGGAAAAGAAAAATCTATGTAAATAGGTCAGTTGGCTTTATTAGGCGAAGCCCGGCAGCCACATATATCACTGTAATGCAGCTGCTGTCTTCTTCAACAACAATTAAAGTATAACCTGCAAATGTGAGGATTCTGTGACAAGGATATAAAGCTTTTCTGAAGCATTTTAAAAATATTTAAAAAGAATCTGAAGAAGAAACGAAAGACTCTTTTCGGACAGGAAAAAGCCGGTACTCTGCGAAGTACCGGCAAAAGAGGGAGGGAAAAGAAAAATCTATATAAATAAGTCAGTTGGCTTTTTTGTGAGGTCCGGCTCCTGCCGCCGTCCTCCTTGCTGACAATTACAGTATATCCAAGAAATGTGAGGAATTTATGACAGCACAATAAAGCTTTTCTGAAATTTTTGAAGAATTTATGAAAGAAATGGGAAAGACTTTTATACTGGGCCGTTCTTGGCTATTGCATTACAAAAGCGGAGTGTAGTATAATTCAGAAACAACGGCCAGAGACCGTTGTCCCGCAATGCGGACGGAATCATACAGGAAGGCGGATCGTGAAATGGATACACAGGAAAAGTTTATGAAGGAAGCCATAAAGCAAGCGAAAAAAGCGTACGCCCTTAGGGAAGTTCCCATTGGCTGTGTGATCGTATATGAAGGAAAAATAATAGCCAGAGGCTATAACCGAAGAAATACAGATAAAAATACCACCTCCCACGCAGAGATGAATGCCATCCGGAAAGCCAGCAAAAAGCTGGGGGACTGGAGGCTTGAGGGATGCACGCTCTATGTCACCCTGGAACCCTGTCAGATGTGCGCAGGAGCCATCATACAGGCCAGAATTGATAAAGTGGTCATCGGCAGTATGAACCCCAAGGCCGGGTGTGCAGGTTCTGTCCTGAACCTGCTGGAGATGGAGGGGTTTAACCATAAGGCAGAAGTGGAACGCGGCGTGCTGGAAGCGGAGTGCAGTGATATGCTGAGCGGATTCTTCCGGGAATTGAGAAAAGAGAAAGCAAAAGCAAAGGAGAAATGTCATGACAAAACAGGAATTTAGGGAACTGGTACAGGCCAAAACATTGCTTTTAGACGGGGCCACAGGCTCGAATCTCATGAAGGAAGGGATGCCCAGAGGTGTCTGCTCCGAACAGTGGGTTTACGAGAACCCGCAGGTGCTGCAGAAACTGCAGAAGGAGTATTGTGAGGCGGGTTCCAAAATTGTCTACGCCTCCACATTTTCAGCGAACAGAATAAGTCTTGCCAATCATGGGCTGGAGGATAAGGTTGAGGAATTGAATCGGGGACTTGTGCGCGTTTCCAGGGATGCAGTCGGGGATGCGTGTTACATTGCAGGCGACCTGACCACCACCGGCAAACAGGATGTGCCTTATGAAATCTTGTTTGAGGCGTACAGGGAGCAGATCGCTGTCCTGGCGGATGCGGGTGTGGATCTGCTCATTGCGGAAACCATGCTGGGTGTGGATGAAGTGATGGCAGTCATAGATGCCGCTGCCGCAGTGTGCGAACTGCCGGTTATGTGCACTCTGACCGTGGAGTCTGACGGCAGCTTATTCTTTGGCGGAAATATTTATGATGCAGTGGAGACACTGGAACAGATGGGCGCAGATGCTGTCGGCATCAATTGTTCCACAGGCCCGGACCAGTTGGTTTCCGTAGTGAAAAATATAAGGGAAAAGGTCAGCATTCCTGTCATTGTAAAGCCAAACGCCGGAATGCCCGTGATCGATGATAAAGGTAATGCGGTCTATTCCATGGGAGCCGGGGAATTTGCAGAGCACATGAAGGTGCTTGTGGAAGCCGGCGCGAATATTGTCGGCGGCTGCTGCGGAACGACACCGGAATATATCAGGAGATTGGCTGACATTTTGAAATAAAAAGGTAACTGTTCAGTCAGGTCTGCGCATTTACTGCGCTGACCGTGCAAAAGAGTAGTGGCGGCAGGTATTTGCCCCATCGCGAAGCGATTTTTAATGGGCGAATACCCGTAACGATTCAGCTGGCTGAATCGTTACATAAAAAAAACGTTCCCCTCATTTCTGAAGGAAACGCCTTTTTATGTAAACCAAAATACCGACCAGCGCGAAGACCAGGATAACGACACGGGCCACCTGGGTATAAGTGCCGAGACATTCGGCGGCCTTCTGCCAGGAGGTTCCGGCGATGGCTCCCAGGGCGACGAGTACCAGGTTCCAGATAAAACTCCCGATCGTGGTCAGGGACAGAAAGGTGCCCAGGTTCATATGGGCCATTCCGGCGGGAATGGAGATCAGGCTTCGCACAATGGGAATAAAGCGGCAGAAGAGAACCGTATAGTTTCCCTTGCTGTCAAACCATTCCATGGCGCTCCCCACATCTTCCGGTTTAAAATGCAGTATTTTCCCAATCCTGCCCTCCAGAAGAGATTCCAGCTTTTCCCGGGGGACCAGGTGGCCGATCTGATATAGAAGGATGGCTCCGAACACACTGCCCACAGTGGAGGAGAGCACAACACCGATAATGTTCATCTTCGTATATGTAGTCATAAAGCCGCCGAAGGTCAGTATGACTTCGGAGGGAATAGGGGGGAACAGGTTCTCAACCAGAATGAGGAGGGCTATCCCCAGATACCCGTAGGCATCCATTATATGCATCATCCAATAACTCATCAAAAAAACCTCCGCTGCAATCGTCTCTTTCATCTTATGACGATACAGTGGAGGTTATTCTATTCTTTTTCACCGTGCGCCGCACCTCGAAACCCCTTCACGGACGTTACCTCTACAGTTAACTCGGCCCAGGCACCCTCGCGGCACACAGAAGATTCTACTTAGTGCTGCTTCATTCCTGACCTGACACGGTTCATAGAGTTCTGTTGCGCAAGACCCAGACGTCAGCGCCACTTATAAAGGGCAGCTCCGCAAAGAAAGCCCCTCAGATTTGGCATCACCCCTGCTGTAGCGGATTGCAGGTATAGGGCACCGCTATCTCCCCGGCTGCACGGTATCTAAAAGTATATCGGTTTTTAGACGTTTTGTCAATGAAAAAGAGAGCTGAAATGAAAAAGAGAGAAAAAAATGATTCTGCACTTTACAAAAGCAGAGGAGTATAGTATAATAAATATCGACCATAAATGTGTTAATGTAATTTGAATTCCTCAACGAAAGAAAACGGACAGGCCGCATACCTGTCCGTTTTCTTTTTATGCAATAAAGTGCCTCCTTATGCATAAAATATAAGAGGAGGACAAGCATATGAAAAGAAAAATGATGATTTTATGGCTTCTGTGCGCCGCTGTGAGCCGATTTACATACAGTACAGCCGCAGAAAACCTTCCGGAAACCGGCCGGATGGAAAATGAAACAGAAAAGATGGATACCGCCCAGCCCGAATTTGTCATCACAGAGCGGCCTTTCCTGTCTTTTGAAGATATGGAGCCGGACGAGGAGCGAAGCCAGGTGTTTTCCATCCGGAATACGGGGGCGGAGGAAGAGGTATACTATCTTACCATACAGGCACCGGAGGAGATTACGTGGGAACTGACAAAGGCCGGTGATTCGTACGACAGCGGCAGGGCCTCCGGGACGCCCTTAAAGCTTGGAGTGCTGCAGCCGGGCGAACATGTGGTTTTTCAGCTTACAGTGAAAAATGCAGGGGATACCTTCTGTTCGGCCTTTCCCGCATTTTCCGAAAAGAAAATTTTAAGTTGTGGTACAAAATAAAATAAGCTATAATGGATGCAGGTGAGTAAATTTATTCGCCGAAATATGCGTGGAGGCTCCCAGCCGCAATATGTGGGAGCAGAACCGCGGAAACTGACTGGGTCTGTATTCCAAACCCAGAATGGGGACTGAAGTAAATACTATATCATAAGATGGGATGTGAAATATATGAAGAGAATCGGTTTGTTAACAAGCGGCGGTGACTGTCAGGCGCTCAATGCCACCATGCGCGGTGTTGTGAAAGGTTTGGCTTCCAATCTGGATGAACTGGAGGTCTATGGCTTTGATGACGGGTATAAAGGATTGATATACGGAGACTACAGAATGCTCTCAGCCAAGGATTTCTCAGGAATCCTCACAAGAGGCGGTACGATCCTGGGCACATCACGCCAGCCCTTCAAATTAATGCGTGTGCCGGATGACAGAGGCCTTGACAAGGTTGAGGCCATGAAGCAGACGTACTACAAGCTGCGCCTTGACTGTCTGGTGATCCTGGGCGGCAACGGTACCCAGAAGACAGCCAATATGCTGAGAGAAGAGGGACTGAACATCATCCACCTTCCCAAGACCATAGACAATGATATCTGGGGAACGGATATGACATTTGGTTTCCAGAGTGCGGTGAATATTGCCACAGAAGCGATTGACTGCATCCATACAACGGCAGCATCCCACAGCCGTATCTTTATTGTGGAAGTCATGGGGCATAAAGTGGGATGGCTGACCCTGCACGCCGGTATTGCAGGCGGCGCGGACATTATCCTGATTCCTGAAATCCCATATGATATTGATAAGATAGCTGACGCAGTCAGGAAGAGGAACAGAGCCGGAAAAGGCTTTACCATCCTGGCCGTGGCGGAGGGCGCGGTTTCCAAAGAGGACGCAGCGCTTCCCAAGAAAGAGCTGAAGAAGAAAATGGAAGAAAATGCGAAGAAATATCCATCCGTTTCCTATAAGCTGGAGGCAGAGCTGAAGGAGAAACTGGATCTGGATATCCGTATCACCATTCCGGGACATATGCAGAGGGGCGGAAGCCCATGTCCGTATGACCGTGTGCTCTCCACCCATATGGGTTCCGCAGCCGCAGGCCTGATCTTAAAAGATGAATACGGCTACATGGTGGGAATCGTCAACGGCAAGATCAAGAAAGTCCCGCTTCAGGAATGCGCCGGCAAACTGAAGATGGTATCTCCGGACGACCAGCTGATCAAGGCGGCAAAGAGGATTGGCATCAGCTTCGGGGATTAACTGAAAAAGGAGAATTTTCATGAGCTATACTGCTCTATATCGGAAGTTCCGCCCTCAGGATTTTGAAGATGTAAAGGGGCAGGAACACATTGTAACCACATTGAAGAACCAGATGAAGGCAGACAGGATCGGCCATGCCTATCTTTTCTGCGGCACCCGTGGTACAGGTAAGACTACCATTGCCAAGATTCTGGCAAAGGCGGTAAACTGCGAACATCCGGTAGACGGAAGCCCCTGCAATGAATGCGAGACATGCCAGGCGATCAATGCGGGGACCTCCATGAATGTCATAGAGATTGACGCCGCTTCCAACAACGGCGTCGATAACATTCGTGAGATCCGCGAGGAAGTGGCCTACCGTCCGGCAAAAGGACGTTATAAAGTATATATCATAGATGAGGTTCATATGCTGTCCACAGGAGCGTTTAATGCACTGTTAAAGACGCTTGAGGAACCTCCTTCTTATGTTATCTTCATTCTTGCCACCACGGAGGCCCACAAGATTCCTATCACCATTTTGTCCAGATGCCAGCGCTACGATTTCAAACGCATTACCGTGGATACCATAGCGGCAAGGCTGACGGAGCTGATGAATAAGGAGGGTACAGACGTGGAGGAGAAGGCCATCCGCTACATTGCAAAGGCAGCGGACGGTTCCATGCGTGATGCACTCTCCCTGCTGGACCAGTGTATCGCCTTTTATCTGGGTGAGACATTGACCTATGAAAAGGCCCTTGAGGTGCTGGGGGCTGTGGATACACAGGTGTTCAGCAGGCTTCTGCGGCTGATCGTAAAGCAGGATACCGCAGGCGCTATCAGGACCCTGGAGGATCTGATCATCCAGGGAAGGGAACTGGGGCAGTTTGTGGCGGATTTTATCTGGTATCTGCGCAATCTGCTGCTGGTGAAGACTTCAGATGCACCGGAGGAGGCTGTGGATGTCTCTGCGGAGAATATGGCGCTTCTCAGGGAGGAGAGCCGTATGCTGGATGCGGAGACACTGATGCGCTACATCCGCATTTTTTCAGAGCTTTCCAACCAGATCCGCTATGCATCCCAGAAGAGGGTGCTGGTGGAGATCGCGCTGATAAAACTCTGTCAGCCTGTTATGGAGACCAACCTGGATTCCCTGTTTGACAGAATCCGGGTACTGGAGGAAAAGCTGGAGAACGGTGTCGTGATGGCAGGACCGGCACAGGCAGGTGAATACGGTTCACCGGCATACGGCGGGGTACCGGATGCCGCAGCGGAGGAAAAACCTTCAGAGCCGGAGGCAAAGCCTGAGAAGGCAGCTCCTGAGGATCTGCAGTATATTAAGAAGAACTGGAATTCCATAGTGCGGGAGACAAGAGGCTTTCTGCAGCAGATGCTCCTGACTTCCACGCCGAAATACAACGGCAGTACAGGAGAACCTGTCCTGTATGTGGAGTTTGGAAATTTTCAGGCGAAAATCTGCATGGACAATCCGGATACCATACCCATGCTTAAAGAAATCATCCGGAAGAAAACAGGAAAGAGCGTGGAGATCGAGCTTTTACTGGCAGGCGGGGAGCATAAAGGCCCTGCGGGGCTGGCCTCGATTTCCGTAGATGATTTGATCGAACAGAACATCCGCATGGATGTAGTAGTAGAAGAAATGGAAGAGGAAGAATAGGAGGATTTGAATATGGCTAAAAAAGGAGGATTTCCGGGAATGGGAATGCCCGGAAACATGAATAATCTGATGAAGCAGGCGCAGAAGATGCAGCGTCAGGCAGAGGAAAACCAGAAGGCACTGGAGGAGAAGGAATTTACCGCCACAGCAGGCGGCGGAGCCGTTGAAGTGACCGTCTCCGGCAAGAAGGAGATCACAAAGGTGAAGCTGGCTGAGGAAGTGGTTGACCCGGATGATATTGAAATGCTGGAGGACCTTATTATGGCAGCTACCAATGAGGCGCTCCGCAAGATGGAAGAGGAGTCAGCGGCGCTTATGTCTAAGCTCACAGGCGGGCTTGGAGGCCTTGGCGGCGGATTCCCGTTCTAAGCGGCCGTATACCGCAGAGGTGAAAAATATTGGAATACTACAGCAGTCATATCAACAAATTAATTGAGCAGCTTTCCCGTCTGCCGGGCATTGGGGCAAAATCTGCCCAGCGCCTGGCATTCCACATTCTGAATATGCCAAAGGACCAGGTGGAGCAGCTTTCCGCGTCCATTGTGAATGCCAAGGCCAATGTACAGTATTGTAAGAACTGCTACACCCTGACAGACCAGGAAATCTGCCCGATCTGCAATAACCCCAGAAGAAACAGGAAGGTCATCATGGTGGTGGAGAATACCAGGGACCTGGCAGCATACGAGAAGACCGGAAAATATGACGGTGTGTATCACGTGCTGCACGGCGCGATTTCTCCCATGCTGGGCATCGGTCCGGATGACATTAAGTTAAAGGAACTGATGCAGCGCCTTTCCCAGGATGATATTGAGGAGGTGATCATCGCCACCAATTCCAGCCTGGAAGGAGAGACCACCGCCATGTACATCAGCAAACTGGTGAAGCCTACCGGTATCCGGGTGAGCCGTATCGCCAGCGGGGTTCCTGTGGGCGGCGATCTGGAATATATTGATGAAGTTACCCTTCTTCGTGCGCTGGAGGGAAGGGTAGAACTATAGGAGCTTTAACATGAAGAAGAAAGTGACGTCCACGGATATCGCGAAAGCAGCGGGAGTATCCCAGGCAACGGTATCCATGGTGCTGAATAAAAAGTACAATGTTTCCTTCTCGAAAGAGACGATACAGAAGGTGGAGCAGGCTGCCCGGGAAATGGGATACAACATACCGAAGAGACGTCCGAGAAAGGATGCCGGTAACAGCAGGCTGATCATAGTCTTCTGCCCCACCCTTACCAACCCTTATTATGTCATGCTTCTGCAGGGAATTGAAAAAGTAGCCAAGGAAAAGGGATATGCGGTCTTCACCTGTGACACACAGAGGGAGCTGAAGCTGGAGGAGCAGTACCTGAAGATGATGCACACGGTTATCCCGGCGGGCATCATCTACACCTTCAACCCAAGTCCTGTGTACATGCAGCAGGTGGAGGAGCTGGCGAAGAAGATTCCGCTGGTCATCATAAGCAACAGGGAACGTGTGGAAGTAGATGCCATCAACCAGGACAATACTAAGGTGGGCAGCCTTATGGCCAGGCATCTGCTGGATCTGGGCCACCGGGACGTGGCGTTTATCGCGCCGCCGCTTACAAAAAGGCAGCAGCAGCGCTCCAAACGTGTGGCAGGATTTGTGGAGGAGTATGAGAAGGAGGGCCTGGGCGGCCATGTGATCATCAAAGCGGCGGATGACGCCCTGGATGACCAGCTCCCAAGCATTGACTCGGAATACCGGATGGGATATAACCTGACAAAGGAAATTCTGGCGGGGCCGAGGAAAGTGACCGCGTTTGCGGGACTGAACGACATGATGGCCTTTGGCATCATGGATGCCCTCCAGGAAGAAAAATATAAGATTCCCGGTGATGTGTCTGTACTTGGCTGCGACAACATCATATTTTCCGGTATGTCACATATGTCCCTCACCACCATAGAGCACTTTGTACCTCTGAAAGGGCGGGATGCCTGCGATATTATCATGCGCAAGATTGAATCCTTCATGAATACATATTCTGACAGTGAGCCCACCAGCATCTATCATATTGAGTATGAACCGAAGCTGATTGTACGCAAGACCACAGGTTATGTAAAACAAAAGCAGAAAAAGAAGAAAAAAACAAAATAAATTAAATGAAATCCATTTTATTATTAGTAATAAAATAAAGACAAAATCCTGAAAATTATAGGATTGGGCAAAAGGGATTTTATAAAACTGCCGAAAATAGTTAATAAAAATCCGGTTTATTAATAGGTTAAATTATTTATAAAATCGATAGCTCTTGCGAAGGTATGTTTTATGGGGTAAACTGAGTGTATCAAATGACAAAGCAAAGGTTTTGAACGGGAGGAAAAAATTATGAGATTTTTTATCGACACTGCAAATGTAGAAGACATCCGCAAGGCAAATGACATGGGAATCATCTGTGGAGTGACCACAAACCCATCCCTGATCGCAAAAGAGGGACGTGACTTCAATGAGGTTATCAAAGAGATCACTTCCATCGTAGACGGACCGATCAGCGGTGAGGTGAAAGCCACCACAACAGATGCAGAAGGCATGATCAAAGAGGGCCGCGAGATCGCAGCTATCCATCCGAACATGATCGTTAAGATCCCAATGACAACAGAGGGATTAAAGGCAGTTAAAGTTCTGAACGCAGAAGGTATCAAAACCAACGTTACACTGGTATTTACATCCAACCAGGCACTGCTGGCAGCAAGAGCAGGCGCAACCTATGTTTCCCCGTTCCTGGGCAGACTGGATGACATCTCTGTATGCGGAACAGATCTGATCCGTGAGATTGTAGAGATCTTCCAGGTTGCAGGCATTGACACAGAGATCATTGCAGCAAGCGTACGCCATCCGATGCACGTGACAGAGTGTGCTCTGGCAGGCGCGGATATTGCGACTGTACCTTACAAGGTTCTGGAGCAGATGACAAAACATCCTCTGACAGACCAGGGTATTGAGAAATTCCAGAAAGATTATATTGCAGTTTTCGGCGAATAATAGAACTGTATAGAGGCAGACGGGATGCCGGACAGGCTCCCGTTCACAGAACAAACCATCAGGAGGAAGAAATGAACAAGTTAGAACTTCAGAAGACAGCTAACGAAGTCCGCAAAGGCATCGTGACTGCTGTTCATTCCGCAAAAGCCGGACATCCGGGCGGCTCATTATCAGCAGCAGATTTATTTACGTATCTGTATTTCCAGGAAATGAATATTGACCCGAAAGAGCCGAAGAAGGCAGACCGTGACCGTTTTGTCCTCTCAAAAGGACATACAGCACCGGGCCTTTATTCCACTCTGGCACAGAGAGGATATTTCCCCACAGAGGATTTGAAAACTCTGCGTCATCTCGGCTCTTATCTGCAGGGACATCCGGATATGAAACATATCCCGGGCGTTGATATGTCCAGCGGTTCCCTGGGACAGGGTATCTCCGCAGCAGTCGGAATGGCATTGTCCGCTAAGATGGACGGCGCGGATTACCGTGTTTACACCCTGCTGGGCGACGGCGAGATTCAGGAAGGCCAGGTCTGGGAGGCATCTATGTTTGCCGGATTCAGAAAACTGGACAATCTGGTAGTGATCGTGGACAACAACGGACTTCAGATTGACGGAAGCATTGAAGATGTTTGTTCTCCGTACCCCATTGACAAGAAATTTGAAGCCTTCAACTTCCACGTGATCAACGTGGCAGACGGCAACGACTTTGACCAGCTTGAGGCAGCTTTTAAAGAGGCCAGAGAGACAAAGGGAATGCCCACTGCCATTATCATGAAAACAGTGAAGGGCAAAGGCGTTTCCTTCATGGAAAATGAAGCCGGATGGCACGGAAAAGCTCCGAATGATGCAGAATATGAAATCGCTATGGCAGATTTGGAAAAGGCAGGTGAAGCATTATGTCAGAAGTAAAGAAGATCGCAACCAGAGAAAGCTATGGAAATGCATTAGTAGAATTAGGAAAGAAATACGACAACCTGGTAGTTCTGGACGCGGACCTGGCAGGTGCAACCAAGACCGGTACCTTCCAGAAAGCATTTCCGGAACGTCACATTGACTGCGGTATCGCAGAGTGTGATATGATGGGTATTGCGGCAGGTATGTCCACCACCGGAAAAGTTCCTTTTGCCAGCACATTTGCCATGTTTGCTGCCGGACGTGCCTACGAGCAGGTGCGCAACTCCATCGGATATCCTCATCTGAATGTAAAGATCGGCGCGACCCATGCAGGTATTTCCGTAGGTGAGGACGGCGCCACCCATCAGTGCAACGAGGATATGGCTCTGATGCGCACAATTCCGGGAATGGTTATCTTAAACCCTTCCGATGATGTTGAGGCAAAAGCGGCAGTTGAAGCTGCTTACCAGCATGAAGGCCCTGTATACCTCAGATTCGGGCGTCTCGCTGTTCCGGTGATCAATGACAAACCGGATTATAAATTTGAGATCGGAAAAGGTATTGTTTTGAGAGAAGGCAAGGATGTGACTATTTTTGCCACAGGTCTCTGTGTAAGTGAGACTCTGGCTGCCGCAGATAAACTGGCTGCAGACGGAATCGACGCCAAAGTGGTCAATATCCACACCATCAAACCTCTGGATGAGGAGCTGGTTGTGAAGGCAGCAAAGGAGACCGGCAAAGTGGTTACCGTTGAGGAGCATTCCGTGATCGGAGGTCTGGGCGGAGCTGTTGCAGAAGTCCTGAGCGAGAAAGCGCCGACAAAAATGCTGAGAATCGGTATCAATGATGTATTCGGTGAATCAGGCCCTGCAGTGAAGCTGCTGGAAAAATACGGCATTGACGCAAACGGTATCTATGCCAAAGTAAAAGCATTTGTATAAGAGAGATATGCAGGTACTTGTATAGGCCTTTACAAAAAATAACATATGTTTTAAAATCAGGTTAGAAACCTGGTTAAAGTGAGGGATGTCACCAACAGGCGGCATCCCTTTTTCTAAGGACATAAAGGAGCATGACAGATATGAAGCGTAAGGGGTTGTTCAGAAGAAAGCATTCCCGTGTGAGTACAGTGAAGGATGAGGGGAATGAAGAGTTTTATGAGTGCATAAAGGATCTGGTACATCATCCTTATGTGCTCAGGATGAAGGAGTATCCGCATCACTGTGAGACAAGCTGCTACCAGCACTGCCTGAATGTGGCCTACTATAATTTCCGTATCTGTAAGTTCTTCGGCCTGGATGCCAGGTCAGCGGCCAGAGCAGGAATGCTGCACGATCTGTTCCTGTATGACTGGAGAGGGCACAGGAAGAAGACCGGTGACCCGGTCCACGCCATGACCCATCCCCACACAGCTCTGCATAATGCAAAAAAATACTTCCGGCTCAACAAGCTGGAAGAAGAGATGATTCTCAAGCACATGTTTCCGGTGACCCCGGTTCCGCCCATGCACAGAGAGACATGGATCATTACCCTGACGGATAAATACTGCGGAACCTGTGAGATCGGCAGGTATTACTACCGTGCCTGGTTCCCAAGGGGGATTTATTATATGGCAGTGCGGCTGATGAAAAAGGTGTTTGGGGAGGATTACCATTACCAGGATTATCAGCTCCCCTTTGGTCTGGCAGCAGCGGATTCCGCGGACAGCGGAGTCAATTTCGTCAAGCTGCGCCGGCGTTCCTCCTCCGGATGGAAGAAGGCGAGAAGAGAAGGGCGGCGTGTGCCGAAGTATTGACGGTGTGCGACCAGAATCCCTGAGACGATGGCATCCGCCAGCTCCATGACTGTGGACAGGCGTGTTGTCTGCAGAAGAAAATGCTCAAATGCTCCCGACAGGTTGACAATGCCCGTAATGGATATGTCACCTACCGGGGGCAGTTTCTTTTTTACGCCCAGGCCCGGTTCCAGAGAACCTTGTCCCACTGTGACAAAGCCCTGGTGCTTTTTAGAGCCGAGGGAGGCGTCAATGGCCACGGTCAGGCTGTTGGGGTGTTCTTTTTTTACAGATTCCACGGTCTCCTGGAGGTTCAGGGCATGGACAGGATTGGCAAGGGTGCCGTATATACAGCAGCGGTTCAGATGTTCTTTTGCCAGGCGGTGGCCTATGAGAGGTCCAAGGCTGTCGCCGGTGATGCGGTCGCTTCCAATACAGAGGAAGACAAGTTCTTCAAAATTGCTGTCGGATTTGGCGTATAGTTCGGTAAGCAGAGAGCCGATCTTGTTGCCGGCTCTGTCTGTGCGGCCTTCAATATAGTAAACGGGCGTATCAAGGTGTGTGTCCATATTTTTATCCATCCTTTCTTTCCCCTATTTTGTCCGTTTTTACCTCTCTTTATCCTGTCTTTTTAACGGGATGTTTGTCGTTAAAAAAAGGCATGTACCTTTCTTAATCCGCTAAATTTCGCAGAAGATCCGTGCTATCCTGTTGCCCAAAGGGGTGAATCTTTATGATAGAAATAGTCTACGAAAAAGAAAAACAAAAGCCTGAGGGAAACGAAGGATTCTTCCGCATCCCCAACAACATACGCCAGATAGGAGAAGTCAACGAAACACAAAAAATCTATATAGAAGATTATGCGTACACTTACCTTTGTAGAATCTCTTCCGGGAATTCTTCAAAAGGAAAAGCTGCAATTCTTCTGGGACAGGCCAACTGGAAAGACGGTATTTCCTACCTTTTTGTGAAAAGCGCTGTTGTACTTCCTGACATGGAAATTACTGAAGAACACCTTTCCTTTACCAGGGAAATCTGGAACCACGTGTATGAGAAGAACAAGGAATATTTTCCGGATCAGGAAATTGTGGGATGGTATCTGTCCATTCCCGGATGCTCCATGGAGCTTCACGAAGTCATCTGCCGGACCCATCTGGATCATTTCGGCGGCAATGACAAGGTGCTCATGGTGATGGAACCCCTTGAAAAAGAAGAAGCATTTTACCGATATGAGGACGGAGAACTGTCCAGACAGCCGGGCTTTTATATCTATTATGAAAAAAATGAGCCCATGCAGAATTTCCTCGTGGCCCAGAATGACAAGGCCGAGACGAAAAGTGAACAGGTCAGTGACCAGGCGGTGAAGACATTCCGGAAAAAGGTGGAGACAAAGTCTGAGGGCAAAAAGCAGACAAAGAACACCTCCGTGTTCCGGACTGCCAGCGTGTGCATGATGGTGGCTGTGCTGGCTGTGGGAGTCCTGTACTTAAATGATTATCACAAGCTGAAAAAGACAGAGACAGTCATCTCAAAGCTGGATGATAAGAACAGCGGCAAGGAGCTTGTGGAGACAAAACCGGTCAATGGACTGGTATCCGAGAACCGGAAAAAGGACAGTCAGGATGCGGCAGACGGGGAGGCGGCGGGAACAGACACCGAAGAAACCGATGCCGGCACAGACGGGGCAGCCACCTCCGAATCATCGGATGGAACTTCTGATGGACAGAAGGATACAGACGGAAAAAAAGACGATGCAAAGGATCCGGATGCTGATGACGGAGCTTCAGAGAAAAAGACGGACAGCGGCAGCGATGCATCAGGGACAGATGCAGAGGATGACAGCAAAAACAGTCCTGCCGATGCGAAGGACAGCGATGACGGGGATTCCGGCCAGACAGCAGGCTCCACACACCAGTCCTACACCATTCACGAGGGCGACACCATAACAAGTATCAGCATGAGATATTATGGCAACAGCTCTAAGATCAAGGAAATCTGTGCGCTGAACGGCCTGTCACCGGAAGATTTTATTTTCCCGGGACAAAAAATTTTACTCCCGTAGAATTTTGTGCTATAATAGCCGAAAACAGTTACAGATTCGATAAGGAAGAGTGAATGGAAGACAATAAGACAAACGAAAAAAGAAAAAAGAAATCCCGCAGGCGCAGACGACAGCAGTTAAAACGCATACTGATCGCTGCCCTGGTGGTCATAGCAGTTATTATTATCGCTGTAGTGGTGATACAGCGCAGGACTTATCACAAGTATTCCGTACTGTCCTCAGCCAAGAACGAGGACGTGCAGTCAGCCGGATATGTAAAGCTGGGGGACTGTGTTCTCAAGTACGCGTCAGACGGTGCGTCCCTGCTGAATCAGAAGCAGGAGACAGTCTGGAAGCAGAGCTATGAGATGACAGACCCTGTGGCGGATGTCCGGGATGAGACAGCGGTTGTGGCGGACAAGGAAGGCACGCTGATGTATATTTTCAAGAAGGACGCCCCTGTGGGAGCTGTGGAGACCAGCATGCCCATTCTAAAGGCAAGGGTGGCCCAGAGCGGTGTGGTGGCAGCTATTCTCCGGGATGGAGAGAAGACATGGATTGATTTCTATGCCACGGACGGCAGCCTGATCGCAGAAAACCAGACCAGAATAGACAGCCCCGGATATCCGGTGGATTTGGCAGTTTCCCCTGACGGAAAGCTGATCATGATCTCCTATCTCTATGTGGAGAACGGGCAGACGACCAGCTACGTGGCTTTTTATAATTTCGGGGACGAAGGGCAGGGTGAGATTGACAATATAGTCGCCGGATTTACATATGAGGGCGTGGTGGTTCCCCAGGTAGTATATTTGGAAGGCGGCGTTTCAGCAGCTTTCAGGGATGACGGTTTCTCCATATACGAGGGGAGCAGCGTTCCCAGGGAGAAGACGAATAAGAAGATTAAAACAGACATAGTCAGCACATTCTTCAATGACAAATATGTGGGACTTGTTTTCAAAAGTGATGGCAAGGACGACAAATACACCATGACATTGTATGACCTTACCGGAAAAGAAAAGTTCAGCCGCAGCTTCAATATGGAATATAAGAATATCCGCATCAGCGATGATATGATCATCATGAACAATGACAGCCAGGTATCCATGTATTCCCTCAGCGGAATCGAGAAGTTCAATGGAAATATGGATGAGGGTGTCATCAAAGATATTTTTAAAATCGGCTCCAACCGCTACATTCTCGTGTCTGAGAATGGCATCAAGACAATTAAATTAAAATAGCAGAAATAATGTGGAGCTGCCGGCGGTTACGCGGCAGCTTCGTTTGTTGCCGGGCATGCAGTGAAAAGTAACCATCGTTTATCTTAAAGATTTACACAGGAGAAAATTATGAATTGGCTTAATATTATTGTACTTGCCGTATTTGTTCTATGTATTATGAATGGTATACGCAGAGGGTTTATCAGGACGATTGCAGCTATGTTCTCTATTCTTGTGAGCATGGTGCTGGTTTATTTCCTGAACCCCTATGTGGTGGATTTTGTGGAAGAGAAGACACCGATCTATGACACGATCGAGGAAAAATGCAGTGAATCCATAGCCGCAGGGCTGGAGGGAGAACTTGGGGAACAGAGTCAGACCGCGTTCATTGAAGAACTTCCTCTCCCGGAGAGTATAAAAAGTATGTTAAAGGAGAGCGGGGGATCCTACGGGGATTCACTGGCAGACGCCTTTGCCGGTTATCTCTCCGCCTCCATTGCCCATATGATCGTCAACAGCCTGTCCTTTCTGGTCACGTTTTTTGTGGTGTCCCTGATCCTGCGGTTTGCGGTGGCAGCTCTTGACAGCATTTTCAGCCTGCCGGTGCTGAGCCTGTTAAACCGCACGGCCGGAGCGGCTGCCGGATGTGTGCAGGGGCTTCTCATTGTATGGGTGTTCTTCCTGGTGATCACCCTGTTCTGGAGCACTGACTGGGGACGGACAGCCGTGGAGATGGCAAAGGAGAATCCCATTACAAAATGGCTCTACGATTCCAATCTGCTTCTCAAATTCGTGTCAGGATTTTTGAAAATATAAAGGAGTTTTACATATGGTCAGGATAAAGGATATTGCAAAAGAGGCCGGGGTGAGCCCAACCACAGTCTCCAATGTTATTCACGGAAATACGAAAAAAGTTTCCAAAGCCAATATTGATAAGATTCAGAGGATTCTGGAAAAAAACCAGTACATTCCAAGTATGAGTGCCCTTATGCTGGCGGAGAACCGTTCCAGGCTCATAGGCGTGCTGATCGGGGAGCGGGAAGGAAAGCGCAGAAGCATTGCCTCTGACCCTTTTACCAGCGTTATCCTCAACTCTCTGGAACTGGAGATATACAGACAGAATTATTATATGCTTTTCCATCTGGCAAATTCCCAGGAGGAAAGCTGGAAACTGGCTGCCACCTGGAAAGTGGAGGGGCTGATCACTCTGGGCCTGTCCTCAGAGGAGAACCTGGAGTTAAGTGAGAAGTGCCAGATCCCTCTTGTGAGCATTGACAATTATTACGGGGAGAAAAAGGTTGCCAACATCGGCCTGCAGGACTTTGAAGGGGGGTATGCCATGGGGAAATTCCTGGCAGAACAGGGACATAAGAATATCCTCTTCCTTGCAGACAATGATGTGGGCGTGGATCATGAGCGTTGGCTGGGCGTTCAAAAGGCAGTGGAAGAGCACGGGGCAGAAGGCGCCGCGGCAGGGCGCAGAATCATGCCGGAGAACCGGGAACTGCGGAAAGCGTGGCTGGAAGACAGCCTGGAGGATTTAAAGAGCCGTGATGTGCTCTTTTTTGCATCTGATTTTTATGCTCTGGAGGCCATTCATTTCCTCCAGGACAAGGGTGTGGATATTCCGGGGGATGTGTCTGTGGCCGGATTTGACGACAGCCCCTATGCGGAGATCTGCAGACCGGAGATAACCACTGTCCGGCAGAATATCATGAAGAAGGGCCAGGAGGCTGTAAAAAGGCTGATATGCCTGATTCAGGAGGAGGAATTTAAGGGGCAGGAGAGGCTTCCCGTGGAGGTTGTGGTCCGGGATTCCGTGAAACAAAAGCCCTTATAGTAAAATTCTACAAAAAAAGTATATGCCAGTTGTCTAAAAAGACGTTTTGCGCAAAACCTATTGTACTGTTTCCGTCTTGTTGCTATAATTTGTGACAGATAGAAAAGGTTTTGCGCAAAACGTCTTTTGTTTTTGCTGAGTGAAAGGAGAAACATATGAAAAACAGATTGTTAGCCGCTGCCGCTCTTGCGGGCTGTGCTCTGCTGATGACAGGCTGCGGACAGAAGGAAGAAAACCACCTGGAAATTTTCTCTACCAAGATGGAGAATCAGGCGATTCTGCAGTCTTTTATTGATGAATACACACAGGAACACCCTGATGTGACCATTGAATTCAACTCTCCGCCGGACGCGTCCACTGTGCTTAGGACCAAGCTTACCAAGAACCGTGTGCCGGACATTATTTTCATGGGAGGAGACATGACTTTCCGTGATATGTCCGAGGCGGAAATCCTCATGGATCTAAGTGATATGGAAGAGGCTGACCGGATCAAGGATGCCTACAAAGAGCAGGTCTATAACCTGAATCCTGACCAGGAGGAAAAGCTCTATGGTCTGCCCTATGCCACAAACGCAGAGGGGATCATCTACAATGTGGATATTTTCAAGGAACAGGGGCTTGAGATCCCCGAGACCTGGGATGAGCTGATGGATGTGTGTGAAAAGCTTGAAAGCGCGGGAATCCAGCCCTTTTATTTCACTTTAAAGGATTCCTGGACAGGCGGCCCGCTGTGGATCCCTATGACATATGACCTGGCGGGAATGGACTTTTTCCTGGACAGAAGAGAGGGAAAGACCACATTTCTGGGTACTCACGAGGAGGCGGCTGAGAAGATTCTGACACTCACCGGGTACGGACAGAAGGACCTTCTGGGTAAGGGCTATGATGACGGAAATATTGACTTTGCCAACGGCAAGGCAGCCATGATGTTCCAGGGAAACTGGGCGATACCCAATATCCAGAAAGCCAATCCTGATGTGAATCTGGACATGTTTGCCCTTCCGGTCACAAACGATGAGAGCAAAAACGCCATTATTTCCGGTATTGATGTAATGCCGACCATCTATAAGGAAACCAAGGAGGAAGAGCTGGCGAAAGATTTCATAAGCTTTATCTTCCGGGATGACAAAGTAAAGGCATATATTGAAGATCAGTTTGCATTTCCCTCTGTGGACACGGTAGTGCAGGATAATGCAAGCGTGGCAGGTGTCGCAGAGAAATTCGCTCAGGGAAATATCGGAGATTTCGCGGACCATTATTACCCCACCGGCTTTGATTTTACGGTGACACTGCAGACCTTTGTGAGCAAGCAGGGAGATGTGGAAGAATTTTTAAAGAAACTGGATAAAGAATACGACAAATACAACAGTTTTTAGGGGGATGAATCATGAAAAAGAACAGAGCTTATATGGTGATCATCATACCAATGCTGGTACTGTTTTTCACCTTTCACACATTTTCCTTTTTAAAAGGAATTTTCTACAGCTTTACAGACTGGAAGGGGTACGGAACCTGGGATTTCGTAGGTCTTACCAACTATCTGAAACTGTGGGGGGACGAGGCTATCGGAGATGCCTACAAGTTTACCTTTAAATACGCCATCTGTGCAACCATCCTGGTCAATATCATAAGCCTTTTGCTGGCACTTGCGCTCAATGCGAAAATTAAATGCAAGAATGCACTGAAGGCCATATATTTCCTTCCTTATATGCTCAGTGCACTGATCGTCAGCTTTGTATTTAACTTTATTTTCTCCAATGTTCTGCCGGATCTGGGACAGAAGATGGGAATCGGATTTTTGAGCAGTAATATTCTGGGGCAGGAGAATCTGGCCTGGGTCGGTATTCTGGTGGTAGGTGTATGGCAGGCAGTGGCCTTTAATACCATCATCTATATGTCAGGACTGCAGACGGTCGACACAGATATCTATGAGGCCAGCAGCATTGACGGGGCAGGCAGATGGACGACCTTCTGGAAGATGACTTTCCCGCTGATCGCACCGTTTTTCACCATCAACATGGTACTCTGTGTGAAGAACTTCCTCATGGTATTTGACCAGATCATCGCCATGACAAACGGCGGGCCGGGTACCTCCACACAGTCCATTTCCGTGCTTATTTACAAACAGGGATTTTCAGGTGCCCAGTATGCATACCAGTCAGCCAATGCGGTGATTTTCTTCATTGTCATAGCTGTGATTTCACTGTTCCAGACAAGAGTTTTAGAGAAGAGGGAGGCGTAAGATATGTTGAAGAACAAGAAAAGCAGTACCATACTCACAATCGTTCTGTTTGCGCTTGCGGCGGTTACGATTCTGTTTCCGCTCTATATCACAGTAGTCATCGCTCTGAAAACACCGGAGCAGATTGCCCAGTCTGTGCTGGCATTCCCCAACAAGCTGCATTTTGAGAACTTTCTGACAGCTATTGAGAAGACAAATTTTTTCGTTACATTTAGAAATACACTGATCATTACAGTGGTATCAGTTGCCGGGACCATTGTGACAAACTCCTTTATGGCGTTTGCCATTACAAGGAACAGGGGCAGGAAGTTATATGATTTTATTTACTATTTCCTGATCAGTGCCATGTTTATTCCGTTTAATATTATCATGCTGCCGCTGGTTAAGCAGGTGAGCTTTTTCCATATGGATAATGTGCCGGGGCTGATCATACTGTACATTGTCATGGGCCTTCCCATGAATATTTTCCTGTATTCCGGCTATATCAAGTCCATTCCAACGGCGCTTGATGAAGCGGCGACCATTGACGGTGCCAATACCTTCCAGATGTTTTACAAGGTCATTTTCCCAACCCTGAAGCCCATGAATGCCACAGTGGCAATCCTTACCTTCCTGTGGTGCTGGAATGACTTTACCATGCCCCTGGTCATCATCAGCGACCAGAAGAACCAGACGCTGCAGCTTGCGCAGTATGTGTTCAAGGGCGAATTTGCAACCGACTACAGCCTGGCCTTTGCGTCATACCTGCTGGCCCTTCTGCCCATTGTGATCTTCTATCTCTTTGCGCAGAAACAGGTTATCAGCGGTGTTACCAACGGTGCAGTGAAAGCATAAAATAAAAAGGAGACTGAATAATGAAAAAAGCATGGTGGAAAGAAAGTGTAGTTTATCAGGTATATCCCAGGAGCTTCTGCGACAGCAACGGAGACGGAATCGGAGATATCAATGGTATTACAAGTAAACTGGATTATTTGAAGGAGCTGGGGATCAATGTGATCTGGCTCTCCCCGGTGTACCAGTCACCAAATGATGACAATGGCTATGATATCAGTGACTATCAGGCAATCATGAAAGAATTCGGTACCATGGAGGATTTCGACAGGATGCTGGAGGAAGCTCACGCCAGGGGTATCAAGATTGTTATGGACCTGGTGGTGAACCATACTTCGGATGAACACGCATGGTTTATGGAGAGCAGAAAGTCTAAGGATAATCCGTACCGTGATTATTATATCTGGCGTGAAGGAAAAGACGGAAAAGAACCAAATAACTGGGGGTCTGTTTTCAATGGCCCTGCCTGGGAATATGACGGAAACACAGATATGTACTATTTACATATGTTCTCCAAAAAGCAGCCGGACCTGAACTGGGAGAACCCCAAAGTGCGCGATGAAGTATTTTCCATGATGAACTGGTGGTGCCAGAAGGGCATTGACGGTTTCCGTATGGATGTTATCAGCATGATCTCCAAGGCAGAGGGGCTTCCTGACGGGGAGGTACGTGACGGCCTCCACGGAGACGCGTCCCCATATGTACAGAATGGCCCTCATGTCCACGAATATCTGCAGGAGATGAACCGGAAGGTACTGTCAAAATATGATCTGCTCACCGTTGGGGAGTGTGCCGGCGTTACTGTTGAGGAAGCAAAGAAATATGCCTCAGAAAAAGGTACAGAGTTAAGTATGGTATTCCAGTTTGAACATATGGGACTGGACGGCGGAGAATTTTCCAAATGGAGCGATAGAAAGATAAAGCTCACAGAACTGAAAGAAAACCTAACGAAATGGCAGAATGAACTGGAGGGATCAGCCTGGAACAGTCTGTTTTGGTCCAATCATGACCAGCCCAGAATCGTTTCCAGATTTGGAAATGACAGTGTGCGTTACCGCGAGGTCTCTGCTAAAATGCTGGCTACCTGTCTGCACATGATGCAGGGAACCCCATATGTGTACCAGGGCGAAGAACTGGGTATGACAAATATGGAGTTTAATACAGTAGAGGATTTCTGCGACATTGAGAGTATCAATGCATATCACGAATATGTGGACAGCGGTAAAATAGACGGGGAGACCATGATGCGGTATCTGCGTTATAAGAGCAGGGATAACTCAAGAACACCCATGCAGTGGAACGCAGATGTGAATGCAGGATTTTCCACAGGTACTCCCTGGATGAGGGTGAACCCGAACTATGAGGATATCAATGCGGAGGAGCAGGTGAAACGCGCAGATTCTGTATTCTCCTATTATAAGGAACTGATCCGCCTGAGAAGGGAAAAGGAGATCATTGTCTACGGCCATTATGAACTGCTGATGCCGGAAGATGAAAAGCTTTTTGTGTATACGCGCAGTCTGGACAATGAGAAGCTTCTTGTTATCTGCAATTTCTCAGAAGAGGAAGCCGTTTACTGTGTGCCGGAAGAATTTGCGGGCAAAAAGGTGCTGATCGGCAACTATGAGGGGCAGGAAGCTGCCCACAGCATCAGGCTGAGACCTTATGAAGCTTTGGTGATTGAAAAATAAGGGATGGATCTGTAATCCATACAGACAGAACAGCGGAGATTTCGGTGCATATACGCAGCCGGAACCTCCGCTCTTTATATATCACCGGACAGCCCAGAGTGTGTTTGAAAATTGCTTTCGGCAAAGTGTGGCGCACAGCATGCCGAAAGCAATTCTCATATACATCGTTGGCAGGCAGAGATAAACATACGCTGAAATATCTCTTTGCACGCGTTAAAGCTGCAGGTTCATGTGCAGAACGTTATTTCTACTTTATAACACCTCCATAGCCTTTCTGTTTCATTATAGGCAGCAAATCGGCGTCATATACGATATGGGAATGCATGTGACCATCTTTTTATGCGGCAGCATAGGGGCACATCTGAATTTTAGATGTATCCAGGGGGGGCGGTTTTGAAGACGGAGAAGAACAGGGGCACAGCAATGATAAGAAGAGGAATGTGGATGCCAATGCGAGTTTTCGATTTTCGAATAGCAGCTTGGGTTCTGATTCGGATGTTTCTGCAGAAGCGAACATGAGAAAGGGATTGGAATTATCGGCATTCTTTTCGGGTCAATCCAGTCACAAGAACAGTGATGGGGCTGCAGAAAGTATTCCTGGCGGCAGATATTAAGGCGGAGTATCTGCCAAGCCACAGGTAAATTGACTCCTTTTTTGGAAAAATAGGAAGTATTATGGAATGGAGTGGAAAAACATGGAAATTACCTGAAAAAATTGTTGTTTAGTTATTGACATATTTGACAGATAATGCTATTATAAAAGCCTACCGGTGAGCTCCGGTGGCTATTTTTACTGGTTTTAGAAATAAAAGTAAAAATATGTTGACAAGAGATAGAAGATATGATATTCTATCAAAGTTGCCGCTGAGACAGATGGTTAACAACTTCAAAGAAATTTGAAAAAGTTGTTGACAGACAGCGAAAGATGTGATAATCTATTATAGCTGTCGCGAGAAAAAAGTGACAACAACTGCTGGAAACATTAGTTTTCAGAAAGCTACTGATTTCAAAACATTTAATTAAAAAGTTTTGAAAAAAGTTAAAAAAGTTCTTGACAAGCTCG
>NZ_JBANBF010000020.1:0-72138 GCF_037000545.1 Blautia sp. JLR.GB0024 | reverse complement strand
CAGGTTATACCCCACCTTTATCTTGTCGCTGGCATAGATATCCAGCCGGACGCTTTTGAAATCAGAGGTGAGCAGAATGCTGTGTTCCGCATGTACGGTTATATTGTTAATCGGATATCCTAAAAACAATTCTAATATCAGCCGGCATGTATCCGGATCTTCCAGTGCAGCAGAAAACAAAAATGCATCCTGTAAATTTAACTGTTCAAATTTCTTCCTTGCCATATGGTATCCTCCCGGAAAATATGACACGAAAGCAATCTGTCTGTGTGTATATTATAACGGATATAAAGCAAATTTACAATTACTTAAAGCGTTAAAATTATATAATTTTGCAAAATATAAATATATAAAATATAAAATTAAAATAAAAATAACGGTTCAGCAGGTCTGCGCCTTTTCTGTTCGGCCCATCCGTTCCCGATATTTTTAAAATGATTTGTTTTTTTCTGTCTTTCAATCGTTATATACTATAGATACCATACAGCAGAAAGGAAAATCCCATGTCCGAAAAGAAAATTCTGAAGAACATCCGAAGCGGCCGGCAGGATTCCTTGGAAATCCTCATAAAAGAATATTACCGGGATATCTATGCGTACTGTTACTGTCGCGTGGAGGACAGACAGACGGCTCAGGACTTGACCCAGGATGTCTTTCTGCGGTTTCTGCAGAATCTGGACAGCTATGAGCATACCGGGAAGCTGAAAAATTATCTCTATGTGACAGCCGGCAATCTGATAAAAGACCATTATAAAAAAAGAAAGGAAGTCCTTTTGGAGGAGGAAGATATGCAGCAGACTGCAGGCGGTTTTTCTTCCGGAACTGAGAATATCAGTGACAGGCTTACGCTGCAGGAAATCATCCGCGGACTTCCGGAACCGGAGAAAGAGCTGATACTTCTTCGCTATTATCAGAATCTGCGGCTGTCTGAGATCGCCGGGATTGTCTCTATGCCTGTATCCACAGTCCGTTACAGGCTGAAGCTGGCAGAAAAATATATTAAAACCAGGTGGGAGGAGTGATGACGTGAAGGACAGAAAACTGAGTAAGAAAATCAGGGAGATACCCATACCGGACTATGAGGAGGATGCCTTTTTGCGGACGCTCTCGGCTGCCAAAGAAGCAGACCTTCACCCGGAGAGGAAGCGCGTGACAAAAGCGGAATTTTTTGCAGGACAGGTTCACTTTATCAGTAAAAGAGTCTGGGCACTGAAACTGCTTCTCACAGGGCTTCTGCTTCTGGGAATCCTGGAGACAGAACTGCGGTTTGACAGCAGTGCCTGGCCGCTCATATCCGTGACAGCCCCCATATTATGTCTGGTAAATGTCAATGAACTGTGCCATATCTGCAGGCCCGGCATGCGGGAAATCCTGCAGACAGCCAGATATTCTTTGAGGGAACAGCTCCTGGTGCGCCTGCTGCTCTTCGGCGGTCTGGACGGGGCAGTGTGCCTGGCAGGCGCCGTTCTCGCAAGCGGTGTAACAGCGGGACTTTTTTTGCAGGCCATTTTATATTTTGCGGCGCCTTTCAGTGTTATGTGCGCAGGATGCATGGCAGTGCTGGGACGGTGCAGGGATGAAAATGCGCTTTGGTACTGCACGGCATGGGGAGGCTTCCTGGTTGTTGTAATAAATATGCTGCGGTCAACTTCCATTCCGGTTTATGAGACAGACCGGGTTTTTGCCTGGGGTATCACAGCAGCTCTGGGTATGGCGGTCACAATACGGGAAATCAACAGGCTTTTGAAATATATGGGAGGAAATTATCATGAAATTAACTATGGAACGGCTGACAAAACAGTTTAAAAATAAAATTGCAGTGGACAGGGTGAATATGGAGCTGGAGGAAGGCATATACGGCTTTCTGGGAGCCAACGGTGCGGGTAAGACAACACTTATGCAGATGCTGTGCGGCATTGTGACACCTACATCCGGGGAAGTCAGGCTGGATGGGCGCAATAATATAGAGATGGGGGAGGACTACCGGGATTTACTGGGGTACCTTCCCCAGGAATTTGGTTATTCCCCCAGTTTTACGGCCCAGGATTTTATGCTCTATATTGCAGCAGTGAAGGGACTTTTGCCGTCCTATGCAAAGAAAAGGACAAAAGAACTTCTGGAGCTGACCCATCTTTCCGGGGACGCGGACAGGAAAATCCGTACATTTTCCGGCGGTATGAAGCAGAGGCTTGGTATTGCGCAGGCCCTTCTCAATGATCCCAGGATACTGATCCTGGATGAGCCCACCGCGGGACTGGACCCTAAGGAAAGGGCATATTTCAGGAATATGATCTCCGGTCTTTCAAAGGACCGGATCGTTATTCTGTCTACGCATATCGTTTCGGACGTGGAATATATAGCGGATAAGATCCTGATTATGAAAAAAGGCAGATTTATCATGAACGGTACCGTGACGGAACTGACGGAGACCATCAGCGGAGAGGTATGGGAGTGCGAGACCACGGAGAGGGAACTGGAAAATCTGGACCGCAGTATCTGTGTGGTAAATTCTCATCACCAGGGGAAACAGATCCGCCTGCGCGCTGTCAGTCCGACAAAGCCAATGGAAGCAGCAGTGAGGGCAGAACCGAATCTGGAGGATCTGTACCTGAGTGTATTTTACGATGAGGTGGATGAGAGGAGGAGATGGTAGATGAAGCGTCTGGTGAGATATGAATGGAAAAAAATATGGGGAAGCAGACTGAACCAGCTTACCGTACTGGGCTGCTGCCTGTTCCTGCTGTTTTGCGTCTATTCTGTTATTGTGCAGACCTATGCAGTAGATGAAAAGGGAAACAGTGTTTCCGGAATGGAGGCAGTGAAGACCCTGAAAGAGCTGCCCACCGTGCAGGTTACCCAGGAAAATGTGGAGCAGTTTATGCAGAAGTATCTGGACTGCACGGAGAATCCCCAGACGAATTCCCGTAAGGAGGAGACCGATTTTCTGAATGAGGAGCTGTACGGGACACTTTACAGAAGAAACCGGGATTTTTTTTCTCTTCTGATGACAAATTATCAGGGCAGCAGCAGAGAATTGAACATGAAAGAAGTATTTCAGAGGAACATGGGAAAAGACTTCTATAAGAGCCGGAGTGAGCAGCTTGCCATAGAACTGGATGGCTTTGTAAAGACGGGCATGATAAAGGAAAACCAGAAAGATTACTGGCTGGAAAAGGATGCGGAGGTCAAAGATTTAAAGCTGGGTAACTTTCAATTCTGGAAAAGCATGATAAATTCCGCCGGCTGGATCATACTGATCATGCCGCTTATCTGTGTTGGAATCGCCCCGCTATTTGCAGGGGAATACCAGACCGGCGCAGATTCCCTGCTGCTTACCATGCGCTATGGGAAAAACAGGCTGGTAAGGGCAAAAATACTCTCCGCAGTTCTCTATGCAACGGCAGTATACTGGGGAATCGTACTGGCTTATGCAGGCATTTACCTGATGATATTCGGCCCTCAGGGAGGAAACTTGCCCATACAGGCGTATGACACTGCAAATCCAATCAGCTATTCCCTGACCATGTGGCAGGCTGTACTGCTGGTTGTGCTGCTGGGCTATGGGGCCGTGCTGTGCATGACTGCTGTTACTCTGCTGCTCTCTGCTGTTTTTAAGAACAGCTATGGTGTCATTATCACTGATTTTCTGCTGGTCCTGATACCAAGCTTTCTCTATGAAAGCGCAGGGGGATACCTCTGGAAGCATGTTCTGGCACTGCTGCCGTCTAAAATAACAGAATTTCGTTTTACAGATTATCTGGCATATAACGTACCCGGAAGGGTGATCGGTCTGCCGGCCATGCTGTTTGTGGTGGATGTGCTCTGTATTGCAGGATTTATCCTTGCATCGGGATATGCCTTTAAGCATCATCAGGTGAATAAATAGAAAAACCCCGGATTTTTTATGTGTATTTATAGAAAATTTAAAATTACATTCTATCCTGAATATAAGAAAAAGCCTGAAAACAAACAGATATCTGCAGGCGATTTTTCAATAGAAAGGATGGAAGCACATGAAAGAATATATTTTGAGAACAGAGAATCTGAGTAAATCATTCAAGGGGCACAAGGCGGTGAACAAAGTTTCCCTTGCCATAGAGGAGGGATGCATCTACGGCCTTCTCGGTCCAAACGGCGCAGGAAAATCCACGATGCTGAAAATGATCACAGGAATGCTGAGACCAACAGGAGGAAAAATTTATTTTGGAGATCATGAGTGGTGCAGAAAAGATTTAAACCAGATTGGCGCATTGATCGAAAATCCTCCTATTTATGAAAATCTCACAGCAGAGGAAAACCTGAGGGTACATATTCTGCAGCTGGGACTTCCGGACGAGAGGATTCGTCAGGTCCTGGATACGGTGGATTTGAAAAACACGGGAAAAAAGAAAGCCGGACAGTTTTCTTATGGAATGAAACAGCGTCTGGGGATTGCCGCAGCGCTCCTGGGAAATCCCAGGCTTCTGATTCTGGATGAACCCACCAACGGACTAGACCCCATCGGAATCCAGGAACTCAGAAACCTGATCCGGTGGTTCCCCGAGCAGGGAATAACGGTGATCCTCTCCAGCCATATCCTGAGTGAAGTGCAGCAGACTGCAGACCGCATCGGTATCATAGCAGGCGGCGTGCTGGGATATGAGGGGGATGTCGCCCGGGAAGAAGATCTGGAAGAGCTGTTTATGGATGTGGTGAGAAGGAACGGGAGGGATTAAGATGAAGCGGATGATTCAGGCAGAATTACTGAAAATGCGGCACTCCACAATGGGAAAAATGACCTGGCTGGTGCCGGTGGCTGCGGTAGTGCTGGGATACCTCATAAGCCAGGTGGGGCTTTATGCGCAGCAGTTTACCTATAACATATGGTATGGGACATTTTATCCCTGTCTGGTACCTCTTATATGTGCCATGAACATGCGCTGTGAAATCAGGCTCCACTACCAGACCATGCTGGCCTCCCCGGTGTTCGGTGCCGGGCAGTGGGCAGCGAAATGTGCGGCAGTGGCCCTGCGGCTGCTGTTTTCCCAGGTGATTTTCTGGGCACTGATGAGCTTGCTGGGAATAGTTTTTATTTCCTCTGTTCCGGCTGTCGCAGGCGGAGCGGGGATGCTGGTTGTGTGGGCGGTAAGTTTATGGCAGATTCCCCTTTATCTGATGTTGGCCGCTAAGCTGGGGATGATTCCCACTGTCATGCTGGGGCTTCTGGCTGCTTTTTTCAGCTTTTCCGTGGTGGAAAAAGGTTCCTTCTTCCTTTTTCCCTTCTCCATTGCAGACCGGCTGATGTGCCCGATACTGCAAATCCGTCCGAACGGGCTTCTGTTGGAACAGGGGGACACTCTTTTGAGTGCGTCTGTGTTCATTCCGGGGATGGGTATGGTAATCATTTTGCTGGCAGCAGCCGCATTTGGGAGCATAAAATGGTGGATGAGACGGGAGGCAGTGTGAAATGACGGAATTTTACAGGTTTATAAAAAGTAAGGGATACAGAATGCGGCACTCGCTCTTTTTCCCTGTCCATATCCTGATTCCGCTGGTGGGAATCTTTTTATATCTGGCATATATGGGGCTTCGGCAGGCAGGCGTCTGGGAGCATTTGACAACGTATGTGACACTTCTGGCAATGGCTTACCCTGCTATAGCCGGAATCGTAACGGCAATGCTCACGGACCGAGAGGCAAAAGCGGGAAAAATGCAGAACCTGCTGGCAGTACCCGGCCGCACAAAAGCCCTGGCGGCGGAACTGATGCTTTTATATCTGCCGGGTCTTCTTGCTGTGGGGATTGCGATGTTTGGTTTTGGAGCTGCACTTGTTTTAAAAGGGGAAAAAGGAGTGGGGTTAGGAGTTCTTTTCCTTTTGGTTTTGGTACTCTGGGCATCCAATCTGCCGGTCTATGTCATGCATCTGTTCTTAGGCCTTCGGTTTGGTGAAGGGGTGACGATTGGTGTAGGCGTAGCAGAATCTGTCATCTCCGCAGTGATGCTCACCGGCCTTGGAGACGGTGTCTGGTATGTGTGGTGGCCTTCTTACGGAATGCGGTTTTCCACCCTTCTGATTGCCCTGAGACAAGGGGCTGACCGGGGATTATGGGGCCAGATGCGCCTTGGGGGAATTTGCTATCTGACGGTATCTGTGTTATTCTTGGTCATATCATTTGTCTGGTTTCAGAGATTTGAAGGACGCAGGGAGGAGGCGTAAATATGGCATCCATTTTGGCTGTGGATGATGATATTCTGCTGCTTCAATTGATTCGGAAGATACTGGAGAGGGACGGACACCGTGTTACGGCTGTAAACGACCCTCTTGAGGTCAGAAAGCTTTCATTATCAGATTATTCTTTAATACTTCTGGACGTTATGATGCCCGGCATAGACGGCTTTTCGCTGTGCAGGGAAATCCGGGATCTGGCGGACTGCCCTATTGTTTTTCTGACTGCCAAAAGCGGGGAGGCGGATGTTCTTCTGGGGCTGGGCCTGGGCGGGGATGACTATCTGAAAAAACCTTTCGGGGCAGAGGAGATCCGCGCCAGGGTGAACGCGCACCTGAGAAGAGAGCAGAGAGAAAAAAAGAATGCTGTGGAAGTGTCCGGGTTCCGTTTTTATCTGGGAGCGAAACAGATGGAAAAGGATGGGCAGGTGCTGCCCTTTACAAAAGGGGAATATGCGATCTGCGAATACCTGGCACTGCATCACGGACAGACCTTGTCAAAGGAACAGATATATGAGGGTGTGTTTGGATACGACGCGGAGGGCGACAGCTCAGTCATTGCCATGCATGTGAAAAATATCAGGCAGAAGGCAGAAGATTTCGGAAAGATACCCATACAGACCGTATGGGGGATTGGATACACATGGAAAGAGAAAGAAGTTTAAAAGGGCTTTTTATCAAATATCTCATAAGCTGGCTGGCAGGCTCTGTTCTTCTGGCTGTCATTGGGTTTGTAATGATGTCACTGGCTATGCAGAGAGGTCTTATTTACCCGGCAAATCATGGGGATACGGAGTATGAGCAGGAGAAGGAAAATCTGAAAAACGCGGAGAAGATTCGGGCAGAGGATATTCCGCCGCTTATGGCGTATGCCCTTTTTACGGAAAATGGACAGTGGAAAGAGGGGACCATACCCCAAAAAGATGCTGAGAAAGCCTGGGAGGTAAGTCACAGGGGATACACAGGATTGGGCCGTGATTTTTATCGTGTGGTAGAGCGTGACGGCGAAGTCCTGGTGCTGCGCTATACTATGAAGGCCCAGTTTACGAATCCGAAACTGCGGAAATATCTGCCCGCAGCGGAGGAGATGATATATGGGATCATATTATTGGAAATTCTGGCGTATCTGATGTTCATGGCAGTGCGTTTCGGAAAAATGCTTGAGAATAAGATGAACGGAATCCAATACGCCATAGAAAAAATAGAGCAGGAAGATCTGGAATTTCAGGTACCAGACTGCGGAGTCCGGGAGATCGACCGTATTGGAGAGGCTCTGGACCGAATGAAAGATGCCCTGAAAAAGTCACTGAAAAGCCAGTGGAAAATGGAGAAGGCAAGACAGGAGCGGATATCAGCCCTTGCCCATGACTTGAAAACCCCCATCACGATCGTGAGAGGATATAACGAACTGCTTCTGGAGGGGAATCTCCAGGGGGATGACCGCACCTGTGTGGAGGCCATTGAGGTCAGCGTCCGCCAGATGCAGGATTATGTGGAGCAGCTTTTGGATATGACCAGGGGCGGAGATATGGAGATGCCCCAAAAAACGACCGTCCGGGCCGATGCCTTCCTGGAAGATATCAGGAAAAAGGCACAGGGTCTGACATCAGAAAAACAGGCAGTTCTTATATGGGAGGCGGCAGTGCCGGAGGGAACCATTCGGGCAGACAGACAGCGGCTTGAACGAGCACTGTTGAATATTCTCGCTAACAGCGCTGAATATGCCGGATGCGGAGGCAGGGTTTCCCTGCGCGCAGAGGTCTGTGAGGAGGGATTGCGTATTACAGTGGAGGACAGCGGGCCGGGTTTTACAAAAGAAGCGCTGCAGAAAGGGAAAGAAGAATTCTATACCGGCAGCAGCGCCAGAAGCGGGGGAAAGCATTCGGGGCTGGGGCTGTTCATTGCAGACAGAATTATAGGAGAGCATGGGGGAAGACTGGAGCTGGGAAATTCGGAAGCCCTTGGGGGAGGGTGTGTGTGCGTTTGGCTGCCGCTTTGACGATTGAATGATCGTAAAGGCGGCAGTCTTTTTCTATGGAAATAAAGGATGGTCTGCCGGTCAGCTTGGGATGGATAAGTGAAAATATTAATATCCCGCAGTATAAACTTAGTTTTTAAAATAGAATAAAAATTTTGTAAAAGTGACCAACTTTTCTCTTCCCATACGTTATTATTATTAAGAGTGATCATTCTGAAGCAAAAACAGAAGGGAGGACATGGGGTGGAAAACAAAAGAGAAAAGCAGTCAGACGCTGAACTTCTGGAATACATATTTACGAAATACAGAAACGGCATGTATGCCGTGGCCTTCTCTATCCTGCACGACCAATACCAGGCGGAGGACGCTGTGGGGGATGCCTGTGAAAAGTTCATACCATATTTGGGAAAATGCAGGGAAATGGAGGAACGGAAGATAAAGACCCTGCTGACAAGGTTTGTAAAAAATGCAGCCATAGACATATACAGGAAGAACAGACGGGAACAGGGCAATATATCTGTGGAGGAGCAGGAGTGGCTGACAGATGCGTACAGGCCCATAGAATCCTATATGAAAAGCCTGCAGTACAGGGAGCTGATACGGGAGATCAGGAAAATCCTGCCCGCACAGTATTGGGAAGTGGTGTGTATGAGGTATTTTGAAGGAATGCCCGTTCATGAAATAGCGCTGCGCCTGAATCTGAGTGAGGAAAACGTCTATTCCAGGCTGCGCCGCGCGAAGGAAAAGGTGAGAAAGGCATTGGGAGGTGAAATGGATGAAGGATGACCGGAAGAAAAAAACAGACCGGGATGACAGCGTGGAATCCGTATTATATCTGCTGGGACAGGCATGGGAGATGGAGCATATGGAAGAAAACAGTGGGGAGCACAAATTTTCCGATACATTTGAAGCACGACAGAGGGAATTGCTGGACAGAGTAAACAAGGGAAACTACACAGCAGGAAAGAATGGGGGGAGAAAACATATGGGTAAGAAAAAGCTGATCCTATTAGCTGCGGCAGTCGTAATGCTGGCAGGACTGGCTCTCACAGCCAGCGCATCTGATTTTTTCGGACTGAAAAGTATTCTGGTGGATGATGAGATACATCCTGTGGCGGAAAAAGAATATGTCTATGAAAATGCAGAGGGCGAAGAACAGACAGGCAAAGAAAAAGAAGCTGTAAATATGGCAGCCCATGCCCTTGCCGGAAGCGATGAATATAAAGCTGCGCAGGAGTGGAGCAGCTATTTCCTGGAAAACATGAATTCAGAAGAAGAATTACAGGCCATAGCGGAGGTCAGCAAAAACGGACTGCCGCAGGAACTGGAAAAATACAGTGCATACAATGCACTCAGTCAAAGAACAGCCGATAAGATTGATGAGATAACCGGAAAATATAATCTGAAGCTGTTAAGCGAGCCGGAGACGATAGAAGGATATGACGAGATTATAAGTAAAGTTGGCATCAATGACTTTTTGCTGGATAAAGAACATTTCATCTGGGATTATGCAAGAACATTTCCGGAAGGAAACTTTAACGGAGACATTATAGTGAAATTGGAAGAGGACCAGCCAGACTATCGGTATGTAGGGGGCATGTCTGTAAACAGAAACGGAGTATTTGGAGATCTTGTTCTGAATATGGGGGAATTGTCCGATTATGAGGAATGGGAGTATACCAACAGCAATGGGGATGATGTGGAGCTTATGATCAACAATATAACAAAACACAGTTATATTTTTTATAACGGAACACAAAATTTTGTGCTGGTCAATATGTCGGATGTCTGGGAGGAAAATGTTGATATGGACACAGAAGGAAATTATATCAACACCCTTACAAACGAACCCGCCGAAGGACCTGTATCCTTGTCAAAGGAACAGCTTCAAAGTCTGGCGGATATGATCAATTTTTCAGTATTCTAGTCTAACATATCAGGCAGTTTCAAGAGCCCTTCCGGTCATACCCGGGAGGGCTTAATTTCCGCTTATCCGGTAAAAAATAGACAGGTACACTTTCGTATGGTATAGTGTTATTATATGATCTTACACGGAAATCCGATTTACTTAATGGAGGGTATATGAAAAAGAAATATCTGTTGATCAGTGCAGCGCTCTGTCTGCTGGGACCGGTACTTTTAAAAGTAGATTCATACTTTCCCCACATACCGGAATATATGATGGCTCTTCTGACAGGACTCATGATCGGGGCAGCGGTATTGTTTTTCCTGAAAAGCGGCGGCGGGATACTTTCAAAAATTTTAGTGACAGTTTACACTGTGCTGTTTGCCGTCGTTACGATTCAGGGTGTGTACTGCAATCCGTACTGGAACACTTATATGAACACAGAGATGGAATACGTGGATATCCTGGGACAGACACTCAGTTACAGGGAAGCCGAAAAAGATATAGACTATCTTATGCATTATCTGAAAAAAGACCATCCCATGTTCATAGACGGGGTCCCGGAGGATGTGCAGCAGGCCTGTGAAAAGGCAGTGCAGGAACTGAAAGATGAGGAAACGATCACGGGAATCATGCTGTACCGGAAAGTACAGAATATCGTTTCCGTATTGGGTGACGCGCATACTTCAGGCGGCGTAACACAGAAAATGAGGCACTACCTGAAGGATATGCATCAAAAAGAGAAAGATGGATATCAGATAACTGCGGTAAACGGCATTGGGCTGAAGGAATTATTCAGAGAAAAAGAAGACTTGTACTGTTATGAAACAGAAAGCAGGGCATTAAGCCGTATGGCCACAGACCTTATCACGTTGGAAGGTCTGGAATTTCTGGATATAGATCCGGACCAAGTGCGTTATACCTTCCGGAATGATACAGGCGAAGAGAAGGAAGCGGTATACGGAATGGCAGATTTTATTCCATACGAGGAATACGAGGCGGCTGATGTTTCAGATCAGGACGCAGATGAAAAACCTTTTGTCTCCTACCGTATTGATGTCCCCGGAAGTCTTGCCATCCTCACCTTAAATGAATGTAAGAACAGCGAGGAATACAGAACATGCCTTCAGGAAATGTTTACGGAGGTAAAAGCTGAAAATATCCGAAATGTGGCGGTGGACTTAAGGGAAAACGGCGGCGGAAATTCCATGGTGGCAAATGAGTTCATACGCTATCTCGATGTTGACACATATAAGACAGGAACGCATAGCTGGAGACGGGGGCCGTTTACCGTCGGCGGAGGAGACGGTGTCTGCCAAAATGACATACACAGCGACCTGGTATTTGACGGAGAGGTATTTGTACTTACATCTGCGGATACGTTCAGCTCTGCCATGCTGTTTTCAGAATTTATAAAAGACAATCATCTGGGCAGGATCATAGGCCAGCCGCCCGGAAATGCTCCCTCCGGTTATGGGGAGATCGCCATTTTCCAGCTGCCGAATTCAAAACTCTATGTCCAGATCTCAACAAAGAAGTTCATGAGAGCGGAAGAGAAGACAGAAGATAAACTGGTGACCCCGGATATTCTGTGCGATGCTGACAAGGCATTGGAAACTCTCTATGGGGAAATAGGAGTTCCTTTCGGATGATGACACACAGTTGTCATGTTTCCTGTTGTAGAATACAGGTATCTTAACAGCAGAAAGGAAAAGAAAGATGATAGAGTCAAGATGCGGATTACTGTGTAAGGAATGCAGGTTTTATTTGAAACAGGAGTGCAGCGGATGCACTGCCATTGAAAACCCGTTTTGGGGTGCCTGTCCCGTCAAGGGATGTGCAGAGGGGAAAAAACTGGAGCACTGCGGCGTATGCGGGGAATTTTCCTGCGAACTGCTGAAGAGTTTTTCCTATGCAGAGGAGGAAGGAGACAACGGGCAGCGTATCGAACAGTGCAGAATATGGAGTAAAACATGAAAAATATAAGGAGTTATGAAGATTTTACGGAGGTTCTGCTGGAAGCCGGTTTTTCCATGGGCGGCGGCAGTTCAGAGGGGATTTATTCCATTATAAACTGGGAGTGGGACAAGGAACCGCCCTATGAGACGCCGGTCAGATGGCACACAGGAGACCGGGAGACAGATCCATGGGAGTGGCGCATGCGGGTCCTGGATGAGAGAGATGACATAGCCTATGCAAAGTGTTTTTTCAAAAAAAGCGGATATATCACGAGACAATGGTATCCCTGTTTTTTCGCCTGCCGCAGAGGAGGCATGGATTTTATGGATATGTATCTGGAAGGCAGAATCAGCAATGAGGCAAAACGCATTTATTCCTGCATAGAAGAACAAGGTGTGATGCCGCTGCATGAACTGAAGAAGTCAGCCGGGTTTGGAAAAGAAGACAAATCACGGTTTGACCGGGCGCTGGTGGATCTTCAGATGAATTTCTTCCTGACGATCTGCGGGAAGAGACACAAGCTCAGCGCAGAGGGAAAGCCCTACGGCTGGGATTCCACTGCCTTTTGCAGAACGGAGGACTTCTGGGACAGCGAGGTCTTAAAACTGGCGGCATCCGTTGATGTTAAAGAAGCGGAGGAGAGAATCAGGGAACAGGTTCTGAAACTGAACCCTCTAGCTGTGGATAAAAACATACATAAATTTATTTACGGCAGGGCAGGGAGAGTGCGCTAAGAAAGAGGCGAAAGGAGATATATAAAAGGACGGGCAGGCATATCCGCATATGCTGCCCGCCTTTTATTTTCCCCGGTCATTGACGTCAGGGTGATAATTATATAGCATTTTCCCCATAGCAGTGATAAAATGAAACTATATTAAAATTACGAATATTGGGAAAGAATCATTGAGGATTGGTAATGCTGGAAGATTGTAAATATAGAGAACTCCTGGAGGAGAACGGAAAGTTAAAGGAAAGTGTCATCCATCTCAGAGAATATGACCCGGTCACAAATCTGTACAACAGGGAAGCTTTCTGTGCGTCAGCCGAAAGGACTATACGGCAGACTCCTCAGACACGTTTTGAGATCATCTGTATAGACATTGAGCGGTTTAAACTGATAAATGAATTATACGGCAGAGAGCAGGGCGACCTGCTTTTAAAGTACGTGGCAGAACAGTTAAAATGCCTGGTCCGTGAGGAAACACATATTGCGGGGAATCTGAGGGATGATGTCTTTGCACTCTGTATTCCCGCATACGAGGAAAAGGTCACGGTGGAGCGGATACTTCGGATCTTCAGCGATAAGCCCCTGAACTCCCAGGCGGTTCCCGCGGTTGGCGTCTATCGGATGGACGCAGAGGAGCCGGAAGCGGGGAGTATGTGCGACAGGGCCCTGATGGCTTTGAATTCTATCAAAGGAAATGACCACCATGTGGCTGTGTACCGGGAGGGAATGCGGGAAAATCTGCTGAGAGAGCAGGAAATCACAAACAGCATGGCAGCGGGGATACAAAACAAGGAATTTAAAATCTATATGCAGCCAAAATGCAATATGGAGACCGGAAAAGTGGTGGGAGCAGAAGTTCTGGTGCGCTGGCAGCACCCGGAAAAAGGTCTGCTGCTGCCAGGTGAGTTTGTACCATTGTTTGAGAAAAACCATTTCATAGAAAAGCTGGACCTGTATGTCTGGGAGGAGACAGCAGCCTGGGTCCGCCGGTGGCTTGACCGGGGCAGAGCGTGTGTGCCGGTATCGGTCAATCTGTCGCGCATGGACATTTTTAATATGGATGTGTGTTCCGTGCTGACAGACTTGATGGAGCGGTATCAGATTCCCACAGGTTTGATCGAACTGGAAATCACGGAGAGCGTATACGCAGGTCAGTCGGAGCGGATCATAAAGGAGACGGAGCGGCTGAAAAAAAGCGGATTCACGATTTTAATGGACGATTTCGGAAATGGCTATTCTTCCCTGAATATGCTGAGCAGCACCAATATCGACATTTTGAAAATGGACATGCGTTTTATGGAAGGGGAGGGGCTAAAAAGTCTGGGAATCCTGGATGCCATCTTACATATGAGCAAGTGGCTGAATCTTCCGGTGATCGCCGAGGGCGTCAACAGGGAACAGCATGTGAAAACACTGCGCAGTGTGGGCTGTGTCTACGGACAGGGCTTTTACTATTACCGTCCCATGAACACGGAAGAATTTGAACATCTGCTTCTGACACCGGGCAAAGTGGATTTTGCCGACGGAGGCAGAAAGAAGGTGGGAAGCGGTCATTTTCTGGATTTGACTGACTTGTTCCACAAGGACACCCTGACAGACCGGCTTCTTGGCAATATCACAGGTGCTGTGGCTCAGTACAGCTATGACGGGACCAGGCTCTGCGTCCTGAGGGCCAACGGGGAGTATTACCGGCTGATGGATGAATACTGGATGAATAAGAGCGGCCATGTGGATGTGATGCGGGACATTCTGCCTGAGGACAGGGAGAAAATGACAGATGCGCTTTCCAGGGCAAAAGAGAGCAAAGAGAAGGAAGGCGCTGAGGTATTTGTGAGAAAGAGAAGAGGAAATACGGTTCTATGGCTCCGAATCCGCTTTTTCTGCCTGACTTCCCAATACGGAAACGATATCTTTTATGCGGCTCTCTCCGATGAGACAGTCCGTATGAACAGCATTGAGAGCCTCCGCATCAGTGAGGAACGTTTCCGTCTGGCTATGGAGGCCACCAACACGGTAATCTTTGAACTGGATACGGAGACGCGGACTGCATATTATTCGGAATATGCGCAGAAAGCCTTCGGCCTGGACGCCACGGTTGCCAATGCCCCGGAGGGATTTATTGAACAGGGCACCGTGTGTGAGGGATATGAGGAGACTTTTCGCGAAATATACCGCGCCATTTACCGGGGGGAGGACAAGGCATCCTGTGTGGTCAGGGCAAAAATGGGGGATGGAAGTACGGTACTCAACCGCATTACACTCACTGCGATCAGGGATAAGGAAGGCAGTACGGTGAAGGCGGTGGGAATGGTGGAAAACGTATCCTGCAGTGAGGTGGAAGATGAAGAAAAATAATACGGCACCCGGCTCTTTTAAGAGAATATACAGGGTAGATTTACAGGTTTTCCTTATGACTGCCATCATTGTGGTCATCTCATGCGGGCTTACCTTTGGAGTGAGCTACCGTCTCTCCTATAACGGCATGATACGGGCACTCAGTGTCAGGGCCAACAGTATCTATGAGTATGCGGACGGCAGACTGGATGTAGAGACATTTAAGAGGCTGAACAGCAGGGCTGACGGTACGTCTTATCTTTATCAGGAAGCCAAAAAGACGCTGGAAAATGTGAGAACAGCTACAGGTGTCAGATATCTCTATACAGCAAAGGAAAAGGAGGACGGTACCTTTATCTATCTGGTGGATGGGCTGCCGGTCACGAATAGAGATTTCCGCTGCATAGGGGATATGATTGAAAAAGAATGTATTCCGGATATGAAAAAGGCCATGGCGGGTCAGGTTGTACTTCCAAAAGATATTAACCATACAAGATGGGGAAATGTCTTCATCGCCTATTTTCCCATGCATGAAAAAGATGAAGTAGTAGGTGTGCTGGGAATAGAATTCGATGCCTCCGGACAGTATCATACCTTCAGTAATATGAAACTGGCGGCACCTGCCATCATCTGCATTTTCTGCATCATCGCAGCCATTATCGCTGTGGTTCTGTTCCGCAGAATTTCCAATCCTGCCTATAAGGACATGGCCAATACGGACCTGCTCACAGGCCTGAAAAACAGAAATGCCTTTGAGGTGGATATGCATAACCTGGAGACCATGAAGGTAAAAAGCGGTTTTGCCTTTGTCTCTGTGGATCTGGATGGATTAAAACATATAAATGATACCTTTGGCCATACAGCAGGGGATACATATATCCAGGCAGGCTGCAGAATACTCAGATCCTGTCTTCCGAAACGGGCCGCTCTGTACCGGACAGGAGGAGATGAATTTACAGTCATTCTCCACGAAGTCCCCCGTGAACGCATTTTGGAAATGATAGAAAAATCCTGCAGGAGAAGACGCGTGGAGGGTCTGCCCGCGGATGCGGAGATTCAGATGTCTGCAGGATATGCCTATTATGACGATAAGACAGATACCTCCCTGGAAGACACTTATAAAAGGGCGGACGCGCAGATGTATGTACAGAAAAAGGAAAAACACGGGGAGACGGAGCGGCAGATATGACAAAGATATTGATCGTGGAGGATGACCGGGAACTGCAGGAGGGGCTGGTATTTGCCCTGGAAGGAGAAGGGTACAGCACCAGGGCTGTCTCAGGAAAAGAGGAGGCAGTGCGCGCCGCGGCTTTGGACAATTATTCTCTTATGATTTTAGACTGTAATCTTCCTGACGGCACAGGGTATGAGGTGTGCAGGGAAGTGAGAAAATTTTCCGGCATGTCCATTCTTATGCTGACAGCCCGGGATACCGAACTGGATGAGGTGAAAGCCCTGCAGATGGGAGTGGATGATTATATGTCAAAGCCCTTTTCCCTGGCAGTTTTGAAAGCCAGAATGGGGAATCTGCTGAGAAGGGGAAAAGTGCAGGATATTTTGTGTTCCAATGGGATAACCCTTGACAGGATATCCTGCAGGGCATACCGGCAGGATAAGGAGATCCTATGCAGCTCAGTAGAATTCCGACTGCTGCAGTATTTTATGGAAAACAGGGGACAGGTTTTGTCAAAAGAACAGATTCTGGAGCGGCTGTGGGATAATCAGGGAAAATTCGTGGATGACAATACAGTGTCCGTGAATATCCGCAGACTCCGCATGAAAATTGAGGAGGACCCTTCCAGCCCTCGTTTGATCAGGACAGTGCACGGTCTGGGATATATTTGGAGGGAGGACTAATGACGGGAATACTAGCGGTATTTTGTGCGGTTATGGGAGGCCTTGCAGTCCTTTACAGAAAAAAGTACAAAAATCTGTATCAGACCATAGATACCATGCTGGAGGAGGTGCTGAGTGAAAGAAAAATCACACAGTCTGCCCTCCGGGAAGGGGAAAAGTCTGCGCTGGCAGGCAAGATGCTGCGGCTGCAGGAAAAACTGGATTTGGAAATCAGCCATGCCCAAATGGAGAAGGAGCAGGTGAAAAGTCTGATCTCCAATATGTCCCACCAATTGAAAACACCCCTTGCCAATGTGGTTATGTACGAAGAAATCCTGGAAGCAGGGGTTGAGGAGGCAGAAACACAAAGAGAATTTCAAAGGCGGCTGAAGGAGCAGACAAGGAAACTGGACTGGATTCTTCAGTCCCTTTTTAAAATGGTGAAGCTGGAACAGGGAGTGCTCTCTTTTGAGGCGGAGAATCTGGGCATCAAGGATACCATCCGAAATGCGGTCTCCGGCGTATACGAGAAGGCTGAGAAAAAGGGGATGGAGATTTGTACGGAATCCTTTGAGGACAGATACCTCTATCACAACCGCCCCTGGACAGCGGAGGCCATTGAGAATATTCTGGAAAATGCAGTGAAATATTCGCCTGAGAACAGTAAGATAAGAATTACCCTGGAAGGATTTGAAATGTATACAAGGATAGGGATACAGGACCAGGGGATGGGAATACCGAAAAAGGAGCAGAGCAGGATCTTCCACCGTTTTTACAGGGGGAAGAATGCGGAAAACTTTGAAGGATCCGGTATTGGGCTGTATCTGACACGCCTGATCCTGGAGATGGAGAAGGGATATATCACTGTGGAATCAGCGCCGGGAAAGGGAAGCACGTTTTTCCTTTACTTACAGAACTGTAAGAACTGAATGTCTTTTTGTAGCATTTCCGTAAGAGGCGGGAGTTATGATAATGCCAATAAGACATAACAGGGAGGACAGGGACAATGAAGATATTGGAACTAAAGCATGTATCCAAAGTTTACGGCGCAGGGGAAAATGCAGTGGAGGCACTGAGAGATGTGAGCCTGACAGTGGAAGCGGGAGAGTTTACTGCCCTTGTGGGAACTTCAGGGTCGGGGAAAACCACGCTTCTGAACATGATAGGAGGCCTTGATGTTCCTACAGAAGGGGAGGTCATTATCAGAAACCACAACATTGCCAGTCTGAAACGCAGAGAGCTGACTATTTTCAGACGGCGCAATCTGGGATTTGTTTTCCAGAACTACAGCCTGATGCCCGTACTTAATGTATATGACAATGTGGCGCTTCCGGTGAGCTTTGATAAGGGGAAGCATATAGATCATGACTATATCAAAAGACTGCTTCAGGATCTGGGGCTGTGGGATAAGCGGAGAAAATACCCGGAAGAACTCTCCGGGGGCCAGCAGCAGAGAACAGCAATAGCAAGGGCGCTGGCAAACAAACCGGCTGTGATCCTGGCGGATGAACCCACAGGCAACCTGGATTCCAGAACAACAGCAGACGTCATGGGAGTCCTGCGGGAGAGCAGCCGGAAATATAACCAGACCATATTGATGGTCACGCACAACGAAATTCTGGCCCAGTCCTGCCAGCGCCTCATACATATGGAGGACGGACAGATTGTGGGGGAAGAATTTGAGGAAACGCCGGCAGGGAGATGGGATGGTGAGACCGTATGAGGAATATTATCAGGCTGTCCCTGCATTATATCCGTCATTATAAAAAGCAGGCTGTGACTATTTTATTCAGCATCATACTGTCCATGGCGCTTGTTACTGGCATCAGCTCTTTATTGTACAGCAAAGAGCAGAGCAGCCTGGAAAAGGCCAGGGAACAGTATGGGAGCTGGCATTTCCTTCTGCCCATGACCCCGGAAGCAGAACCGCTTGTCAAAAATCCCCGCGGCAGGGGATATGAGGTGGAGAAAAGCGGCATGGCAGTGGTCAAAGATATGATCTCTGACCCTTATGCCATCCGATTTGTTTATGCGGACACAGGGTATCTGGAACTCCGAAATCGGACCGTGGAGGAGGGGAATTATCCGGAATCTTCTGATGAGATTGCCATGAGCCGGTATGCGCTCAATAATATAAGGGCAGAAGTGCATATAGGGGAATCAATCCATTTGGGAGGAAGAGAATATACACTGAGCGGCATTTTAACAGAGCAGTGGGCATCAGAACAGGATGGAAACGCCATAGAGGCTTTCGTGTGCAGAGATTTTCCGTCTGAATCATCAGAGGAATATTTGTATTTGGAATTTGATGAAAACAGGGATGTGGTCTCACAGATGAAAGCATGTATGAAAGCGTATCATCTGAAGGAGGCACAGATTAAAAACAACAGTGAGGTGGTCCGATATCTGACGAATGGTGATATCAGGGTGATACCACACATTATCAGAACAGGTCTTCTGCTCCCGGAAGGGAAATTCACTTATATTCTGGCGAATTTATATCAGGAGTTTCATTTGGAGATTCACGGGACTATCTTCCTTCTGGGTATATTCAGTATTTTCATTATCTACAGTATTTTTAATGTGTCTGTGACAAAGCGGATCTCCCAGTACGGCATATTAAGGACACTGGGAATTGGAGACGGGGGTATTGCAGGCCTTGTGGTCACAGAGCTTTGGAGTTTATTTTTCATTGGGTATCCTCTGGGATGTCTGCTGGGAAATGGAGCGGCGTGGTTTCTATACGGAAAATACGGGCGGCTGTTCACAGAAGCGGATGCCGCTGTGGGCGGCTTTGTGATCCACTGGAAGGCTATTGCGGATATTGCGGTTTATGTGCTGGTTTTGATGGTGTTTTCTGCTTTTTTGATACTACGGCGGATCAGGAAACTGACCATTATCCAGATGATGAAAAAAGAGAGCAGGAAAAGAAAAAAGCGTTCTGTGATATACAGTCTGCACACATCCGGCCTTACAGGAGTTCTGACTAAGAAATTTATGTTTTCCAGAAAAGGGGCGTTTGCCGGGATACTGGTCTCGCTTTCCCTTGGAGGAATCATCTTCCTTGGGACAACATATGTTGTGCGGAATACGAAAATAAACAATGAGCTGACTATGAAATCAGATGACGGCCTGGCATCGGATTATCGGATTTATGAGGAATCGTCCAGACTTGATGATGTGATTCCTGAATCTGCGGCCGCTTTAATAAAAGAAATAGGCGGGCTGTCAAATGTCTTTCCGGTCAGCTACATGCTGGGGGAAATTCCGCTTGAGGAAGACCGGCTTAAATGGAAAACTATTTATGCGGAACTGGACTATGAAGATGAGAGTCACAGACCTGACCCTGTTGTCATAGAGCGTTATAACGGGGAGGCAGACGGCAGTTACAAAATAAAAACCAATGTTTACGGCTATGACGATGGGATGCTCTCAGGGCTGAACGAGTACATATTGGACGGCGCCATTTCGCCAAAAGAGATGAAAGAGAAAAATACCGTGGCTGTGCAGATGCTCATGGACGGACAGGGAAACTACAATGGGATGGATCTCCATGTGGGCGGCACAGTCCGGGTGAAGGTGCCTGTCTCCCAGGATGTTCCGGATGAAGTGCTGAGATTTCAGGAGGGCGAGGAATGGTATCAGGAGAAAGAATTTACGATTTCTGCGCTGGTCAGCCGTTCCATGGGAAAAAACCAATATTTCATCGGAGACAGTGATGGGGCAAATCTGGGGATCATCATGAGTAATGAGCAGATGCAGCAAAATTTTGGAGTACAGGGTTATACCAGTATCAGTGCGGATAAGAAAGAAGGGGCAGACGGGGAAGCGGTGAAAAAAGAGATTCTCCGATGTACATCCGGCATACCCAGATGCCTTCTGCAGGATTATACCACGGCAATTGACAGACAGAATCGATTCCTGGAGCAGAAAATGGTTTTCTTTTACGGCATTGCAGTCATACTTCTGCTTATCAGCCTGTTTCACATCATGAACAGTATCAGCTATCTGGTTATATCACGAAGACGTGAATTTGGAATCCTGAGGGCCATGGGGATAACGGACAGCGGATTTATGAAAATGATGGTCAGGGAAGGGGTTCGCTACGGCATCTATGCCAATCTTTTTATGCTTCTTATGTATGTGGCTGTGAGAAAAATACTGCTGTATTTTATGGTCCATATCAATCTGTTTCTCAGTCCTCACGAAGAGGTTCCGTTTTCTGTTCTGGCAGTTGTCCTGGCAGTCAATTTACTGGTGAGCCTGACAGCAGTGATCCTGCCGGCGAGAACCATCGTGCTTGGAAATGTGATTGAGGAAATCGGAGAACAGTAAAAACCTATCAACTGTGAGGGAGAAACGGGAGCTGCTGCAAAGACAGAGAAATAATCTGTCGGAGCAGCAGCTCCGTTCTTATTTTGACGGTTTTGACCATAATATGCGTAGGTATCTATTGCATGCTTATACAAAGGATGGTACAATTTAATCAGTACCCAATATGAACAGGGGTATTTTAGAATCAGCCTTCTGATTGCAGAAAATCGAATCATGCCATGCAGAATGGAAGGCACGTGACGGGATTGGTTAAGACAGCGGTAAAATTATCGCTGCAGGAGGGGATTATGTCAGCAAATATACGTAATATGAAACTAAAGTCCAGGATGTCGTTGTCCTATGTGATGATAATAGGAATCTGTATGATCGCCAGTATCGCCGCGTTATTTATGCTGAATAAAATCGGTGACAACCTGTCCTCCTTTTATACGAACAATTATACGGTCACAGTCAATGTGTGGCGTGCTAAAAGGGAAATGCAGGCCGCGCGCGCAGATATTCTGCACGCCATATTAGAACCGGATGCCGATGAGACGAGGGAGTCCTTGGAAGAGGCGAAGGACAGCCTTGCAAATATGCGCGCAGCGTTCCCTGTGATACGTGAATCCTTTAAGGGAGATATTGCATTGGTTGACCAGGTGGATTCCCTTTTGCAGCGGGCAATTGTATACCGGGACCAGGTGTTTGAGCTGATAGAGGCCGGGAAACAGGATGATGCCTATCAGGTCATGAAATCTGATTATATCTCGCTTTTGGACCAGATGGCAGATGCCCTGCAGAAAATAGCAGATACCGCGGGACAGAACGCGCAGCTTATGGTGGAAGAAGGAAAAGAGGCACAGAAATCTGCGGCGCTTGTTATTCTTGCAATTATGGCATTGAGTATTGTGTCTGCAATATGGTTAGGTGTTTATATTTCTAACGGTATCCGCAGACCGGTAAATGAGATTCAGGATGCAGCGCAGAAGCTGGCAAAGGGCGAGCTGGACAATGCGTCGGTAGCCTATACATCGAAAGATGAATTGGGTAAGATGTCAGACAGCATCCGCGATCTGATCGATTATCAGAAGACGATCATTGAAGACATCAGCCGTATACTAGGTTCCATGGCAGAGGGAGACTTCAGGGTCAAATCAGCTGTAAAAGAATATTACCGGGGCCAGTATTACCGTGTCCTGACATCCATGAGAGGACTTCGCGACAAACTCAGCAGCATCCTTCTGCAGATCAGCCAGTCAGCACAACTGGTTGCGGACGGCAGTGAACAGATCTCTTCAAGGGCCCAGGCACTTGCATTGGGAGCGTCAGAGCAGGCAAGTTCGGTGGAAGAATTGGCAACGGCTGTAAATAACATATCGAAACATGTAAAAGCTACAGAGGAAAACGCAGTGGATGCACGTGCGCAGACGAATCAGGCCGGCACACGGGTCACCATGAGCAACCGGCAGATGCAGGAAATGATCGAGGCAATGAAGGGAATCAGCGAAAAGTCCAATCAGATCGGTGAGATCATAAAGACCATAGAGGATATTGCGTTTCAGACGAATATCTTGGCTTTGAATGCTTCTGTAGAAGCTGCAAGAGCAGGGGAAGCCGGAGTGGGATTTGGTGTGGTCGCAAAAGAGATACGCAGTCTGGCTGACAGAACATCTGTATCCTCTAAAAATACGTCTGCATTGATTCAGGAAACGATGGAGGCTGTTGAAAAAGGGGATAAAGCTGCCCACGCAACGGCAGATTCCCTGTCCGATGTAGCAGAAATGACAAAGCAGGTGGTCATGGCCGTGGATAAGATAGCCTCCGCGTCCGAATATCAAAGTGATTCCATCTCACAGATCACAGCCGAGGTGGACCAGATATCTGATGTGGTCCAGAACAATTCCGCAACATCAGAGGAACTGGCGGCCGCCAGTGAAGAATTATCCACGCAGGCGCAGGTACTGGAAAGTCTCATCAGCCAGTTTCAATTACACGAATAGGCACTGCAGACAGGTAAATATTATTTGGGATCATGAGAATCCGGGATTTCTTTTTCATGGATTTTGTGATATTCTATGTACATAGAATATACGGCGGAGGAATTTTATGAGTATCATATTGAAAAGGGAACTGGATCCAATCTATGAAACCCTTGCTTTGCTCAGCATTGAGAATCCTGATAAATGGAGGGAAGAAGTCATCCGGGAACTTGGAAGCTGTGGGCTGGGGGGAGAGATTTTTTATCAGAAGCATTTCACGGTCATTGAAAAATATATCAGGACCTTTCTGAAATATAAAGTGAAGACACCGCAGGAAGAATTTTTTTACAAAGACAAATCCAATGACATGTTTTTCTGGATCACTGCGCTTGCTGTGGAAAACCGTGAATATGTGGAACACCCCGAAACGGCGAATCCTGTAAAGCTGCGCAGAAAAATGGCGTATTATCTTGTGGACACAGAGAAAAACCAGGAAATAAAAACAGAGGACGACCTGCCTGACATTTCGGAGGACGAGGCACTTCTGGATTTTATGGATACCCTGAACATTAAGAGCGAAGAGATGTGGTATGTGCTGAGTTGGCTGAGAAAACCTGTCTGCCGGCTGCAGCAGCTCAGTGATATGCTGAAATGCAACCTTCCGGCATTTGAAAAAGCCAGGGAATCCGTTAAAAAACCTCTGGAAAAGCTTATGCAGAAAAAAGTTGACCCGGAAGAGAACGGATATTCAAAAATCGCGGAATCCTGCGGAAAAGACCATCTTGTCTATATGTCTCTGGGGATACCACTGGCACAGATTATTATGGAAGGACGCGGTTATCAGGGAGTCCTCCTGGGATATCTGAACGCAGGAAAGCGCTCCGGAAATGACGCCAGGGAGATTGTCATCCGCCAGGCAAAGTCACTCAGCGATAAGAGCAAGCTGGATATCCTGTGTGACCTGAAGCGGTCAAAAAAATTCAACTTGGAGCTGGCTGAGAGCCTGGGCCTGTCTCCGTCAACGGTTTCACACCATATGAATTCTTTGTTGATATGTGATTTTGTCACAGTGGAAAAGCGGGATGGGAAAGTATATTATTGTTTACAGGAGGAGTCCATACGGGAATTTTTAAAAAATGTGGAGGAGATGCTTTTATAGTGTCTCCTCCACTTTTTCTATTCCTTCCCGGGAACCATGTTACAGGCCGGTCTGCATTTCATAAAAGGCGTGTGTCTGCAGGCTGCCGGCGTCATGGATGCCGGTTAAGGACGGGAAAAGATAACAGGGGAGGAGTAAGACGTTTTATTTTTTTATATTTGATAAATGTGAAATGTATTTGACAAATATAAAATTGTATGATATTTTATGTGTATGAAATATATTTCAAATACATGAAATGATATTGCTGTAAGATGTAATATCCGAAAGGAACCATATGAAACTGTATAAAACGAAGGACCGTCTGCTCCTGGGCGGAACTATTTTGTTTGGAGGACTGTCCTCGCTGCTGGTGGCGTTTGCCTCTATTTTGATGCAGCAGGTAATAGACGTGGCTGTTGCCGGGGATGTGAAGGGATTTTACAGGGTACTGGCTGTGATGCTGGTTTACCTGGCGGCATTAGGGGGCATCAGTCTGCTGGAAGCTATCATGGGGAAAATTCTTATCAGGAATGTTACCAGGCATCTGCGGGACAGGATTTTTAAAGGTGTGATGAAGCAGAAACCGGTGCGGTTTTCATCAAGAAATACGGCTGATTACCTGTCTGCCCTTGTGAATGATGTAAAGCTGGTAGAGGAAAACTATCTGCTTCCGTTGCTGCTCTGTTTCCAGATGATCGTGCTTTTTCTGGCTACGCTGGGAATCCTGTTTTATCTGAGTCCGCTGGTGACTGTTATTCTGCTGGGATTTCTGGTACTTTTGTTTGCAGTGCCTGCGCTTATGGGGAGAAAGCTCCAGGAGCGGCAGGATGCCTATTCAGAGCAGCTTTCTGTGTTCACAGCGGCAGCAAAGGATTTTCTTAACGGTTATGAAGTGATACGGGGATATTCTGCTTTTCGTTGTATTTTTGGCAGATACCTGAAGGTGAATAAAGAAACCGCAGAGAAAAAGTTTGCGTCAGACAGACTGATGGCAGTAAACGAGAGTTTTTCAGATATCCTCTCTTCTCTTATCACAATTGTGATCGTATTTGTGGCGGCCTGGCAGATGATGCGGGGAACAGTGACGATGGGGACACTTCTGGCTTTGATACAGCTAAGCGGAACCTTTGTCATACCGGTGGTAATGATTCTGCAGAATTTCCCTAAAATTCAGGGGATTCGGCCGGTCATGGAACATTTGGGGGAATGGATGGAGTATGAGGAAGAAGAGGCCGGGGAGACGATTGACAGACCGGAAAATTCCGGTATACCGGGGCAGAAGCGTGGAATATGCTGTTCGGATCTTACATTTGCCTATACGGAAAAGCAGCCTGTGCTGGAGCATGAAAACATGCTGTTTGAGGCAGGTAAGAAATATGCTGTCACAGGCCGGAGCGGATGTGGGAAATCCACGCTGATCAAACTCCTAACCGGATATTCCGGAGATTTTGAAGGGCAGATATACATAGACGGAATTTCTGTCAAAGAGATGACGCAGCAGGAGATTAACAGATGTATAGCAGTCATCCATCAGAATGTATTTCTGTTTGACACGGATATCAAGGATAATATCTGTCTGGGAGAGGATTACACGGAGGAGGAGATACAGGCAGCGCTGAAAGAAAGCGGAATATGGGATTATCTCTCAGGCCTGGAAAACGGGATTTATACAAAAGTAGGGGAAGACGGCCACCTTCTGTCCGGCGGCCAGAGACAGCGGATCGCAGTGGCCCGGGCACTGATCAGAAAAACACCGGTTCTCATATTGGATGAAGGAACATCTGCGATTGATCGGGAAACCGCGTTTGAAATCGAAAAAAATCTGCTGGAAAAAAAGAATCTTACGGTTATCACCATAACGCACCATATGGATGAACGTCTGGCCGGTCAGTACGATGCCGTTGTAAGACTGGGGGCTGCATAGGCGGAAGAAAAATGGCGGATGCAGGTATCTTGATTGTTAACGCAAACTGCTGTATTCTGTACTTGAGTTATTATCCCTGCGGCCGGTCCGGAGCGTGTTTGGCAAAAGGCAGCAGGACAAAGGAAGAAACGGAGAGAAGTTCATGAAGATAAACAGAATCGCCTGCATCCATACAGATTTTCCCACAAAATTCGGCATTCCCCGCCAGAGCGGCCTGGTGAAAGAGCTTGCCGGAACCATTATATTTGAGCCAAAGTACAGAAATCCCGACGCATTCCGGGGATTGGAGGAATTTTCTCATATCTGGCTTATTTGGGAGTTTTCCGAATCAGCCAGGGATACCTGGTCGCCTATGGTGCGTCCGCCAAGACTGGGAGGCAATACGAGAAAAGGCGTGTTTGCCACGCGTTCCCCCTTCCGCCCGAACCCCATAGGCCTGTCCTGTGTCTGTCTGGAAGAGATTGAAATACATCCGGAATATGGCCCCGTACTCCATGTGACAGGGGCGGATTTAATGGACAAGACCCCCATTCTGGATATCAAGCCGTATATTCCCCACGCTGACAGCCACCCGGAAGCGGAAGGCGGATTTGCCTCCAGGCACAAGGAGGACAGGCTGGAGGTAGAGTTTCCGGAGGAGCTGGAGGAAAAGGTGCCGGAAAGCAAGAGAACAGCCCTTAGAGGCGTTCTGGCAAATGACCCGAGACCTGCATATCAAAATGATCCAAAGCGCGTCTACGGATTCGGGTTTGCGGGTCTGGAGGTCCGATTTACCGTCAGGGACGGGTGTCTCACTGTCTGTGAGGTGGTGCCGGAGATATGACACTTCTGGGCATTGACAAGGTTCTGCATCTGTATGAATATGAAGATCTGCCACAGGAGCTTGTATATCAAAAAAACGATGATGAGCTGTCCAGCGGCACTCTTATTCCCGCACCGGTCACCTATGGGCAGCGGCAGATCGCTCTTCCCATTCCCAATCTGATTCAGGGAAAGCTGTGGGCAGACAGGCCGGGGGAACGTTTGAGCGTGGGAATCGGAAAATACGGTACAAAGAAAGACGGCGGCATATACATGTGTGTACTTTTGGATATGTATGACCAGAAGCCGGTCTCCTGTTCCTACGGTGTGTATTACGGTCCGCAGCTTGTACAGAAGGCCCTGGAAATCTATTTTTTCCTTCTGGAGCAGGAAGGACTCGGAAGGCGTAAAAGGAATCCCATTCTCCACAGCAGCCGTAATCCTGTATTCAGAAACAGGACTTACTGCGGCATACTGGGCCGTTTCCCGGTCAGGCCGTCCATGACATTGCCGGGAGAGAGAGGCGGTATTGCCAATATCAGCACTTATTTTTCATGTCTGAAACGGAGGCTGGGTGGCTGCATTTTTGAGGACTGGCAGGATGCGGTAGACTGGCTGGAGAATGACAGGGAGAGACATTCCCAGCCTTTTTGAACATCTGCCGCGCCTGCATATTTATAAAATACGGATTTTATATTTTTCCAGCCAGTAATTCACCTGCAGCATGTAGGCCAGCATCTGCGGGCCTGCCATGAGCTGGCCATAGAAAGGTTTTCCGTAGTCTGAGGGACTTTCCAGAAAAGCATGAACCTTTTTCGTGTCCAGAATCTGCCGGACGGGAGCATTGGGGTCAGCCAGAACTTCTTTTAAGCGGTCACCCAGGAGCTTTTCGTAAGCTGGGTCATAGGTTTTTGGATATGGGCTCTTTTTTCGCCAGAGAATCTCTCTGGGGAGATGACCTTCCCCGGCGTGGCGGAGCAGGCCTTTGACGATACCGTCCGGGCATTTCATGCTCCAGGGGACATTGAAGACATATTCCACGATCCGATGGTCTGCAAACGGAACCCTGGCTTCCAGGCCGGAGTACATGCTGGTGCGGTCCATACGGTCCAGAAGAGTCACCATGAACCACCGCAGGTTCAGATAGGAGATTTCCCGGCGGCGTTTTTCATGGGCATCCTCACCGGGCAGAACAGGGGTTTCCCGGATGGTCTTTTCATAGGCTGCATGGGCGTATTCCTCCATGCCGAGAGAATCGGCAAAGTCATCAGAAAGCAGGATTTTTCTTGGCTCCATGCTCGTGGACCAGGGGAAATGATCACCTTCAAACGCTTCCTTTTTATGGAACCACGGATATCCTCCGAAAATCTCATCCGCGCATTCCCCTGTAAGGGTCACTTTGTTGTGCTCTACTACCTGGGAACAGAAATAGAGCATGGAGGATTCCACATCCGCCATACAGGGCAGATCTCTGGCATCTACAGCCTTGAACAGACAATCCACCTGCGCCTTATTGTCACATTCCAGAAAACGGTGGTTTGTACCTGCATACTCTGCCATTTTTTCCACCCAGGGGCGGTCCTGGCTGGGCTGGAAGGCGTTGGATTTGAAGTATTTATTGTTGTCTTTGAAATCAAAGGAAAAGGTATTCAGAACTTTCCCCTGTTTTTTCAGTTCCCTGGCGCAGATGGATGTGACCAGGCTGCTGTCCACTCCGCCGGAGAGGAAGGTACTTATGGGAATATCGGAGAGCATCTGCTTTTTCACGGCATCCTCCACAAGCCAGGCTGTCTTTTCCACTGTCTTTTCAAAAGAATCCGTATGGGGGCGGCTTTCCAGTTTCCAGTACGCATGTTCAGAGACGCCGTCTTTGCCCAGGGTCAGGCAGTGCCCGGGAAGAATCTCCTGAATCCCTTTGAAGACGCCCTTTCCATAGCTTTTGGCAGGCCCCAGAGCGAATACCTCGCACAGTCCGTCCCGGTCCAGTTCGGGTGTTACGCCCGGATAAGCGAACAGCCCTTTGAGCTCTGAGGAGAATACAAGTGTTGTGTCAGCCCAGGTATAGAAGAGGGGTTTGACTCCCAGACGGTCCCGGATAAGGCGAAGTTGTTTTTTACCGGAATCCCAGAGAGCTATGGCAAAAATTCCGTTTAGTTTCTTGATATATTCCTCCCCGTGCAGCATAAAACCATGGAGGATCACTTCTGTATCGCTGGTGGTCTGAAAGACAACACCTTCCTTTTCCAGCTCTTTTTTCAGTTCAGGCATGTTATAGATCTCACCATTGTAGACAATGGCGTATGTCCCGGAGGCGTTTTTTTGTACCATGGGCTGATGGCCTGTGACAAGGTCGATGATCTCCAGTCTTACGTGGGATAGGCCGCAGCCGCTGTCCAGGTAAGTTCCCTGGTCATCAGGCCCCCGGCGTTTCTGCGTTTGGTTCATTTTGTCCAGAATGTGATTCCATTTCCCTTTCTCCTCAGAAAAATTTCTTTTCGGATTACAAAATCCTGCAATTCCACACATGATAATTCCCCTTTCTGCTATTGGCCCGGCAGGACATTTACCCCACGGCCGGTTACTATTCACAGCCGTGCAGAAAAAGCCCCGCCGGATAAATGATCAGGCTGCGATTTGCGGCAGCAGCGGTTATTTACTGTATAACCGGCTGATATTGTTTTCCGTTTAAAGCTGCCTCAATAGAAGGTATGAGAAGTTCTGTGCGGGCAATCATGGAGTTGGGCTTTTTTTCCGGGTTATCCTGGCCAAAGGGAACAAAATAGATATTCTTGGCATTCAAAAGCAAGCCGATATTTTTCATATTCATTCCCAGCGCGTCATTGGTGGAGATGGATATGAGCAGCGGTTTATCGTTTCTGAGATGTGCCTTGGCTGCCATGAGGGCAGGTGTATCTGTGATGCCGTTGGCAAGTTTGGCTATGGTATTGCCTGTGCAGGGCAGGATAACAAGAATATCCAGCAGGCTCTTAGGACCGATCGGTTCCGCCTGGGGGATGGTGAGCATGGGCTCTTTGCCTGTGATACTGCGGGCTTTTGCCACAAAGTCCTCCGCATTGCCGAAACGGCTGTCAATACTTTTGGCGGCATCGGAAAATATGGTCTGTATTTCGGCGCCTTCGTCCGCCAGCTTCTGTAATTCATCAAACACTTTTTTATATGTGCAGAAGGAGCCGGTAAAGGCCACTCCCACTTTCCTTCCTTTTAACGACATAATTCTTCTCCTTTTATTTATGACGACATATCATTAAATTCCTTTAATATACGAAAAACAGCTTCCGCTATGGCATGGGCGGAGGAACGAGGGGCATATCTCCCCGGAAGTCCCGGGCAGAGATATGCGGATATCCCCAGGTCCCTGGCCGCGGCAAAATCCACGCCGCCGGGAGCAGAAGCGATATCAATAATAAGAGCCTGTTTTCGGAGGCTCTTTAAAAGTGACCTGTCTAGAATCGGCGCGGGAATCGTGTTGAAGATAAAATCAAAACTGTCCGCGTGTTCTTTCAGTGCTTCCGGGGCGATGGCCTTTCCTGTCAGGGTTTCGGCTTCTGCCCGTATACCGGGTCTTCTGGCACATACAGTTACATGACAGAACATGCCTGTAAGATACGAGACCAAGGTTTTTCCGCAGGTTCCGTATCCCAATACGAGACAGCGGCTCCCGTGTAGATTGCGGCTGCTTTTCTGAATGGCTTCCGCAATGGCACCCTCAGCGGTTGCGATACTGTTTTTTACTGTGAGAATCTCATCCTTCATCAGATCAGAGACAAAGATTCCTTTTGAAAAAACTTTTTCCTGAAAGTCTCTGGGTATGCATCCTGCAAAAAAGGACTGGCCCTCCCGGAGCATATCCGGCAGAAGGGACAGGGGAATCTCTTTGCTTTTATTTATGGGAATCGGCGCAAGGACAGTCTCCGCGTTAGAAACTGCTTCCGAAAGAGAGGAGGCAGCATAACAGGAAGAGTCCGGAATATCTGCGCAGAGTGCATATTTACAAACCCTGCAGCCGCATTCCAGGAGATACTCTGCCAGGTAGACCTGGCGCATATCTCCCCCGATCACTGCAAAATCAAATTTTAAGTGACTCATTGCCTGGCTCCTGAATGTCTGAACTCTTATTTACTATATGTAAGAGGAAAAAAAGATGTGCCCCGGTATGGGGGCGGACAGAGGGGAACGCCGTTTATGACGGATTCCGTTCCCCTCTGGCGGAAGTGTGGAACAGCTTTTTATAAGCTCTGGAAAAGGAAGAATAGTTTTTAAATCCGCACTGGTAACAGGCATCTGTGACGGACATACCGTTTTGAATCAGTGCCCTGGCCCGCAGCAGACGTTTGGTAGAGATATAGCTGGCTACACTGTATCCTGTCTCCTGTTTGAACAGGTGCATGAGATAATAACGGCTCATATAGAACCTGGACGCCAGCAGGTCGATGGAAATGTCCTCAGCCAGATGTTCTCCGATATAATCCAGCACAGGAAGGATTTTGGAATTACAGCGGCTGTTTTCTATATACGTGCCTGTGTAGGCATCCATGGAGAAGCGGTTTAAAAGGATCAGAAATTCCAGAAAAAGGGCCTTCTGGTACAGGGCGGCTGCAAAGGCATCCCCGCCAAAGGATTTCTCCAGCTCCTGCAGAACCTGATACAGCCGGCTCTGGCTGAACAGCTCTACGCGCAGTACATTGGAGCGGCTGGTCTGGGCCTGCACAAAGCACCGGTTCAGGGAATCTGCCCCGTCCCGGCAGGCATCCATAAATGCAGGCGAGATATAGAGGATCATGCGTTCATAGACAGATCTGCTGTTGATGACCGGTTTGTGGATCTCACCGGCATTTACAAGGACAATGTCATAGGGCTTCAGGTCAAAAGACTTACCTTCAATATGATATGTGACATCACCGCGTATGAAGATCAGTATTTTATAAAAGTCATGATAGTGGTAGGAAAAGCTGTGTTCCTCCTCATCGGTAATGTGAAAAAGGCGGAAATCGTCTTTCAGATAACCGGTTTTGCTGTAAGAATCCAATTTGGGTCCCTCCTGTGGGCTGATTTTTTTGGTTCAGCATATTTTGCAATGTTTTTAACACGATGCTTATATTATAACATAAAAGTGTCTGATAAACTAGATACAGACTCTAAGACCGATGCTTAAAATTGTTTTGAGCCGCAGAGGTATCTGGGACGGCACTGTGGGCTGTGACATAAAATAGGGTATGGCGCGTCAGATTCTGCAGACGCATCGCAGCAGGAAAGGAAAGAGAGCAGTGAAATTTGAAAAATATCATGGAATAGGAAATGATTATCTGGTATATGACTGTCAGAAAAATACGGAGGAGCTGGATGCTGATAAAATCCGTAAAATCTGTGACAGGAATTTCGGGGTTGGTTCAGACGGTATTCTGGCAGGCCCTTATATAGAAGATGGAGAATTTGCCGTCCGTGTGTTCAATCCGGACGGCAGTGAGGCAAAAAGAGCAGGAAACGGTATCCGTATCTTTGCAAAATATCTGAAGGATGCCGGATATACTTTGAGTGAACGGCTGACGATCCGGACAAAAGGCGGGAAAGTGCAGGTGCGTTTTCTCAATGCGGACGGCACGCGGATTCAGGCGGATATGGGAAAGCTGTCCTTTTCCAGCAAAGACGCGGGACTTGCGGGGGAGGCCAGGGAAGCGCTCAGAGAGAAGATGGTATTCGGGCAGAAGGAATATGACTGTTCCTGCGCATCCATGGGCAATACCCACTGTGTGATCCCCATGGCGGAGATATCCAGGGAGAAGGTCTGCACAATAGGTGCTTTTTCTGAGCGCTCTGCATACTTTGGTGACCGGGTGAATACACAGATCATGAAGGTTTTGGATAAAAATAACATTCAGATAGAGATATTTGAGCGGGGTGTGGGATATACGCTGGCTTCCGGCACCAGCAGCTGCGCAGCGGCAGGGGTGGCCTACAAGCTGGGGATGATCGATTCGGATGTGATGGTACACATGCCCGGCGGCAAGCTCTGGATCCAGATCGATGAGGACTGGCATGTGATGATGACCGGCAGTGTACAGAGTGTGTGCCGGGTTGAAATGACCGAGGATTTCCTTCGGTTTGAGCCGTAGGTCCTCAGGTTGAGTAAAAACCCGTTAATGCGTCCAAACGGTGCTTTTCACTGCGCGGTACCTGCGTTAAAATGAATCTGTGTAAAGAGGAACGGATTCATTGGCAGCAAAGGGAGAGGAAGATGCAGATGGATGAGAGGACCTTCCGTGTGACTGTGAGTTCACAGCAATATCATACCTGGCAGGGAGTTCTGGAATATGAGAATCGGACATATTCTTTTCTCAGCGAGCTGGACCTGGTAAGGATGATGGATGATTTTTTGAGAGACAACAAAGAAAAAACAGATACTGAGGAATAAAAAGAGCAGAAAGGCTTCCGCGCAGCATACAGGCTGAGCGGGAGCCTTTCTGTCTGTTCTGCTGCCGCTGCCTGTAAAACTGCCGGTTTTTCCGCTTTGTTGGGCAGTTTTTTGGGGCTGAGTTTACAACAAACCTGGCATTTGATACAAAAACAATGAGGCAAAGTTGCTAAAAATGATTGAAAATGCAAAAAAACGAATCGATTATGAGTAAAATAACCGGATATATGATGGTATAATTGATGAAAACCAAGGGGCAAAAGCCGAGGTGATTAGGCCGATTGACAACAGGGATCGGAGAAAAATCCTGGACAAGGGGGAATTTCTTATAAGAAAAGTCTGAGAGAGTCCGTGATAACGGAAGTTGTACGTTTTTTTTCAACAGGTTCTTAAAAATTTGACGAAGCCTAAGGGGCTATGATAAGCTAAAGTATAAAGTTATGAGTTTATTATGGAAACGAGGGCTTACAGATGAAGAAGAGAGAAAAAGAATATGTGGAATTCCGATATTATGAGATTCCGCAGCGTGTGCCTCTGATCGCACTCATGGGCGAACGCTGGGTAACAAGGTATGGAAGTGATCCTATGCATTTCCATAACTATATGGAGATAGGCTACTGCTGTTATGGCGAGGGTGTCATGCACCTGGGAAAAGAGGACGTCAGGTACGGGGAAGGCACTGTCACAGTGATCCCCAAGAATTTTCCCCACCACACAACGGGAAGGGACGACGTCTTTGACAGCTGGGAATACCTTTTTATAGATACGGAGCGTTTTTTAAAGAATGTATATGCAGATAAACCTGTGTATGCCAACACGGTGCTTGAACGGCTTCACAGCCGCATGTTTCTGACCAGCAGGGAAGAAGCACCGGAAATCGATGCGCTTGTACGTGTCATTCTGAATGAGATGCGGAACAAAGAGGAGTTTTATCTGGAGAGCGTGCAGGGATGCCTGCTCACACTGCTCCTCAAAATAGCCAGAATGAATCCGGCAGACAGCGTGCCGGAGGCTAAGGTCATAGATGACGGAAGCCTGAACAGTATTCTGGCAGTTCTGAATTACATAGAAAAGCATTATCAGGAAGAGATCAAGGTAGGACAGCTGGCACAGATATGCCATATGAGCGAGACACATTTCAGGAGAGTGTTTACGGAATACATGAATACCTCTCCGGCAGAATATGTGAATCTTGTGCGGATCGAACGGGCCTGTGAATATCTGGCCAAGTCAGATGAACGTCTGGAAGACATTGCCGTTAAGGTTGGTTTCCAGGCATCCGCCACATTCATCCGTAACTTCAAGAAGATTGTGGGAACTGCTCCACACCAGTGGAGAAGTGCGGCAAGGGGAAAAGAAGACAACCCCTCCAACTATAATGTATCGGTTTTAAAGGGCTGGTAAGGCCACGAATACGGGTAAATATCAGAAAAAAATAGGGAATGTACAAATTAGACAAATAAATTATTGGCATATGCGGCGAAGTGATGTAATATACATATATGCTGGACCGTGAAAAAACGGAAATGTGGTCATATTACACAAACAATTTGTCGAATAATAGGACCGTATGTACATTCATGTGTTTGATGCTAATAATTAAAGGGAGGCATTTATTATGAGAAAAAAAATTGTTGCAGCTATGCTGGCTTCTATGATGGTTGTTTCACTTGCAGCCTGCGGAGGCGGAGATGACGGAAGCGGAAGTACCGGCGGAGATACCAAAAAGGAAGAGACTACCGGAACAGACGAGAAAAAAGATGACGCGGCAGATGACGCCGTAGCAGCTACAGATGATGAGAATACCCTGACCGTATGGTGCTGGGACCCGAACTTCAACATCTATGCGATCAATAAAGCAGCTGAGATTTACGCAAAAGATCATGAAGGATTTAACGTTAAAGTTACTGAGATCCAGTCAGATGATATCGAGACAAAACTGACAACTGCTATGTCAGCAGGTGATTTAAGTACATTACCTGACATCTTCCTGATGCAGGACAACTCCTTCCAGAAATATGCTACAAACTACCCGGATATCTTCGTTGACTTAACGGACAAGGGTATTGACTATACACAGTTCTCCGAAGCTAAAGTAGCTTATTCTACCTTAGACGGCAAGAACTACGGCGTTCCGTTTGATAACGGTGCTGCAATCAGCTGCTACAGAACAGATATGCTGGAGCAGGCAGGATATACTGTAGATGACTTTACAGATATCACATGGGATGACTTTATGGAAAAAGCTAAAGTTGTCAAAGAAAAAACAGGACAGCCTCTGCTGACACAGCAGGCAGGTTCTACTGATATTATCATGATGATGATCCAGTCTGTGGGAGCTTCCTGCTTCACAGAAGACGGAAAAGCAAACATCGTTGATAATGAAGCTGTTAAGAAAGCTGTTGAGATTTATTCTCAGATGGTAAAAGACGGCACATTACTTGAAGTAACTGACTGGGATCAGTATGTTGCATCCATCAACAACGGTACCGTTGCAGGCGTTATCAACGGATGCTGGATCATGGCTACTGTTACAGCACAGGAAGATCAGTCCGGTAAATGGGCAGTTACAAACATGCCTAAGATGGAAGGCGTTGGCGAAGCAAGCAACTACTCCAACAACGGTGGTTCTTCATGGGCAGTTACATCTAACTGTAAGAAACCGGACGTTGCTGTAGATTTCCTGAAATCCACATTCGGCGGAAGCACAGAACTGTATGATGACCTGATCGCTAAGGGCGCTCTGGCAACATGGGCACCGGCTGGTGATTCTGATGTTTACAATCAGGAAGTTCCGTTCTTCTCAAATGACAAAGTATATGCTAAGATCGTAGATTTTGCTACAAAGACACCTTCCAACGTTACAGGACCGTTCTACTATGACGCTCGTGATGCTATCGGTGTTGCACTTTCCCAGATCACACAGCAGGGTATTGACATCGGAACCGCACTTCAGGAAGCTCAGGATACTGTAGACTTCACAATGGGCGGCTGATAAATAACAGACCCCTGAATTGATTCTTTATTTCTAAGAAATGAAAGGTCTGCTGCTGCTCATCAAAAGCAGCGGCAGACCTTTTTGAATCGGGTACAGAGGCGGAAAGCGCACTGTATCTGTTCACAATTAAAAATGAAAAGGAGGGTGCATATTTATGAGTGGTCCTAATAAAAAAGGGATGTCTCTGGAAAAGAAACATAATGTGACAGGCTGGGTCTTCCTGATTCCGGCAACAGCCCTGATCTGCTGGATGAGTTTTTATCCCATGATCAAAGCGTTCATTATGTCAATGCAGACAGGTATTGGTATTAATTTAACCTTCGGAGGTGCTGCGAACTATCTCCGTATTCTGAAAGACCCTACATTCAAACAGTGTTTGTTCAACACATTCTTCTACCTGATCATTCAGGTACCGGTCATGCTGGTATTGGCGCTGGCACTGGCTTCTATGCTGAACAACAAGCATCTGCGGTTCAAAGGACTGTTCCGTACAGCGATTTTCCTTCCCTGTGCAACATCCCTTGTATCCTATGCTATGATTTTCCGTTCCATGTTTGCAAATGATGGTTTTATCAACACAGTCTTAAGAGGCTTTGGCATGAACCCTATTATGTGGTTTGCAAATGCATGGACCGCAAGAGCAGTTATCATTATCGCCCTGATCTGGAGATGGACAGGATACAACATGGTATTCTATCTGTCAGGCCTGCAGAATATTGAATATTCCGTTTACGAGGCTGCCAAGATTGACGGTGCTTCACCGGTACAGTCTTTCTTCAAAATTACAGTACCGCTTTTGAAACCAACGATTCTTCTGACAACTATCATGTCCACAAATGGTACACTGCAGTTGTTCGATGAGTCCCTGAACCTGACAAACGGCGGACCGGGTAAATCAACAATGACTCTGTCCCACTACATATACAATACGTCCTTTGTACAGAGCCCGAATTTCGGCTATGCGGCTGCAATGTCCATCATTGTACTGATCATGGTTGCGATTCTGGCAGTTATTCAGATGAAAGTAGGTGATGAACGATGAATAAAGGCCAAAAAATATTCCAGTATGTATTCCTGACGATCGTTTCCCTGTTATCTGTATTTCCGCTGTACTACATGTTCTGCGGAGCAACAAATAAAAGTACAGACGTAGTTGCCGGCAAGCTGATTCCCGGAGGTTATGTTGCAGAAAACTTCAAAGCCCTTCTGGCAAATCAGGATCTGGCAAGAGCTATGTGGAACTCCTTCAGAAATGCTGTTATCCTTACAGCTTTGGCTCTGCTGGTATGTTCCATCGCAGGCTACGGCTTTGAGATTTACCATGACAAAGGCAAGGATGTGGTTATGACACTCCTTCTGACAGCTATGATGATTCCTTTCGCAGCGATCATGATTCCTTTGTTCAAGATGTTCTCCACTTTGAAAATGGTTAACAGCATGGCAGCCTTCATGCTGCCCACCATATCGACACCGTTTTTGATCATGTTGTTCAGGCAGAGCGCGCGTTCGTTCCCACATGATATCATCGAGGCAGCACGTCTTGATGGTTTGAGTGAGACAGGAATTTTCTTCCGCATGTTCTTCCCGACCATGCGCTCCACTTATGCGGCAGCCATGACCATCACTTTCATGAACGCATGGAACAACTATCTGTGGCCAAAGGTAATCTTACAGACAGACAGCTCCATCACCATGCCTATGCTGGTAGCCAACCTGTTAGGTGGTTATACGGTTGATTATGGTATGCTGATGCTCGGTGTACTTATCTGTACCTTGCCTACCGCAATTGTATTCTTCTGTCTGCAGAAGAGCTTTGCCGAAGGTATCACAGGTGCTGTTAAATAAAAAAGAGACAGTATTCGGTCTTGTGCCGGGCTGTTGAAAATAAGTAATTTACAGGCGGATATTTTGTTTTCATGAGATATCCGCCTTATTTTTTAATCATACGGCAGATAAAAAATAAAGGATTGTCCGCCGGATAACGAACAGGAGGTAAAAAATGAAAGCATTTCAGTACGAGAAAGTAAAAGACCCTGCCTGGTTCCAGGAAAACAGGGCAGCGGCCCATTCGGACCACAGATATTATGGTTCCATGGAAGAGATGGAGCAGAAGCAGGAGAATTTCAGGTACAGCCTGAATGGTCTGTGGAAATTCCACTATGCAAATAATTACCACAGCACAATTCCGGGGTTTGAGTCCATGGATTACTGCTGCAGGTCCTGGGATGACATCCATGTGCCGGCTCACATCCAGATGGAGGGATATGACCGTCCTCAGTATGCCAATGTGCAGTACCCCTGGGAGGGCTGGGAAGAGCTGGAGCCAGGTCAGATCCCTACACGGTTTAATCCTGTGGCAAGTTACGTGAAATATTTTGAAGTACCTGAGAACATGAAAGGAAAACGTGTGTTTATTTCCTTCCAGGGTGCCGAGAGCGGCATTGCAGTCTGGCTGAACGGCAGTTATGTGGGATACAGTGAGGACACATTTACACCGTCCGAGTTTGAACTGACACCATACCTGCAGGAGGGAGAGAATAAACTGGCAGCCCAGGTCTTCAAATTCACAAGCAGCAGCTGGTGTGAGGACCAGGATTTCTTCCGCTTTTCAGGTATTTACAGAGACGTCTATCTCTATGCGGTGCCTGAGGTACATGTGGAGGACATGAGGATCCGTACTCTGCTGGATGACACCTTTACAAAGGCAGATCTGGAGATTGTGCTCAAGGCCACAGCAAAGGGCAGCGTAAAGATTGCTCTGTCAAAGGATGGAAATGTGCTGATGACAGAGGAAAGTGCTCTGGGCAGTGACACAAGACTGGTGATGAAAGTGGATAACCCCGCGCTTTGGAGTGCGGAGTCACCGGTGCTTTATGACCTGCTTTTCCAGGTGTTTGACAATGCAGGTACTCTGACGGAAGTGATTCCTTACAGGGTAGGCTTCCGCAGATTCGAGATGAAAGACAATATTATGATGCTGAACGGCAGAAGAATCGTGTTCAAGGGCGTGAACCGTCATGAATTCAGCTCTGTAAGCGGCCGTCATGTGTCGAGAGAAGAGCTGGTGAAAGATATTGTCACCATGAAGAGAAACAACATCAATGCCATCCGTACCTGCCATTATCCGGACGGTTCAGATATCTATGATCTGTGTGATGAGTACGGGCTCTATATGATCGCAGAGAACAATCTGGAATCACACGGCTCCTGGGATTCCCAGGCGGAGAAGAAGGAACCGGATCTGAACAAGGTAGTGCCTTGTGACCATCCGGAATGGCTGGGCATGATGCTGGACCGCGTAAATTCCATGTATCAGAGGGACAAAAACCATACGGCTATCCTGATCTGGTCCTGCGGAAATGAATCCTTCGGCGGCAAAGACATCTATGAGATGTCAGAGTTCTACCGCAAAGAGGACCCCACAAGGCTGGTGCACTATGAGGGGGTATTCTGGGACCGCAGATATAACGGATCCAGTGATATGGAAAGCCAGATGTATCCTTCTGTGGAGAGCATCAAGGCATTTCTGGAGAAAGACAGGAGCAAACCGTTTATCTGTTGTGAATACACGCATGCCATGGGAAATTCCTGTGGTGCCATGCACAAATACACAGATCTGACAGATACAGAGCCATTGTATCAGGGCGGATTTATCTGGGATTATATTGATCAGTCCATTTATAAAAAAGACCGTTACGGAAAAGAATTTCTGGCATACGGCGGAGATTTTGATGACCGCCCCTGCGATTACAATTTCAGCGGCAACGGTATTGCATACGGCGGAGACCGCATGCCATCCCCGAAGATGCAGGAAGTAAAGTTCAATTACCAGAACATTACGGCTGTTGTGGAGAAGGATAAGGTGCGGGTGGTCAATAAAAATCTGTTTGTAAATACAGACAGCTTTGACTGTGTTGTTCTGGTGGAAAAGGACGGACATCTGCTGAGAGAGGCAGGCCTGGAAACACATGTGGCACCTCTTTCTGAGGAAGTCTACGAGCTGCCGGTCAGTGTCCAGACTCTGCCGGGAGAGTATGCCGTCACGGTATCTTTCCGTCTTAGAGAGGATACACTCTGGGCCAAGAGAGGGCATGAGGTTGCCTTCGGACAGGGTGTGTATGAGGTTCCGGCACCTGCTGCACTGCACAGGGGAAAGATGGAGATCGTAAAGAGCGTACATAATATCGGCATTCACGGAGATGGATTCCGTATACTCTTTTCCTATCTGAACGGCGGCCTCGTGTCCTATGTGTACGGCGGTGTGGAGATGATCAAGGCAATACCGAAACCGAACTTCTGGAGGGCACCTACAGACAATGACTGCGGCAATCTGATGCCCATGCGCTACGGACAGTGGAAGCTGGCCAGCATGTATCTGAACCACAAAGACCCCCAGGGCGGATACCGCATTCCGAAGCTGGAAGTCCTGGAAGACAGTGCTGTGATCACATACACATATTATATGCCGTCCATTCCTTCCGCAGAGTGCAGCCTTGCTTACAGGGTATACGGTGACGGGACCGTGGAGACCACATTGTCTTATGACCCGGTAAAGGAACTGGGCGATATGCCGGAGTTCGGCGTGATGTTCAAGTTCGACGCGGATTACGACAATGTGGCATGGTACGGCATGGGGCCGGAGGAGACCTATGTGGACCGCTGCCTCGGTGCAAAGCTGGGAATCTACAAAAATAAAGTGGCTGACAACATGGCAGAGTACCTGGTTCCGCAGGAATGCGGCAATAAGGTGGGCGTACGCTGGGCCAGCGTCACAGACAGAAAGGGCAGGGGAATGCTCTTTACAGGAGATAAGATGGAATTCTCCGCACTTCCCTATACGCCGCATGAGATTGAAAACGCTATGCATCCCTTTGAGCTTCCGGAAGTACACTACACGGTTGTCAGGGTATCTGCAAAACAGATGGGTGTTGCGGGAGATGACAGCTGGGGTTCCAAAACCCATCCGGAATATCTTCTGAACACAGACGGCAGAATGGAATTTACATTCAGCTTTAAAGGGGTATAAGATTACAGAATAGTTTAAGAACAGGGCCGGCCTGCCACAGACCGGCCCATTGGAGGACAGATATGGGCAAAGACGTAAATTTCGGTAAAATGATTCACGGCGGGGACTACAATCCGGAACAGTGGCTGGATTCCCCGGATATCCTGGAAAAAGACATCGAGTATTTTAAGAAAGCAAAAATCAATGAAGTTTCCCTGGGGATTTTCTCCTGGGCAGTTCTGGAACCCCGTGAAGGGGAGTACCATTTCGGCTGGATGGAAGATATCATAAACCGTCTCTGGGAAAACGGTATCTCCACAATCCTGGCTACTCCTTCCGGTGCCCGCCCAAAATGGATGGCAGACAAATATCCCGAGGTCCTGCGGGTGGACGCGGACAGGCACAGAAACCTGTTTGGCGGCAGACATAACCACTGCTATACCTCCCCTGTATACAGAGATAAAGTACGCCGGATGAATATGGCTTTGTCCGAAAAATTCGGAAAGCATCCCGGTGTCATTGGCTGGCATCTGTCCAACGAGTACGGCGGAGAATGCCACTGTCCCCTCTGCCAGGAAGCGTTCCGCAGTTGGCTGAAGGAAAAATACGGGACTATTGAGGCGCTGAACAAAGCCTGGGCGACAACCTTCTGGAGCCATATATACAATGATTTTTCACAGGTGGAAAGCCCGTCCCCGAGAGGGGAATCCGGACTTCACGGGTTAAACCTGGACTGGAAACGTTTTGTTACGGACCGGACCGTGGATTTTGTACGCCACGAGGCACAGGCTGTGAAAGACGGCGGCTCAGACCTTCCGGTCATGATCAATATGATGTATAACTACGAAGGCCTGAATTACCACAAATTCAAGGATGTGGTGGATATCGTCACATGGGACAATTACCCCACATGGCATAAGGGGCCGGAATCCCACACTGCCATGGATACGGGAATGCAGCATGATATTATGAGGAGCATTCTGAAAAAGCCGTTCCTCCTCATGGAATCATGTCCTTCAGCCACCAACTGGCAGAGTGTGAGCAAGCTGAAAAAGCCGGGGATGCTGCGGGCAGCGTCTCTGCAGGCAGTGGCACACGGCTCAGACAGCGTGCAGTATTTCCAGCTCCGCCAGAGCCGTGGTTCCAGCGAGAAATTCCACGGCGCTGTCATTGACCACTACGGCGGGGATGACACCAGAGTGTTCGGTGAAGTCACAGAAGTGGGAGAAGCGCTGGAAGCTCTTGGTGAAATGGCGGGCAGCCGTACTATAGCCCGGGCGGCAGTCATCTATGACTGGGAAAACCGCTGGGCCATGGAGGACGCGGCAGGTCCGAGAAATAAAAACCTGTATTATAAAGAGGCAGTGGAGAAATCCTACTATGCATTCCGTAAGCTCGGACTGGATGTGGATGTCATTGACATGGAACAGGATCTGGAAGGTTATAAGATAGCGGCGGCTCCCATGCTTTATATGTTCCGGGCCGGGTTTGAGGAGAAGGCAAGGAAGTTTGTGGAAGCAGGCGGTAAGCTGATCCTTACATACTGGTCAGGGATTGTGGATGACACGGACCTCTGTTTCCTGGGCGGAACACCTCACGGACTTATGGACGTGTGCGGTCTGCGCAGTACGGAGATTGACGGACTCTATGACGGAGAGACCAACAGCGGTGTTCCCGTGGAAGGAAATACCCTGTGCATGACAAAGAGCTACACCTGTGAACATCTCTGTGACCTGGTGAAAACAGACGGCGCGGAGGTTCTTATGACCTTTGGCAGTGATTTTTACGCGGGAATGCCGGCACTTACCTGCAACGCTTACGGTGAGGGGAAAGCTTACTATGTGTGTGCGGATTTTGAGCAGGGCTTCTATGATGAATTATACAGGAAGCTGGTAAAAGAATGCGGTATCAAACGCTACATTCATCATATTCCCGCCGGAATCGAAGTGACATCCAGGGAGACAGAGGATGCGCTCTACCTGATCGTACAGAACTTCAACCGGGAAAGCACAGAGGTGCGCCTGCCCAAAGAGCCGTTTTCAGTCTGGTATGGGGAATATGACGGTACGGTGAAGGGCTTTGACATGGTGGTTCTCAAAAAAAGAAAATAGACAGGAACCGTATGAGCTGAGATACTGAATAACAGTTAAGAGGATATAAATGCAGACAAAGAAGTCTTACGGACTCTTTGCCTGCATTTTTCATGGAGAAAAGGGGATGGACAGATTTTTGCAGGGGCTGCATCCGACAGTGGTTGTTAAGGAATTTCCAGGTATACATTGACTTTTCTTTCTGAGGGGGTATAATTTTTAAGGTATATTGACAACGTTGAAAAGACAGAAGGAGGAGCTATGAAGTATTTGAGACAATTCTGTATTATTTTACTTTTTTCATTTCTGGGAGAAGGGCTTCATATTATCCTGCCGCTTCCCGTGCCTGCCAGTGTCTATGGTCTTGTTCTGATGCTGGCCGCGCTTCAGACAGGGATTCTGAAGACGCGTCAGGTGAGGGAAACGGCGGGTTTTTTGATTGAGATCATGCCTGTGATGTTCATACCCGCTGCCGCGGGGCTGCTGAATTCATGGGGCGTGCTGAAACCTGTCTTCGTTCCGGTTGCAGTTATAACTGCGGTCACCACGGTTTTCGTCATGGCAGTGACAGGACTTGTGACCCAGGGGATTATACGGAAGGGGAAAAAGAAAAATGAAAGCATTTCTGAGTGATTCTGTTTTCTGGGGAGCTGTTTTAAGCCTGCTTGGGTATGAAGCGGGGCTGCTTCTCAAGAGAAAATTTAAAATGGCAGTCTTTAACCCACTGCTTATAGGTGTTATCTGTGTGATGGGTGTGCTGGCAGTGGGGCATATTGATTATGACAGTTATTATGAAGGCGGCAGGTATATCAGCTACCTTCTGACACCGGCAACGGTATGCCTTGCAGTGCCTTTGTATGAACAGATGGGGCTGTTGAAGAAAAATCTGAAGGCTGTGGCAGCAGGGCTGATTTCCGGCGTGCTTGCCAGCCTTGTCAGTGTATTTCTTCTGGCAAAGCTTTTCGGCCTGAACCATGCCCAGTATGTGACGCTGCTTCCAAAGTCCATTACAACAGCGATCGGTATGGGTGTGTCTGAGGAATTGGGCGGAATTGTCACAATTACCGTGGCAGTTATCATTATTACCGGGATATTGGGCAACATGATAGGAGAAGTGATATTTAAGATTTTCCGTATTCAGGAGCCTGTGGCAAAAGGACTGTCCCTGGGGGCCGCGTCCCATGCCATCGGAACGGCAAAAGCTATGGAGCTTGGTCCGGTGGAGGGCGCCATGAGCAGTCTGGCAATCGCGGTAGCAGGTCTGTTGACTGTGATCGGTGCCTCAGTGTTTGCAGGGTTTATGTAGCGGAAGGGAGCGGTTGAGATGGAAAAAGGAATCATTACCATAGGAAGACAGTACGGAAGCCAGGGGAGGGCAGTGGGGAAGATGCTTGCGCAGCGCCTGGGCTGTGCCTTTTATGACAAAGAAGAGCTTGCCAGGATCGCCAGGGGAAGAGATTATGAGGAAGTAAGGGAATTTTATGAGGAACAGCCTGTAGACAGCCTTTTGTATGCCATTGCCATGAACAATGAGGAGGGAGAAGTGGGAAGGATACCCTTTGCCCGTATCCGGGAATTGTGCGGCAATGGTCCCTGTGTACTCATTGGCCGGTGCGGAAATGAGATCTTCCGGAAAAAACAGGATGCCGTAAGCATTTTTATACACGGGGATATGGAAAAGAGGGTTCAATATGTGACGGAGACAGAAGGGCTTTCCGCACACGGTGCCAAAAAGAAAATAGACAGAGTGGATGAGGAGCGGGCATCTTTCCACAGGTATTATACCCACAGAGAATGGGGAAGGGCGGATGCCTATGAGCTGTGTCTTGACAGCAGTGTTCTGGGGGCGGATAAGTGTGCAGAGGTGATATTTGATTATCTTAAGATCAGGGGGCTGTTTTAAGGCCTTTGGGGTTGATATTTCCGTCCATTATGATTATCATTATAAGCAGTAAGGTGCTTAAGAAGTTTAAGGATTTCCGGGTTGTGCAGGATGCGTTTTACGGCCTGCGCCCGGCGGAGGATTTGTATGGCATTTTTTGAAAAACCATTGACCAGGAAAGAGATTTTTTCCATTCCGAACATCATGGGGTATTTCCGGATTCTTTTGATCCCGGTCTATGTCCTTTTGTATTATCATGCGGAGTCGGTGAGGGAGTATTATATTGCCGCTGTGCTGGTGGGGATTTCCGGGATCACGGATATGCTGGACGGCAAAGTGGCGAGGCATTTTCATATGATCACAGAGCTGGGGAAAGCCCTGGACCCGGTGGCGGATAAGCTGACTTTGGGTGCTATGATCCTATGTCTGGCTTTCCGGTATGAAAATATGCGCTGGCTGGTGGGGCTGTTTATATTGAAAGAGGGCTTCATGGGAATCATGGGGCTTTTGCTGTCACATTACCGGGGCAGAAAGCTGGATGGGGCAAAATGGTATGGGAAGGTCTGTACTGCGTTTTCTTATGTGGTGATGTTTGTGCTGTTTTTCTTCCTGCGGCTGCCCTTATCCCTGGTAAATGCCCTGATTGTGTGCTGCGGCGTGCTCATGGCTGTGACCTGGGTGCTGTATGTGCCGGTGTTTGTGAAGATGTGGAAAGAAAAAGGACAGGCTTATTGAAAATATTTAAACTTTTTGATAAAATATTTATATGTAAATTTTATATGCAAAAAGTCTGGATAAAGGGATAGGTCGGAATATGAAAGTAAGTATAAAAGATATCAGTGAGCGCACAGGATTCTCGCCTGCTACGGTTTCCAATGCACTGAACCACAAAAAAGGGGTCAATGCAGATACGGCAGCCGAGATTTTCCGTGTGGCGAAAGAGATGGGGTATATCAGTGAATCGCGTATCGGGAAAATCAAATTCGTTATCTTCAAGAGAAATGGTTTGATCATAGACGATACGCCTTTTTTTTCACTTCTGATTGACGGAATCGAGAAAGAGTGCCGGGCATCGGGGATGGAGAGGGTGCTGTGCCGCCTGAATTATGAGGACGAGGACTACGAGGAACAGGTGAACTGGCTGATACATGACAATTCTTCCGCGGTGATCATGCTGGGAACAGAGCTGATGGAGGAGGATGTGGCTCTCTATAAGAATGCGTCCTGCCCCTTTCTCATGCTGGACTACTGGAGCTGGGACATGAGCTTTAACGGCGTTCTGATCAACAACGCGGATTCTGCCCGTATGGCAACAGAATATCTGCTGCAAAAGGGGCATAGAAGGATTGGTTATCTGAGAGGGGAATTCAGGATCAAAGCATTCCGCTCCAGAGCCGTCGGGTATGCGACTGCCCTCAATAAAGCGGGGCTGGTTCCGGAGAAGAGATATACTGTTACGCTGTCCACCACTATCAATGGCGCTTATGAGGATATGAAGGCATATCTGAAGACCGGGCCTGAGCTTCCCACAGCCTATTTCGCGGATAATGATATGGTGGCTCTGGGGGCAATCCGGGCGCTGCAGGAAAAGGGGTATCAGGTGCCGGAAGATATCTCTGTGGTGGGATTTGATGATCTGCCGTTCTGTGAGATCGCCAATCCTCCGCTTACGACTCTGCGGGTTCCGAAGCAGGAGATGGGGCGTGTGGCGGTCAGAAGGATTCTGGAAGTGATAAACGGTACCGATAAGATCAAGACCAAGACCCAGGTATGCACAATCTTTGTGGAGCGCGACAGTGTCAGGGATCTGAAGGACAGAAACGGCGGTGACGGCGATGAAGGTTAAATCAAAAGAGGTGGCAGAGGCCCTGGGTGTGTCCACCGCCACGGTATCCCTTGCCATCAACGGCAAACCGGGGGTAAATGAGGAGACAAGGAAGCGGATACTGGAATATATCAGCGGCCAGCAGGGAAAAGATGTGACGAAAGGAACCTTTGTGAAACTGATCATCTTTGAAAATTCTCCCCGTGTACTGTCAGGGGGGATGGGGTCGTTCTTCAGGATCACCTATGTGGAGAGCGTGGAGCGCCTTCAGAGGGACAAGCTGGAGGTCAGGCTTGTGTATGCTTACGGCTATGAGGAACTGAAGGAGGCGCTGCTGAAAAGCAATACGGACGGGACCAGGGGCATACTGCTGCGGGCGGATGAATTCGGTGAGAAGGATTATGAACTGATCTCCCTGTGCAGGGTTCCCCTTGTCATGAGTGACTGCGGATCCGGGGAGGCCGGCTGGAATATGGTGAACTTTAACAACCGTCAGGCTGTCTTTCAGGGGATGGAATATCTGAAAGCCCATGGCTGCAGAAGGATAGTATATTTTCAGAACGCGGAGGCCATCTATAATTTCAGGGCAAGAAGAGAGGCTTTTTTGGAGTATCTCAACAGAAATCCTGAGATTTCAGGCAGCTTTTGGGAGACAGGGAACGAGAGGGAGGAGATAGAGCGGAGGGCAGAGGAATACTTTACCCGCTGTGATGTGCTGCCGGACGCGGTGTTTCTGGAAAACTTTCTGGTTTCCGTGGGGACGGCCCAGTCCCTTATGAAGCTGGGCATATCCGTGCCGGATCAGATATCTCTTCTGGGAATTGACGCCATTCCCGACACGGTACTGCTGCCCTATAAACTGACCCACTTTGAAGTACCTCATAAAAAGAGGAGTGTACTTATGGCTGAGCTCCTTTTGGAACTTATGAACCGCCCGGATGACGGCTTTGGGCGGATGGTGCTGGTGAATGAAAAAATGGCGGAGGGCAACAGTGTAAAGGGGTAGGCGGGAAGGCAGAAGTATCTTGATTTTCGGTTTGTTTTTGAAACAGCAGATTGTGACCTTCTCAGTGATCCAGATTTCATCATTCCGGATTTCCAGGGAATATCCGTCTGTCACGTCTTTGGGAAACCGGCTCATAACAGTATCAAAATCCGGAGCCGGTTCCCAGATCCAGGATTTTCATTTCGGCATTCCGTCAACGCCTGCGACCAGACTGTGGATTACCGTATCCTTAATGCATTTTACGCTGAATCCCCTGTTTGATACAGGAATGATACTGGATTATATTTTATCATTTTTGATAAAAAACTAAAGTCATTTTGTCATTTACCTTTTCGGTTTTCCCAGTGCTTTTGAATCCCATTTTTTCATACAAATAGCAATTTCCTTTTTCCGATAAAATTGTATCTAATTCCCAATTATCATTGCCGTGTATGCGTTCCGCTTCGATAATTGCCGCCTGCGCAATTCCCATATTTCTATATTTTTTCAAAATAAATATAGGCGAGATACGTTTCGCACTTCCTTTTTCCTTTTTGTCCACGACACGTAATGCCCCGACGATATTTTTATCAACTTCTATTATGTAATAATAGGTAAAGCATTGCCGGAGGCGAGATAAAATTTTTTCAAGTGGTTCAGTTGCAGGACTGGTATCAGTGTCCTGATATTTTTCGTATAAGTCAGAAAACGCTTCAATCTGCATTTTCCAAATAAGTTCTGCGTCTTCGCAAGTTGCCCTTTTTAAAATAAGTTCCATAAATATTACCCCACTAAAGTCTAATTTGCCTCATTATACAATATCCCAGGTCAGAAGTATAGCAGTGCAGTTTTCTTTTTTGTTAAGGTTCGGTATGAAAACAAAATAATTTTAGTTTTATATAAAATATATCCTAATTTTTTTATATAAAAATTTATATAAAACTTTATCTAAACACTAAAATGCAGGTGAGGATATAGATTTAAATGACAACTTTATGTGCAATATATATAAAAAAAGAATGTAAATATTATGAAAATGAGCAAAAAGCAAAAACACACTTGAAAAATATATAAACAAATGCTAAAATGAATTTAAATAAAGAGCAAGAAAATTTAAATAAACGACGTCGATATTTAAATGAAAGCAAAAATGATTTAAACAATGTGTTTAAAATTTCAGGGAGGATTCAAAATGAAAATTAAAAAAGTAATGGCATTGACAATGGCATCAGCAATGGTGATCTCTATGGCACTTTCAGGATGCGGAAGCGACGGCGGTTCCGAGACAAAAGAAAGCAGTACCCAAGGGGAAGGCGCCAAGAGTGGAGCTACGGAAGTTACCTTCTGGACACTGAACACAAGGCAGAATGCAGTGGATCCCATTGTGGAGGAGTTCAACAAACAAAATGAAGATGTCCATGTAACCGTTTCCTATTATGATACAGACGGAATCAAGGATGCCTGCAAAGTTGCCGCCTCTTCAAAAACCCTTCCGAATATGTGGTTCAACTGGGGCGGAAGCCTGGGAGGCTTCTATGCAGAGAACGGCCTTACATATGACCTGACAGATTATGCAAAAGAAAACAAATGGGATGAAAAATTTACACAGACATCCATGGACCTTTGTACATTAGACGGAAAACTTTCCGGCTATCCTACAAGCTACAATGTTCTGGGGGTTTATTACAGAAAAGATATCTTTGAGGAGAACGGCATAGCAGTACCCACTACTTTCGAGGAGTTTGAGGCAGCCTGTGCAAAATTAAAGGAAAACGGCATCACTCCCATATCCACAGCGGGTCTCAACGGCTGGCACACCATGCGTTTTGTGGAACTGCTCATTGAACACTATGCAGGTTCTGAACTCCATGACAAGATGAACACATTTGATGAGAGCTATGACAACGACGCAGTGGTACAGGCTCTTGCAAAATACCAGGAGTTCTGTGAGAAAGGCTATTTCCCGGACGGATTCCTGACCCAGGACCCTAATGACACTCTGATCGGTATGGCAAACGGACAGTGCGCAATGGATATCCAGGGACAGTGGCAGGATGGCAAGATCATACAGGAAGGTCTTGATATGGACCAGTACGGTGTCTTTGCATTCCCAAGTGGTGAGACAAACAGAATGTCAGCATTTGCAGAGATGACACAGTTCAATGTGGACAATACAGAGGAAGAGCTGGATGCCTGCATGCGTTTTACAGATTACTATTATAATGAAGAAAACACAGTAAAATATGCGGAGTATTACAACCTTCCGCTGCCGGTAGTAGGCGCAGAAATGCCGGAAGGACAGCCGAACGTACCTGTACTGTTAGAGACATCTGAGAAAAACGGCATCTTCACCATCACAGACCAGGCATTCCCCACAGAGGTTGCGGATGTACTGTTCGATGCGCAGGATGCCATTGCCAATGGTCAGATGACACCGGAAGACGGAGCGAAGAGCATTCAGGAGGCAATTGAGGCTTACAATAACAAATAACAGAGAAAAGACATGTAATATAAGAATGCGGAGGGGTGAAGGCCACTCCTCCGTTTTTTGAAAACCACTGCACTGACCAAACAGATTGGAGTGAAACCATGAAAAAAAAGAAAAATTATACCAGGACGGACAAAGCCGCGTATTTCTTCCTGCTCCCGGCGGCGGTCATCTATTTATCCGTGATCGTGGCACCTGTGTGCTATTCCTTCTTTATCAGCCTGTTCAAATGGAACGGTATCGGCGAGAAACAGTTTGTTGGCTTATCTAATTACATAAATCTTTTTAAAGGCGATAAAATCTTTCATACGGCAATTATCAACAACCTGATCTGGATTGTTTTGACTATATTTGTGACCATGACCATTGCACTGCTCTTTGCAGTGATACTGAGCAAGCAGTTTAGAGGACGTACCTTCTTCAGAGGCTTTTTCTATTTCCCATGTGTCATCGCACCCATTGCGGTGGCTATTATCTGGAGATGGATCTACAACCCCAACATTGGATTTATCAATGAATTTTTCAAAGCACTGGGGATCAATTTTACCCAGGGATGGATATCGGACCCCAATGTCAGTCTCTATGCCGTATTCGCGGCAGCTCTGTGGCAGGCGATCGGACAGCCCATGATCCTGTTTCTGGCAGGTCTGCAGGCTATCTCACCGGATGTTCTGGAGGCGGCGACCATTGACGGTGCCAACGGAATTGAGCAGTTTTTCCTGATCAAAGTACCGCTCCTTAAGGATACCTTTGTCATTGTTATTGCAACACTGATCGTTGCAGCCATGAAGGTTTACGATGTGGTGCAGGGGCTTACCGGCGGCGGTCCAAACAATGCCACCCAGATGCTTTCCACCTATATGTATTCACAGGTGTTCCAGTACAACAACGTGGGATACGGAACAGCAGTTGCCTGTATTATGGTACTGATGATGATGATCGTTATCATTCCTTATGTATCCTTTACAGCAAAAGAAGATTAGCGGGGAGGGATTATCGTGGAAGGAAAAACAAAGAAAATCACAAAAAAAGCAGTATTATATCTTGTTCTGATCATCCTGGCGCTTATCTGGGTGGTACCCATGTTCACACTGGTGGCAACTGCGATCAAGAGTAAATCTGATTTCTACAGCGGCGCGGGATTGTTCAGTATGCCGGCACACGTTGCCTGGGACAACTTTGTCAATGCCATTACAAAAGGCCGGCTGTTCACTTATATGAAAAACGACCTGATTGTATCCTGTTTAAAAGTGCCTCTGGGAATTTTCATTGAGGCACTGGCAGCTTTTGCCCTGACCAGACTGGAAATCAGGCATAAAACGGGAACTTTTATCTTCTTTCTCATTGGAATGATGCTTCCCATGCAGACAGCCCTGGTACCGATCAATGTGATCTACAGCAAACTGGGCCTGCTGAACTCTTACTTTGGACTGTTCTATGTATATGTGGGTTTCGGTATCTCCTTTGGTATTCTTATCCTGCGGGGCTTTTTCAACGGTGTCCCCAGGGAGCTTGACGAGGCGGCATACATTGACGGATGCAACAAATGGCAGTTGTTTTATAAAATTATCTTCCCGGTGGCAAAGCCTGCTGTGGCAACACTGATCATCACAGACTTTTTGTCCACATGGAATGAGTATCTGCTGGCAAGCGTTATTATCAATGATAATATGAAGAAAACCGTTCCGGTAGGTATCATGACCTTCGTGGGCGAGCATGGAACAGATTACGGCTATCTGTGCGCGGGTGTGCTGATCTCCGTTATTCCGGTGCTGATCGTGTATCTGATTTTCCAGAGACATTTCGTGGAAGGTATGGCCGGTGCTGTAAAAGCCTGACCGTTTAAAGAAAAAGACTTGGAGGTAGAGTATGGAGACAATGAAATATAAAAAGCAGGTGGAGAAATGGGATGTCTTTGAGGTGGAGTTCCAGGGTCCTGCAACGGGAAATCCATTCACGGACTATGAAGTGACAGGAACCTTTGAGAGCAAAAATGAGTGCACAGAAGCCGACGGCTTTTACGACGGGGAAGGCATCTATAAATTGCGGTTTATGCCCTCTTTTGAGGAGGAATATACCTTCAGGATCCACGCGGGATTCTTAGACTCTGACCTGGAGGGAAGTTTTACAGCGACAGCTCCCGGACAGGACAATCACGGTCCTGTGAGAGTGGCGAATACATACCATTTTGCGTACGAGGACGGCACACCCTATTACTCTGTGGGAACGACCTGCTATGTGTGGGACCTGCAGTCCGACGAACTGATTGGGAAGACACTTAAAACATTAAAGGCGAGCGCTTTTAATAAGATACGTTTCTGCGTTTTCCCGAAACATTATGACTATAACCTGGGGGAACCGCGCTCCTATCCTTACCAGGGAACACCTATGGATTCCAGTGTGCTCACAAAGGAGAACTTCCAGGAATACACAGGAAGAAGTGAGGGGAATAACTGGGATTTTACCAGATTCAACACGGAACATTTCAGACATATTGAGAAATGCATTGAGGCTCTCAGAGACTTAGGTATTGAGGCGGATCTGATCGTCATGCATCCTTATGACCGCTGGGGATTTTCCTGTATGAAGCCTGAGGAGGATGACCTTTACTGGAAGTATGTGATCGCCCGGTTCGCAGCCTACAGAAATATCTGGTGGTCTCTGGCAAATGAATTTGACCTGTTTGAGGAAAAAAATGTGGAAGACTGGGAGCGTTACGCAAAAATCATCTGCGAAAAAGACCCATACAAACATCTGCGCTCCATTCACAACTGCAGAAATTTCTACGACCATAACCGCCCATGGATCACGCACTGCAGCATCCAGAGGCAGGATTTGTACAAATCTTCAGAGCTGGTGAATGAATGGCGGGAGAAGTACAAAAAACCTGTTGTACTGGATGAGATCGCCTATGAGGGAAATATCCAGCACGGCTGGGGCAATATAAGCGGAGAGGAGATGCTGCGCAGATTCTGGGAGGCCGCTGTGCGGGGCGGGTATCCGGGACACGGAGAGACATATATGCATCCCCAGGATATCCTCTGGTGGTCGCACGGCGGGGAGCTTCACGGGGAGAGCCACAAGCGTTTCGGATTTCTTCTGGATATCATGAAGGAGACGCCGGGCATTGGACTTATGCCCTATGAAAAATGCGGCTGGGATGAAGTGTGTGCCGTACCTGAGGAGAGTACATCCCAGATCAAGGCTGTAAAAGAGTATTATCTGTTTTATTACAGCTTCATGCGCCCATCCTTCCGGGATTTTTACTTTGACGATGAGACTGCGTTTGAAGTCCGCGTGCTGGATACCTGGAATATGACTGTGGAGAACAGGGGCATCCATAAAGGGAAATTCAGAGTTGAGCTGCCGGGAAAACAGTACATGGCAGTGCAGATAAAAAAAGCATAAGATTGCGTTGGAGGTGAGACGGTGAAAGTAAATATAAGGACCATATCAGAATATACAGGATTTTCTCCGGCTACCGTATCCAATGCTTTGAACCATAAAAAAGGTGTGAATAAGGACACCGCGTCAGAAATTCTCCGTGCAGCCAAGGAACTGGGCTATATCGGGGAGATGGGGATCACGAAGATCAAGCTTGTCATCTATAAGGACAAGGGCCTGATCGTGGATGACAATCCCTTCTTTTCCCTGGTAGTGGACGGATTTGAAAAGGAATGCAGGGAGGCCGGCTATGAGATGGCGCTCTGTTATCTGGACCGGCAGACAGAGGATTATAAAAGACAGGTGGAAAACCTGTGCCTGGACCGGGCTTCCGCCATTGTGCTTCTGGGCACAGAGCTTACAGACGAGGAGGCAGCGGTGTTCAGGGGCATGAAGGTACCTTTTCTGGTGCTGGATTACTGGAACCACGATATGTCGTTTGACGGGGTGTTTATCAACAACGCGGACGCGGCCAGAATGGCCGGGGAGTATCTGATCCAGAAAGGCCATACCAGAATCGGATATCTGCGGGGCAGTTACCGGATCAAGGCGTTCGGCTCCAGGGCTTCCGGATTTCAGATTGCTCTCAATAAGCACAATCTGAGGCTGGAGAACAGGTACACGGTGACCATCGGCGTTACTATGGAGGCTGCCCACCAAGACATGCTGCGGTATCTGGAAGGAAAACCGGAGCTGCCCACCGCCTTTTTTGCGGATAATGACAATCTGGCTCTGGGAGCCATGAAAGCGCTGCAGGAATCCGGCTACCGGGTGCCGCAGGATGTGTCGATCATCGGATTTGATGACCTCCCCTTCTGTGAGATCGCAGTGCCCAGGCTGACAAGCCTCAGGGTGCCCAAGCAGGAGATGGGAAGGCTGGCAGTGCGCCGCATTGTGGAAATGATGCAGGAGAGGAGCACAGCCAAGACAAAGATTCAGATCTGTACGGAATTTATTGAGCGGGACAGTGTCCTTGAACTTAAAAATTAGAAAGCAGGGTGTGTGAGTTTGAATAAGATAAAATTAGGGTTCGCCCCAACACGAAGGAGCATTTTCAGTGCTCCGGATGCTATTAAATATGCGGATTTGACAAGGGAAAGACTGGGTGAACTGGACGTTTCCTTTGTGGATATTAAGGATATCAATGAGGAAGGACTTCTGTACAACGAGGCAGACAGAATAAAGATCGCGGAAAAATTCAAGGCGGAGAAGGTGGACGGCCTCTTCTTCCCCCACGGCAATTTCGGCACAGAGTATGAAGTCGCAAGACTGGCCAAGGAACTGAATGTTCCGGTGCTTTTATGGGGACCCAGGGATGAGCGCCCGGATGAGAACGGCGTCCGTCTCCGTGACAGCCAGTGCGGGCTTTTTGCCACAGGCAAGGTTCTGAGAAGGTTTCAGGTACCGTTTACCTACATGACAAACTGCAGGCTTACAGACCCGGAGTTCGAGCGGGGAATCCGGGATTTCCTGGCTGTGTGCAATGTGGTGAAGGTGTTCAGAAATACAAGAATCCTGCAGATCGGGCCGCGCCCGTTTGACTTCTGGAGTACCATGTGCAACGAGGGAGAACTGCTGGAAAGATTCAATATCCAGCTTTCACCCATACCGATTCCGGAACTGACAAAAGAGATGAAAAAGGTAAAGGAAGAGGGCACCGAGGTGGCAAAGATCATGGCATACTGCCATGACAATATGTGTGTCAAAATCAGGGAAAACGAGCTGGAAAACGTGGCTGCTCTGAAAGCTGCCATGAAGAATCTGGCAGAAAAATACGGCTGTAATGCCATTGCCATCCAGTGCTGGAATGCCCTTCAGGGAGAGATCGGAATTATGCCCTGCGCGGCCAATTCCCTGCTGAATGAGGAGGGAATCCCGGTCGTCTGTGAGACGGATATACACGGCGCCGTCACAGCACTTCTTATGGAAGCGGCAGGCATGGATGAGGCCAGAACCTTCTTTGCAGACTGGACGGTACGTCACCCTGACAATGAAAACGGTGAGCTTTTGCAGCACTGCGGCCCCTGGCCTGTCTCTGTGGCAAAGGAAAAGCCGTCCATCGGTTATCCCCTGGCCTTTGACCATCCCGGAGCTGTGGAGGCTGAGGCAAAACACGGGGATATGACCCTGTGCCGTTTTGACGGAGACAACGGAGAATACTCCCTGCTTCTGGGGCACGCGAAAGGTGTGGAAGGACCGTATACCAAGGGAACCTATGTCTGGGTCGAGGTGGAGAATCTTAAGCGCCTGGAGGCAAAGCTGGTGGAAGGGCCATACATCCATCACTGTGTGGGTATCCACAAGGATGTGGTGCCCGTGCTCTACGAGGCCTGCAAGTATATAGGTGTAAAACCGGATCTGTATGATCCGATCGAGGAACAGGTTAAGGCATATTTGAGAGGTGAATGAGATGGATGATCTGAAAGCGAAAGTGTTTGATTTGCGCAGGGATACGGTTGATATTATTGTTGCCGGAAAGGGAGGTCATATCGGCGGTGATATGAGTGTTATGGAAATCCTGGCCGCTCTGTATTTCCGTGTTATGAATGTTTCTCCAAAACGGGCAGATGACCCGGACAGGGACCGGTTTGTCCTCAGCAAGGGGCATTCCATGGAGGCTTATTATGCGGTGCTGTGTGCTAAAGGATTCCTTGATCTGGAAGAGGTAAAAGAAAAGTTTTCAAAGTTCGGTTCCTCTTACATCGGACATCCAAACAATAAACTGCCGGGAATCGAGATGAATTCCGGATCCCTCGGACACGGCCTTCCCGTATGCGTGGGAATGGCTTTGGCAGGAAAGATGAACAAAAAGGAATACCGGGTATATACGGTTATGGGAGACGGTGAGCTGGCAGAAGGTTCTGTCTGGGAGGGAGCCATGGCTGCCAACCAGTATCATTTGGATAACCTCTGTGCAGTGGTGGACAGAAACAGGCTGCAGATTTCCGGCTGTACGGAAGATGTGATGGGACATGATGATCTGGCAGAGAGATTTTCCTCCTTCGGATGGCATGTGATCAGTGTGCGGGGAAACGATTTGGATGAACTTCTGCAGGCATTTTCAGAGGCGTCACAGACGAAGGGAAAACCAAGTGTCATCATAGCAAATACCACAAAAGGGTATGGTTCCCCTGTTATGGAAAATAAGGCAAACTGGCATCACAAGGTGCCCACACAGGAGGAATATAATCAGATTATCAGTGATTTCGCCGCAGGGAAGGAGGCTGCTCTTCATGAATAAGATAGCAAATAAGCAGGTGATCTGCCAGGTACTGATGGAGAAAGCAAAGACAGATAAAGACGTTGTGGTGCTGTGCAGTGACTCCCGCGGTTCCGCATCCATGACACCTTTTGCAGAGAATTACCCGGAACAGTTTGTGGAGGTGGGCATTGCGGAACAGAATCTGGTGAGTATTTCCGCGGGCCTTGCAAAATGTGGTAAGAAAGCCTACGCAGTATCCCCTGCCTGCTTTTTATCTACCAGAAGCTACGAGCAGGCAAAGGTGGATGTGGCCTATTCCAATACCAATGTGAAGCTGATCGGCATCAGCGGCGGCATCAGCTACGGTGCCCTGGGCATGAGCCACCACTCTGCCCAGGATATCGCTGCCATGTCAGCGGTTCCGAACATGAGGGTTTACATACCAAGTGATAAAAATCAGACGAAGTGCCTGACAGAAGCGCTGCTCGGAGATGAAAAACCTGCCTATATCCGTGTGGGGAGAAACGCGGTGGAGGATGTCTATGAAGAAGGAAATTGTCCTTTTGAAATGGATAAAGCCACTGTGGTGAAAGAGGGAAATGACGTGGCGATCGTAGCGTGCGGAGAGATGGTAAAGCCTTCTCTTGACGCAGCGAAGCTGCTGGAAAAGGAAGGCATCAGTGCAGCAGTCTTGGATATGTACTGTGTAAAGCCTTTTGACAAAGAGACTCTGCTCCGGATGGTATCCGGTGTGAAGGCTGTGATCACAGCGGAGGAGCACGCTCCCTTCGGCGGACTTGGCAGTATGGTAAGCCAGGCAGTGGGAAGCGAATGCCCGAAAAAGGTTGTGAACCTGTCCCTGCCGGATGCGCCGGTCATCACAGGAACCTCAAAGGAGGTATTTGATTACTACGGATTAAACGCAGAAGGAATCGCAGCAAAAGCCAGGGAGTTAGTCTGATATGGAGAGATACATACTGGGAATTGACCAGAGCACGCAGGGGACAAAAGCACTGCTTTTTGACAGACAGGGAGCCCTGATTGCCCGTGCGGACCTTTCCCACAGGCAGATCATAGATAACAACGGCTGGGTGGAGCATGACCCGGAGGAGATCTACAGGAACACCATTCAGACGGTTAAGAATGTGGTGGAAAAGGCCGGTATCGATAAGAACCTGATAGCAGGCGCGGGCATCAGCAACCAGAGGGAGACTGCCCTTGCCTGGAAAAAGGATGGCAGACCGGTATATAACGCCGTGGTATGGCAGTGTGCCAGGGGAGAGGAGATCTGCAGCAGGATCACAGACAGTGCGGGTATGATAAGAGAACGGACAGGGCTTAAGCTCTCCCCCTACTTTTCAGCGGCAAAGATTGCCTGGATACTGGAAAATGTGGAGGGCGCCCGGGAAAGAGCCGAAAAAGGTGATCTGTGTTATGGAACCATGGACAGTTTCCTGGTATACCGGCTCACAGGCGGCAGATCCTTTCTTACGGATTATTCCAACGCATCCAGAACCCAGCTCTTCAACATCAAGACACTTGCCTGGGATGAGGAAATCTGCAGGGTCTTTAAAATCCCGGCGGAAAATCTGCCCCGGGTTTCGGACTCCAATGGTTACTATGGGGAGACGGATTTTGAAGGATTTCTGGATAAACCGGTTTCCATACACGGAGTGCTGGGAGATTCCCACGGCGCTCTCTTCGGGCAGGGATGCCTGGAGGAGGGAATGGTGAAAGCCACTTACGGCACCGGCTCCTCTGTGATGATGAATGTGGGAAAAACACCGGTATTTGGCAGCCACGGTTTAGTTTCTTCCCTGGCCTGGGGGATGGACGGGCAGGTAAATTATGTGCTGGAAGGCAATATCAATTATACGGGTGCAGTGATAAGCTGGATGCAGAAGGACCTTCAGATGGTTGCGTCCGCAGCGGAGACAGAGCGGCTTGCAAGGGAGGCGGCGCCGGAGGACAGGACATATTTTGTACCCGCATTTACCGGCCTTGGTGCCCCCTACTGGGACAGTTCAGCCACCGGGATTCTCTGTGGGATCACCAGGACCACAGGGAAAGCGGAAATGGTGCGCGCAGGACTTGACTGCATTGCGTACCAGATCACGGACATTTTAAAAGCCATGGAGGAGGATGCCGAGATACCGATCCGGGAACTGCGGGTAGACGGCGGTCCCACAAAAAATGCCTATCTCATGCAGTTCCAAAGCGATATGGCCGGCATACCGGTACAGGTGCCAGAAGCTGAGGAACTGTCCGGGATCGGGGCCGCGTATGCTGCAGGTATTGGACTTGGCATCTACAAAAAGGAAGAACTTTTTGCGAAAATGAAGAGGACTTCTTTTGAACCGCAGATGGAAAAAAGCCTTGTGGATAAGAAATATTCCGGGTGGAAAAAGGCTGTGGAAATGGTACTCGGAAAGTGAATTGTGAAGAGGAAAGACAAGGCGTACTTCGTTTAAGCGAATGTCGTTAGGAAACTGACAAAACAAACAAATAATGGCAGACAGCTAAATGGGCAAAGGGACACGGTTATGAAACGGTGTCCCTTTGCCCATTTAGCTGTCTGCCGTCCGGAAGAAACCATTGCCTGCTGTCTGGTATTTTTCCGGAACCCGAATATTAGCTACGTTATGAAACCTATATTTCTCTGCCATATGCTTCTTCATACAAACCAAATTATAACGGTAACAATCTGCTATGCCATCTGCAAAAGAGACAGCATTACCGTCCCTTAACTGCTGAAAGGCCAGAATGACTTTCTTATTGAGATGTGTGAGTGTATGTTTCTTGGACGGATAATAGGCGAAATGGTGCCCCCATTCAAGAAGATGATTGGTTTCAGATAATATAACATATAGAGGTTCTAACGTGGTATGTTTCATTATGAATTCTAAAATATCCGTTAAATAAATAGAGCCGGGAGAAGTAAATCTGTTTGCTAACTCGTCCAGTTCTGCTTTAGTAAAATGCGGAGCTGCAGCTAATGATGCCGGGTGAATAATCAATACCATAAGTTGTAAGGCATGAAGGTAACGTAATGCCTTTTCAACATACCCGGAATTAAGAGCCAGCTGATGAAGTTTAGTATCATCCGGTTCTATAACTATAGTGCCTTTACCATTTAACGTTTTTACGAAACCTCTCTGTTCCAGTTCTGCCAATGCCCTTCTGACTGTCGATAAAGAGACATCATACTGGCCAGCCAGCTGCTTTTCATATGGAAGATACATTCCGACAGAGTATTCTCCAAGGCCGATTTTCAGATTTATGTCATCAACAATTTTTGAGTAATAATAATCCTGGCCACGCATGGGATTCCACGAAAACTTCAAACCCGTTTGCACAGGACATTCTGGCGTTGTCTCTAATAGGTAATTTAACGTTTTTTCAATAGAATCCGTAAGTTCTTGATACATATGGGATAACCGGTTGTACTTTGTGAGCGGATCATTGCCCTTTAGTGTATCTATAATAACACTGGTTACAGATGCAGTCCTCTGTAAAAAGTACTCAGAGAAATAAGGACAATTTTCTGCAAAAAATGCAAGTTTATTATAAAGGCCAAATGTAGAATAGAGTTCGCTGAATAGGGAATTACCACCTATTTTTAGTATATCATATACTAATTTGGAAGGAGCATCCCATCCACCTGAGGAATATCCCAAACGTAATACTTTCATAGCCTGTTTATAGTGGGGCATTATCTCCACATCACACCCTTGCAAAGAAAAAACCATAAGTGAAGGCAGTATTAGAGCAAAAGTCTGATATACCTGTAAGATACCTTCCCTTTGTTTTAAAATCTCGAAAACAGTATTTGATGAATTACAAGTATCTTTTTTTGAAACAACAATTGGTGCAAGCCGAGGCTGAATATCAACCAGTCCTTCTGCCCGTAATGCGTCAAAGACACGGTTGATCGTATATCTGCTTACATGAAATTGCTCGCAGTACATCCTTGAGGACGGCAGGGAATTTCCGGGCGGTATTTGGCCCTCTAAAATACACTGCCTGATTTCATTATAAACAAATGTAAATTTTGTTTCTTGTGGTTTCATAACTTGCCTCCTATCTATCTGGATTATACCATGACAAACCAATTTTGTCAGTATCAAAAGGCATAAACCTATTTGTACACCTGACCAAAATGGGTGTTGCTAATAGGTAAGCAAAATAGTTATAATAAAAACGTATTATTATTAAGAAAGAGATTTGGAACCATGGAAAAGCAAAAAATCTTAATTGCAGACGATTCAGAAATGAATCGCGCGCTTTTGGCAGAGATCCTGAAAGAGCAATATGATGTAGCTGAGGCTGAAAATGGTGCAGAAGCAATTTCTCTTCTTTCAAAGCAAAGAGCAGATTTTTCCCTTCTGCTGCTGGATATTGTGATGCCGGAAATGGATGGCCTTGAAGTGTTAGCCTGCATCAACAAATATCACTGGAACGACACCCTGGCTGTTATTATGATTTCTGCTGACGATTCCCCTGCAAATATAAAGCGGGCTTATGATTTGGGGGCTTTTGACTATATCAGCCGTCCTTTTGATCTGACCATAGTCCAGCGCCGAATTTCTAATACGATGTTTCTCTATGCGCGGCAGCAGCGTCTTGAGAAAATTATCGCAGAACAGTTACAGGAACAGGAAAAAAATAATGAGTTGATGATCTCAATCCTGTCTCACATTGTGGAATTCCGCAATGGAGAGAGCGGATTACATATATTGCGTGTAAATACTATTACAAAATATTTGCTGAAGCAGTTGGTTCAGCGTACAGATCAATACTTTTTGTCCAAAGCAGATATTTCATTAATAAGCACTGCTTCCGCGCTGCATGATATTGGAAAGATATCAATTCCGGATACAATATTGAACAAACCAGGACGTCTTACGGCAGAGGAGTTTGAAGTAATAAAAACTCACGCAATGGTCGGCGCTGATATGCTGTCAGACCTGCCCATTGAACAACAGGAAGCCCCGCTTGTCAAAGTAGCCTCTGAGATTTGCCGATGGCACCACGAAAGGTATGATGGCAATGGTTATCCGGATGGATTAAAGGGAGAAGAAATACCAATATCTGCCCAGGTTGTTGCTCTGGCTGATGTATACGATGCTTTGACCAGTGAGCGCTGCTATAAGAAAGCTTATTCACATGAAGAATCTTTGAAAATGATTTTGGAAGGACAATGTGGTGCATTTAATCCTGCCCTTTTACTGTGTCTGGAAGAAATTGCTGATCTGCTTGAAAGTGAGTTCAGTTTTTTTGACAAGAATAAGGACAGCACGGCATCATCTGAAAGAGAGGAATAGCATCAATGGGAAACAGTAAAAAGAGGAATTCTGCAACGCGTTTTCTGATATGCAGTTTCATTGGTCTTTTGATCTTTAGTATTATTATTTTCAGTCTGCTTGGAATCTATATGAGCCGGAAAAGTAAAAAGACTGTTTATGAAATTGGAAATATTTACATGTCCGGAATGAATGAACAAATGTCCAGGCACTTTGAAACTGTGATTAAATTGCGTTTTGATCAGGTCAGCGGCGTTGTTTCTGTTGTCTCAACAGATAACAAAGATAGGAAGAATTTATATGAGGAACTCATTTACAGGGCGCAGGTCAGGGGGTTTGACTATTTGGCGCTTTGTTCTGCGGAGGGGGATTTTCAGACACTTTATGGACAATCCATACAGCCACTTAATCCGGAACCTTTTACAGAAGCATTGTTAAAGGGGGAGCAGCGAGTCGCTGTAGGTGTTGATTCTGCCGGAAATGAAGTGGTATTGTTTGGCGTTGACGCTGCTTATCCGATGCACAATGGCCATAAGAGCACTGGTCTGATTGCTGCCATTCCTCTGGAATATATTACCGATTTTCTTTCCTTGGAGGATGACGGGCAGCTGATGTATTATCATATTATCAGGCCGGACGGCAGTTTTGTAATACAGAACCCCAACACGGAGTTGTGGTATTTCTTTGAACAGCTGCAAAAGCAGCTTGATGCTGCACCCAATGAGTTATCTGTAGAAAATGCAATTAAAGAATTTGGTGCTGCACTAAAAAATCATGAAGAATATGCTACAACATTTGAAGTAAATGGTGAAGAACGACAAATATACGGTATATCGTTACCCTATTCTGAGTGGTATTTAGTATCGGTAATGCCTTATAGTATACTGGATGATGCCATAAACAATCTGAGCGGCCAGCGTATGTTCATGACATTATTGTCCTGTGCCTCTGTTTTGATTATTTTAACCTTGATTTTTCTTCGGTATTTCTCCATAACCCGTTCTCAGGTGCATGAATTAGAGAAAGCACGGCAGGAGGCTCTTGAAGCGAACAGAGCTAAAAGCGAATTTTTGGCAAATATGAGCCATGATATCCGTACACCCATGAATGCAATCGTAGGCATGACCACGATTGCCACAGCTCACATAGATGACCGGAAACAGGTACAGAACTGCCTCAGAAAAATTACATTATCGAGTAAACATCTGTTAGGGCTGATCAATGATGTTTTGGATATGTCTAAAATTGAAAGCGGAAAATTAACTTTAACAACAGAACAAATTTCATTAAAAGAAGTTGTTGAAGGAATTGTTAACATTATGCAGCCGCAGGTTAAGACTAAAAACCAAACCTTTGACATACATGTTGAGAATATTCTAGCAGAGAATGTGTGGTGCGATGGTGTCCGTTTGAATCAGATTTTGTTAAATCTCTTATCAAATGCAACAAAGTATACTCCCGAAGGCGGTTCAATACAATTATCCCTTTCTGAAGAAAAATCTCCGAAAGCAGAAAACTATATCCGAATTCATATCAAGGTCAGGGATAACGGAATCGGTATGTCGCCGGATTTTCTCAAAAAAATATATGAATCCTATAGCCGTGCAGATGAAACCAGAATACATAAAACGGAAGGGGCCGGTTTGGGAATGGCCATAACGAAGTACATTGTGGATGCAATGAAGGGAACCATTGATATAAAAAGTGAACCGGATCAAGGTACCGAATTTCATCTCACGTTTGATTTTGAAAAAGCGGATGCAGTAGAAATGGATATGGATATGGCTCTTCCCCCCTGGAATATGCTGGTGGTTGATGATGATGAATTATTATGTAAGACAGTTATGGACACACTGGAAGACATGGGAATAAAAGCTGAATGGACATTAAGCGGAGAAAAAGCAGTAGAGCTGGTAATCCAACACCACCGAAGAAGAGACGATTATCAAATCATTCTATTAGATTGGAAACTACCCGGTATAAATGGGGTTCAGGCTGCAAAAGAAATCCGGCGTAATCTGGGAGATGAAGTACCGATCCTGCTGATTTCTGCATACGACTGGAGTGAATTTGAGGCGGAGGCCCGTGAAGCAGGTATTAGTGGTTTTATTTCAAAACCACTATTTAAATCTACGCTGTATCATGCTTTACGTCAGTATATGGAAATGGAAACAGAACATGGCTCAAAATGGGACCAAAATACGGATCTGTCCGGATGCCGTATCCTGCTTGCCGAGGATAATGAGCTTAACTGGGAGGTTGCAAGTGAATTATTGTCTGACTTGGGTGCAGAACTGGATTGGGCAGAAGATGGTCAGATATGTCTGGACAAGTTTCAAAAATCACCGGCGGGGTATTACGATGCCATTCTTATGGATATAAGGATGCCGCATATGACAGGGTATGAGGCTGCTAAGGCAATTCGCCGAATAAGTCACCCGGATGCCTTATCTATCCCAATCATTGCTATGAGTGCAGATGCCTTTTCTGATGACATACAGCATTGTATGGAGTCCGGTATGAATGCTCATATAGCAAAGCCTATCGATATTATAGAATTGACCCGTTTATTAAAGAGATATTTAATATAAAGAATTGGAATGGCAGCACAAATGGATTACGAATATTGGACTGAGACTGCAGAGGAAGGAGAGCAGGAAAATTATTCGGCGGGGAGGGAACAATATAGTCACTGAATAGTTAATAATATTTTGTTTGCCAAATGATGCAATATCCTCTATACTGAATAATATATCTTGTTAATTTTTCCGGGCAGATATGTATCGGAGAAACCGTCTTTTACATATGAAGGAAAGCGAGGAGGAACTATGCAGGCGCATGACGAACAGGAAGACAGCCGGGAGCTCGAAGAAGAAAAAAGGCTGGAGACTATAATACCTGCAATGCTGGAGACTTGCAGACAGTTAAAAGCAGCCAGAGAGCTGGTCAAAGAAAGCCTTATAGAGGAGTTTCATGTGAAGGAAGAATTCGCGGATGTGATTTTGAAGGATTACCGTGTATCAGAAGAGGAGAGCACGGAGAAATGAATACATGTAAAAAACCAATGCTGGAAAAGGCCTGGGTGGTCTGCGGGCTTGCCGTTCTGTGCAATGCACTCTGGGGAAGCGCGTTTCCAAGTATAAAAATCGGATACAAACTGTTTGAGATACCGGGGGACAGCCCGGCGTCGCAGATTTTATTTGCCGGTATGCGTTTTGCCCTGGCGGGGCTGCTGGCTGTGGTATTCGGCAGCATTCTTCAGAGAAAGGTGCTGGTGCCAAAGAGAAGGTCATGGGGTAAGATCGTGAAGCTCTCCATGTTTCAGACAATCCTGCAGTATGTGTTTTTCTATCTGGGGCTGGCCCATACCACGGGGGTGAAAGGCTCTATTATAACGGCATCCAATACATTTTTAAGCATACTGGTTGCCAGCCTGATCTTTCACCAGGAGAAACTGACAGGGAAGAAGATTGCGGCCTGTATCGTGGGATTTGCCGGAGTCGTGCTGGTGAATCTAAACGGCAGCGGCATGGGGGCAGGGCTTAAAATAAACGGCGAAGGATTCCTGCTGGTATCTGTCACTGCCTACGCCTTTGCGTCCAGTCTGCTGAAAATATATTCACGGGATGAGGACCCTGTGGTTTTAAGCGGATATCAGTTTATGATCGGCGGTCTGGTCATGATGGTATGCGGTTTTGGCCTTGGAGGGCGCATTCATACGGTTTCCATGCAGGGAGTGGTTATGCTGGTGTATCTGGCACTGATCTCTTCTGTGGCATTTTCCGTGTGGGGGATTTTGCTGAAGCACCATCCGGTGTCCAGAATCGCTATTTTCGGATTTACCAATCCCGTGTTTGGGGTTATCCTCTCCTCGGTCTTTCTGCACGAGCAGAATCAGGCGGAAGGGTGGAAGATCGTCACGGCGCTGCTGCTGGTATGCGCAGGTATTTTCCTGCTGAATTACCAGAAGGCGGAGAAGCTGGAAGTAAAAGCATCGGCCAATTGACCGGGAGATACAGGCACATCTGTATGCAGCAGGATTTGCTGTGTACAGATGTGCCTGTTGTAACTGCTGAGGAATCAGGTCATGTCCCGGGATTCTTTTCGGTACTGGCGGGCGCTTTTATTGTAATATTTCCGGAATGCTGCGGAGAAATGTTCCACGGAGGAATAGCCCAGTTCTTCCGCGATGGAGGAAATGCTGCGGTCTGAATAGGTGAGCAGGATAGAGGCAGCCGACATGCGGGCGTCTCCTTTTTTCTGCAGAAATGTTTTGCCGTAGATGTCCTGCATAAGCCGTTCTGTCTGCCGGCATCCAAGTCCCAGCCGTTCGGCAAGCTGTTCCAGTGTGAGAACCGGATAGTCGTACAGAAAGGATTCCTCTATGATAAAATCCTGGGCTTCCGCCGGTGTTGCGGGCTTAAAGTGGTGGAGGGCTTTTTTTCCGCCCTGGTAGTTGCGTATCATCTGTACGATCAACTGCCGCAGCAGTGTTTCCACGTAGACGGTATACCCGGTTTTCTGCTCCTTTAATTCACGGAAAAGCAGCTCCAGTGTGTTTTTTATCTGACAGTTATCCTGGCCGATCCAGAAGGTTTTCTCTGTAAACAGGCGGTCCAGGTCATCTGTTTTTTTCTCTCCGGATGAAGTGCGGCGCAGCCTCAGGTAAATACAGTAATCCACCATGGGATCTCCCTGTACGGAAATCTGGGCATGGGCCACGTGGGGGCCGGCCATGTACAGGGTGTTGGGGGTGATCTCGTATGTCTTTTCCCCTACTGTTATGTATCCGCGGCCGGATGCCACATAGTGGATCTCATAGCTGTTGTCCCCGTGGCTGTGGCTGGGAATGATGCGGTGCAGGTGCTCGTAAGCGATGTTAAGCGTGCGGAACCGGGTGCTGCCTATGGTGAAGTTGATATCCAGATTATTGTATTGGATAAACATATTTTTCTCTCCTGTATGAAAGCTTCTGACAATTTAGCTGACGGAATCGTTACAGGTCCTCTATAAAATGGACGGGATACTGTTCCCAGTATTTTTTATAAACACGGTCATTTTGTCCGTCAAAATTAAGCTGATACATGCGGAAGGTAACAGGGATATTTTTTGGCTGCCACTGTTCCTCGTAGGAATACTGATATATCATTCCCAGTTTTTTCATGACCTCCCCGCTCCTGGGATTTTTTATGTCATGGGTTGCGGTGATGAAAGGCATGCCGGAATTCCTCAGTTCTTCCACTACCGCCCGGCCGGCTTCTGTTATGATGCCCTTATGCCAGAAGTCTTTTCGCAGGCCATAGCCGAAATCATGGCTTTCGCTGCTGCTTACCTGGACATAACCGATGGGAATGTGATCAGTCTTTAAGCAGACTGCATACCGGTACCCAAAGGGTTCCTGATATGTGTCCAGGTACTGCTTCTGTATATAGGCATTGGCCTCCTCCATGGTTTTCAGCGGGAACATGGGAAGAAAGGTATTTACCTCCTCATCACTTAGGATTTGATAAAGTGCCCGGGCATCATCCTGGGTAAATCTTCGGAGAATCAGCCGCTGAGTTTCAATTGTGGGAGTATTCATCCAAATGTCCTCCTTTAATAACTGTTACGCAATTATATCACGCATGGAGGAAAAATGATATAGATATTGAATATATCAGAAATTCAGATTATTATATATAATAAAAAAACTACTGAGACAGGCAAAGGAGGATTATGAGAACGAAACATAGAAAGGCAGACCTGGTATTACGGTTTTTCCAGGGCTCCAAAAAGTATTTTCTGGTGGCAGTGCTGGCCTCGCTGGTCACGACCGGATTAAATTCCCTGACACCACAGATTTTCCGGTTTACCGTGGACTCTGTGCTGGGCGGGGATAAATATAAATATTTGTCCAAGCATCTGTGGATCATGGCGCTGATGCTGGTGGGAGTGGCACTTTTCTCCGGAGCGGCACTTTTTTTGAGCCGTGCGTATACCGCGAAGGCGGGAGAAAATTTTGCGAAGAACATGAGAGACGCGCTGTTTTCCCATGTACAGAGACTTCCGATGGAATGGCATGACAGACACCAGACAGGAGATATCATACAGCGCTGCACCTCAGATGTGGAGGTGATCCGTAACTTTGTGGTAACACAGCTTTTGGAAGTGTTCCGTACGGTTTTCCTGGTGACAGTTTCCTTTGGGATGATGTTTTCCATGAATGTGAAGCTGTCCCTGGTAGTTCTGTGCTTTGTGCCTGTGGTTGCACTGTACTCCACCATTTTTTACCGCCTGATCGCCGGCCGTTTTACAACAGCAGACGAGGCGGAAGGGGAGCTCTCCACAGTGGTGCAGGAGAATGCCACGGGAGTCCGGGTGGTAAGGGCTTTCGGAAGAGAAAAGTTCGAGATGGAACGCTTTTATGAGAAGAATAATGCATTTGCAGATCTGTGGATCAAGCTGGGAACACTGTCCGGGCTTTACTGGGGAATCGGTGACCTGATCACCGGTCTGCAGGTGGTTGCCGTGATCGTGCTGGGGGCTGCGGAGGCTGTGCATGGCAATATCTCCGTAGGTGAATTTATTGCATTCGCTTCCTACAATACGACACTTGTCTGGCCTATCCGCGGGCTGGGCCGTATCCTTTCTGATATGAGCAAGGCAGGGGTTTCCTTTGAGCGTGTGGACTATATCATACGGGCAGAGGAAGAGGAGTATCAGGATAGAAAAGCCTATGAAAACCAGCATGAAAATCAGAGATTTGATATTGTATTTTCCCACGTAAATTATGGTTACAAGGATGGAAAAGAAGTGCTGTCGGATGTGACATTCTCTGTTCCACAGGGCAGTACACTGGGCATCCTGGGTGGAACCGGAAGCGGAAAATCCACGATCATGCAGTTGTTAAACCGGCTGTATGAGCTGGAGGAAGGGCAGGGAAATATCACTCTGGGCGGTAAAAATATCAGGGAAATCCCCCTGGAATGGATAAGAAAGAATGTGGGAATGGTACTTCAGGAGCCGTTCCTTTATTCCAGGACGATCAAAGAAAATATAGCGGCTTCTGTGCCGGAGGCCTCCTTTGAGGAGATCAGGCAGGCAGCCAGGATTGCCTGTATTGATGACGCCATTATGAATTTTCCGGACGGATACGATACGCTGGTCGGTGAGCGGGGCGTAACCCTGTCTGGAGGCCAGCGGCAGAGGATCGCTATAGCCAGAATGCTCCTGCAGAAGGCGCCTGTCATGATATTTGATGACTCTCTTTCCGCAGTTGACTCCCAGACAGACTCCAGGATCAGGAAGGCGCTTCTGGATAACAGAAGAGATGCCACGGTGATCCTCATCTCCCACAGGGTGACGACATTGATGAGCGCTGACAGGATCATGGTGCTTAATCAGGGAAAAATTGAGGAGATGGGAACGCATCAGGAGCTGATCGGACAGCAGGGGATTTACAGAAAGATTTATGACATTCAGATGAGCCAGGATGACAGAATGCAGATGGAGGTGTAAAATGGCGGCTTACGAAGAACAGGATTATAACAAACCCTTCAGCTTTAAAACATGGGCTAAAATGCTGCCCTTTTTTAAGCCTTATACGAAATTTTTTGCCATTACCATTGGCCTGAACCTGATTCTTGCAGGGATAGATGTGCTGGTTCCTCTGTTTCAAAGTTATGCGATTGACCATTTTATCGCGCTGAACACGTTAAAGGGACTGCATATCTTTGCTTTGGTCTATACAGCCATGATCGTGACCCAGACGGTATCCGTGTATATCTCTGTCCACGCGGCCACCACCATTGAGATGAATGTGGGGAAGGACTTGAAAAAGGCGCAGTTTGAGCATCTGCAGACATTGTCCTTTTCCTATTATAATACAACTCCGGTGGGATATATCCATGCCAGGGTCATGAGTGATACCCTGAAGATTGCGGGCATGATCGCCTGGGGACTGGTGGATATGTTCTGGGCGTTTATCTATGTGATCAGTGTGTTTGTGATCATGTTTATGCTCAACTGGAAACTGGCGCTGATCATTATGCTGATCGTGCCCTGCATTGCGGTTCTGACTGTTTATTTCCAGAATAAGATCCTTCACTGGAACAGGCGGGTGCGGAAGGTCAATTCCCAGATCACCAGCGCGTACAACGAAGGGATCACAGGGGTAAGGACTTCCAAAAGTATGGTGATCGAGGAGGATAACCAGAAAAATTTCCGCAGCATTACCAGGAATATGCACCAGGCGGCGACCAAATCTGCCATGTTAAACGCGGTGTATATTCCTACCATATTATTCTTCAGTTCTGTTGCCGCGGCTATTGTGCTGGCAAGAGGAGGATATATGGTGCAGAGCCAGGTGATGCAGCTTGGAACCCTTTCCGTATTTATATCCTATGCGGTGGTTATTTTTGAGCCTATCCAGCAGCTCGCCCGTCTTCTGGCAGATCTGATATCCTGTCAGGCCAGTATTGAACGTGTGATGGATCTGTTAGAACAGCAGCCCAACGTGACGGATACGCCTGAGGTAGAGGAAAAATACGGGGATATGTTCCACGCAAAGAAAGAGAACTGGGAGAGGATAGAAGGGGATATTGTCTTTGAAGATGTATCTTTCCGGTATCCGGACGGAAAAGAATATGTGCTGGAACATTTTAATCTGCATGTGCCTGCAGGCATGAATGTAGCGATCGTGGGGGAAACAGGGGCAGGAAAATCCACGCTGGTAAATCTGCTTGGCAGGTTTTTTGAACCCACAAAAGGGCGTATCCTCATTGACGGGAAGGATTACAGGGAGCGGTCTCAGCTCTGGCTCCACAGCCAGATCGGCTATGTGCTGCAGAACCCCCATCTGTTTTCCGGCACGCTCTACGACAATATCCGGTACGGGCGCCTGGAGGCCACAGACGAGGAGGTCAGGGAGGCAGCCAGGAAGGTTTCGGCTGATATTGTTGCAGGAAAACTGGAAAAAGGATACGAGAGCGATGTGGGGGAGAGCGGAGGCAGACTGTCCACAGGCGAGAAACAGCTTATATCGTTTGCCCGGGCAATCCTGGCAAACCCAAGTATATTTGTACTGGATGAGGCCACATCCTCCATTGACACTCAGACGGAACAGTTGATACAGGAGGCCACAGACCAGCTTCTGAAGGGCCACACTTCCTTTGTCATTGCCCACAGGCTTTCCACCATCCGCCAGGCGGATCTGATCCTGGTGGTGAAGGACGGTAAGATCATTGAGGAGGGCAGCCACAGAGAACTGCTGAGGCAGAAAGGGTATTATTATGACCTGTACTCCAGGCAGTTTGAGGAGGAATCAGCCATGCAGATTTTGGCTGGGGAAAAAGGAATTTGATAGAAATCCCGCCGGCTTGTATAGTAAAAGCCGGCGGGTATT